>NZ_FNEX01000001.1 GCF_900100435.1 Pedobacter sp. ok626 | reverse complement strand
ACGTATTACTCAGGTAACCATAGACCAACAGTTTCAACATCAAACGGGGATGGAAGCTGGAGGCTCCGCCTCCTTTATATTTACGGTTGATCGGTTTAACATCTACCTGATCGACAACCTGTTTAACGATCCGAACCGGATGGCCTAAAGGCACTAACTCTTCCAGGCTATAAGGTAAAAATGTCGCCTGATCCGGATCATAGGGCTTAAAAACTACTTTTCCTGACATGACTTTAAATTACAAAAATTTCACATCAAAAAAAAGAAGCTGCCTCACTTTTGAGACAGCTTCTTTTGTCTCATAAACTCTTGCTCTTCTATAGTGATGTGATCATCATCAATTGCAGGGGCGGCAGTAATACCAGCTACTTTTAATTCATCCATAATGTCTACAAAGTTTTTGTAGTTGGCTCCTGTTGTAGGTTTAATGATCACAAATAGAGATTTTTTAGGATTATTGGCATTTGCGGCATCCACCTTCAACTTATTTTTCAAAATTGATTGCCTTATACCTCCAAATCCTTCGATTACGGGTTGGCTTTTATCAGCCTCCCCCATATACCAGGCTACTTTGTTACTTTTACCGAGCAAAATGGTCATTGAACGGGAAGCGGGAACAGGCTCCTGCACGTCATCCAGAGGCTCATCTGGCTTTACCACATCCATCGCTACTGGTTTAGATAATGATGTAGTGAGCATAAAAAAGGTAATCAGCAAAAATGCAAGATCAACCATAGCGGTTAAATCAACTTTAGGAACCGCTCTTCTGTTCGAGGAAACGCTTAATTCGGCCATAATCTTTTGTTTTATTTCAATAAGATGATGCGCAAAGAACCCCGATTCCATAAGCGGAATATGGACAAAGTGGATAAATAATTTTTACAGAGAAGTAGGTCTTTTTGAGGCTTTAAGTCTTTTTTCGACAAATGATTTCTCCATAAGGAGTTCTTCATTTTTAGGATCATAAGATAAACCTTCATTAAACTGCTCAAGGGCCAATTGGTATTCTTCCAAACGATTGTAAACCCATCCAAATCCCCTGTATACATCCGGATTTCTAGGATTTAGCATCCACGCCTGGTTAAGTCTATACATGGTAGTTTGCAAATCATCATGACTAAGGTAATCGCATGCTTTCAGAAAATAGTGATTGGATGCAGAATCTGGACTTCCCGCCTTCGCAATAACCGTTTCTAAAAAGATTTTATCAGCATTAATCTGTTCCTGCGATTTAACTCCATTCCCATATTTTGGGCAGAGTCTGAAATCTTCCTTGGCTACTTCCAGCCATTTTTCATAGGCTATTTTTCTCCTTACGGCAGATACTGGCGCATCTGAAGATGAAGAGGAGGAACTCCACTCGCAAGAAGCAACGAGCGTCGCTAACAACATAAAAGAGAGGCATTTAATCATAGAATAAAGGTATGATTTTTTTGAAATAAAAAAAATATCCAGCTATTATGATGATAAATTCATCATTAAACCGCATTGAAACCAATATACAGTTGATTATATTCGCTATCAAATTGTACAAATGGAAACCATAGTCATATTAACGGGTGCTGGAATTAGCGCAGAGAGTGGGCTCAAAACATTCAGAGATTCAGATGGTCTATGGGAAAATCATCGCATCGAAGATGTTGCTACGCCTGAAGCCTGGCTACGTAACCCGGAATTGGTACAAGAGTTTTACAATGAGCGTCGTAAATCAGTACTGGAAGCACAGCCTAATGAGGCACATAAAGCACTTGCCAGATTGCAGGACAAGTACAATGTTCAAATCATTACCCAAAACATTGATGACTTACATGAACGTGCCGGCTCAAAAAACGTATTGCATCTACATGGCGTAATTACCCGCTCACAATCGGATATTGAATCCAACCTAACCTACCCTATATCGGGCTGGGAACTGCGTTTCACTGACCTTTGCGCCCATGGGAAGCCGCTTAGACCACATGTAGTATGGTTTGGTGAAGCTGTGCCGAATATGACATTTGCCACAAGACTTTGTCGTAAAGCGAATGTATTTGCAGTAATAGGCACAAGCTTACAGGTTTATCCGGCGGCAGGTTTAACAGAATATGTACCCAAAGAAACGATTAGGTATGTGGTGGATGTAAATGTGCCATCTATGTCTGGGAGCGATCACATGAGAAAGATTGAACAGCCCGCCACCATTGGGGTTCCAATGATGGTTGAAGAGCTCCTGGCCCGTAAATAGTATAAAAAAATGTTGTAGCTTTGGCGGACATTAAAAGATCCTCATGGCAGTATTACATAGAAAAGAAGAGAAAATTGAAGTTGTGCTTAGTAAACTTCCTAAAGATTACACTGATAAACAGTTTGTTGACATGTTTATTCAACTTTACTCGAAAGACTGGGGAAAGATTAAAGCCAATTACATCAAACAATCGCAGGATAAAGAACCTGGTACCATCATTACCATGCCTAAGCCTGAAATCTATTTGAAAAACATTCTGGAAGTATATCTACAGAACGCTAAATAATAAAGAAAACATCAAAAAAAAGCCTTTCAGTAAAGAGATTCGGAATCTCCTTACTGAAAGGCCCAATAAATAGCAATTACGCTTAAGCTAGCATACTTTCAGCTTTCTCCAGGACTAATTTCAATCCCTCTTTTTGCTTACCACCCGCTGTAGCATAGAAAGGCTGTCCACCTCCGCCACCTTGAATATCTTTAGCCAATTCACGTACTATATTTGAAGCGTTCAAGCCCTTATCTTTTACCAGATTCTCCGACAACATCACCGTAATACCCGGTTTATCATCAATCAGCGTTGTAAATACAAGGAATAAATCATCAACCATGTCCTTTACCGCAAATGCCAGGTTCTTAACCGCATCTGCATTAGGTAGATCAACATGAGTGGCAATCAAATTAACACCATTAATCGTCTTAAGGTGATGTACAATTTCATGTTTTAGATTGGCAGACTGTGCCAAGGTAGCTTTCTCTGCATCCTTTTTTAGCTTGTTATTCTCTTCTATCAAAGCAGAAACAGCTGAAGTTAAATCCTTGCTCCCCTTTAACAAGGCACGCAATTCATTTAATTCTTTGTTCTGATCTAATACAAAAGCTTCAGCTTTATCAGCTGTGATCGCTTCTATACGTCTCACTCCCGCTGCTACAGCTCCCTCAGAAACGATTTTAAAATAACCAATCTGACCGGTAGCTTTAACATGTGTACCGCCACAAAGCTCTTTAGAATAATGATCATCAAATGTAATGATACGCACCAGATCGCCATATTTCTCTCCAAACAAAGCCGTTACTCCGCTTGAGATCGCCTGATCATAAGGCACATACCTTTGCTCTTTCAATGGGATGTTCTCTCTTACTTTCTGATTTACCAAATGCTCTATCTGTGCCAGCTCCTCATCAGTTACCTTAGCGAAGTGAGAAAAGTCAAAACGCAGGTAATCAGCGTTCACCAATGATCCCTTTTGATTCACATGAGCGCCCAATACTTTTTTCAATGCCGCATGCAATAAATGCGTTGCAGTATGGTTGTCCTGCGAAAGCAAGCGTTTATTCTCATCTATAACCGCCCAGAAATGTCCTTCAACATCTTCTGGCAAAGTATCAGCATAATGTACAATGACGCCGTTCTCTTTTTTAGTATCGGTAATTTCAACGAAGAAAAGGCGGCTATGATCTTCCAAACGACCTGTATCACCAACCTGACCTCCACTTTCCGCGTAAAAAGGTGTTTTGCTCAATACAATCTGGTATTGCTCCTTACCTTTTGCAATCACCTTACGGTATTTAATAATCTGGGTTTCAGCTTCAAAATCATCATAACCCACAAACTCAACTTCAAGATCAGGATTAACCAGAACCCAGTCGCCCGTATCTATAGCAGTTGCAGCACGCGAACGCTCTTTTTGCTTAAGTAATTCTGTATTGTAACCTTCCATATCAACGACCCAGCGTTGCTCTCTGGCCATCAATTCAGTCAGGTCAATCGGGAAACCATAAGTATCCTGTAATTCAAAAGCAAAAGCTCCAGAGATCACCATATCGTCTTTCAGGATGCTATACACCCAGGGATCATTAAATGACTTTTCAAGCTCAATGGCGTTCTCAGCCATCAATACCTCTGCTTGCTTTTTAGTGTAATTTTCAAAGCGTTGGATACCTGTAGCTAAAGTTCTTAAGAAGGAAACTTCTTCTTCCAAAACTACCTTTTGTACAAAGTCCTGCTGTAAGGCCAACTCCTCAAAAACGCCTTTAAATTGCTCAGCTAAAATCGGAACAAGCTCATTTAAAAACGGATCTTTTAAGTTTAGGAAAGTATAAGCATAACGCACAGCGCGACGTAAGATACGACGGATTACATAGCCCGCTTTATTGTTTGAAGGCAACTGCCCATCAGCAATTACAAAGGAGATGGCGCGAATATGATCTGCCATTACACGCATTGCAATGTCTGTTTTCTCATCCTTACCATACTCAATACTTGCTTTAGCAGCTATAAATTGGATTAATGGTTGAAAAACATCCGTATCATAATTTGATGATTTCTCTTGTAAAACACGTACCAAACGTTCAAAGCCCATTCCAGTATCTACGTGTTGAGCAGGCAAAGGTTGCAACGAACCGTCTTTAAGGCGGTTAAACTGCATAAATACATTGTTCCAGATCTCGATTACCTGAGGATGATCAGCATTGACCAAGGATTTACCATCGACAGCTTTACGCTCCTCTTCTGAGCGGCAGTCAACATGGATCTCAGAACATGGTCCGCATGGTCCGGTATCGCCCATTTCCCAGAAATTATCCTTTTTATTGCCCAATATGATGCGCTCTTCCGGCACATATTGTTTCCAAAGCTCATAAGCTTCAGTATCTCTCGGAAGACCTTCTTTCTCATCTCCCTCAAAAATTGACACATAAAGCTTGTCTTTTGGTATTTTATAAACCTCTGTAAGCAGTTCCCAGCTCCAGGCGATGGCTTCTTTTTTAAAGTAATCACCAAAGCTCCAGTTACCAAGCATCTCGAACATAGTGTGGTGATAAGTATCGATACCTACTTCTTCGAGGTCATTGTGTTTCCCTGAAACACGTAGACAACGCTGTGTATCGGTAACCCGTGGGTATTTTATAGGGGCTTCGCCCAGAAATAAATCCTTAAACTGGTTCATCCCTGCGTTGGTAAACATCAGGGTTGGATCATTTTTAACTACAATTGGTGCAGATGCAACGATATGGTGCTGTTTCGATTCGAAAAATTTTAAGTATGCCTGTCTGATTTCCTTAGCTGTCATCCTTCTCTTGATTTGTTTTGAGCAAAAATAACATATTATTGTGATATTTTTTTTAATCTACCCATTGATACTTGCATAACTTTTCCTAAGTTTGAACACTTTAAATAAAACCTGTAATCAACTAATAATCAACACAAAAATATGCCTTACAAAGAAAGGGAAATAAATAAAATGTATTACACCATGGGTGAAGTAACCGAAATGTTTGGTGTCAACGCATCTCAGATCCGCTTTTATGAAAAGGAATTCGACGTGTTACAGCCCAAGAAAAACAAAAAGGGCAACAGGTTATTTACTCCTGATGACATTGAAAACTTAAAAATCATTTTCCATCTGGTAGACGATAAAGGTTTCACACTAAAAGGTGCTAAAGAGCATTTAAAAACCAACAGCGGAGAGGTTAAAGAAAACCAAAAAATCATCGCTTCGCTTGAAAAGTTGAAGGACTTCTTACTAAAGCTAAACGAAGAAATTTAAATTATTTCTCAATTATTTTTTTTTATTCAGTAATTTCTACAGTGATTTGGCCAATTTAAGCTGATCACAATGAGAATATTATGTTTGCTATTTCTGCTGCAAGGCGGATTGAGTGCTATAGCTCAAGAAGAAGAAAAAATCAAGGACATCATTGAGGGGCTTGCCGAAAACTCGATTGAAGGCGAAGACTTATCTGAATTAACAGAGCGGCTAACCTTCTTCCGTAAGCACCCTATAAACCTTCATAAAACCTCGTCCGAAGAGTTAAAAGGTCTAATCTTCCTTTCCCCTCTGCAAATCAGCAATTTCTTTAGCTATATCGCAAACACGAAACTGTTGGATGTTTTGGAATTACAGGCCATACCCGGTTTTGATTCGGAAACCATCAACAAGCTACTGCCCTATGTAACCATAAGCACGTTGGAAGGCTATGAGCAGATGAAATTAAAAAAACTGGCACAGATAGCCAATCATGACCTAATTTTAAGATACGCTCAATTACTCCAAAAGCAAAAAGGCTTTAGGGATTTGCCAGGCAGCAGATACCTCGGTAGTCCCGAAAAGTTATTACTCCGTTACAGGTTCCATTATCAGGACATCCTATCTGGCGCAGTGGTAATCGAAAAGGACGCCGGAGAACGACTTTTTAACCGTAGCACAGGATTAGACCACCTTTCTGCCAACATAACTTTACTTAAGCTTGGACGCGTTAAGAAAATCGTTATTGGTGACTATAGTTTACAATTCGGTCAGGGACTAACGCTATGGTCTGGTTTTGCTTTTGGTAAAGGTCCAGATGTGACCAGTGTAGCCGCCAAAGATGTTGGTTTAAAACCCTATACTTCCGCTAATGAAGCCTCCTTCTTCCGTGGAATTTCGAGCAGCCTAAACCTTGGTAGAAACATCCACTTAAGCCCTTTTATTTCCTACAGACGACTTGATGCAAGTTTAAAAGCCACAGACGACCAGAGATTTACACTTGCAAACATTAGCATAAGCGGTTTACATCGCACTCAAACAGAGCTTAAAAATCAAAAGTCATTGAAACAAACCGTTTATGGCGGGGCTTTGCAATACATCACTGACAATCTAAACATCGGATTTGTCGCCTATCAATCCGATTACCAACACCCATTCGTTACAGGCACGCAGTTATATAACAAATACAGCTTTACAGGCAGGCACCTAACTAATATTGGATTACACTACAATTACACTTTTAGGAACATTTACTTTTACGGAGAGCTGGCGCGAAGCATCGGTGCAGGACGCGCGTTGATTAATGGCGCTATGGCAACGCTTTCACGTAAATTATCAGCCGTAGCACTGCACAGAAGCTATGACAAAGACTACCATAACTTCTTTAGTAAAGCTGTTGGTGAAGGCGCTGAAACTAATAATGAAAAAGGTTGGTATGTGGGCCTGAATTATTTATTACCAGGCAACCTTAGTTTGTCAGTATATGGCGACTACTTCAAATTCCCCTGGTTAAAGTACAGAGTCGATTCGGCTTCTGCCGGCTATGAAGTCCTTAGTCAACTAACTTACAAAAGAGGTAAAACATTTAAATCTGCACTGAGATTTAAAAGAGAACAAAAACAACAAAACCCGGATGCGGGAAGTACTTTTCCACACTTAGAACAAGTGCTGAAGCAAACCTACCGCCTGGAAGCCAGCTGGAAACCAAACCAAAAGTATAACTTTCAACAAAGAACAGAAATAACTCAATATCAAAAAGATATAAACAAAAAAGAATCAGGAATATTAGTCTATACCGACGTGAACTACAGCCCAAAAGCATCCAAATTATCAGGAAACATACGTCTTGCTTATTTCAAAACCTCATCCTATAACAGCAGAATTTACGCCTACGAAAATGACGTTTTATATGGATCTGGTTCCGGCATATATTCTGGCAATGGTATCCGTGGTTTTATAAATATCAGGTACCGGCCAGTCAAAAAAATAGACATCTGGTGTAAGTATGCACTCTTCCTCTACATGAACACCAAAACAATCGGTACCGGATTAGATGAAATAGAAGGAAATAAGAAAACTGAGATCAAATTACAACTCAGATATCAGTTCTAATGGACAACCTTAGGGTGGTAGCCCAACCGGAGATCGTTTTTGTAAGAATACTGATCCCCTTTGCCACGGGAATAGTTAGTTGCTATAGCCGCGAAACCCACTTTCTATTTTACGACCTGCTCATCCTAAACCTCTTTTTATTCGCCACTTTGATTTTCATAAACATCAATTATAGTAAGAGAAATATTTATCGTTACAAAGGCATTAATGGAGTAATACTTCATAGTTTTCTATTCGTTGCAGGCAGCTTATCTTCTATTTCATATAATAGTCATACATGTACTGATTATTATATATTTAAAAAATCAAAATACCTAAAAATCAGAATTTTAAACGAACCACAAAAGAGACAGAATATAATTCTGTTTAGCGCTATCGTGACCAAATACAGCCCATCAAAACCCTCATTAACAGCCCAAAAACACAATATTCAGCTTTTAAATAGCGCTTCTGGAAAAATTAGGGTATCTATCCTCGTCAACGATCCAAATCCGCTGACCTTAAAGTATGGTGAGGAGCTGATCATACCTGCCAGATTTTCTGAAATCCCAGCCTCAGTCAACCCAGCCGAGTTTGACTTTAAGGCATGGCTGGCCACCCAAAATATTTACTATCAAACCTTTTTAAAACAAGAGGAATTAATCAAGCTAAATACCAATTCAGGAAACAAACTGATAGCTTTTGCGCTGGAATTAAGGGCGAAGCAGGTAGCGATATACCGCAAGCTCATCAAAAATGATGATGCGTTTGCCGTTGCATCCACACTTATATTAGGTTATAGAGCAGATCTAAGTCCTCAAATGCTTGATATTTATTCAAAAACCGGCACTATACATGCCTTATCGGTTTCTGGAATGCATGTTGGCCTAATTTATCTTGTACTGAATTGGCTGTTCTACTTCCTCAATAAAAACAAAGCTACCAGACTTATCAAAACCACCTTAATTCTTTGCCTGATCTGGTTCTATGCGCTACTTACAGGCTTCTCCCCCTCTGTGCTTCGCTCTGCCATCATGATTTCGGTATATGTCCTGGCCAAATCATTCACCAGAACCACCAATAGCTATAACATTGTTGCTTTTGCTGCTTTTTGTTTATTGCTTTATAAACCTTTCCTCATTTGGGATGTCGGTTTCCAATTGACTTTTCTTGCTATTTTAGGATTAATCTATCTGCAGCCTAAAATCGAGTGCTGGTTCCATCCTAAGCACACCTGGTTAAATAAAATATGGAGCACCATAGCCATGTCTTTAGCTGCACAATTGGCCACCTACCCCTTTAGCGTATACTACTTCCATCAGTTCCCCCTCTACTTTTTACTCAGCAACCTATTTATCACGCTCCCTACGGCATTAATAATGTACATCGGACTCATTATACTTCTTTTTAAATTGGAATGCTTAGGACCACTATTTGAATGGCTCATCACTTTTACAAATTCGGGCTTAGATCAAATTGCCCGACTACCTTTTTCCGGGATATCTGCGATCTGGATCAGCAAAACAGAATTGATTGTGCTATGCATAGCCCTGACGCTATTTATTATGGCTGCAAGTGAAGCCAAGAAGGGCATGTTGATTACCGCTATAGCACTTT
The DNA here is from genome assembly GCF_900100435.1 of Pedobacter sp. ok626. GTDB lineage: Bacteria > Bacteroidota > Bacteroidia > Sphingobacteriales > Sphingobacteriaceae > Pedobacter. The sequence goes on along the minus strand of NZ_FNEX01000001.1, from coordinate 599,167 downwards.
TTGTAGGTCTACAGAGCTTCACGACTTATAGGAAGATACATTCCTTTCATCAAAAAAGTACAATTAGGTTCGCCTTAAAGAAAAATTACGCAGTAGCATTTATCTACTCGCATAAGGCCATTCTTTTTACAGATCTAACTTCAGAGAATAAGGCTTTCAAGTATTTTATTAAACCTGCACTCGACCAGCGTAAAGTAACTCAAATTCAATTCAGGGAAGCCGTCGGTTCTCCAGAATTAAAAGATCATTAGGAAAATGTGCTTTCCATCTTTGAAATCATAAGCGAGCTTAAACCCATACTGAGCGCAAATTTGATAGGATATCGCAAGCCCCAAACCCATTCCTTCAGACGCAGCATTTTTGTAAAACCGTTCAAATGCCTGATCCGATAATTTTTCAGGATTACCAGTATTGCTAACACTCAATTCCTGATTATTCAAATGCACAGCAATCTCACCTCCATCATAATTATGACGAATGGCATTACTGAATAGATTATTGATTAATATATCTGCGAGGTATCTATTCATGCTCAACTCTTTATCTTCCAATTTTTGACTTAAAACAACACCCTGTATCTGCATCAGCTCCTGAAACTGCCTGAGCTTTTGTTCGATAAGTTCTTTCAAATTGATTGGTTCTTGATCTGCTGCTATCATGTTATTTTCTAGCTTAGCCAGCAACAAGAGCGATTGATTCAATCTAGATAGTCGGCTTACTGCCAAATAAATATCCTCAATCACCTCTCCTTGAACATTAGTAAAGGTTTCCGTTTGAATTAAGGTATCCAGCTTAGAATTAATCACAGCCAGGGGCGTCAACATTTCATGAGAGGCATTATCAGTAAAGTTTTTCAACTCTTTATAATCCTGTTTCACGCGTGCCGACATGGCTATAACTGCAAGATTTAGCTCCCTGAATTCATCGATATTTGTATCCTCTGCCACCACTTCATCCTTATCAGCAAGATTGAAATCTTTCATCTGTTTTAAAACAGTATAAAATGGTCGCCACAACTTTCCCAGTAAAAATCGATTGATCAGCATCAATGTGATCAAAAGCATAACTGTTACTCCCAGGGTGATCATTAAAATCATCCTCACCAAATCCTCAGCTTGCACACGTGATTTGGTAATTGTAATCCCATATGGCACTCCATTTACATTCAAAGAAGTAACGAAAGTTCTCCCAGGCTCATGCTTATTCTCAGATTCGTTGAGATACGCAGTATTAAAAAAACCACGTTCAAGTGAATCACCCGGCTTCATGAGCCGATAAACGACTTTCTGATCTTTAAAATTTCCAGCCAGCGGTAGCTTGCCAAATGTCTTTACATAAGCAACAATCTCTTCTTCCTCCAGCACCAGATCTTTATCCAGTCGATCCGTTAAAATAAAGTGAATCACAGCATAGTAAATGACACCAGTAAATACAAGTATAATGATAGAGGCAATTATGGTTACCCTGTTGTATTTAACTAATAATTTCATTGGCTTTCGAACTTATAACCTACACCGTACATAGATTTGACATAATCCGGACAACCAGCTTCCATCAGTTTTTTTCTTAGATTTTTAATATGGGTATAAATGAAATCAAAATGATCAACGAGGTCAATTTCATCACCCCACAAATGCTCTGCAAGTGCGTTTTTAGAAATCACTTTCCCCCTGTTTGCAATAAAATAAACCAACAGATCGTATTCTTTTTTTGTAAGGGCTACTGCATGCGCAGCAACTTCAACCTTCATCGCCAATGTATCAATACTGATCTCATTAAAGACAATAACATTGCTACCGCTATAACTTTTTCTTCTAACAATTGCCATCACCCTTGCTTTTAACTCTGAGAGATGGAAAGGTTTAATCAGGTAATCATCTGCGCCAAGATTCAAACCATCTAGTTTATCTTCTAGAGAATGTCGCGCAGAAATAATCAACACGCCATCGTTTTTATTCATTTTTTTGAGACGCCGCAGTATCTCCAGTCCATCACCACCAGGCAAAGTCAGGTCTAGTAAAATACAGTCGTAATTATAAACAGCTATTTTATCTATTGCAGATTTGAAATCAACAGCCGTTTCACAAATATTGCCCTCTCCAGTAAAATAAGCAATAATACTCTCTCTAAGGGGCTGTTCATCTTCAATCAACAATATCTTCATGTAAAACGTTTTGGTTAAATATATCACTTAATTTACCTAAATTCATTCAAAAAAAGATGTGGTGGATTTATGCTTTACTATCAGCCTTTTTCGCCGCCCTTACCGCTGTTTTAGCCAAATTAGGGATTAAAGGAATTGATTCCAACCTGGCAACAGCTATAAGGACGGTCATCATTTTACTTTTAGCATGGGCAATTGTATTGTTCAGAAATGACCAACAGGGAATTTCCGGCCTAACGAGACAGAACTGGACTTTCCTTATTCTTTCCGGTCTCGCCACAGGCCTCTCCTGGATCTTTTATTTCAAAGCACTACAATTAGGAAAAGTATCACAGGTAGCACCAGTAGATAAGGCCAGTGTAGCGATAGCTATCTTATTATCCGTTGTATTTTTAGGCGAACCCCTAACTTTGAAAACCGCTATAGCCGTTTTGCTCATCACGGGTGGAACTATAATCCTCATCTTTCAATAACCGATTTTTGATACAGCTTCCTGATCATACTTGGCAAAATGATTAACAACAATGGAAGCGCAACTATAAAGCCACCAATTACAGCTATAGCAAGCGGCTGATGCAATTGAGCACCGGCCCCTATGCCTAATGCCAATGGAAACAAAGCAATGATCGCTCCTAATGCAGTCATCAATTTAGGCCTAAGCCGGGTGGATATGGCATAAGTAATGGCTTCATCGACATCATTTTCATGCACAGACTCTTTAAATTGCAAAAAAGTAAACACCGCGTTTTCGGCTATGATTCCAACAATCATAATCAATCCTGTATAACTTCCCACATTTAATGCCGTATTGGTAATGAATAAAGCCAGATAACTACCCGAAATGCCCAAAACTGCAATAAGCAAAATCAAAAAAGCAATTTTGAAATCCTTAAACAAGAACAGAATCACGCTAAACACCAATAAACTCGAAGTAATCAGGATCATCAATAACTCTTTAAATGATTGCTGTTGTTCGGCGTAAGCGCCCCCGTATGTAATGTGATAGCCCGATGGCAAAGCTATTTGTGCCCCCACCTCTTGCTTAACATCTTTCATTACACTCCCTAAGTCTCTATTATCTAAACGTGCAGTAACTACACCGATAGACTGCAAGTTCTCTCTTTCTACTTCCGCGCTTCCTGTCTTAAGTTCTATTTTAGCTAAATTGCCAATCGGTATCGCCTTTCCTGAGGGCAGAAATATTTTAAGCTCATTGATGTTCGCAATTGCGAATTGCCTACTTCCCGGATAAATGATACGAATTGGAGACAATTGTTGCTGATCATACAACTCAGCTATTACATTCCCCTCCAAGGCCAGTTGAATTTGAGACTGGAAACTTGCAGGGGTAATTCCATACTGTGCAAGCTCCGAAAAGTTTGGTTGTATACTAACCGTTGGCCCCGACAAAACAATTCCATCAAATACGTCTGCTGTACCGTTTACTTTTCTCAACACATCCGCTACTTTTCTGGATAAAGCCTCCAGCGCAAATTGATCATTACCAAATATTTTTACCTCTACAGGCTGTGTAGAACTCATCAGATCGCCCAGCATATCTCCAATAACCTGTCCAAAATCTACTTTTAAGGCGGGTTGACTGCTTTCTATTTTACGCCTGATCTCAGCAATCACCTCATCCGTAGTTTTACTCCTATTGGGTTTTAGTTGAATCAGATAATCACCAGTATTCGGCTCCGTTATAAAAAAGCCCATTTGTGTCCCCGTTCTTCTCGAATAAGCTTGTACTTCTGGTATTTTAACCAGCTCTTTCTCTACCCCCTGCAGCATCCTATCTGTTTCAGATAATGAGGTTCCCGGCGGCGAGCTATAATCCAGCACAATACTCCCTTCATCCATTTCAGGCAAAAAACCAGTCTCCAAAAGCGGAAAAACGATTACGATAGCAACGACAAGGAACAGCATACCGATTATACTGATATAAGGGCGCTGAATAAAATACCGGATCCATTCCTGTTTTTTAACCGGATGTCCACTATTCTTTTTACTTATAGAATTTGTACCTGCATTTCGAGTAAGCAACAAATAAATAATCGGTAAACCTATCCAGGTTACAAAGAAAGAGCAAACCAACGTAATGATCATGGTATTGGTCATCACTTGAAAGTAAGCCCCAGCTACCCCAGTCATCAGCACAAAAGGAACAAATATTACGATAGTGCTGATAGAAGAGCCCAACATTGCAGGAAAAAGATAATCTACTGCTTTTTTCAACAGATTTACCGTTGGCTCTTCTGGATGCTCTTCATGCGTTCGGTGAATCTGCTCCACCACAACAATGGCATCATCGATAATTAGACCTATAGCCGCAGCAATAGCACCAAGTGTCATAATATTTAAAGAGTACCCAACAAAATAGAGGACAATGATACTTAAGCAAAGTGTTACCGGTATAGTAATTAAAATGGTTGTACTGGCCTTTAAGGATCGCAAAAAAACAACCGCTACAATAATGGCTAATACGAGACCAATCAATAAACTATCCCGAACACTTTTAACAGATTCATTTACAAAATCAGCCTGTACATAATAGGGCTTTATGTATACACCGGATGGAAGAATTTTTTGAAGCTCAGCTACCTTGGTCTCCATTTGTGCAGACAAATCGACTAAATTGGCATTTGGCTGCTTAATTACCGCAATTAAGATCCCATCTTTTCCATTCGCATTGATGCGAGTATAAGCTACCCCCTCCTCTATTTTAACCTTAGCAATATCTTTTACCCTAACGATCCGGTTACCAGTTTTACTAACGATCAATTCTTCCAGATCTCCCTTGCTTTTAACCGTTGCATCTGTAATGGACAGGTATAGATAATTATGGTCAGAAAGGTATCCATTAGACTTGATAAAATTCGTTTGCGCAAGCATGTTGCTCAACTGATCCGGCGAAATAGACAAAGTAGTCATCTTTTGAAGATCAAGCTCCAACCAGTATTCTTTGCTTTTTCCGCCAATCACTCTAATTTCAGAAACCCCATCTACCTGGGATAAAAAAGGCTTTACCGTATAAGTAGCCAACTGCTTGAGTTCAATAGGCGACTTGACATGACTCTCTAGGCTATAGCCACTTACAGGCAATATAGAGGGATTCATTTTTTCAACAGACAAATTTACCCCCGGTGGTAAAGCACTTTTAATTGTTTGTATATGTGCCTCAATTCTTTGCTGGCTAAGATCAATATCCGCTCCACTATTCATATAAGCTGATAGTTCACAACTCCCCCTACTGGTTACACTTCTGATTAGTTTTAAATCTGGCACCTGCTTAATTGCGTTCTCCAGTGGCCGCGTAACTGTAAACACCATCTTATCCACTGGTTGAAGCTCGGCTTCAGCAATGATCTTTATTTTAGGAAAGGTAATCTCAGGAAAAAGAGCTGTCTTTAGCTGATGATAAGAATAAACACCTCCCAAAAGCACCAAAATAAGTACCACCAATAAGGGGTTTCGGTGCGATATAAAAAAATTCTTCATAACTGTTTTACGACTTTAACCCTTGCTGTATCCGTCATACCATAATTCCCCGTCATAACAATGCGGTCCCTAACATTAAACACAGGGCTTAAAACCTCAATCTTATCTTTATTTTCAAGGCCTCGCTTAACCGGAACTTTTATCGCTGTAGAATCATTAATTAGCTTCATCACCCAAAACTCATCCTCAGTCTCGTTCGTTAACACAGCTGATTTTGGCAACATACTCGCATTTGCCTTTGCTACCTTAATGATATTGACCCTGGCAATCAAGCCTTCAGGAATTGGATGTGAAACCTTCACTTTAATGATCACTTTTTGTGTTTGGGAAACAGAATCCACTACAGGCAAAGTGCCACTAATTGTTCCTTTCAGTTTTTCTCCATCAGGTAAAGTAAGTTCAAGCGCTTTGTTACTGGCTATTAATGCTCGTTCTTCATAAGGTAAATCAAGCAAAAACACAAAGCTGTTTTTATTGATGATTACAGCTAAGGCTTCGCCATCCTGAACATAATCTCCTTTCTGATGACTGACCTCAGTGATAAAGCCTGCCTGACCAGCCCTGATGTCCGATGTCCCTGAAAACTTAAATGCCGGATCAAGTTGATTAACTGCATTCCCAATAGCTCTTGCTTCTTTAGTCATCAGGCTAAACAACAACTCATTCCCAGCAACCTGCTGCCCCACTTGTGTGTGGACAGATTGCACATAACCGTTCATATTTGCTTTAACAAAACTCTTTTGCAAATAAGCAGATACAGCATTTAGTTCTGTAGACTCAGAAAGTGGGCCGTTAGTTATGTAAGTCACCAAAACTGGGGTTACAGGTGCAATAGGATCTTCGGCAGAATCGGCTCCATGACAAGCACTTAAGGTCACTGCAATTAACAGACATAAATATTTAGTCAAATTCTCCTTCTTCATAAACCTTCGAGATTATCTATTCCAGTAATTGAGCTGATTGATGAGTCGTAAACGGTTAATATTGGTTTGTCTGAATAGATTTTGTGCCACCATGTAATTATTGATGGCAATTACAAAATCAGCAATCTTAACATTTCCAGTATGCAGCAGCTTACGATCAACATCAATAAGACCGCTGATAATTTTGATTTGATCCTTAATTTGTTGGTATAAACCATCAGTAGCAGCAATTTGCTGCCTAAGTAAATCGATTTGTTGCTTTTGCTGTGCACTGAAGTAAGTTCGATAGGCGGAGCTGGTTTGCAATTGCAAGTTAAGCCTATCGTACTGCATTTTTTTTTGATGTCCATCGTAAAGCGGAACAGAGACTGTAAAGCCTACACTCGTACCAAAATTTTTATATGGCTGAAGCATAAAAGAAGAGTTGTAACCTCCATTTACATACAGACTTGTTCTTGGTTTATAGCTAAAATCCACAGCCTGACGCGCATTTAAAGTTTTAAGACTATCAATTTGGAAACGTTTAATAAAGAAATTCCCTTGTTGCGGCCCATCTTCATCAATTGCAATTAAAGGCTCCATTAGTTTCACTGCACTTGTATCATTAATACCCGATAAGTAATTTAATACACCATAATCATTTTTAAACTGAAGTTCGGCCTGCTTCCATTGCAGCTGCTGTTGTTTTAGGCTAACCAGAAAAGCAAGATATTCGGTCTGCCGGTAAGTATTTGAGCGGGTAAGTTCTTTCAATAAAACCTCTTCCCTGGCCAAAAGGGCATAAACATCACTATTAAAATCAACCTGCTGCTGACTAGCATAGGCTGTGATGTACTGATCAGTTATGGCTTTTTTCAAATCCAATTCTGAGAGCTTTGAGACATAATGGATGGAGTCTCTCTGTAAAAGTATCTGCTGTAACTTGTTATCCTTCGAACCTTTACTGATCAGATTATAATTCAGACTGACCAATGCATCAAGTGTATGTTCATTACTCAATGCCACGTCATAGCCATAACCATTAATTATAGGTGCATATAAACCGGTAGAACTAGTGGTTACTTGTGGCAGATAGCCTGCTCTCCACCTTAGACTATCAATTTTATTCATCAGTAATTGGTTTTTATAATCGTTACTGAGCGGACTTGATGTCAACGCCTGATGAATGAAAAAATTCAGGTCTGCGGTTTCCTTTACCGAGCGCTGGGCATGGCTTCCTAAAGTAAAAAAGCTCAAGCATAAAACAATTACGAATCTTCTTTTTCTAAAATGTTCCATTAAAAGAGAGTCCAAAACTATGTTCCTGATATGATGGTACAACATTATAATTCATTGCCCCCTTGCCCAAAAGCAGTTTTTTCAATTTTGGATAAACAAAATAGGCAACCTTAGTGGATATAATACCGAAGCCTGCACCTGCTACAACATCACTAAACCAGTGTTTATTGTTATACATCCTAAGTGTCCCAGTAGCAGTGGCAACGGCGTACCCGGCAATACCATACCAAGGTGAAACATCTCTGTATTCTTGCCTTAAAAATTCTGCGGCTGCAAATGCATTGGCTGTATGACCTGAAGGAAATGAATTAAACCCGGCTCCATTCGGTCGTTCCCTATGAGTTGCCGACTTTAAAATGAGGACGGTACCACCTGTAATGGAAGAAGACAATAAATACAAACCGGTAGCATCCAACAAAGAATGCTGTCCTTTTATACCAACCAGGTTTAACCCATAAACAGCTACAGCGGGCGCAAATTGTAGATAATTATCCGCATGTGCTGCAAATAGAGGATGGTCCTCCTGTAATTCATCTTTAGTTGAATAATCCAGTCGCCGCACCACATTATTTCCCATCAGAGATACTAAACCATAACCTATAAATGACGCTGGAACAATAAAAGGCACAATACCAGGTTTATACTCCGTAGCAACAGGATTGTATTTATATCCCTTTGCTGTTTGTACCCTTAAAGTATCTTGCGCATTTCCAGTCTGTGCGATACAAAGACCGGGTAAACACAAACAAATTAGTACAATAAATAATTTTCGGTACACTGTACAATGACTAAAAGCGCGCATAACTATAAAGTTTAAGACTAAGTTATATCCCAATTGTGGAGAAAATCTGAAGCTTATCTTATATTTGGTCAGAATAACTGAATATTTGTATGACTGAACCTTTGGTTTTATACTCGTTAAGCCAGCGTATAGCTACCATCTCTATTAACCGTCCGGAAAAGCGCAATGCGTTAAACCCCGAACTCGTTGCTCAACTAACTGTTGCATTTGTTAAGGCTTCGGCGGATGACGAAGTTAAGGTGATTATCTTAAAGGCAAATGGTAGCACATTTAGTGCGGGTGCCGATTTGGCTTACCTACAGCAGCTTCAACAAAACACTTACGAAGAGAATCTTGCTGATTCAGAAAACCTAAAGAACTTATTTACCACCATTTATTATCTACCTAAAGTAGTGATTGCTCAGGTAGAAGGCCATGCTATTGCAGGTGGATGCGGCTTGGCAACGGTTTGCGACATTATATTTGCTGTACCCGAGGCCAGTTTTGGCTATACAGAAGTAAAGCTTGGCTTTGTGCCCGCAATTGTTTCCTGCTTTTTACTGCGTAAAACAAGCGAAACTATCGCCAAAAAGATATTATTTACTGGGGCTCTATTCTCCGCACAAGAGGCTTTAAACTACGGCCTGATCACTTTTGTAACAAACAAAGAGGATATCAGTCTTAATGTAAATAATTTTGCATTAAGTTTGTGTAATGAAGCTTCTGCCAATTCGTTAATGGTTACAAAGCAGCTCATCGGACAAACAACCAATCCTGAATTGGATAAAAGCTTGTCAGAAGCTGTGCGAATCAATGCCCGGGTAAGGGAAAGTGAAGATTTCAGAAAAGGGGTTGCTGCCTTCATCAGTAAAGAAAAAATTAACTGGTAAACTAAATTATTATTTAAAATATGTTTAAATCTATCAAAACTGGAGTTCTTGTAATCATTTTAATAGGAACTGCGATTATCGCTAAAGCTCAAAAGGCAATTGACGCAGGAACAATTACCTATGGAGTTGAATATCTTTTAACAGATGAACAGAAAAAAGCTGTAGATCCATCAGTGTTACCATCAGAAAGTAAAGTAGAGTTTAATGGAAACCTATCTAAAGTGCAGGTAGATATGGGTATGGCCATGTTAAAAATAATTAATGATGGAGCCATCAATAACGCGCTTGTTCTTGTAGATATTCCGATGATGCAAAAACAGTATGCAGCAAAAATGTCAAAATCAGAGATTGAGGAGCAATCAGGGTCCTTGAAATATAGCGATTTTAAAGCAACTGGCGAAAAGCAAACCATTGCAGGTTACAATGCCGAAAAATATACCTATAAAGATAATAACGGAGCCGATTATGAATTATGGGCTACAACAGAGATCAAACTGCCTGTAGGTGCCAATCCTCGCGGGTTTTCTGAATTAAAAGGTACAGCTATCAAATTCACCAATACACAAGATGGCTATAAAACAATGCTTACGCTAAAAAGTATAAAAGAAGGAAAAGTAGGTCCTTTCACTTTGGACATTCCAAAAGGCTACGAAGAAAAAACTATGGCTGAATTAAAAGCTATGAGGGGTGGCCGATAACCCTATAGTAAAATGTTAAAAAGTCTGTTTTTTTTTATCCGCTTCTTCTTATTCTGGCTGTTATTCTTTTTTATTGACCGCCTGATATTTATATTCATCAATCATCAAAAACTTGCTGCTGTTTCCTCCAAAGAAACAACAGCAACGTTTTATTATGCTTTACCTCTAGACTTATCCATGACGGCTTATTTTGCCGTCATTCCGCTTTTAAGTTATATCTATTGGCTTTTAAACGGCCGAAAAATAATAGAACTAAAATGGGTGTCGATTTACAACACCATCTTGATACTGATATGCAGCATCCTTTCTGTTGTTAATTTTAACATTTACAGGGAATGGGGTAGCAAGGTGAACTCAAAGGCGATTGGTTTTGCATTTTTGTCTCCTAAAGAAGCAATGACATCCAGTGCCTCCTCTCCTCTTGGCTTGTCCATATCTTTATTGATCCTGCTTGCGGCATTAGGACTTTTCCTTCAGCGTTATTTGGTATATAGGAAGCTAACCTTTACAGGTAGTCCGATTTGGGCTAGAATATTACTATGTGTAGCCTTGATGGGCGCAAATTTCCTATTGATCAGAGGTGGCGTGGGTGTATCTCCAATTACGCAAAGCAGAGCCTACTTCTCGGAAGTACAGGTATTAAATCATGCTTCAGTAAACACGGAGTGGAACCTGATATCAAGTATAATTTCCGCTAAAATGACCAAAAGCAATCCTTACCAGTATATGGATAGCAAACAGGCGGCAGCAGACATTAGAGCTTTGTATAGCCCCTTAAAGGACACTACAATCAACATACTCCAAACAAAACGCCCAAATATAGTAATGGTCATTATTGAAAGCTTTACGGCCGACTTGACCAAAACCCTGGGCAATGAAGATGGTATTACCCCACATTTTGATAGCCTCATTAACAAAGGTGTACTTTTTAGTCAGATCTATTCGCCTGGAAGTCGTACCGACAAAGGGTTAATTGCTACACTCGCAGGATTCCCTACCCTTGGAACAGGAAGTATTGTAAAATGGCCAGAGAAAATGCAAAAGATACCTGCTATTTCTCAGTCCTTATATAAAAATGGCTACAACACTTCATTTTACTACGGCGGAGAGTCAGAGTTTGACAATTACAAAGCTTTTATTTTAAGTCATAATTATCAAAAACTGATTGATATACACAATTTTGAAAGTACCGGTATGAGATCCAGGTGGGGAAAATTTGATGAGGTGGTATTTCAAAAACAGCTAAGTGATCTGAACAAGGCAAAACAACCCTTCTTTTCTACGACACTTACGTTAACCAATCACGAGCCATTCGACTTACCCGGAACTTCAAAATTTGGCAAGGCCGATAATATTGCCAACTTTAAAAGCACAGCTTATTACACAGATTCTTGCATCAATGCTTTCTTAACCGAGGCAAAAAAACAGCCATGGTATAAAAACACACTATTTGTATTTGTTGCAGACCACGGTCACGTGTATCCTAAAAACATATACGACATTTCTACACCGCAACGCTATCATATCCCTTTGCTATTTTATGGAGACGTAATTAAAGATGAATTTAAGGGGCGCAAATTCAACAATATCGGCAGTCAAACTGATATCGCGGCTACCCTACTGGCTCAACTAGATCTCCCTACTAAACAATTTGAATGGAGTAAAAACCTATTGAATCCCTACAGCAAACCTTTCGCATTTTTTACATGGGACAATGGAATGGGATTTATTGATAACCAACAATGTGTTACATTTGATAATGTAGGAAAAATGATCTTGTATAACAGCAATGAGAAAGATACTGCACAGACTCCAAAAACGCTTAATCATGCAAAAGCATACTTGCAAAATGTATATCGTCAATTTATAGAACTTTAATAAAATGAACTTCAGAAACATCATTTTTAACCTGGCATTAGTCGTACTGATTGGCTTTTATGGAAAAACTCAGGCCCAGAACAAACCTGAGCTTAAATGGACAAAAGATGGAAATGCTTACTATCAGATGATGGATGGTGAATTAGTTTCTATTTCCCTTCCCCAAAATGAACGTAAGACCATTGTAAGTCGTGATTTACTATATTCCAGCGGCACTAACCCTGGTAGAATAATTGATTTTGAACTTTCTGAAGACGGTACAAAAGTGCTGATCTATAGCAATAGCAAAAAAGTTTGGCGCTATGAAACCAGAGGTGATTATTTTGTTGCCGATTTAAAAGCTAATACGCTTACACAAGTAGGAAAAGACAAACCTGCTTCGTCTCTTATGTTTGCTAAATTCTCACCCGATGGCAATAAAGTTGCTTATGTAAGTAAACATAACCTTTACGTGGATGACTTGTTGGCTAAGACGACTAAAGCCTTAACAACCGATGGAACTGACAGAATGATCAACGGAACCTTTGACTGGGTATACGAAGAGGAATTTGATTGCAGGGATGGGTTTAGATGGAGTCCTGATGGACAATCTATCGCTTACTGGCAAATTGATGCGACCAAAATCAGAAACTTCCTAATGATCAACAATACGGATTCTATTTATGCTTTTACAGTTCCTGTTGAGTACCCCAAGGTTGGACAAGATCCTTCATCTTGCAAAGTAGGTATTGTTAATATTGCCACTGCGCAAACTAAATGGTTAAACGTGTCTGGTGACAAAGTCCAAAACTATATACCAAGAATGGATTGGATTCCTAATACCAATGAGGTTATTTTGCAGCAATTGAACAGGGAGCAAAATGTAAGCAAACTGTTTGTGGCCAATGCGGCTACTGGGGCTGCAAATAACATCTACACAGAAACAGACAAAGCCTGGATAGATGCAGCAAAAGACTGGCAGTGGGTAAATCAAGGAAAAGATTTTATCTGGATGAGCGAGAAAGACGGATGGCACCATGCTTATCTAATGAGCAAAGACGGAAAAAAACAAACCTTGATTACAAAAGGAGATTTTGACGTTATAGAAAACTCATTGGTTGATGAAAAGAACAACCTGTTGTATTATATGGCTTCTCCTTTAAATGCTACGCAGAAGTACTTATTTAAAACTAAGTTAAGCGGTGGTGGCAAGCCTGAGATGGTTACCCCTTCTATTTTACCGGGTACACATACTTACGAAATCTCGCCAAATGGGGTATTTGCACGCCATACTTATACAAGTGCATTGGTACCTCGTATTACGGAATGGATGAAACTAACAACTTTAAATCCCCTGACCATGGCTGGTAGTATTACCAATCAATTGGGCAGGACAAAAGCACCTGTAAACAAGGTGGAGTTTTTTAAAGTAAAAACAGAAGATGGGATTGAGCTGGATGGCTGGATGAAAAAACCAGACAATTTTGATCGGACCAAAAAATATCCAGTTGTATTTTATGTTTATGGAGAGCCGGCTGCGCAAACCGTTACTGACACTTATGGTGCCGGTCAAAACTGGCTTTATGCTGGAGATATGCCTAAAGATGGTTACGTTTATATTTCTATTGAAAACAGAGGTGCCCCTGCTCCTAAAGGACGTGAGTGGCGTAAGAGCATTTACAAAAACATAGGTACATTGAATATCCGCGATCAGGCAATGGCTGCTAAAAAGATCATAGAATGGCCATTTATTGACAAAAACCGCGTTGCAGTATGGGGATGGAGCGGTGGTGGTTCATCAACGCTAAACCTGATGTTCCAGTATCCTGAGATTTATAAAACCGGTATTGCCATTGCAGCAGTAGGTAATCAATTAACCTACGACAATATTTACCAGGAACGTTATATGGGTTCTCCATTGGTTACAAAAGAAGCTTATATAAAAGGTTCTCCAGTTACTTATGCTAAAAACCTGAAAGGAAATTTATTGTATATCCATGGAACGGGTGATGACAATGTTCATTATCAGAATGCTGAAATGTTGATTAATGAATTGATCAAAAACAGAAAAATGTTCCAGATGATGTCGTACCCAAACAGAACACATAGTATTAATGAAGGTGAAGGCACGTCAGAACATTTGTCGCTCACTTACACCAAATTCTTACAACAATACTGCCCTCCAGGGGGTAAATAATAGGAAAGCGGCATTTTCCCTTAGGAATAAATATAACGACAGCGCCCGGGCACATTACATGTCCGGGCGCTGTTGTTATATACTTTAATACTTATTTAAATACGGTTGAAAGCTTCTTTTCCAATTCTTCTCCGCGAAGATCTTTTGCGATGATCTTTCCATTGGCATCTACCAGGAAGTTCATTGGAATAGACCTGATGCCATACTCCTGAGCCAAATCACTTTTCCAGCCTTTTAAATCAGAGGCATGTAGCCAGGTCAATTTATCAGCGTCTATAGCTTTTAACCAATTGTCTTTTTTATCATCCAAAGAAATGCCCAAGATCTCAAATCCTTTATCATGATACTTCGAATAAGCCTTTACCAGATTTGGATTCTCTTTTCTACATGGGCCACACCAGGAAGCCCAAAAATCTACCAGCACCACTTTACCCTTCAAAGCTGATAATTTGATTGGTTTACCATCCTTATCAGGCAATGTAAAATCAGGTTTTACACCTATCCCTGTTTTTGCACCGATCTTTAAGGCATTACCAAGTTCTTTACCATAAATAGAATTTTTACTTACTGCAGTTAATAAAGCATAAGTGCTCTGCGCCTTTTCAGGATTCGGATAAGTCACAAAACGATCAGTGATAATATATGGGCTAATTGCCGAAGAAGGATGTCTTTTAACAAAATGCTCTACAGAATCGATTAGTCTTAAACTGAGTTTTTCAAATTCAGCATTTACAGCTGTCCGGTCTCCTTTTTCACCAATACTATCCAGGGCCTTATAAAGCTGTCCTGCACGACCAGATATTACGCCCCAGGTTTTCCCCCACTCTTTCCATACTTTTTGCTCCTTCGCTCCGGTTACTTTCACCTCATTCAGCTTGCTTAAAGTACCTTCAACTTTTATCTGTTCGTTGGGCTGTACTGCAATGCTCATAAATTGTTTACCTAGCCTTAAGCCATATATTAAGGTGCCGGGGGTAGTTCCCTTAAAACTGAAAACACCATTCTGTGCCACTACAGAGTCAGTTAGATCTTTACCAGAATAGCTTCTGCTTAGGTATACTTTTTGATCGCCCAGCCCTTCAATTTGACCATTTATCTGGTAGGGACCTGCTGTCTGCGCGCATACTGTACTCCATAATGCAAATGGGCTTAAAGCCGTTAGAAGTACTTTCGCAAGCAGGTTGTATTTCATTATTTTTAGTTTCATACTCGTAATTTTTATATAAAATTTTAGTTGATTAGTATTTATAAGCCAGATCTACGATCTTACCAAAGCCATTAAACACATTGGTATAAGAGCCCATACCACCTACGTTTGTGATCGTAAAGTAGTACAGTTTCCCCTCTGTTCCGTTCCAGGTCGCCACCAATAATCTGGCACTGGTACTTCCCGAAGTATACTTAGCATACTTTATGCTTGTCACCTGTTCTGCTGCCGGGAAAGTATATGTCTCCACAACTGTATTAGAACTGGTTTCGTACCTCGAAACCGAGTTAGCATTTCCATAGTAGATGTGAGGGGTGCTTGTTGAACCTGATGCAGCAGTGTAATTTAAAATGCCGGGAGCATTCATCAACTCCTTCTTAAGGGTGATGCGTGGTGCAGCATCGGTTTTCTCCGTTTTATACCTCAACAGGTAGGCTTGATTGTTATTATCTTTCATAATCGCATTAAACTCCTTCACCACATCTGCTGAATCCTGAAAGATCATGGTCATCCCTACATTGTTCATATCAAACTCTGTACTTGCCGCTGAAGGAAAGGCTTCCAATGAACCTGCAATTGGTGTAGGGCTATATCCCCTTACAGAATAAAACCGTTTTGCTGTATTGTCATAAACAATGGCTGGGTAGCTATTACCACCCGTTGCAAAAGGCGCCAGATTGTAATTCGTATTTCCTTCTGGAGTAAGCGCTACATCACCCCATTTTTTTATACCCGGAAATCCACCAATCAGGTTCGAGTGCATTTTGCCATTATTGATTACAACTCCCAATCCACCTGACCTATTTGCACTGTTAGTGCTTGGACTCGTCCAGGTCATCACTTGCGGTTTGATAATAGCAGGCGCACTAAAAAACTCAAATGCATAGTCAAACTTCTTCACCATAGTGAGGTAGTTGTATTCCTGGCTTCCATTATCAGCCAAAATATACAAACGTTTTCCAGAAGCGGAAATGTCATCAGTAATTGCAAAAGGTGTCAACTCCAGTTTTTTAGGGCCAATCAATGGGGTTGTGTTCCGATCCGAATAAATCCCATGCTCCACTGAATTATCAGTAAATACAAACGATAGGTCACCTTTCCCAGCTTTGTCTTCTAACACTAACCAACCTGTACCATATTTATTACCGATGAGGATGTTATAGTTTAGGAATGACTTCAAACCGGTAGATTTATCCTTTACGGTTAAGCGCAGCAGGTAGTGCTGACCAAGTGTAAATGGATCACCATTTATTAAATATTTCAGTTCATATTCCTTAGAAAGGATTGCTTCCGGGACTACATAGGAACTGGTTGTAGAGTTATCATAAACACTCCACTCAAACTCAAGTTGATCCATTTTATCACTTAAGGACTGAGATAATGTTGGTTTAAGATTCAATATCTGTCCCTGGAAAGCGTTGAGGGTATTTAAAGTTTTAGGATCAGAAAGAGCTACCTTATTCAATTCGGTTAAGGCCAGTGTACTTTTATCTTTATGACAGCTACTCAGGAACACCATACCTGTTAGCAATAAAATGCCGGAGATCTTTTTATTTATTGTTTTCATCTGTTGATCTTTAAATAACATTAATTAGGGAACACTACGACCTGGCCAAACTCATCAATCATGTCACCATGTGCCTGATTGTACTCTAGCAAAGCGTTTTTAGCCCTTTGCGACATGAAACGGGTGTCAGCAGGGTAAGGATAAGCGTTCCAATCTGTCCTTCCAGTAACTTGCAACAAAAACAAAAATTTCACTTTAGAATAAGTACCAAAATATGCACTCCATGCAGCATCCCATATTGTTGGTTTCGATAAAATATCGGAAATGGTAATCTTATAATTTAGCTGATCTGAAAAGCCCAAATTAAAATCGGCATTTTTCTTCAGTTCCAATTCTACTCTAACCACACTATCCTTTAAACCAGGTTTGCGATAAACATACACAGGAACGGAGGTGCTAAATTCATTTGCTTTGATCACAACCTTACCAATTTTATAATGATAACCTTCTTTTGCAGTCGCTCCCGGCTTTGGGACAAAAGTTACCTCACGGTCGGTTGTTGCAGCAGTACCTATAATCCTCAACGGAATATTTATAGTATCACTTACTACACTCACCGGAGATGTAGCAAAAGTATATGCAGTACTATCTACACTAGCCTCCACATAAACAGATGTCATCTCACTAAACATCAATTGCTTATCCTTACTGCAAGAAGCCAATATTACTAGTGCAGCGAAAAGGATTAAGCCTTTATATATTAATAGTTTCATAATTCTTTAATTTAAATTCCAGATGATCCAAATTGCAATTCGTCGTTAGGAAGCGGCAACACATATTTTGCTGCATTCATTGGGTTAGCCACTCCATTCGGAATATTCAATATATTCTTCCGCTTGTAGTAATACCACAACTGTCCCTCAGCATAAAATTCCTTGCGATATTCGAGCGTAATCTCGCTTTCAAGATTAGCCTGACTTGCAGGTATAGGTAACTCAGGGATCAGGCGGGCTGCCCTTACCACGTTCAGGTACTTCATCCCATCCTCTAAAGTTGGTGCTGCTTCAGCAGCGATGTAATACATCTCGGAAAGTCTGATGGCCGGAATTAAACGCTGTGTTACACTCTTGTCATTATCGCTATAATATTTCTTGGTGTAAACTATACTTGTATTGATCTCGTTCCATAGACTTTTGGAAACACCTACCTTACGAATATCAGTTCCATAACCTACTATCCCACCTTGGTAGGTGGATTCGAGCGTAGCTTTAGCGGTGTAAAAATCACGTGTATCGCCGTAAAAAGATGAGGAGGCAGAAGATTTAAAGGAATCATCAACCAACTTCTTCAACCCAGAAACATAAAACGAAAACACATGCTCTGAGCTAAATGTAAGGTCTGATGTCACTTGCAACGGATCTACAATTAATGAAGGTTGAGCTACAAACTTAAACTTGGTACTATTGATTACCTCCAATGCATACTTCAAGGCATTTACCTTGTCGCCTTTATATTGGTACAATCTGGCTAGTGTAGCCTTTACGGCCCAATAATTCAAATGGTTCTGACGGAACATCAAAAATAAATCTGCACTTGTGCTCCCTTGATTTCCGGCAATCTGATCTATATCCTGATTTGCAGACAATAGTCCTTCTGCCGCCTTCAGATCCGATTCAATTAAATCGAGGTAATCCTTTAATGGGAGTCTCGATTGAGGCACTACCGTAAAGGCCTTTAGATACGCTAAAGACGAAACCGTCGCGTTTGCTCCTCCGTTATAAATTGGAGCAAACAAACGCACCAAATCAAAATGTAGAAATCCACGCATTCCCAAGGCTTCTCCTTGTATAATCTGCTTGCTACTTTGATCCAATATCCCGTTATCTATATTTTTCAATATATAATTGGCTTGTGCTATGGCTCCATAACTATTTGAAAATATTTCGCTGATCCTCTTTTCTGAGGCTGTATCTGTATAATTGTACCTTGCTACGGTCCCAAATGGCGAACCTACAGACATGCCAGAATATTGCTGAGCCAGGATGTCTACAAATCCAAAACTCATATTCCTGCCATAACCTGTTGTTTTTGCCGCAGTTTGATAAATACCAAACAAGGCATCTATAAAACCTTGTCTGGTGCTAAACTGCACCTCTTCTTTCACCTGTGTTTTTGGACTCACATCCAGCCATTTCTTGCAGGAACTAAACACTGCCAGTAAGCCAAATAAAACAGGGATTATATATTTTATACTTTTCATAATTTTCAGGTGTTTTACCGATTAAAATGTTGTTTGTAACTGTAAGGTAAAGGAGTGACTGAAAGGATAATCCAAACCACGCTCCCGTTTGATACTACCCAGTCTAAACAGGTCGTTGGTAAACAACGTAACCTTTGTATTTTGCAACCCCAGTTTCTTATTCAGTTTGTCAGCAAAACGATAGTATACAGATGCACTTTCACCGGCCAGGAAATTGTTCTTTTGCACAAATCTTGAAGAAGCATAAGTCCTGGCTTGATTTAATGGTGTTCCGGTGTAATCCAAAATCCCTTTAAAGAAGGCAACATCGCCAGGTTTCTGCCAACGGTCGCTGGCTACCCTACTGTCCACATTATAATAATTAACATTCACATTCTCTACCCTGTCAATCAACGTTTGATTATAAGAGTCACCCCCAAAATTGAAGCGCAGGTAAACGTTAAAACCAATACCATTAATCTCCATATTCGTACCAAAAGTTCCCTGTAACGTCGGTGTTTCATCGCCAACAATCATCTGGTCAGCAGGATTGTATATTGTAGTAACGTCTCCATTCAGTGTTTGGAACAATTCATTACCCGACGCAGGATCTATCCCTAATGATTTTACTGCCCAGATCGCATTCTTAGATTGACCTTCAGCGTATCGCGGTAGTGGTGTAGTTGAACTAACAGTATTAGACCTGTTATTCAATGCCTCAATTGTTTTTGAAACTTTTTCAATAGTATTCTTAAAATGGAATGCGTTTGCAAATACCGACCAGTTGTTTCTGTTTGCCGGGTTCGCAATGATATTAAAGCGACCATAAAGTTCATAACCTTTATTTACCACATCCCCCATATTATCATAATACCCATAGAATCCTGATGATGGAGCGCTTGAAATAAAGGCAATACTTCCTTTTGTCTGTTCTATGAAGTAATTAGCATTTAATGATAGTCGGTTTCTAAACAAAGTCAGATCCAAACCTATATTTTGTTTAAAAGTCTTTTGCCATGCCAGTGCAGAATTTCCATAACCCAGTAAATAAGTAGCAATAATACCACGGTATTCCCTATCGGTATAATACTGACTGGTGGTTACTCCTTTAAAGCTCTCAAAACTCTCAGATCCGGTGGTACCAACGGTATACCTCAACCTAAATTCATTCACCTGATCATTATCTTTTAAGAAGGATTCATTTTTAATGTTCCAACCTGCGCCCAAAGACCAGAATGGCGCATAGCGCTGATCAGATCCAAATAACGAGGAACCATCCAGTCTAAAAGTTGCATCAAAAAGATACCTGTTATCATAAGAATAAGCTACGCGGGCAAGCGTTCCTATAGATCTCGAAATCCCTTCTGTGCCGGTTGGCTTCCCCCCAGATGGATATTGATTACCCAAAATCAATTCATCTAATGTTGGATTTGGAAAACCCTCTACCCGAATAAACTGCGTGTCGAATGTGTTTTCTTTTACATTTAACGTAGCCGAAGCCGAGAGAAAATGCTTATCAAAGTTCTTATTTGCCTCAGCAGTCAAAAACCCTTCTATACGTTGATTTTTGCCTAGCCCTTTTGTATAAGATCCTTTTTCAAATGTTGGCTTTTCTGCGAAGGAACTATGCTGAGCAGGAAGAAAAATATCAGACTCATCGTTTTGAGTGGTGTAAGATAAACGCCCTGTTAAGCGAAGCCATTCTTTAGCCTGCCATCTGGTTTCAAAATTGTTGGTAATCCCCCTAAAAGAAGTTTGATCTTTTATATTTAACGAAGCATTATAAAGTGGGTTAAGCGGACGTCCTATATAACCATTCAGATTATTATAATTATCGAAGTTAGTTAACCTAATTCCTGTCTGCGGATCTATAATGGTCTCCAGATACACCTTTAAAGTACCGTCAGCGTTGTATGGACTCCAATAAGGATTTAGTTGGGTGTATTGTCTAAACGATCCATAAGGCGAGTTATTAGCCTTATTAAAATTCAAGGTCAGATCATTTCTGAATTGAAAGTTTTTGATACGATAAGATAAAAAAGAATTGGCTGTAGTGGTGGTCCGGTCAGAAGATTTCATCACACCAACATTCCGATCATAAGTTAAACTAAGTCCATAAGATACGGCATCGGCTCCGCCCTCTACATAAACATTGTGTTTCTGTCCAACGCCAGTTCTCAGGGGTTTAGACATCCAGTCAGTATTTACCCCCTCTTTCACTGCTCTTAAACGAGATTCGCGATAAAGATCCAATTGGTCCTGTTTGAAATTCCAACTGTCAATAAAAGCATTTGAACGGTCTTCCAAATCAAATTTCCCTTGAGCATCCAATAAGTTATAACCCGTTAGATCAGGCGCTTCAATAGTCATGCTGGCATTATAGCTTACTCTCAACTTACCATCTACTGGTCGGTTCTGTTCGATAACAATTACACCATTTGCTCCCCTTGATCCATAAATGGCTGTAGCACCAGCATCCTTTAGGATAGTAACGCTTGCAATTCGATTCATATCCAAATCATTAACCCGCTGCAAAGTAGTTTCAAAACCATCCAGAATAAACAATGGCGCGTTTGGTGCGGACTGATAATTGAATGGATTACTGTTTCCGGGTGTACTAATGTCTAAAAGTGTATTTCCACCGCGCAGTACGACATCAGGAAGAACGTTAGGATTAGAGCCGATGTTCAGGTTTTCAGGCATTTGAAATGACGGATCGAGCGACTTCAACGCAGAAAGCACGTTATTGTTCGACACTTTTGACAGCTCTTGGGCATTAAAAGTTCTGGCTGCCCCCGTAAAAGTAGTTTTCGATTGGCTAAAGATACCGGTAACAACTACTCCTTTTAGTGATTGCGCGGATTCTTCCAAACGGATTTCCAGTACCGGTTTAGTTACCGTCACTTCCTGGGTCTCGTAACCAATGTAACTGATCAAGAGTATATCCCCCATCTCTGCACTGATCCGAAAGTTACCCCTGGCATCAGTTAGTGCCCTGGCACTTCCATTCTTTATCCGTACCGTAACGCCTACAAGTCGATCTTTGGTTTTAGCGTCAAAAACAGTTCCCGTTATCAATGCATAAGAAGCGTTGTTTTCGCGTACAATTAAGCTAGGCACTTTCCCTGAGACATACCTAGTAATCAGGATTCTATCATCAATTTGCTTGAACGATAAGGAGGTACCCGCAAGCAATTGCTCCATTAAATGTGCGACACTGATCGACCTGGCATTGATATTCAGGTTATCAATACTTTTAACATCGGCCGTACGGTACAAAAAGCGGAAAGGGGTTAGCTGTTCTATCTTTTTTATCGCCCCGATAAGGTCTTCATTTTCTAATTTTATACTTACGTTGATATTCTCCATAGCCTGTCCCTTCGCCGACGAGGAATAGACCATTTGGAGTGAGAGCAATATAACGAAGCTTACAAGTAAGGTTATACGCATACAGTAAATTAAGGCATGTTGGTATTTCCGGAAAATAGGATCCCCGTATCTTGCTGCATTTGCAGAAAAATTCATATTTTAGTTTTTTTATGTGATTACTAAACTCTTTGCTTGGAATTACATGATGGGTTTCCATTCTAAATGGAATAGCCCCGGGATAAGGCAGACTGTTGAATACTCGCAATATTTAACAATCACCTTATCCTTTTTTATGTTGAGTTTGTAGTGTCTGAGTAGAATTTCTTCATGATTTATTGGTTTAAAGGTTGAATTGATATGGTATTATTTTTATGATTTATCGTATAAGATGCACCAATAAAGGCACAAATACTCTTAATAAAGGATTCTGCGGATTCATTAGCCCGCATCGAATAGTTGAAAGTTGCATTCCTCAGTTCAGGATCCTGCACTGAAATTTTATAGCCAAACTTATCCTCAAGTCTGCTTTTTGCGTCCCCTATAGAAATATCTTTAAATTCAAGATCCTGATGGTTCCAGGACAGCTCTTTTTCGGCATCAATAACTTTACGAGAAATTTTATCTGTGGTTTGATCAACAACAGCCTGCATATTCTTCTTCAGATAGGTTATCCAACTCGACTTTATATTTTTCACTTCCACCAATCCTCTAATCACATTAATCTTTACCGTTTTAGCCCCAGGAATAGCGGTCACATCAAAGGCAGTTCCCAATACAGTAGTCCTCACCTTTCCGG
Organism: Pedobacter sp. ok626; assembly: GCF_900100435.1. Classification (GTDB taxonomy): domain Bacteria; phylum Bacteroidota; class Bacteroidia; order Sphingobacteriales; family Sphingobacteriaceae; genus Pedobacter. The sequence continues at coordinate 575,763 of NZ_FNEX01000001.1, read as the reverse complement.
AATAAATGATAAAAGGTTTAGAGGGATTGTGAGCAATATCAAAGAATGCTTTGCCTTCCAGCTCAACTTCTCTGGTATGTTTCTTATTAAATGCAGCCAAGATGGTCAGTTTACTTCCCTTTTGCATAATCACTATACTACCATCTGACAGCTTTACCATACTATTCTCCACCTTAGAAGCAAACAACACTTCATCTTTTAATTCTTCAGTCGCTTGCTGCTTAACCATCTGTTGCTCAACAACAGGTTTAGGACTTGTGTTATTTTTAAATTTATAAACGAAAAGTATAGCCAAAACTGCTACTGCAGCTATCGATGCCCATCTGATCAGTGGGATAATATTGCGTTTAGGTTTAATGTTATTCCACATCTCTTCCTTTGCCAGCAACATTTGATCATCAGCAGGTCTCCTCTCATTTTGCTTCAGCTCGTTCAAATACCAGCCATCCATTATTGCCCGCTCTTCTTCAGTGCAATTTCCGGCAGTATAACGCTCAAATATATCTTTAGAAAACTTCTTCTTCATTTTTTAAATCATCAAAAAACAGTTTTGATTTAGTACATGTCGGGCAAGAAGCAGTTTGGTAGTAGAAGAATGTGAAAAAAAGTTAAAAAAGAAAGAAATAATGATTTGTAAACTTTGGCTTGAGCAACTTTATCGCATTATTAATCTGCTTCTTTACTGTTTTGTCAGAAATATTTAAGGTATCCGCAATCTCCTTATGAGAAAGCTCAGCTTTTCTACTCATCTCAAACACGATTCTCATTTTTTCAGGAAGATTTCGAATTTCCTTTTCCATTTCGTCATTGATCTCCTTTTCTAGCAAAGCATGATCTGTGCAAAGGTTACCCGCAGAGACATAATTATCCAAAGTATCAAGATGGTTCTGGCGCACTTTCTTACGACTGATATAATCGAATACCTTATACCTTACCGCAGTATACAAATAGGATGAAAAAGAAACATTGATTTCCAAATCGGCACCTTTATTTAAAAGAGATATAAAAACTTCCTGAACGACGTCCTTAGCTTCTTCTTCATCCTTCAAAACTTTACAGGCCGAAACGTATAGCAATTGCCAGTAACGCTCATAAATCATCTTAAAAGCGGCTCTATCTCCGCCTTTGAATAAAGACAGCAGATCCTGATCGCTCATGTTAAGATTAGTTACCATTAATGCACTTCAAAAGGAATCCCTTATCCCTATTTATTAAAACCATAAATATCCGCCAGTGTTTATACCCCACCGATTCTATTTGTATCCTCTAAATTACATTTTATGAAACGTAATATCAAAAATGAGTATTTAAATACCAGATATTTTAATTGGAAGCCAAGGTAATTAAAGTCGACTATTTTAATAGTATTAATTTAGTTTTTTTTACACTAATTTGTTTTTTATATTTTTACCCATATGATTTTCCTTGAAAACGAGCATTTAATAGCTTCTTTCGCCAATAAAGGTGCGGAGCTACAAAGTTTAAAAAGCAAAAAACACAACATAGATTATCTGTGGAGCGGAAACCCTACCTATTGGGGGAAGTTTAGCCCTATTCTTTTTCCTATTGTGGGCTCTTTAAAGAACAACACCTATTATTTTGAGAACAAGGAATACAAACTATCTAGACATGGTTTTGCAAGAGACTATGATTTCGAACCTCTTCAACTGAGCAATACTGAGGTCGTATTTACACTTACGCAAAATGATGAGACCTTAAAAGTATACCCTTTTCACTTTGTGTTACGATTGCGGTATATCTTAAATGAATCGGGATTATCCTGCACTTATGAGGTAAGCAATCCAGCCGATGGCTTACTCCTTTTTTCTATTGGAGCACACCCTGCGTTTAGAGTCCCAATCGAGGACGACCTACAGTACACTGACTATTTTCTGAAATTTAATAAAGACCAGGTCTTAGCTTACCATAAAATCAGCGAAGACCTTATTGCAAATGAAACAGTTGAAATGGAACTACAGGATGAAAAACTACCATTACGGCACGAACTTTTTTATGAAGATGCATTGGTTTTTAAATCTTTAAAGAGCGACTGTATCTCTATCGCCAGCGATAAAAACCCTTACGGCCTTCATTTTAAATTTAAAGACTTTCCATTCTTTGGCATCTGGGCGGCAAAAAATGCAGACTTTGTTTGTCTGGAACCTTGGTGTGGCATTGCCGATGGCGTTGACCATCAGCAAAATCTGGAAAAAAAAGAGGGCATTATCTCCCTCGCCCCAGACAAAAGCTGGAGCAGAACATGGGAAATTGAATGCTTTTAATTATTTAACGCCAGGTAACTGAACCGTAAACTTAGCGCCTTTATTTTCACCTTCGCTTTCGGCAAAAATCCAGCCGCCATGAGCTTCAACTAAAACCTTTACAATGGAAAGGCCTAGCCCGGTTGAATGCTCTCCAGCAGTCGGTTGCGCACTCAATCGCGTAAAACGTTGAAACAATTGCGTTTTATCATCAGCTGTTAAACCTGGTCCCTCATCTTCAATCTCTATTACAGCTCTACCATTTAAGGTACTCACCCGTACATAGATATTGGTATTTAAAGGTGCATATTTGATGGCATTATTGATCAGGTTATCTATAACCTCATTTAATTTACCCTCATCAGCATTGATATAGATATCCATTTCAGGAGCAAAATGGATAGTTTGTCCCTTTCTTTCTGCGAGGGGCTGATTCATAGCCACTACATTGCTTACCAGGTAAGAGACGTTTAATTTTATAAGAAGTAATCTAATCTCACCAGCTTCCATACTGCCAGATTGCAATAGTTCATCAATGATACTTACCATATTTAAACTGGCAATTTTGATTTGATCACACATCGCGTCAACAATAACAGGATCACTTTTTTTAAGCTTAATCAGATCGGCACGAACAGGTATCGTAGTTAATGGATTTTTGAGGTCATGAGCTGTTCTATTTAAAATCTGATTGTGCTGTGCCACTGATAGCCTCGAAGTAAGTTTTAGTTCTATCTGCTCCATTACAATGTCTCTCAGATCTCTTAAAATTTCTTGTTCATCGACAGAGAGTACTCTTGGTTTTTTATCGATAATACAAAAAGAGCCCAGGTTAAATCCATCCTTGGTTTTAAGTGGGAATGCTGCATAAAATCTCAATCCAAAAGGGCCTACTACCAGTTTATGGCCCATAGTACGGGGATCTGTGACTGCATTTTCTACCAAATAAAAATCGTCTGATGAAACTACATTTGCACATAAGCCCTCTTCACGTTCCATCTGCTGTACATCTACTCCGTACTTTGATTTAAACCAAACCCGGTGTGTATCAACCAAACTAATGATTGCGACAGGAACATTAAGAAGCTTTGCAGCCAATTTTGTCAGTGTATCAAAAGTATTGTCTGGGGGAGTATCAAGGATGTCGTACCTATGTAAGGCTTTAATTCTTTCTTCTTCAACCGAAATCAGTTCCTGATCTGTTTGTATAGCCATGAGATTCATAATAGAGATACCATAAAGTTAACATTGTTCCTTGGTAAAACAAATTAATATCCCCTTACTTAATAACGGCAGTTCGCGTGCTTGTTGTATAAGCATTAAAGATGCCCAATGCTCCATTACTAAAATTTGAAACCGGATTGGAAGGTGCTACAGGCGGCCCACCCTGCCCACTACTTTGCTTTAAACTATAAAAATAACGATAAACATTTGGGTCTATACATTGAAACTCTACTTCTAAACTATCTCCCGCTACTAAATCTTCCAGCTTGTAAAAAATTACATCCGAAACTTTATTCCCATTATTAAAACGATCATTACTCACCATATCTTCTTCTATTTTCCCTTTCGCTTTTAAAACATAGCGGTATTGATTTACTGCATCTACCGGGTCTTTATAATTAACCGCTATATAAGTGGTTGTTTTACCAAAAAGATTAAACTGTTTAAAGGTAAGCGAGTCTAGCACTACCTTTGCTGGCATCATTGAGCTTGCACTATATTTTTTACCATCTATAGTAACATCTAGTGTATACTTATTGCCCGGAACACCCCGGGTTTTAACGGATTGATATATACCCGGCGAAACTTCTGTATAGGTCACAGTCGACATGTTTGGTCTGGTAACCACCACCTTTGCCCCTGTCACCCCATTAAACTTATTAGGTTCACTAAAGCTATATGTTTTAGATATCTTAATAATCTGATTTTCGCTCTGATCATTTATCCCCCCGTCAATAACTATTACAGGAGCCGAATCATCTAGCTTAAGCTCAATCACTTTCTCGCAACCACTAAGTAACATTCCTGCAAAAATTGCTATAAATAAAATAGGTCTCATCTTACTAAAATTTAAAATTCCATGTTACCGAAGGGATAATTCCAAATAAGGTGGTTCGCACCACTTCAGTCTTGGTTGGATCATCCGGATTATCCTTAAAATCAATCGAAAAAGCATTTTGACGGTTATATAAATTATAAATCCCAAATGACCAACTGGATTGTAATCTTCTCCCTGGTTTACCTTCCAATGTTGCTGCAACATCTAAACGGTGATATGCAGGTGTTCTGTATCCATTCTTTTCGGTATAATAAAAAACGGTTCGATCGTTAATCTGATATTTACCACTTGGATAAGTAACGGCATTACCTGTGTTGTAAACAAAAACAGAGGAGAAGGTCCAGCGTGGACTGGCTTTATAAATACCCACAAGCGACAGGTCATGCGTTCTATCTTGTTTCGCATAAAACCATCTCCCATTGTTAAGGGCATCAAATTGCCTTTCTGTACGCGACCAGGTATAGCCTACCCAACCATTAAAACGGCCAAATCTTTTCTTAAAAAACAACTCTAGTCCGTAAGCCCGACCATCACCATACAACAAATCAGCCTCTACATTCCCATTACCACGCAAATCAGTACCACTACGATACTCAATCTGATTTTGCATCCATTTGTAATATACCTCCGCCGAAAACTCATAGTTATTGTCATTAAAATTTCTGAAATAGCCCAAAGCAACCTGATCAGCAATTTCCGGTTTTACGTTGTTGCTATTCATAATATAAAGGTCTGTCGGCGAAGTAGATGTTGAATTCGACATCAAATGTACATTTTGGATATTCCTGGTGTAGGCACCTTTTAATGAACTTGAATTACTTAACTGATAACTAGCCGACAATCTTGGCTCCAGATTGAAATAACTTTTCACAAACTCCCCAGCTTTATAAGCTTTAGTATCGATGATGTTTCCCTCTGTATCGTAGGATTTGATATTGCCAGGCCCCATTAATGAGAAGCTACTTAAACGCAATCCATAAACCAGATTCATCCGATCACTAACAGCCCATTCATCCGAAACATAAGCAGCCAACTCAAGCCCTTTACGGTCTTCATAAGTTGTTTGATTTACACTAGAAGTTTCTGATGCGGTAAGTTTACCAGGGGCGATAGTATGGTGAATGGCATTTACCCCAAACTTTAAATTATGGCTATTGCTTAAACTATATTCAAAATCCTGCTTTAAATTAAAATCCTTTATGGAAGAATTCACTTCAAAGTTATTCTCTTCCATAAGATTCTGAATCACATAGTTGTAATTGCTATAGATTAAAGAAGTATTAGAGAACAATCTATTGCTGTATAAATGGTTCCACCTCAATGTAACCGTTGCATTCCCCCAGTTGAAACCAAAAGTATCCGCTATACCCAGCTTATCTCTACCAAAATAACCACTTAGGTATATCGTATTCTTATCATCTATCTGGTAATTCGCTTTTGCGTTAAAATCGTAAAAATAGAGGGTATTACTATTTACAGAACTGTCGGATGATAACTTCAAAAAAGCATCCATATAAGTTCTACGGGCGCTAATCATAAATGAACCTTTGTCTTTCACAATAGGGCCTTCTACTTTTAACCTTGATGAGATCAGGCCAAGACCCCCTTCAACAGTATAGGTTTTCCTATTGCCATCGTTCATTTTAATATCCAACACCGAAGCCAATCGGCCTCCATATTGTGCTGGCATCCCGCCCTTATATACACTTACATCTTTTATCGCGTCGGAATTAAATGTAGAAAAGAAACCCAGCAAGTGCGAAGCATTATAAACTGGAGCTTCATCCAAAAGAATCAGGTTTTGATCCGTAGCCCCCCCCCTTACGTAAAAGCCGCTATTGCCCTCCCCAGCCGATTTTATGCCCGGAAGCAATTGCAGCGTTTTAAGCACATCACGTTCTCCCAATAGTACAGGTACACTGTTGATGTCTTTGACATCGATTTTTTGTAAGCCCATTTGCGGACTACTTACATTTTCATTCCGCTTAGTGGCAGCAATCACCACCTCATTTAATTGGTTATCTTCTTCCAGCACAAAATTTATCCTGGTATCTTTAGCTACATTTAGGTTCTGCTTTATTGTCTTATATCCAATAAAACTGACCGAAATCTCGTACGTCCCCTCTTGTGTATTGATTGAATAGAAACCATAAGCATTCGTTACCGTTCCAGCCGTAGCGCTACCAGTCAACTTTACGCTGGCACCGATTAGTGTTTCACCGGTTTTTGCGTCCGTCACATTTCCATTAACAGTTTTTTTATTTTGGGCAAAGACAAATCCTGGTTGGGTAATTATAAAAAGTAGTATCAGTATAATTCTAAAGGTGTTTGGCATAATCACATCGTGAGTTGTAAAAATAGAAAGAATTACCGTATAGACAAGCCATCCAAATATTAGCATTGTTGATATTAAAATTTGCAGTTCGGATTAATCTTTAGGAAATTAGCTACTCAAATAAAACGAATTAAGATGTACCGGAAAATTGATGATTTCCTGAAAGACTGGAAAAACGAAGAGGAATTTACTTTAAAAATTTTTAGTTTAATCAGTGCTGAGGCTAAAGCTGCACAAGTTCATGAACATGTACGCACCTTAGACAGGTTGGCCTGGCATTTAACGCAGACCATTACAGAAATGGGTAAACGTGCAGGATTACTCGCAGAAGATTTACTAGAGCATCAAGCTATTCCGGAGACGATGAATGAAATAGCCGAAATCTACAAGACCAATTCAGAACTCCTTTGTCGTGCCGTACGTTTAAAATGGACAGATTCCTCCCTCGAAGACCTTGTACCTATGTATGGCGACGAATGGATGAAAGGAAAAATTTTACAAATCTTATTGTTACACCAAACACATCATCGTGGACAAATGACTGTAATTATGCGTATATTAGGTTTACCAGTACCGGGACTATATGGACCTTCGAAAGAAGAATGGATTGCAATGGGCTTACCGGCAATGGACTAATCTTAATAAAACGCCGGCCTTATGACTGAATTTTATTGGACTTTTAAACAAACTCAATTTCATGGTATCCATTGGCTACCTCAAAAATTCGATAAGGTAATGATCATCGTACATGGCATCGGGGAGCACATCGGACGTTATGACCAAGTAGCTGCTTTTTTTGTGCAACAAGGCTATGCAGTTATCGGTATTGATCATTATGGTCATGGTAAAACTGATGGCCATAAAGGTGCTTCCCGAGGCTTTGAATTCATGTTTGATTACTTAAAAGCCTTTTTACGTCATGTAAAAACTCAATTCAGCAAACCCGTTGTTATGTTTGGTCATAGCATGGGTGGAGGCGTATTAACAGGGTTCTTACTTAAACGACAACCGGAAATACTAGCTGCAGTTATTTCTGCCCCAGCACTAATTATTGGTACGCGCCCAGGCCCTTTACTTAAGGGGGCACTAAAGGTATTCACCGCTATCGCACCTAACTTCCGTATCTCTCAAGGGCTGGATATCAATAAAGTCTCACATGATCCATTAGCCATAGAAAAGTTTGAGAATGATCCCTTGCGCCATGATAAAATCAGCTTCCGGCTAGCCAACGACATGATACAGAACGGGGTCTGGTGCCTGGAACATGCAGACCAACTGAAGATCCGCACACTGTTAATGCATGGTAGCGCCGATGAATTTACAGCAGTAGAGGGTTCTCGCCTGTTTGCCAAACGTGCACCTGCCAAGCTACTCACTTATAAAGAATGGGACAACCTGTATCATGAGATGCATAATGAACCAGAAAGTGCACAAGTGCTACAGTATGTAGCAGACTGGCTAAAAGGCTAAGCCCCTTCCCGCTTCACATTTGATCTACCGGCATTGATAATTTGCTGAATGATCAATGCTATCAATACCACCAACAAACAACCAATTACATTGAGCCATAAATAAGCTACAAATTCCGATCTTCCCAATACTATAATTATAGCCTCAGTTAGTAAGGCTGCAAAAAACACAGCTCTTCCGTTTACCCGCTTCACATAAAATGCAACCAGAAAAACACCAAGAATAGTTCCGTAAATATAGGACCCTAGAATATTTACTGCTTCCAATAAATTACCAATCTTGCTTGCATATAAAGCCATTACAATACATACTACACCCCAAAACACAGTTGCTAAACGCGATGCCTGCAAATACTGATGATCCGTAGCATCCTTTTTAATCAACCGCTTATAGATATCAATAACAGTTGTCGAAGCCAGTGAATTTAATGCACTTGCCGTAGAGCCCATAGATGCCAGGAAAATGATAGCAATTAATAGCCCTATTAATCCCTTTGGCAAATATTGGGTTACAAAACTTAAAAAGATGTAATTGTTATCCTTAGTATTGGCCTGATCATCATTCTTTAACATTAAATCTGTCACCTCTTTTCTGATTGCCTTCTCCTTCTCATCAGCAAGGCGCAGAGCAGTTCTCTGTTGATCAATAAGTGCTTTGTTATCGGCGTCAAGTGCCGCATTCATCTTATTTACCTCCACCTGTTTTTCATCAAACGCACGGTTATAATTGACTTTAATCTTATCCAGTTCCGGCCCATATTTACTCGTTTCCAGTTTATTTAACTCAAAACTGTTAAAAAAAATAGGTGGTCTGTTATATTGATAAAAAGCAAAAACAAGCACTCCAATTAGTAATATCAGGAACTGCATCGGTATTTTCACCAAGCCATTCATCAATAAACCCAATCTACTCTGACTAACCGAGGCGCCAGACAAATATCGTCCAACCTGGCTCTGATCTGTCCCAAAATAAGACAACTGCAAAAAGAAACCACCTATTAAACCTGTCCACACTGTATACTGATTATTTAAATCAAGTTTAAAATCTATAGCATTGGTTCTGCCCATTTTTCCAGCGATGCTGATGGCTCTACTAAATCCAATATCCCCCGGAAGCAAGTGGACCACCATTATTCCAGCTGCAAACAAACCACAAAAGATAATACTCATTTGTAGCATTTGTGTGTATGAAACAGCTTTAGTACCACCATATACAGTATAAAACACAACCAAACTACCAATAAATAGTGTGGTATAAGTAGTGTTGATATTTAATATAGTCGATAAAATAATAGAGGGTGCATAAATCGTTATTCCTGTAGAAAGTCCACGCTGAATTAGGAAAAGAAATGCCGTTAGCGCCCTTGTTTTCAAATCAAATCGTTGTTCCAGATACTCGTATGCAGTATAAACCTTTAAACGATGAAATATAGGCACAAAGGTGATGCACAAAACAATCATTGCCAAGGGTAAGCCCAGGTAAAACTGCACAAAACTCATACCCGACGAATAAGCCAGCCCCGGTGCCGATAAAAAAGTAATCGCACTGGCTTGCGTAGCCATCACTGATAAACAAACATGGTACCATGGCAGCGACTGATTACCCAACAAATATCCTTGAATATTATGGGCACCGCGACTTTTATAAACGCCATAAACTACAATTACAACAAGTGTAATGATTAAGACAGACCAATCTATAACACTCATTCGAAATATTTAGTAAAAGCGTAAAAAAATAGGATTAAAAACACCAGCCAACCGATCAATAGTCGATAAAACTGCTTCCAAGTTTTAACAAAAGGAGGCAAATCCTGTTCTTTTTCACCCATTGGTTCCTGCTCCATCATATATGATTGGTAGATTAATTATTTTTTGGTGGATAATAAATTCACGAATAAACGGTATGCACCAGGAACACCAGCAGGTAATTGTCTGAAGAAGGAAATACCGGTATATACATACCTGCCTTTTCCATAATTGGCAACAATTAACGATCCTGTTTTAGCACTTTCGCCATTGTCATTCATACTCAGGATTGGTGTATATTTCTGATCTGCATCAGTAACAAAGTACAAGCCACGCTCTTGTATCCAACCATCAAAATCCTTAGCCGTAATTTTGTTAGGATAATTTAAAGCCGGGTCTTCAGGCGCAAGGATAGTAACTTTTGCATCTTCTTCCGTAACCCTATCGCGTGACAATTTAAAGGGATAAGGACCAATATTATCAATCTTTAAAGGGCTATTTACATTATACTGAATTAACAAAATTCCACCATTCTCTACATACTTCATTAACTTAGGTTGCATATTTTTAATCTGGTCATTCACATTGTACAGTCTCACTCCGGTAACGATCGCGTCAAAACCTGACAGATTACTGTTGATTACCTGATGCTCAGTCAAGCTAACTACGTCATAACCTATTTGCTTTAAAGATTCAGGCACAAGGTCACCCGCACCAGCGACGTAACCAATACGTTTTCCAGCAAATTTTAAATCTACTTTATCTAAGCGGGCTTCAGCAAAAGGAAAAAGTGTTTGCAATGGAATATGCTCATAACTAATTACACGAAGCCCCTTGTTATAGGTTTGCCCATCAACCAGCACATTCAACAACAAATTGCCACCTGTAGTATTTCCTGCAGGCGTAACCGTAAACATTACCGATTGTTCATCTCCTTTTTTAGCCAATGTAAAGTCTATCTTCTGAGGACTTACCTTCCATCCCGAAGGTACTTGCGGAGCTAATACTCCAGATGCGTTGTCTTTAAAACTCTTTAACAATACTGAGATGCTTTTGGCTTCATTACCATTAAAAATAAAGGCTTTCTCAGAAAGTGTAGCAGTTACAGGTGCTGCGATAACCAATGGCTGGTAAACCTCTCCACGTACCTGATCGGTATATTTGTAAACCACCGGACGTTTCTTTTCTATGATCTGATCACCTATTTTGATTTTAAATACTGCCATTAGCGCTGGCCTGTTTTGAGGCATCCCAATTAGCAAAAGTGAATCGACTATAAAAGAACCTATTGGATGTTGTTTTTCAAGCCAGTAAGGTTGAGTAATGCCAACATTCGCTGTTGAAATTACTTTATCCTGAGTTCCAAACTTATTTGGAGACAAATCAAATGAGGTACCGCTGTTTACTTCCTCCATTGTAATAGTCATTGGAAATCCCGGTTTTACTCTTGCAATTCCCTGCACTTTTACATTTACTGGTTCGTTTAGGGCGTAGGAAGAGTGTGTTGCAGAACTTTCAAGCCAAACACCTGCACAAGCCAGAATCAAATCATCTAGCAGATCCTGCTTAAAAGGCTTTCCTTTTACCAGCTGTTTTAATTTTAAAAGCTTAGTGATTGATTTTGAAGGATCGGCAACATTGTATTCAGCATTGATCTCTGCCAATAATTGTTGAATAGCAGCAGTTCCAGGTGTTCTATTCAATGTAAAATCTATACCATCAAATATATCCCCCTTTGCTCTTTCACCTGCCACAGGTGTAAAATATTCTATACCCGTTCCGCGCTGTCTTGCAGCACCAAAGCCCTGACTTCTATGATTAGACCTACTCTCTGCAGCTATTTCTCCATAACTTTTACCTAGCAGAGGATTATACAACCCAACATCGATCTTCATTTGATCCTCGGCAGTAGTATTGTTGCCTCCAAAGTTAAATGTATTCCATACAATCCTTTTTGCTTGCCATGGCTTTACAAAAGCCAATTGCTCTGGAAACTGCTTAGGATCTGCAGCAGCCGCGAAGGCCTCACGAGCCAATATTGCGGAGCCGGAATGATGACCGTGTCCTGCACGTGCATCTTCAGGAAAACGTGTAATGATAACATCGGGTTGAAACTTACGGATCACCCAAACCACATCTGAAAGAATCTTTGTCTTGTCCCAGATTTTAAAACTCTCTTCTGGATTTTTAGAAAAGCCAAAATCATTGGCTCTTGTAAAGAATTGTTCTGCACCATCCATTCGACGGGCGGCCAATAGTTCTTGTGTACGTATTAGGCCCAATAACTCGGCCTGTTCATTACCAATCAGGTTTTGCCCGCCATCACCCCTGGTTAATGATAGATAACCGGTTCTTACCTTTTTTTCTTTAGCCAGATAAGTCAGTAATCTGGTATTTTCATCATCTGGATGTGCAGCGATATACAGCACGCTTCCGGTAACATTTAGTGCCTCAAGGCCTTGTTTTATCTCTGCAGCATTTAATTGCTGCATATTTTGTGCCCAGCTAAAAAAAGGAATGATTACAGCAAAAAGGAGCAATGATAAGCGAAACTTCATATTCAAATTTTAAATGATTATTGTGGTTGTACATTGTCTTACTATGCACAACCACGATCATTCGAAATTAATCAAAAATCATTAATCTGAAGTTTTAATTGCAAACTAGTCAGTAACAATACTGCAATAGTACTACAATTTTTATAGGAGAATCTTACTGCTCACTTCTTTATCTATTGTAATAAACCCAGGGTATTTTACCAAGGTGTTTCCAACTTTAATGCTAGGTCTGATCTTAAGCGTAAGGATGCCTTTCTTTTCAGGGCCACCATTCTTACCGCTTTTAAGAAAATCACTAATCTCTCCCATTACTTTACTGTTGGAAATAAATGGGTAAACGTTTACTTCCATATCAACAGGTACAGTAGCAGACCTACCCGCAGCAACATTTAAGGCCTGGTTCACAAAACCTGTAGCCAACTCCTGCTTGTTGATCAAAATTTTATATTCAAATTCATTGATCGAAGCATCATCTCCAGTCGGATTTTGAACTTCCAGATTTAACCGGGCTCTCAAGGGAACATCTTTTCTAAGTAAACCTAATGCTAATCCAGGTAGACTAGCCAGATTAATATCTTGATTGATGACCATCTTTTTCACATCCGCCCCACCAAGAGTAACTTGATCCGCAGAAGTGATCTTGTACCTGCACTTTTCGAGCGCTTTAATTTGCTGCGCCTGTTTATTTATACCACAACTTGATATAACAACAGTAGCGAGACACAATAGCAATATTTTCTTCATAACAGCTATAACGGTATTTGATTCAAAATGATATGTAAGATATAAATATTTAGCGCTTGCGACTGTATAACCTTTTACTAATAATGTTGTCAATGCTGTATTTTCCAGGACCAGATATCAATAAGAAAACGTAAACCAGTAGGTAATGTAAGCCCAATTCTTTCTTATCAAAGCCATCTGGCGCGTGTACAATAAATACGGCAACTACCATTGTAATGATTAGTGGTATGAGCGCTAATCTGGTCCCTAAACCTAGTAACAAAAAAATAGAACAGAAAAATTCGGCAAAAACAGCTAAATACAAGGAGGCCGCCATACCTACTCCTATTGGGTCACCAAATTGAATTTCGCCACCTGCCATAAGCCATCCTAGTTTCTGATAACCATGAACAATCATAAAAGATGCAATACCTACACGTAAAACAAGTAGCATAAAATGCAGAGATGCGTTATTAAAATTGGTGTTAAATAGTCTTTTCATAGAGAAATTTGTTTGTTGGTGATTAAAATATGGATGATTAAGATGTTAAATTAGATATTGATTAAATTAGCAAAGATTTGATAAATCCAGATATGGCGTCTTGTAGTATCTTACGATTCTCCTCCGTAGGCTTACCATCTTTTCTCATCATTTGGATAGACACCAAACCATGAAGGATAGATAAATAAGTATGGTACTTAAGGAAAAAATCAGCCTCCTTATTTGGGCTTGTCGCAATCGTCTCCTGGATGGTCGAAATCATAATCGTTGTCATGTTTTTCATTTCCGAAATCTGATTTACCTTCTCACAAGCCGGAATCCCCAAACCAAACATCAACTGATAAAACTCCTGATGATCAAAGGCAAAATCCCAATAAGCATGTGCCATTGCTTCTAACTGCACAGCGGGTTCCTGATGTTGATCTTTAACCTGTTGAAGTGCCTCGCCTAGTTTTTGAAAACCTTCTTTGGTAAACTCCAGCAATATAGCTTCTTTATTTTCAAAGTGGTTATAAATAACTGGGATACTGTATTCAATAGCATCAGCAATTTTACGAATCGACAAAGATTGCCAGCCATCTGTTAATACCTGAAGCCATGCAGCCTCCAGTATACTTGCTCTGAACTCCTCCTTCTGTCTAATTTTTCTTTCCGCTATTCCCATATGCCATATATTTTAGTTAACAGTGTTAACAAATGTAATGGCTAAAATAATAGTTACAAAAGCTATATCTATTTTCTGACTTAAATACAACAAATATTATTTGATCAGGCGAAAAGTCAAATTGATACGAAGTCCTGTGGGAAGGATTGTTTTAGGTAATCTATGCTCCCATAAATGCTGAGTTTCAGCTTTCATGATCAACAAACTACCATGAATAAGGTCAACTGAAATAATCGGAATTTTATCTCTATAATTCCGAAATTGAAATATTCTCGGTGCACCAAAGCTAACCGAAGCGATAAAGGGATAAGTTCCCAAGCTCTTTTTATTATCACGATGCCAGCCTAAACTATCTTCCCCATTGCGGTAATAGCTAAGCTGACAACTATTAAAATCAACGTCAAATTTATGAGCTATATCCTGCTTAATATTCCGCAACACATCTGTCCATGGTAATGCGTGCATTGTATTTCCAGCGTAACTATAGCTAACGCCCTCATCTCCATAAAAAGCAGTAAAATGCGGCAGTAAGATCTTTTCACCAAATACCTTAGTAGATTTTTGTTTCCAATCGATCGCTGTATTCAAGTAGTTAAAATACTTATCACTGCTTTCTTCATCAAAAAAATCGGGGTAAAAAAACACCTCTCCTGGAATTGGCAACAGATTTAGATGATCCAGATACAGTGATTTATCCATCTAGTAAATATACTAGATATATTCCATCATATATGCTTTCGGTTTTTCTGAACGTAACGTTTTCAGGGCTTTATCTTTAATCTGTCTTACGCGTTCTTTACCCAGTTTCATCTTGCAGCCAATCTCATCCAAACCGATAGCGGTATTCCCTCCCAGTCCATAAAACATAGATAGGATTTCTTTTTCACGCTCTGGTAGTCTTTTCATTAGGCGCTTTATATCAACCGAAACAGAACTTTGCAATACAGTATTATCTGTCTTCTCTACATTAGTGTCTTCAATCGTTTCGGCTAGCGTAAAACCAGACTCTTCGGCAATCACAGCATCAAGTGAAGTGGTCATTGGTGCATGATAGAGATAATCAACTACCTTTTCTTCCGGTAATTCAATAAATTCACAAACCTCTTCCAGACTTGGTATTCTTTCCAGGCGCTGCTCCAATTCACTCATAGCCTTATTGATCCTCATAATGCCACCAATTTGATTAGCAGGCAAGCGAACCATTCTTTTTTGTTCCGCTATTGCCAGCATAATACTCTGACGAATCCACCATACAGCAAAAGAGATAAACTTAAAACCCTTGGTTTCATCAAAGCGTTGGGCTGCTTTAATCAATCCTAAATTGCCTTCTGCAATCAAATCTGACAAGCGAATACCTTGATTCTGGTATTTCTTAGCCACCGAAACCACAAAACGGAGATTAGACTTTACCAACCGATCTAATGCCAGTTGATCCCCATTTCTGATCTTCTGAGCGAGCACGATCTCTTCTTCAACACTCAGCAGGTCAATTCTCGCAATATCATACAAGTATTTTTCGATTGAGTCCGAATCCCGGTTGGTAATGGACTGCTCTATTTTTAATTGTCTCATCGCGAGCAAGGTCAGAAGAAATGATTTTTAGATCAATGGATAACGCTCATTTCCGATTATTTTACGGAAATGATTCAAAAAATTTACACTTTTTACGGAAATCTTATTTTAAATAGCCTTTTTTTTATTAGTTTCGAAATCTCAGTGTACGATACACACTTTCATCTAATCAACTGGTAATGAATACCCCAAATCTAGACAAGACAGACATCGGAATTTTAAGACTTTTACAACAGGATGCGCTACTGAGTAACAAGCAATTGGCATTGGAACTGAACAAATCCACCGCAACCATCCACGAAAGGGTAAGAAGATTAAAATCCGAAGGATACATTAAACGTTCGGTTGCTATCGTGGATGGGAAGAAAATTGGCAAAAGCCTGATTGCTTACTCTCAGGTACAACTTAAGGAGCATACCGATAGTGCACTAAGTAGCTTTGAAAAAGAGGTAGTAAAGTTCCCTGAAGTTATGGAATGCTATCACATGACCGGAGCCTTTGATTTCATCCTCAGGATTGTGATCTCTGATATGGATGCCTATCATAATTTTTTAAGAAGCAAACTGGCACAGCTAAGCAATATTGGTACTGTACAAAGTTTCTTTGTGATGTCTGAAATTAAAACAGAAACCGCATACCCACTTTAATTACTTAATAGCAGTTATTTTATATAGTGGAAAATCAACTGGATTTTCTTTTCCTTTAATCAGTTTGTATTCATAAAAGCGATCAAGGTATTTCTTAAATCTATCTAACGAAGGTATTGCCCCATTATAATCCTCGTCATACTCAACAGTTTCCCCTACCCTAAGTGCAGGCTCAGGATCAGTTAACTTGTGCATTTGCGTTAAATCGTTAGGATTTATATTGTGTCTTAAATCTTCCATTTTTTTAATCAAACCTACACTATTAAAAGGGTAACTCGTCTAATTATCAAATAGTATTTATCTACCACCCTATCCATCTATTCCAAAACCGGATTCTCTTTAATCGGCAATTTGGCAAAACGAATCACTTCAATACTTGGAAAACCAAAATCCTCTACTACTTTACCTAATATCAAATAGCAGCCTTTTCCTCTAAAAGGATAGATGGGGGTATGATTTGGAAAGTGTGTAGTATCGAAGAAGTTTCCATCGGCATCCAGAAAAGTACCAAACCACATCTTTTTATTATTCTTTGCATGTACCGTTTTTTCGCAGACATACAATCCTACCATTTTAACTGTTTGCCCTACATAACGAATCAGGTTATCCGTACGTACATCTCCTCGGTAATCCGTTTTTAGCAGATCAAACATAGAGAGACTAAGGGGAAAACCTAGTAACTCCAGTTCATGGTAAGCATCTTCCAGTTTGGTATTTACCAGTTCAGGCAACCTATAATGCTTACTTTCTATATGAAAAAGCTCGGCATCATTAAGGGGCTTGGCCTTGGCCCCAAGCAATAAATGCACCTCCCAAAGCAGTGCTTTTTTACTCTTACCTGTAAATCTAAAAGCTCCTACCCTGATCAATATCACCACTTGCTCCAAGCCCATACCTGTGCGCTTTACAAAATCTTCCAAACCAGTAAATTCACCATTCAGCCTACGTTCTTCTGTAATCAGTTCAAAGAATTTACTTTCCAGGCCTTGTATTCCGATAAAGCCTAAATATGCCTCGCTCCCTTTAATGGACACCACAGCGGCACTCACATTTACACAAGGCAAATGAACCTTTGCACCTGCCTTTTGCAATTCATGTACATATAACCAACGGGTATAAAAACCACCGTAATTATTCAGTACAGCAACCATAAACTCCTGAGGATAATAAGTCTTCAAGAACAAACTTTGATAACTCTCTACAGCAAAACTTGCAGAGTGCGCCTTGCTAAAACTATATCCTGCAAAAGAAAAGACCTGCCGCCATACCTCAGCTGTAATGGCTTCAGGTCGACCTAATGCTTTAGCTCCATCATGAAACTTATCCACCAACTTGTTAAACTCCATCTTTGATCGATACTTCCCACTCATTCCTCTTCTCAAAATATCCGCATCGCTTCCATTCATACCGGCATAATGGATACAAATCTTGATTACATCTTCCTGATATACCATTACGCCAAAAGTATCTTCAAGCTGCTCCTTCATTACAGGGTGCAAGTAATTTACATTTTCAGGATTATGGTAATTCTGAATATAGGTCTTCATCATACCAGATTGAGCTACTCCTGGCCTGATGATGCTGCTTGCTGCCACCAGCGTCAGATAATCCTCACAACCTATTTTGGTTAGCAGTTGTCGCATAGCTGGGGACTCTATGTAAAAGCAACCAATACTATTCCCTGACTTTAATTTATTGTTCAGGTTCTCATCTTTCATAAACATCCTCACCTGATGGATGTCTATTTTACGTTGCTGATTTTCTTCCACCAGCCTTACCGCTTCCTTGATGTGTCCAATACCCCGCTGACTTAGAATATCATATTTATCGTAACCTATCGCTTCTGCTTCGTACATATCCCATTGCACTGTAGGCATTCCTTTTGGAGGTAAATCCAGGGCCGTATAATAGGTAATTGGTTCTTCCGAAATCAATACTCCTCCGGCATGAATACTCCGCTGATTAGGCATATTTCCCATTAACTCGTATATAGCCATGATCTTTTTAAAGGTACCATTGGCTCTATTTACCGCTGCTCTTGCCGGATCTGTAAAGCCATCAATTTCCTCCTTTGGCAAGCCCATTACTTTACCGATCTCCCGAATTACCGAACGGTCTTTAAAGGTAGATATGGTACCCAGTAATGCAGTATGGTCCTTACCATAGCGTTTAAAAATATAATCTTGTACATCTTCGCGCTCGTCCCATGAATAATCAATATCAAAATCCGGTGGAGAAGTTCGCTGGGCATTCAGGAAGCGTTCAAAATATAGATTCAGTTCGAGCGGATCAACATCAGTAATGCGCAAGCAAAAAGCAACAGTACTATTGGCGCCCGATCCACGCCCTACATGATAATACCCTTTGCCTGTAGAATACCGAATAATATCCCAGGTAATCAAAAAATAGGCGCAGAACTCCAGATCCTCTATCACCTTCAGTTCGTCTTTTACCTTTTTTAGCGCTACTTTATTATTTTTCCCATAGCGTTTAACCATCCCATCCATCGCCAGCTTTTCCAATAGCGCTCTATCATCGTCCTTATTTCCGGTAAAGGTTTTACGGTTTAAGTGCACTTTACCCCGCGCATAATCCATCTTACACCCGTCCATTAACTTCTTTGTATTGTCAAGGATAAAGGCGTATTTACTAAATTTTGCTTCCAACTCGCCAGCAGGTAAAAACTTGTCGGTGTTACTACATTTATCGTCCTGCTTTACCATGGTCAGCAAAGTATTTAAATCTATCCCACGCAGGTACTCGTGCAGTCGGTACTCTATCCTATCGGCCACAAAAACAGGCTGTAATACCACAAACTTATCTTTTATGGGACTGATGTCTTTTCCATGAAGGCCGTGAAGTTCATCAAAACGAATTCCCAGGTACTCATTTTCATTTAATACGCAAGCCTCGGCATAGAGACTATAAGGATAAATGATCACTGCATTTTTAAACGGTCTGGCTTTATCGGGCAATGGCTTTTGCTTCAGGTTATGCCAGGTTAGGAAATCATTAATTTCTTTCATTCCTTCCTTGTCTCGGGCAATACAGATGTAAAGCAATTGCTTATCCCTTCTAAATTCCATCCCCGCAATGGGTTTAATGCCCTTTTTATCGCATTCCCTCATAAACTCCATTACCCCGGTAGAATTATTGATATCGGTAATGACCATTTGTGTGATGCCACAAAAACCGGCTTCTTCTACCAGCTTTTTTATAGGCATAGTGCCATAGCGCATACTATATTGAGAATGGACATTCAGGTACATGTTTTAAAGATTTAAGTTCATAACCGAAGCCCTTGTAATCGCCTTTTCGCCATAGCGCTTGCGGATCTTATCCATAGCTTGTACCAGGCTATATTGTGTAGTTGATTCGCTATACAGATCAATCTGTTCAAATCCATTTACCAGGTTCGAAAGCCGTACACCAACCAACCTTAATAACATTCGTTTTGTATACACCTGTCTAAATAAATCCTTTGCTTTTTCAATTAGCGTACTATCCAGCGAAGTATAAGGAATCACCGCCTGTTTAGTTACGTCTTCAAAATTGGCGTACCTAATGGTTACGGTAATACAGGCTGCGAGTTTATTTTTTTCTCTCAACTGAAAAGCAATATCCATCACCATTGAGATCAATAAATTATTGATGATATCCACATCAATGGTATCTGCTTTAAAGGTGCATTGTGTACCTATAGATTTTTGTTCTGTATAAGGGATTACTGGGCTATTATCAATACCTTTTGCTTTTTGCAATAACTGGAGACCGCTTTTCCCTAGCAAGGCATTCATATGATTGGGATGGATCTGGGCCAGCGTAAAAATCCTCTTGATTCCCATATCACTAAGTTTAAGAAAGGTTTTCTCACCAAGTCCCGGAATTTTTCTAATAGAAAGCGGGTTCAAAAAAGGTTGTACACCAGTCGCTACCACATCCAGTTCTCCGTTGGGCTTACACTCATTAGTAGCCATTTTCGAAACTGTTTTATTTACCGATAAGCCAAAGGAAATGGGCAGTTTCAATTCTTTCATAATTGTTTCACGCAGTTCATGTGCATATTTCATGCAACCATGAAACCGATCCATTCCCGTCATGTCGATATAATGCTCATCGATACTCGCTTTTTCAAAAAGCGGTACTCTTTCTTTGATAATGGCAGTAATATCATGAGAAGCCTGTGAATAGGCATCCATATCCCCCTTAATAAACACCGCATGTGGGCATAATAATTTTGCCATACGCGATGGCATAGCGGCATGCACCCCAAACTTTCTAGCTTCATAACTACATGAAGTCACTACCCCACGATCTGATACCCCACCGATAATTATGGGTTTCCCCTCTAGTTTACTATTTTTCCGCAGCTCAACAGATACAAAAAAAGCATCCTGGTCCATATGGATGATTTGCTTCCCTTCCCTCATAACAAACAAATTTAGCTAAGAGCAAAGTTAAGACTAATATTTTTAGTAAAAACTAATTAAACTAAAAAAATTAGCTGAAAATAGGAATTAGGCTACAATGTCTTCTCGAAACAAACACTATTTTCCACCCCTTCATATTGACCGTAATTAGGAATAATAGCATAGCCCATTTTTCCATATAAACCAATAGCTTCTGGCTGGCGACTCCCTGTTTCTAAAATAGCTTTATTAAAGGCCATTTCTTTAGCCCAGGTTTCAAGTTCCATTAAAACTTTACTAGCTACCTTTTTCCCTCTCGCAGCCTTCAAGACATACATCCTTTTGATCTCTACAGTAAGGGCATCAAAATATTTGAATGCGCCACAACCTACAGGTTTCTCATTCTCATAAGCAACAACGACATTTTTAATCAGATCAATCTTATTAAACTGAGCATAAAACGAATGGTCTTCACCATCTCTCACAGCCAGATCCTTGTCCAATAATTTTACCAAATCAATGAAATCCTGGTTTAATGAATCAGTTCGTACAAAAGCGAGCATAAGTCAAAACGATTAATAAAATTTTAAATGTAAATAAACATATGGTCCTATTTTGCCAATACAACTTCTCTAAACAAGCTTTCGTTTCCTGTACGATCGACCGCAGTTACTGCAATCTTATTTAACTTCGCACCACCCTCTAAAGCCGATTTAACCAAATAGCGATCATTACGATTTAGAATCACGTAGCTCCAGTTATTGTCATACTGAACATATACCACCCACCTAAATACATCTTTAGCATCGATACCATTCCAGCTAAGCTTCCATTGTCCCTGTTTTAATTCAGTTCTAACATCAGGTGCTGCCGGTACTTTATCGTCCAACCAAGGACTCGCCGGAACAAGAGCCTGTTTTTTATAAGGACCTTCAGCAATACCTTTGATTAGTTTCTCATGTTTAGTTAATCCAGCAATACTCCAGTGTGCGGCACCGGGGCTATTGGGTAACATACCACGTGTAATCATGATTTGATTCACAATCTCATCCACATTCTTATCATCTCCACCCAGGCCAACATTCATCCCAGGCCATAAATGTCTATTCATGGTGTTCTCAGATGCCCACCATCCCAGCAATACCGGAAAACTTTGTGCTGCATTATTAATAGACCAATATAGTTGTGGCATAAAATAATCGATCCAACCTTTGTTTAACCAAAACCTCGCATCAGCATATAGTTTATTATATTGATCCAAACCTTCAATTGAAGCCGGGTAACCTGGCTTCCAAATACCAAATGGACTAAGGCCAAACTTCACATATTTCTTTTCCGCTTTAATTTCTTTATAAACCCGCTCTATAAACTGATTCACACTTTGCCGACGCCAATCACCCCTGCTTAGCTTTCCACCACTTTTCAAGTAAGCCGCCCAGCTGACCTCATCTGGGAAATCAGCACCACCGTTATAAGACTCATAAGGATAAAAGTAATCATCAAAATGAACCCCATCAATGTCATAGCGTTTTACAATATCCTTTACTACAGCCGAAGCATGGTCTTGAGTCCCCTTATTTGATGGATCCATCCAATACTGCCCATCTTTTAGCTTCAGCACCAGATCAGGCCTTTTCTTAACGATGGATTGATCGCTAATCACCTTACCCGAAGTATGGTGTGCACGATAAGGATTAAGCCATACATGAAGTTCTAATCCACGATCATGTGCTGCCTCAATCCAAAACTGTAGCGGATCATAATAAGGATTCGGTGCTTGTCCCTGTTTACCAGTTAGAAAAACAGACCATGGCTCCAAATCGCTTTTATAAAAGGCATCAGCTTGTGGCCTAACCTGAAATATAACTGCATTAAAATTGTTCTTTTTTAAAAAATCAAGCAGAAAGAGTGCTTCTTTCTGTTGCTCAGCAGTACTTAAACCAGGCTTAGAAGGCCAGTTGATATTAGCCACAGAGGCGACCCATGCTGCCCTGAATTCTTTAGCAACCTGAGGCCTATCGGCAATCACAGACTTAATTTCAGTAGCCGAAGTCCTAACTCTTTTGCTTGTCCCGCAGGAATAAAATAAAAATAGGCTGCAGCAAGATAATGCCAGCAGCCCCTTTTCAAGATTTTTAAATGATACTTTCAATAGTTCGTAGCTTTTATCGTATGTTGTACCAAAGCTACGAACGATTATTCCTTTAACCTATAAGTAAAGTATTTTTTTTACACGGTATTAAGCCGTTTGTAATTTGGCAATATTTCTGTAAGGAAAAGAACCAAAAATATGACGACGTGCAAATCTACCAGGTGAGTCAGCATTTACCAACTTCACATAAACCGCTTTAGGCACACCAAAATATTCATAAGCACTGCCATCCAAAAAGTGCACAGTAAGTACTAAACCGGCCCAATTGTAATCAGCAATACCACAAGTAGCAGTAGTTTGCGTATATTCATCAATAGAAAGTGCAAGTGTTTCTGGAGCTATACTTACCAGGAAATGATAAGCTTCAATGATTTCCTTACTTTTAGCTTCGGCATCAAGTTTAGCTTCTTCGCTGTCCTGAAACTTATCAGGGTGCCAGTCTTTCATTAAATTCCTGTAAATGGATTTCAATTCTTTTAATTCGGCATCCTTTTGTACACCTAATAGTTTTCTGTAATCAGTGATCTTCTTCATAAAATTTGCGCAAAGGTAAGCATATTTACTTTAACATAAGCATCTTACTCCTCTTCATGTAATCTTCATTTAATTATTTCAACTTTACAATACAATTAACGAATAGAAATAAAAACAGAAACCATGAAAAAATTATTAGGATTAATCGCAATTATGGCATTAGGTTTAACTACCACATTTGCCCAAACACCAGCAACTGCTGTACACAATGCACCAGCAAAAAAAGTGGTGAAAAAAGAAGTTAAAACAGTTACTGCACCTGTAAAAAAAGGAGTTAAAGCTGCTCCAACAACAACTGTAACTACTAAAACAAAGGTAGAGGGTTTAAAAAAAGACGGTACACCAGACATGCGTCTTAAAGAAAATAAAGCAAAAGCTGTAGTAAAACCAGTTGCTGCACCAACCAAAAAAGATGGCACACCTGATATGCGCTATAAAGAAAATAAAGCGGTAAAGAAAATAAAGCGGTAAAGAAAATAAAGCGGTAAAGAAAAATAAATAATTGTTTTAGATTCAATTTTAGGAGAGGTGCTTAATGGCACCTCTTTTTTTGTATAAAATTAAATTCGGCGTATATTAACACTTCAACCCCCTAAAAAAGAACACATGAAACAATCACGCCGTAGTTTTCTTACTCAAATCAGCCTGCTATCCGCCGCGCCTTTGATGGCATCATCCAACTTATTTGCAAGCGTAATTTCCCCTTTTGCAATTCAATATGGCTACGCTGCAATCACCTGGGGCAATAACATTAAACAATCCATTCAGGATATATCTTCACTCGGTTTTAAAGGAATCCAGCTAAGAGCCAATGCTTTTACAGAATTTGGCCAGAAACCCGACGAACTAATCAAATTACTAAAAGACGCAAAATTAAAACTAGCCATGTATTCGAGTGGCAATGCTAATATGAACACGGGTAATGATGAAGCCGAAATCGCCAAACATATAGAAAGCGCTCGTTTTGTTAAAATTCTTGGTGGCGACAGCATACAAGTTACCAATTCCTCACGTCCTAAGTCAGGCCCAGTAACAAATGAAGACCTGATAAAATATGCAAAATTGTTAAATGAAATTGGAAAAAGGACTGCCGCTATTGGAATAAAAACAACTTACCATAATCACATGGGGCAGCTTGGACAAACACCAGAAGAGGTGGCTATAATTTTACAACATTCGGATCCAAAGTATGTTAAACTTTTACTGGATGTAGCCCATTACCAACAAGGTGGCGGAGATCCTACAGCGGCAATATTGAAATATAAAGACCGATTAGATTGTCTGCACATCAAGGATGTAAAAAATACCACAGATGCTAAAGGCTATATTTTTGTAGAGCTTGGCCAGGGGCGCGTTGACTTACCTGCCATACTAGCTGCATTAAAAACCATAAACTACAATGGATATGCAATTGTTGAGCTAGATGCCGTTCCTGTAAAAGACCGCACACCATTGCAAAGTGGTCAGATTACCCGCGATTATTTAACGAACACCTTAAAAGTGAAGATTTAAATACACCACATTCTAAGCTACAATGGCAATTAAGTAAATTTCCCTTTTATATTTGCAAGCATGTTTAAAATTGGATTAGCAGAGGACGACCTGAAAATAGCCGAATTGATTAAAACCGGATTGGAAGAATATGGGTATGAAATAACCAGCATTAGCAACGGTATTCAGGCGCTCGAAAGTTTTCAAACTAATAATTTCGATTTGGTCATCCTTGATCTTATGATGCCTGGACTTAATGGAATAGAACTTTGTCGGCAACTTAGAACAACTCATAAAACGCTGCCAATACTCATGCTTACTGCCTTGGGTTCCATTGATGATAAAGTGACCGGGCTAAAGTCGGGTGCAGATGATTACCTGGTAAAACCATTTCATTTTAAGGAACTGCTGGCAAGGATCGAAGCTTTACTGAGAAGAAATCAGTTTCAACCGGAGAAAACTGATGATCAAATGCTCAGCTTTGATGACATCAGCTTAAATACATATAGCAAAGAGGTGCAACGGGCTGGTGTACCAATAGAGCTTACCGCCAAAGAATTTACTCTACTCGAACTATTTTTACGCAATCCAAACCGCCTACTTTCAAGACAGTACATTGCCGAAAATGCATGGGACATTAACTTTGATACTGGCACCAATGTAATTGATGTATATGTAAACTTTTTACGTAACAAAATAGAAAAAGGATTTGATAGGAAGCTCATCCACACTAAAATAAACATGGGCTACATCCTTAAGTAACAAGCATGAAGATCAGAGACAGACTCGCTTTATATTTTACCTTAAGCAGTACATTAGTCATGCTGATATTATTGTCGGCCATTTATTTCACTTTTCTTAAATTTCTGGAGGCCGACTTCTTTGCGCGACTTACTGATCGGACTATGGTAACTGCAAAGCTGTATCTGGAAGCTGATGAGATCTCTACAGATTCGCTAAGCAAGGTGAGAAATTTGTATCTGGAGAAACTAAATGGAGAAGTGATCCGAATCTACAACTCCAAAAACAATGCGGCATTTATTGGTGATGATCAGCAATACTGGAGTACCAGCACCATTAATAAAGTAAGAAACCTAGGTAAACTCAAATTTAAAGATGGAGAAAGACAAGTAGTCGGCATCTATTATAAAGATAATCAGGGTGATTTTGTAATTATAGCCTCAGCTGTTGATCAAAGCACCTATTATCGTCTTGATAAATTACGAAAAATCATGCTGGTCATTTTTGTGCTCATCTTTATCGGTCTCCTCCTCTCGGGCAGATGGATTGCTAAGAAAATTTTAAGTCCTTTAGACCGCTTTATTGGAGAAGTCAAGCAAATTAAATCCAACAATCTACATTTTAGGGTGCAAGAGGGAAAAAACAAAGATGAGATTAATCTACTGGCCCGTAATTTTAATGCCCTAATGGAACATATAGAACAAGCTTTTGTACTACAAAGAACCTTTGTTGCTAATGCTTCGCACGAACTCAGAACCCCCATAACCAGAATGACCATTGCTGCAGAGCTGGCACTCTCGCAAGAACGTGAAAAACAAGATTACCAAAAAGCATTAAACTCGGTACTGGAAGATGCAGGAAAAATGGAAAGCATCATTACCGGACTGGTAAATCTGGCTCAAGCCGATCTTCACTTTGCTTCTTCGAAACTTAGTCCCGTTCGCATCGATGAAATCTTATGGGCCTTACAAAAGGAATGGAAGGATCGTTCAGCACTTACCCTTCAGATTGAGATGAGGAATCTACCTGAAAATGAAACTGAGTTATTGGTTGAAGCCAATCCCATTTTATTACATATTGCGCTCAACAACATTGTATCTAACGCCTTTAAATTTTCAGACAACCAAGCGGTTCAATGCCTGCTTGATTTACAATCCTCAGAGATCCACCTTTCCTTTACAGACCAGGGAATAGGAATAGCTGAAGCAGAACTTAAGGAGATTTTCAAACCATTTTACAGTTCAGCAGTTGAAAGTGGGTATACAGGTAGTGGTATGGGATTGTATATGGCTCACAAAATCATCACTCTTTATAAAGGCAGTATCACTGCAAGGTCACAAAAAGGCCAAGGCACAACTATAAAGGTTGTCTTCCCAAAGTTTTAATCCCATTTTAATTTCTGTTTAATTTTCCTTTAATGCCATAAGGATAGGTTTGACCAAACGATACACAAATGGTCCGCTTATCTCTAAAATTCAATTCACTTATGAGCATGTTAGCACTGTTGTTTATGACAACTGCAACATCTGCTCAAACCAAAAATGTCATTCAGCTCAGTTTATCAGACGCGGAGAAACATTTCATACAAAGCAATTACCAACTAATTGCCCGGCAATATCAAACCGACCAGGCCAAAGCTGATGTAATTACCGCCAGGCTATTCGATAATCCTGAAATAAGCTACGAAAACTTGCTTTACAACCCTGAGACTAAAAGATTCCTCGAAACTAGCAAGGCCACCGGACAGTACCAGGCTGCGCTATCTCAAATGATCAAACTAGCTGGAAAGCGGAATAAAAATATTCAATTGGCTACTGCCGGGGTCAAACTAGCAGAATACCAATACTTTGATTTGATGCGTACACTACGTTTTAACCTCAATTCTACCTTTTACAAAACCTATTACAATCAACAGTCTGCCAAAATTTACGAACAGCAAATCAACTCCTTGAAATTGCTATTAAGCGCCAATGAGCAGCAGTTAAAACTAGGTAATGTGGCCGTTAAAGACATCATACGCATTAAGTCTTTACTCTACTCCTTACAGGGTGAATACAGTGCACTAATGAATGAGATTGAAGATTGGCAAACTGAGATTAAACTGATGACCAACCTGCAACCTGATGCAGAGCTTGTTTTGGTTGTATCTCCCGAGGAAGAACAGAACTACCAGTTAAACAAACAGGTGTATACAAACCTACTAGATTCTGCACGTAACAACAGAGCGGATTTGCAATTAGCGAAAACAGGTATCAGATATGCCGAAAATAACTTAAAGCTACAAAAGGCTAACGCCATACCAGATGTAGAGTTCTCTCTAAGCTATGATCTAAAAGGAAGTTACCCCGATAATTATACAGGTATTGGAATTAAACTCCCTTTACCCCTATTTAACAGGAATCAGGGAGAGATTAAAAAAGCCAGAATTGCAATTGATGCTCAAAAAGTCCAACTGCAACAACAGGACGCGCAATTGGAAAACGAGGTTCACAACAGCTATACTTCGGCACTACGGACAGAGAGCCTATACCAAGGTTTCGATAAAAACTTCAATGCGGACTTTGACAAACTGATTGCTGAGGTCATCAAAAACTTCAAAAACAGAAATATTGGCCTGATCGAGTTTCTTGATTTTTATGATTCCTATAAGGCGAGTACCCTTCAGATGAACAGCTTAAAATATGAGCGCATGAACGCGAAAGAAGAAATCAATTTTGTAACAGGATCCACCATTTTTAAATAAACGCACATATGCAAAATACGCTAAAAAACATCGGGATTTTAACCACGTTATCTGCCGCCTTATTTTTATCAAGCTGCACTGAAGAGACTAAGGAAACACCAAAAGATGAAAAGTTTGAGTTGACAGATTCACTAATAAAAAGACTCCAAATAGACACCGTAAAAAGTGCAAATAATCAAACTGATATCAATTTCTCAGCAAAGATCACTGCAAACGAAGAAAAGACGGCCAAGATTTACCCAATGGTAAGTGGTCATGTGAAAAACGTTCCGATAAAACTTGGCGACCGCGTGAGCAAAGGACAATTGTTAGCAACTATGACCAGTGCCGAAATGGCGGGCTTTGATAAAGAAGCCATCAGCTCTTCAGCAGAGCTAAGCAATGCACAGCGTAATGTAAAATTGGTCCAAGACCTATATAACAGCGGACTTACCTCAGCTTTGGAGCTAGAGCAAGCTAAAAACGACTTGTTGGTAAAACAAGCAGAAGACAAAAGAAGCCGTTCAATTTTAAATCTGAACGGTGGTAACAAAAATGGAGTTTATGCTTTGACATCGCCATTATCAGGTTTTGTAACCGAAAAAAATGTAACGAGTAATATGCAGGTAAGACCAGATAACAATCAAAATCTATTTACTGTGGCGGATCTTTCGGATGTATGGGCATTGGTTAATATCTACGAAAGCGACATTTCGAAGGTAAAAGAGGGCGATGAAGTAAGTATTTCCATTCTCTCTTATCCAGATAAGTCCTTTAAAGGTAAGATTAGCAAGATCTATAGTATGCTAGATGATGACAGTAAAGTAATGAATGCTCGTGTAGTGATTAATAACCCAGGGTATTTGCTAAAACCAGGAATGATGGCCACTGTACAGATCGCCACTAAAAACGGCATCAGCTTACCTTCAGTACATCCAGACTGTCTCATTTTTGACAACAATAAATATTATGTATTAGTACTGGATCAGGTTAAAAAAATCAGAATCCAGGAAATAGAACTCAGCCGAAAATTTGAAGATAAGGCTTACATCAGCAAAGGGCTTAATACTGGCGACCGTGTGGTTGCTTCTAAGCAGCTATTCCTTTACGACAGCTTGAAACCATAATCGTCTTCACCCTTTAAATCCAAACTGTAATGAATAAATTCATTAAGTCTATTATAAATTTTTCCCTGAAGAATAAGTATTTTATCTTCTTCAGCACCTTCATATTAATTCTGGCGGGCTATTTAAGTTTCAAGCATACCACGATTGAAGCTTTCCCTGATGTAACCAACACCAATATCACCATCATTACGCAATGGCCGGGCCGTAGTGCAGAGGAGGTAGAAAAGTTCGTTTCCCGTCCGCTAGAGATTGCAATGAACCCGACTGAAAAAAGAACCAGTATCCGTTCTTCTTCTCTTTTTGGCCTGTCTGTCGTAAAAATCACCTTCGAAGATGATGTAGATTATCAATTTGCCCGTGTGCAGGTCAACAATCACCTGGATGAAGCTGACCTTCCGGCAGGTGCAAAACCCGAGGTACAACCGCCTTATGGCCCTACCGGCGAGATCTTCCGCTATACCTTAAAAAGCGATAAGAAATCAATAAGAGAACTAAAAACCCTACAAGATTGGGTAATTCAGCGCGAGCTACTTTCCGTTCCAGGAATTGCCGATGTAGTTAGTTTTGGTGGCGAAGTTAAGACCTACCAGATTACTGTCGATCCTCAAAAATCACTTCAATATGGTGTAACGGCAACAGAACTTTTCGAAGCCGTTTCTAAAAGTAATGTCAACGTAGGTGGTGATGTCATCGAACAAAGCGGGCAAGCCTATGTGGTCAGAGGAATTGGTGTATTGAACAACATTGATGAAATTAAGAACATCATCGTTGATAATTTTAAAGGAACACCCGTTTATGTAAAAAACATTGCCGAGGTTACGGAATCAGCCCTACCCAGATTGGGACAAGTTGGCCGCGACCGTGATCCTGATGTAGTAGAAGGTATTGTTGTGATGCGCAAGGGTGAAAACCCAAGCGAAGTCATCACTGCCTTAAAAGAGAAAATAAAGGAAGTAAATGAGAATATTTTACCAGGCGATGTAAAAATCAGTCCATTTTATGATCGTGAAAATCTGGTCAATTTTGCTACACATACAGTGATGCACAATATGCTGGAAGGGATCATTTTTGTAACCCTGATTGTGTTTCTTTTTATGGCCGATTGGCGAACTACATTAATTGTATCCATAATCATCCCACTGGCCTTACTTTTTGCCTTTATCTGTTTAAAACTGAAAGGCATGTCGGCTAACCTATTGTCCATGGGGGCCATCGATTTCGGGATCATCATTGATGGTGCAGTAGTAATGGTCGAAGGGATTTTTGTAGCGCTTGATTACAATTCACATAAAAATGGCACGGAGAAATTTAACCGGATGAGCAAACTTGGTATCATCAAAAGAGCCTGTCTGGAAAATGGTAAGGGTATCTTTTTTGCTAAGCTAATCATCATTACCGGCCTTATGCCCATATTTACCTTCGAAAAGGTAGAAGGAAAAATGTTCTCTCCACTAGCATGGACCTTAAGTTTCGCCTTACTAGGTGCCTTATTGTTAACTTTTACATTGGTACCAGCTATGGCTAGTGTATTGTTAAAGAAGAATGTAAAAGAAAAGCACAACATCTTTTTGGAATACCTAACCAAAGCGGTGATGAGCACTTATAATGCTGCATTTAAATTCCGGAAGCTCGTATTTTTCTCTTCTCTAATCATTTTGATTGTTGGTCTTTTCAGCTTCAAATTTCTAGGTACAGAGTTTTTACCCACCCTTGATGAAGGTTCTATTTACGTAAGGGCCAGTGCGCCGCTTAGTGTTTCCTTAAATGAGACCAAAAAGCTGAGTAACGAGATGCGAAAGATCTTTTTAAGCTTCGAAGAGGTAAAACAAGTGATGTCGCAAACCGGCAGACCAAACGATGGCACCGATGCTACAGGCTTTTACAACATGGAATTTCTGGTAGACATATACCCAAGATCTGAATGGAAACGAAAGGAAACTAAGGAACAACTTGTGCAACGCATGCAGGAGAAACTGAAAGACTATCCTGGTATCAGTCTAAACTTTTCTCAGCCAATCTCTGATAATGTCGAAGAAGCAGTATCGGGTGTAAAAGGTTCTATTGTAGTAAAAATGTTTGGCAGTGATTTCAGTTTTATAGAAGCTCAGGAAGAAAAGATAGAAAACATTCTGAAAACCGTTCCTGGTATTGAAGATCTTGGGGTTCTAAGAAATCTGGGACAGCCGGAACTGCAAATCAATCTGGATCAGAGTAAAATGGCACTGTATGGAGTTACTACTGAAGATGCCAACTCCATTATCGAAATGGCCATTGGTGGTAAAGCGGCTACCCAGATTTACGAAGGGGAGAGAAAATTCGATCTAAGAATCCGTTACCCGGAAGATTTCAGAAACGATGAAGCTTCTATAGGCGCGCTACGCATCCCTACCCTATCAGGCGCTAAAGTACCTTTGAGTGAAATTTCCAGCATCAGGAAGATTACCGGCCCCAGCATTATCTACAGAGATAAACACCAAAGATATGGCGCTATAAAATTCTCAATCCGTGGTCGCGATATGGGGAGTACCATTGCCGAGGCACAGAAGAAAGTAGCCGAGCAAATCAAATTACCGAAAGAATATAAATTGGAATGGGCTGGCGATTTTGAAAACCAGCAACGAGCTACTTCAAGGTTATCTACTGCCGTACCAATTAGCCTGCTGTTGATCTTTTTCATCCTATTTGTACTATTTGGCAATATCAAAGACTCATTACTGGTTTTAAACAATGTTCCTTATGCAATGGTTGGGGGCATACTGGCCTTACTCATCACAAAGGTAAATTTCAACATTTCGGCAGGAATTGGCTTTATTGCTTTGTTTGGTATTTGCGTACAAAACGGTGTAATCCTGATTACGAGGTTCAAAAGCAATATGGTAGAACTAAAACACCATCCAACCTGGACCTTTGCAGACGCCATACGAGATGGTGTAGCAACCAGACTTAGACCGGTAATCATGACGGCTATGATGGCTGCAATAGGCTTAATGCCGGCTGCATTGTCTACAGGAATAGGCTCAGAAGCTTCTAAACCTTTGGCTATTGTGGTCATTGGCGGCTTAATTACCAATACCATTTTCTGCTTATTTGTATACCCTATCGTATTTTATTGGTCCTACAATAAAAAAGCGAAACATTTAAAGCAAATAATAAACCGATAAGACCGCCTTTCCTGGAATATTTTCTCTTGAAAACATTTGCGCAATTAAATGATTGCACTTATATTTGCAATCAAATAGTTGCACAATGATAACAAGAAGAGATGTATTCCAGGCAATAGCCGATCCTACCCGCCGGGAGATTATTCAAAGAATCGCTCAAGGTTCACTGAATCTAAATTCAATAGCTGAATCTTTCGACATTAGTCGACAAGCAGTTTCAAAACATATCCAAATTCTTACCGAATGCGGCTTAGTTGTCATTACCCAAAAAGGACGTGAACGTTATTGTGAAGCCCAGCTTGAACAGCTTAATGAAGTAGTCAGTTGGATTGAGCAATCCAAAAAACAATGGGTTAGTAGATTTGAAAAACTGGATACCTATTTGAACGAATTACAAACTAAAAACCAGCAAGATGGAACAAAATAACCCCCAACAAGAAAAAGAACTGTTCATTACACACCTCTTCAACGCGCCAAGGGAACTTGTATTTGAGGCCTGGACAGATCCTGAAAAACTAATACACTGGTACGCCCCTGACGGCTGTACTGTTGAATTTAAATTTATAGATGTTAAGGAAGGTGGATCCTTTCATTCTTGTATTCACGATCCAATACATGGGGATTGCTGGATAAAGGGGCTTTATAAAGAAGTTATTTTTCCTGAAAAACTGGTCTTCTCTATGATCTTAACTAACGAGGATGGCCATAATGTTGGCGCCACAGAAGCTGGAAAACCGGAGGATTGGCCTGAAGAAACCTTAACGACCGTTACTTTCAAATCAATTGGTAACCAGACTAAGCTTTCTATTCATCAAACCGTTTCTGAAGCAGAAGCTAAACAGACTGGCGCTTACCAAAGCTGGATCAAAATGTTTAACCGACTTGAGACAATATTATTAACATAATACGATAAAACCAGCCACATTCCGAACCAATTCCGAATTTGATTGTTATTGATAAAACGATCACAAAAACGACAAGAAAATATGGGATTAATGGGTTATTATCTGATTGCAGGCATTATGTTTATAGTTGGGCTGATTGTTAGCAACAGGCTCAAAAGTAAATTTAATGAGTATAGCCAGATTGGCCTTCAGAATGGCATGAGCGGCAGAGAAATTGCCGAAAAAATGCTGGCGGATAATGGCATTTACGATGTGCGTGTCACCTCTGTACCAGGGCATTTAAGTGATCATTATAACCCACAAGATAAAACAGTAAATCTGAGCCCCGATGTGTATGAGGGAAGGAGTATATCAGCAGCAGCAGTTGCCGCGCATGAGTGTGGCCATGCCGTGCAACATGCTACTGCTTATCAAATGCTGACTTTCCGTAGTGCAATTGTCCCTATAGTTAATATCAGCGCACAACTTTCCCAATGGATCATACTTGCGGGGCTCGGACTTTTAGTAGGAAACGCAAATCCTACCATTTTACTTGTAGGGATAGCCCTATTTGCCATCACTACACTTTTTACGATCATTACACTTCCTGTTGAATACGATGCGAGTAACCGGGCATTGAGCTGGCTTGAAAGAAGTCACATCACCACCCCTGCCGAACACGACAAAGCAGCAGATGCACTAAAATGGGCAGCACGTACTTATGTTGTAGCTGCAATTAGCTCTATTGCAACCTTACTTTATTACATCTTGCTTTTTGTAAATAGCAGAGACCGCCATTAGTCATTTTACAACAGTCTATCCAATAGGTTATCATTCACCAAATGCGGCATGGTAATGTTCAATGTCGGTGTCCGTTCCATTTCTCTGGTTATGGCAAAGCGGGCTTCTTTATTTCTGGCCCAGCTTCTCCTGGCAATTCCATTATTCACATCAAAAAACAGCATGCTTTTTAACTTTCCAGCAGCAGCCTCTGTCCCATCAAGCACCATTCCAAAACCACCATTAATCACCTCGCCCCAGCCTACACCACCACCATTGTGGATGGATACCCAGGTTGCCCCTCTAAAGCTATCGCCAATCACGTTATGAATAGCCATGTCAGCTGTAAAACGACTTCCATCATAAATATTACTGGTTTCCCTGAAAGGAGAATCTGTACCACTCACATCATGATGATCCCTTCCCAATACCACTGGAGCAGTTAAACGACCTGAATTTACTGCTTCATTAAAGCGCAGGGCGATTTTAGCGCGCCCCTCAGCATCTGCATATAAAATCCTTGCCTGAGAGCCTACCACGAGCTTATTAGCCGCAGCTTCTTTTATCCAAACGATATTATCTTGTAATTGCTGTTGTATTTCTGCTGGAGCTTTTTCTTTGATCTCCTGCATCACTTCACAAGCCAGTTGATCTGTGATCTTCAAATCTTCGGGATTACCCGAAGCACAAACCCATCTAAAAGGACCAAAACCATAGTCAAAACACATTGGACCCAAAATATCCTCTACATAAGATGGATATTTAAAATCTATGCCATTAGTTGCCATTACATCAGCTCCTGCCCTACTACATTCCAATAAGAAAGCATTACCATAATCAAAGAAATAAGTTCCTTTTGATGTATGCCTATTTACAGCCGCGGCGTGTCTGATTAATGAAGCCTGAACTTGCGCTTTAAAATGCTCAGGTTCAGCAGCCATCATTACATTCGACTCCTCATAGCTAAGTCCAACCGGATAATAACCGCCAGACCATGGATTATGTAATGAAGTTTGATCTGATCCAATCTCCACAAAAATACCAGCCTCGTCAAAACCTTCCCATACATCAACGATATTTCCAATATAGGCAAGAGATACGGTTTCCTTTACAGCTTGCGCAGTTTTGATCCTTGCAACCAATCCGTCCAAATCTTCCAACAACTCGTCTACCCAGCCTTGCTCATGCCTTTTACGAGCGGCTGTAGCATTTATTTCAGCACATACTGTGATGCAACCACTTATGTTACCCGCTTTCGGTTGCGCACCACTCATTCCGCCTAAACCTGCGGTCAGAAAAATCCGACCTGCCGGACTTTGAGTAGCATCCAATTTCTTCCTAAAAGCGTTCATTAGGGTGATCGTTGTTCCATGCACAATACCTTGTGGACCGATATACATATAAGAACCAGCGGTCATTTGTCCGTATTGTGTTACCCCCAGCGCACTGTACTTCTCTAAATCATCAGGAGAAGAGTAGTTAGGAATCATCATCCCATTGGTTACAACCACACGTGGAGCCGCTGAAGAAGAAGGAAACAAGCCTTGCGGATGCCCACTGTACATATTCAAGGTCTGCTCATCCGTCATCCTGGCCAGGTACTGCATCGTAAGCAGATACTGCGCCCAATTCTGAAATACACCACCGTTCCCTCCATAAGTAATCAATTCATGTGGATGCTGAGCAATTGCCGGATCAAGATTATTTTGAATCATCAGCATGATACAGGCCGCATGAAGACTCTGATATGGATATTCAGCTACGGGGCGTGCATACATATCATAATCCGGCCTAAAGCGATGCATATAAATCCGGCCATAGGTCTTTAGCTCCTCAAAAAATTCGGCCGCTAGTTCTTCATGCCAGGCTTCAGGGAAGTAACGCAAAGCATTACGAAGTGCTAGCTTCTTTTCTTCCTTCGTTAAAATATCCTTGCGTACCGGTGCATGACTAACCTTTGTATCGTATATTTTTTTTTCAGGCAATTGACTCGGAATCCCCTGTAATATTTGTTCCTTAAAATTCATTATTATTGGGTTTGATAGCTGAACAATACTCAATATTGACCTAAAAATCTTCAAATTGCGCAGTAAATGGAGTAGTGTTAACAACGTTCTCTTTGGCCGCTAATTCCTGAGCAATTTTTAAAACTGTCCCACTCTGTACCATCTCTATTGCTTTTTCCATCATTTCATACATGATCTGATCCTCTTCCAGATGTTCGATTTTAGAACGTACAAACTCATGTACAGCCATTACGATCTTTCCAGACTTTAATGGCGCATGATAATCCATCGCCTGCGCAGCACAGAAAAGTTCTATACCTAAAATTTTCTCTACATTTTCAATCACTTGTAGCGCTTTTCTCCCACTGATAGAGCCCATACTCACATGATCCTCCTGCCCCAATGAGGTAGGAATACTATCGGCACTTGCCGGAAAGCATAGTCCTTTATTTTCACTGGCCAAAGCTGCAGAAGTATACTGTAAGATCATAAAACCGGAATTTAAACCTGTTTCCTTCATCAACAATTTAGGTACACCATCCGTATTTCCTTCCAAAGAAAGATAGATTCTGCGGTCTGATATATTACCAATCTCTGATGCTGCCAAACAAGCGTAATCTAAAGGCATGGCAATAGGCTGTCCATGGAAATTACCACCGCTGATGGTATTGTCTTCGCTAAAGATAATCGGGTTATCTGTAACCGAATTGATCTCGATTTCTAAGGTATCCTTAAGGTGTAACCAGGCATTTCTGGAAGCCCCATGCACTTGCGGAATGCAACGTAAAGAATAAGGATCCTGCACTTTCGCACAATCCAAATGCGAACTTACAATCTCCGAATCCGCCAACAGATTTCTAATGTTAGCAGCCACATGCTGATTCCCAGCGTATGGTCTTAATTTATGTAATCCTTCATCAAAAGGCTTCACCGATCCCATCAATCCTTCCAACATCATGGCAGCAGTGATATCTGCCGTAGCCAATACATTGTAAAAACGAGCCACCACTTTTACCGCATGAGCGGCTATAAACTGAGTACCGTTAATTAGCGCCAGACCTTCCTTCGCTCCTAAAGCAATGGGCTTAAGGTTATGTTCTTTTAAAAGATCCGCGGTAGCTACAACAGCTCCTTTGTAATGCACTTTCCCCAATCCAATTAAGGGAAGAAAAAGATGCGATAAAGGCGCTAAATCACCCGAAGCACCGACAGAGCCTTGCTTTGGAACTAGTGGTATAGCCCCTATTTCCAAATGCCAGATCATACGATCCAAGGTAGCTTCCTGAATACCTGAATAACCTTTTGCTAGTGCTTGTAATTTAAGTACCAACATTAATCTGGATATTTCAGCATCTATAGGTTCTCCTACACCAACGGCATGACTCTTAAGAATATTCTCCTGCAGTTTTTTGGTATCTTCAGCAGAAATCATTTCGGTACACAATGGACCAAAACCAGTATTAATGCCATAAACAGGCTTATCTGCAAGTGCTATTTTTTCAACTATAGCACTGCTTTCTTTTATCTTCTGACGGGTTTCAGGGCTTAAAACCCCTTTCAAGTTTCCTTTACTAATTGCCAGCGCTTTGCTAACTGTAAGGAAGTCTGAACCGTAATTAAAAAACTGATTAACACTCATATCAAAAATCGTTTACACAAATATAACCCCTATCTTTGATACTTATAAATACCAATTACATCATCAACCAATAACCATGAGTTATCAAATAGAACTACGTCACTTGAAATATTTCCAGATTCTTGCTCAGGAATTAAAATTCAGAAAGGCAGCAGAATTACTATTTATTTCACAACCCGGCCTTAGCCGGCAAATCATGCAAATGGAAGAGATATTTAATGTAAGCTTATTCGATCGTAGCAAAAAAAAGGTGGAGCTTACCGCTGCAGGACTGTATTTAAAAGAAGAGGTCGACTTTATTTTTAACCATCTGGAAACCATCAGGCGCCAGCTCGACAATATTAGCCAGGGAAAAGAAACAGAACTGCGCATTGGCTTTTTAGGCTCTGCAGCACAAAAGATAGTCCCAGAACTGGTACTTAGATTAAACACAGAATATCCCGGAATACAAACTATTCTGGACGAAATGCCCAATAGACTACAGGTAGAAATGCTCGAAAAGGACAAATTAGATCTCGCTTTTATCCGACTGCACCGTTTACCAGAAGGAATATCCAGACACCTGGTTCATCAGGACACCTTTGCGATGGTATTACCTATGAACCATCCAATAAATGAAACCAATTTTAATAGCGTAAGGGATTTCAGCAGTGAACAGTTTATCTTTTTCTCAAGTGAGGACAGCCCATTTTACCATGAGCTGATTACCAGTATTTGTGAAGATGCCGGCTTTCGCCCTAAAGTATTCCATAAATCAGTAAATGCGCTTACTATATTTAAGTTGGTCGAAGAAGGTCTTGGGGTAGCAATTGTACCCACATCTTTGCAATATGGGTACAGTTTAAATGTTAAGTTTATTGAGCTCAAAAATATTCCACAGCGAACGGAGTTGTATGTTGCTTGGAAGGAATCGAACAGAAATCCGGCCTTGAAAAACGTAATAGAGCTCTTACTTAAAGAAACAAAAGATTAAACATTTAGGAATCTTTGAGCAGTTCAGGGATCGTAAAATAAAATGTTGTTCCTATCCCCTCCTCACTCTCTGCCCATAAAACGCCACCATGTTTTAATACAAAATCGTTGCAAAGACTCAGGCCTAAACCTGTTCCCTTTTCACCCAAAGTACCAAAAGTAGTATAGTTTGAATTCTTATCGAACAACTCATTGAGCTTATATTTTGGAATTCCAAGCCCATTATCTTTCACAGAAAAGAGTACAGCATTATTATGCTCTACGACCTTAAGTTTGATACTTCCCCCGGCAGCTGTAAATTTAACTGCATTGGAAAGTAAGTTTCTAATAATCGTCTCCAACATTCCGATATCCGCATGAAGCAAAATATCTCCTTTGAAACAAGGGGCAATGTTAATGTTTTTCTTAATCGCCATAGGAGAAACCGTCTGAATACATTTATCTATAAGGCCCGCCAGGTCTTTAATTTCCACAGGATTAAAACTTACGGCATCGAATTGAGATTTTGCCCAGGTCAATAAATCCTCAAGCAGTATATTGGCATTAGATAACTCGGTTTTCATCATTGAAAGATACAAATGGACTTCATCTGCCGAACTCGACTCAAAATCATTGAGTGTCAAATCCAGCAATTGCAAACTTCCTGATATTGGGTTTCGCAAATCATGCCCTATAATCGAAAAGAGTTTATTTTTTTGTTCATTTGAAGCGGTAAGCTCAGTGTTTAAAGCTTGTAATGCATTTTCTTGAAACTTTCTCCTGGTCACATCTCTCATACTGCCTTCAGTCCCTATAATCACGCCATTTTCCACATTAAGTTTTGCGTTAACCGAAGCGTAGCGGAGCTCCTCATCTTTGGTTTTAAGCCTGACTTCAAAATCAATAACAGCACCATTAATGCGCAGCTGTTCTATAATCCGTTCGCGATCCTGGGGATAGTAGTAAAAATCCCCCACAGGTTTTCCAATTATCTCTGTACGGAGATAACCTGAGTGGTGGGCAATAGAAGGACTGATTTCAGTAACAATTCCTTCCTGATTCGTTTGATAGAATACATCCTGTACATTTTCAAAAATGGTTCGATATTTCTTTTCACTCAGTACCAGGTCGTTTTCAATCTCTTTTCTTTTGGTAATATCTTCAATCTGAGAAACATAATGAAGTGCTTTCCCAGCACTGTCATAAAGCATCGTAGCTGCGATAACCACCCAAATGGCACTCCCGTCTTTATGTAAATATCTCTTTTCATATTTCACTTCTTCAATCTTACCCAGGGCCAAATCTTCTAATATAGTCTGGCTCCCCTTAAGATCTTCAGGGTGAGTAAGATCCTGGATACTAAGCGACTTCATTTCGTTCTCCGTATAGCCAAGCATCTGACATAAACTTTTATTTACCCTCTCCCATTTTCCTTGGGGACTAATCAGCGCCATCCCAACGAGCGAATGCTCAAAAGCCTGTTTAAATTGAGCTTCACTTTGATAAAGTTCTTCTTCAAGCTTAATCCTTTTTGTAACATTAAATGCTACTGCACCAACCATTCCGCCCTCTCCATCTTTAAAGGGGAATTTATAGGTTTTATAATACTGAGGATGCCCATTTCCATCTCTTACAGTTTGATGAAATTCCTTGTTTTCCCCAGACCTCAGCACATCTTTATTGTCTAATCGTGCACTTCGGGCTATCTCCTCCCCAAAAATTTCCTCAAGTGGCTTTCCTATTATTTCCGGGGTAAGATGAAGGGTCTCAAAAAAACACTTATTGGCGTATCTTAAAAAATTATCATCATCGGCAATCCAACACAATCCAGGCAATTCATCCATAAATGCATAAAACCTCTTTTCGTTCATTGTAAAAGCACCATGTTCTGCCTTTTTCGTAATATCAGAGATCACATGATCCAGCTCCAATGCAGACTTCGATAGATACTCATGCAAAATATCCTGATCTTCAATAGAAACATTGTCCTTCAGCAATTCAATTAACGACATAATCTGTGTTAGCGGTCCTCTAACTTTATGCGAATGCATCCAGGCAATATCGACTAGTTTTTTGTTTTGATCTTCAATCTCCTTTATATAGTTCCTATTTTCTGTAATGTCTCTTTGGATAGAAATCCAATGGGTGATGGCCCCGGTATGATCAGCAACAGGGCAAATATTAATGCTTACATCGTAAGGCTTTCCACTTTTGGTATAATTAATCAGTTCAGCATTACATGGAAGTCCATTTTTTATAGCGGTATCAATTTTTCTTAACCCCTGTTGAGCATGGTTGTAACCATGAAAAACATCAGGAACTTTTCCAATTAATTCTTCCCGACTAAAACCAGACATGTTCAACAGTGCATCGTTAACATAAATAATAACAGGACCTGATTCAACAGTATTAGTAATCACAACTCCATCTGTTGTATTGATCACTACAGACTCCAATAGCTTAGACCAATGCTCCTCTTCTACACGCTTGGTAATATCATGGACCAAAACTACTCGGGCTTGTTTATCATCAAATTCAATCTCATTACTTTCAACTTCCACAGCGATCAGTTCGCCATTTTTTTTAACATGTCTAAAAGTATTTTTATAGGGCTCTCCTGTTTTAGCATTTTCCCGCACAATATTTTTAGCCATATCTGCATCTTCCGTCGGAATTATAGCAGCTATTGTCATTGTTAAAAACTCCGCCTTCGAAAACCCATATAATACAGTGGCGGCAATATTTACATCAAGAAAGCAATATGTATTGACATCATAAACCCACATAGGCAGTGGGGACTTCTCAAATAAGTTATAGTAGCTCGCTTTTCGTTTCATTTTAATCCTTTACCTTTCACGTTTTACCAAACGGAATGTAGTATTATTTGAACTAAAACACGCCAGAAATTATATTGATTTAATTAAATTCAATTCATCTGCGACACAAAGCGCTTACTCAAAGAAAGTTAACTTAACAAACATCTGATTTTTTTTTAGCAATTGCATCTACTGTCATTTTCAACACAGCAGATGCAATATTTGTACCAGGCAACTTATTTTTTAACCTGGTAATTCCCAGCAACAGCGCCAGTTGATTTTACAATACGGTTCCATGAATTGATCTGCGCTATAGCGAGCGTAAGGTTGGCAATCTCCTGTTTATTAAAATGGCTCAAAAGCACTTCATGAATTTCATCAGCCTCAACATCAGCTTTCATGTAAGTCAGCAACTCTGCAAATTCAAGCACAGCACGTTCTTTTGGCGTATAATAAGGAGCCTCTCTCCAAGCCGAAATAGATATAAGCCG
Organism: Pedobacter sp. ok626; assembly: GCF_900100435.1. Taxonomy (GTDB): domain Bacteria; phylum Bacteroidota; class Bacteroidia; order Sphingobacteriales; family Sphingobacteriaceae; genus Pedobacter. The sequence goes on along the minus strand of NZ_FNEX01000001.1, from coordinate 533,317 downwards.
CTGAAAAGTTTCACCTGCATGTAAGGCTTCTTTCGAATGCATATCTAAACAATAAGCACAACCGTTAATTTGTGAAACCCTTAACCTCATCAGCTCAAGTAGCAAATGATCAAGACCTGATTGATCAAGATAAGCTTCCACATGATGCATCGCTGCCATCAATCCTTGTGGCAATTCATTATTTTTAATCCTTTCCATTATACCATATTTTTTTTATCAATAACAAGACAAAAAATAGAAACACAACGTGACAAAAACGTTGAATTACTTTAGGTTTTTTAATTTATCAGGATTCCTGATGATGTAAGCACCAATGATCTGACCATCCTGAAGCGTAAATATTACACATTTTGCTAATACGCCTTTTAGGTAATAGAACAAAGCTGGCTGCTGATTAACTACTCCATGATGCACGACTGCCTCTTCATAAAATTTAGTGTAAAGACCTTGCAACAATGCGGCCACAGACTTTTTGCCATACACAGGATTGATAGCCGCACGAGCCTTACCGCCTCCATCAGAAATAGATACAATATCTTCGTTCAACATAGCCTCTAGCCTATTCATATCACCCGAATGAAGGACATTGAGATAATTAGTTAAAAAAGATTCCGGCACACGACTACGTGTCACTTCTTTCGGATCCCCAATACTTTTCTTGGCTCTCGTTAACAGTTGTCTGGAAAGATCAGGCTTAATATCTAATACGGCCGCAATTTCAGTATGTTCATAATCAAACGCCTCTTTTAAAATAAATACAGCCCTTTGTCTGGGATTTAACTTTTCTAAAAGTACCATCAACGAGTACGACAACAATTCTTTGCGATTGATCCCCCCATCTGAACTTTCAGTAGCCATTGGCTCAGGGAGCCATTCCCCAGGGTAATCCAACATTTGTTTCTTTAACTTCTTCTTTTGATTGATAGCACGATTAATTACCATCCTGATCAGATAAGATTTGGAATCTTCAATATGCTGCTGATCTAAATCCAAAAACTTCAACAATACATCCTGTACCACATCCTCCGCGTCCTCTACCGAGCCACAAATGTTGTATGCATAATTTTTTAAGCTTGGTCTTAAGCGAGTAATCAGTTCTGTGTTCATCTTGTTTTCGGCATCAATAGGGCGTCTAAATTAATAATAAAATTGATATACGATACTCCGAAACAAATTGGTTCTAATTTTCTTTATACTTTTACGTCAAAGCAATAATATGGAATTAGGGATTAGCACATTCGGAGAATTACAACCAGATGGTACTGCTGGAAAAGCAATAAATGCGCAAAAAAGAGTTCAGGAACTATTGGAAGAAGTAAAGTTGGCCGATGATGTTCCGCAATACCAGATTCCTTGCGCAATTGGTAACGGGTGCGATATCGCATAAACAAATTCTAAAAACTATTGAACTGTTTGGTACTAAGGTTGCGCCTGTTGTAAGAAAAGAAACCAGAAAGGGTAATTAGCTTGCTTAACGGCCGCTTGTTTTTTTCAGATTCGCATCGATCAAGGCAACCATTTCTGCAAATTCTTTCTCTGAAAAACCTATCGACTGATAAATGATCTTACCATTTTGGTCTACAATAATGTTCCGTGGAATAGATTGGGTAGCAAATTTGCTAAAAATACTGCGATCAACATCTGGAAGTATAGGGAAAGTGAATCCTTTAGCTTTTTTAAAGGGTTCTAATTTATCCCAGCCTTCTTCACGCCCAAAAACAAAAAATGCGAAGTCAGGGTTGTTACTATATTTCTCCCAAATCTGCTTTTGAACCAGCGGAAGTTCAGTATTACATGGCGGACACCAGGTTGCAAAAAGATTAATAAGAATAAGCTTCCCTTTATAGTCATCGATATTAGCTGTTTTTCCTCTTTCTATCTCAAAAGAAAATTTTGGAACACTTTCTCCAAGTTTCGTTAAGGTACTTTTGTCATCCTGTGCGATAGTGGCGAAGGGTAGCAAAAGCAATAAGATTGCTACGCGGGTCAATTTCATATTCTTTTTATTTAAAGAGATTTAAGCAAATTGTCTGAAGCACAAGCGTGCTTGAAAATCCAGCAGCTGTCTTTTTCTTTTAACCAAATCAGTTTCTCTGGCTTTACTTACATCATATCCTATAGCTTCAAACTGCTTTAGCGTATGCTCCAGTTCGTAAAAGTCGCGATACCTCGTCTTTAGCTCATCCAAAACATACCTTTGGGCTGCAATAAAATGAAAGTATTTAAAAATATGTAAATCCCGTTCTTTTAACTGCGCGCCCAATAGCTCACACTCTGCTTTAGCATCAGGATCATTACAAATTTCATTAAACCTACGTACATCATTCAATACCTCATCATTAAATAAGTCTTCAATGTGATAGATTGGAATTACTACAGGTTTTTGATAAATATCTTCCAGATTTTCAACATAGGGTTCTCTATAATTAAAATACCCCTGGTAAATTTCCGGATAATTTTCATTGTACATAATGGGAATGATTTATTTGGTTCTGCAAAATAAAAAAATAAAACATATTTTCAGCTAAAGTGTTAATATCTAAGGTATCTGTTAGTATTTAATCTGTAAATCAAACTACAATGGGAGCAACAGAATTACAATCACAAGACTTTGACATAGAGGTTAATTTAAACGGAAAACCTACTACCATCCAGGTAAAGGTAGAAGAAACTACCGATGGAGTTGCATATTACGAATGTATACACTCGGGTAAGAGTTTAACACAAATCAGAAAAGAAGAAGATGGAGACTGGGAGCAGATTTGGGGAGATCTGGATCAACAAACGGTAAACCTCATTGGATCAGCAATAAGTAACAAGTAACACCATATTATGACTACACATCAAACTAATCTGAAGCTTCGTTCGGGCAAATTTTCTATTGAAAAACACCAATATGCAAACGTTGGTGTGAATGAACGTATGGTATCCATGTTTTTAGCTGGGATATTAATGAGCAGAGGCATCAAAAAACCATTAGGCGCATCATTTCTATATGGAACCTACCTCGCTTATCGGGCCTTTACAGGTCATTGCCTATTGTACGAGTCATTAGGTATAGATGCCAGCAAACCCCATACGATAAACATTAGAGGCGAATTTGAAATCGACCGTCCAGCCAAAGATGTCTACAATTACTGGCGTAATTTAAATAACCTACCGGGAAGCATTAAGCACTTACTAAATGTAGAAATGGTTGAAGAAAATCTATCCAGATGGAAATCAAATGTGATGGGCAATTTGTTTGCTGTAGACTGGCAAGCAGAAATTATTAAAGATGAGCCCGGACGTTTAATCGGCTGGCGATCCGTTCCGGGCTCATTAATTCAGCATGTTGGAAGGGTTCAATTTACAGCAACACCCGACCAACAGGGTACATTATTAAAAATTGTGCTTTCTTACCGCCCTCCGGCTGGTGGCATTGGCTTGGGAATGGCTAAACTGCTAAACCCGTATTTCGAAAGTCTGCTTAAAAAGGAAATAAAAACCTTTAAACATACTATCGAAAATACTATGCCCCACCAGTTTTAGCCACAAGCGTAAGCAAGATGCCAAGTATATATACAGCCATGATCACAATGGTAACCACACCCCAAAACTTAAATACTGATTTCATTTTTTTCATTGCAACAGTAAAGTTCTCCTGGTCACCGTACAATACCGCAGTATTCGCTGCATTAGAAAATTTAAACAGCAAAAAACTAGGGTAAAACAGCATCAGCGAAACGCATAAAAAATATACTGTCAGAAACGTCGCACCCAACTGGGCCATTGGGTTCCCTGGCGCAGAGACCTGAAGAGTCTCCATGATCGCAGTCGCGCTAAATGCAGTAAGCGCCATCAAGGCTGCAAACAAAAAACCTATAACGGAGAGAAACCGGGTCCACTTTGCAGTCTCGTAAATATAGCTCCTGATCTCTTCAGTTACTACTAGTTGTTCATGTTCTTCAGCTGCTTCTTCTATCGGCTCTGTATCTTCAATATTCTCCATAATCGTTAATTATTACTTAATAAGGTTTAAGTACCCTAAACATAAAAAATATTTTTAAAAAATTGATACCTTTGCGCCAAATCAAGAAAAAAATCATTCATGGCATTACAATGTGGTATCGTTGGTTTACCAAATGTTGGAAAATCTACATTATTTAACTGTTTATCTAACGCGAAAGCCCAAGCGGCGAACTTCCCTTTTTGTACTATCGAGCCTAATATAGGCGTAATTACTGTACCAGACGAGAGATTGACAAAATTAGCCGAGTTGGTTAAGCCAAACCGTATCGTTCCAAATACTATCGAAATCGTAGATATCGCTGGTTTGGTAAAAGGTGCATCAAAAGGTGAAGGTTTAGGCAACCAGTTTTTAGGTAACATCAGGGCTACAAATGCAATCATTCATGTATTGCGTTGTTTTGACGATGGAAATGTGATCCACGTTGATGGTTCAGTTGATCCTATTCGTGATAAAGAAATCATTGATACCGAATTACAACTTAAAGATCTGGATACAGTTGATAAACGCATTCAGAAAGTTGAGAAAATGGCTAAAACAGATAAGGACGCCAAAAGAACTTTCGATATCCTTAGCATTATTAAAGCACAGTTGGAAAGCGGACAATCAGTTCGTTCGGCAGCAGTATCAGCAGAAGATTTCGAATTTATTCAAGACCTGGGCTTGTTAACTCAAAAACCAGTATTGTACGTTTGTAATGTTGATGAAGGTTCGGTAATCAACGGCAACGCTTATGTTGAACGTGTTAGAGAAGCAGTAAAAAATGAGAATGCTGAAGTATTGGTCATCTCTGCTAAAATAGAATCAGAAATTGCTGAATTAGAAAGTTACGAAGAACGTCAGGAGTTTTTAGCTGATCTTGGTTTAACAGAATCTGGTGTAAACAAATTGATTGTTGCAGCATACCGTTTATTAGACTTATATACTTATTTTACTGCAGGTGTACAAGAAGTAAGAGCCTGGACAATTACTAAAGGCTTTACAGCTCCACAAGCTGCTGGTGTAATCCATACCGATTTCGAAAAAGGATTTATCCGCGCTGAGGTGATTAAATATAATGACTTTGTAACCTTAGGTTCTGAGAATGCTTGTAAAGACGCAGGTAAATTAGGTGTCGAAGGAAAAACCTATGTTGTAGAGGATGGTGACATTATGCACTTCCGTTTCAACGTTTAAAATATTAAAATAAAACATTACTCTTCGAAGAAGGAACCTTTTGCCATGAAGAATGGCAAAAATTCCTAGGTCTTCTCTGAGAACGTATTATTTTCTACTCCAAATAGAGATAGGTCATCTCAAAAGATAAAAGTATATTATGAAACAGATTAAACATTTAGTGCTTCTTGCTGCAATTGCAACTGGCTTTACAGCTTGTAAAAGTAGCGTTGATGATTTTGATGCAAACGCACAGTTAACAGCAGATACTATTGCAATCAGAAAATATGTAACTGACAACAAAATTCCTGCCCTTAAAGATAAATCAGGTGTATTTTATCAAGTGATCACTCCAGGCTCAGGCGAGGTAGTTACAGTTAGTAAAACAGTTACTGTTGATTATTCGGGTAAAGTATTGGGAGCATCAAGCAATTTTGATAGCGATCAGGCAAAACCATTTCCATTAAGTAGTTTAATTGTAGGCTGGCAAATTGGAATTCCATATATCCAAAAAGGTGGACAAATAAGACTATTTATCCCATCAGGATACGCTTATGGCAATAATGCACAACCTGGTATTCCAGCAAACTCAGTACTTGATTTCACAATAAAACTTACAAACGTTCAATAATCTTTATAACAGCACTCCTGTTAAAAACATTACTGCTACAGAGAAGTAAATGATTAACCCGGTTACATCAACCAGGGTTGCAACAAAAGGAGCTGACGACGTTGCAGGGTCGGCTCCTAACTTTTTAAGCAGCAGAGGTAACATAGATCCTGCCAGAGAACCCCATAACACTACACCCACCAGTGCTACCCCAACCGTTAAGCCTACCAACATCCAATGCGGTCCGTACATATCTGTAAAGAAGGTCCATACAAATATCCTTAAAAAGCCTATAGTACCCAGTACAATACCAAGCATCAATCCGGAAATGATCTCTCTTCGCATTACGCGCCACCAATCACCTATAGTAATTTCTCCCAATGCCATCGCTTGTATAATCAATGTAGAGGCTTGAGATCCACTATTTCCACCACTCGATATAATTAGTGGCACAAACATGGCTAAAATAACGGCTTTGGCAATATCGGCTTCAAAATGGGCCATTGCTGTAGCGGTAAGCATTTCGCCGAGAAACAGAACAACCAACCAGCCAATCCTTCTTCTAAATAAACCGAAAATTGGCATATCCAGATAAGGTTCGTCTAGCGCTTGGGTACCCCCAATTTTATGCATATCCTCGGTGTACTCTTCATTAGCAATCCATAGAATATCATCAACCGTAACAATACCAAGCAAAACGTTATTATCATCAACCACAGGTAAAGCTACCCGGTTGTTCATTCTAAACACATTAATCGCTTCCTCTTGCGGGTCATTTACTTTCAATGAAATCAAACGATGATCTGTTAACTCACCAATTTTAGCGTCAGGATCTGCAAGTAAGACTTCTCTGATTCTGATGTCATCCAGCAATACACCATCTTTATCAATCACGTAAATCACATCAATGGTTTCAGAGTTTTTTCCATAACGTCTGATGTGAGACAATACCCGGCTAACGGTCCAGTCTTTTTTAACTGCTACATAATCCGGAGTCATCAACCTACCCACACTATCCTCTTCGTAACCCAATAACGAAAGTGCTTCAATCCTATCCTTTGCGGGTAACAGGATAATAAGTTTTTTTACAGCATCCCCTTTCAGTTCGCTAAACAAAGCGGTACGGTCATCTGGAGGCAACAAGTTGATCAGCTCAGCCAGTTTATTTCCCGGAAGTTTTTTAATGATTTTTTCCTGTGTAGGAAAATCAAGGATTCTAAAAACATTAACTGCTCTTTTTATAGACAGCGTATCGATAAATTTTACTGCGTGTTGGGGAAGCTCATCTATTAAATGCTCAACATCCGAAATGTTAAGATCATCAAGATAAACTTTTAATTGTGTATCGTCATCCTGTTCTAACAGTCTAACTATCTCTTCAACCACTTCCTCTTCCATATATACGCAGTTCTTTTACATCTTTATTCTATTGTTTTACAGTTTTGCAAAAGTGCCTTTTATTTTTTAAAAATCTGCCTTTTTATGTGATTAATTCATAGTTTATTTTAAGCCAGGTATATGGGCCAAATACTGCGGTGTATAGTTATTGTCGGATTGTGACCCTTGCAATATTCTTATTACATAAAGAAACCTTCCAAGGCTAAAACACGCCTTAAGAGAGATTGGTTAACTTTTAATTAAAATTAAACAGCAGAATGATAAGGATTAATTGGGTTTTTAAAAAAAAGGCTTAAGTTTGTAATATGAGGTATCTAGCTTTCATATTCACCATATACGTAATGGCCCTGTCCGCATGGCCATGCTGTGGTAATGAAACAGATCTTCCCTCGAGCCATGAAGATGCATGTTATTCCGCTTCGGACAACCATACAGAAAAACATGAAAGCCCACATGCCTGCTCACCATTTTTCCATGCCAGTACTTATCATGCTTTTGTAGCTTCAGCTACGGCAAATAAAGTCCCTGCGCTTGTCCTGGATGAACGAAATAACAGTTTCCCGGATTACCTCGATGTTGCTGTTAGCTTATTTCCTGGCGACATTTGGCAGCCCCCTCAATGGGTATAATTAATTTCAGATTTTTTCTTTTTAATTATTAACCCAGGCATTTTCATGGCAAAAATTTGCTATTGATCTGCTGTAATTAACATCATTATATGTTTAATAAGATTATTTTATTCTCAATAAAGAATAAACTAGCGATTGGCATAATGACCCTGGCATTAGTCATATGGGGGATTTATTCCTTAACAAGATTACCTATTGATGCGGTGCCCGACATCACCAACAATCAAGTACAAATTATCTCCCAAGCCCCAAGTCTGGGTGCACAAGAAGTGGAGCAATTCATTACAGCACCGATTGAGCTGGCCATGGCCAATATTCCCAATGTGATCGAGAAACGCTCTATTTCGCGTTCCGGAATATCCGTAATCACCATTGTTTTCGAAGATGACACTGATATCTACTGGGCAAGGCAACAAGTTTCCGCACAACTAAAAGAAGCCGAAAGCATCATTCCTGATGGTATGGTAGAGCCTACGTTGGCCCCTATCACCACTGGTCTCGGTGAAATTTATCAGTATGTGTTACACACAAAAAAAGGCTACGAAAATAAGTATACCGCTACCGATTTAAGAACCTTGCAAGATTGGGTAGTGAGAACTCAGCTTGCCGGAACTAAAGGCGTTGCCGAAGTAAGCGGCTGGGGAGGTTATGTAAAACAGTATGAAATTGCATTAGACAATGAAAAACTGAATGCCAATAATGTAACCATTTCTCAGATTTACGATGCGCTTAAAAACAACAATGAAAACACTGGAGGTTCCTATATTGAGCAACAAAGCAATGCTTATACCATCCGCGGTATCGGTCAGGTTAAATCCCTGGACGATATTGAAAAGATAGTAGTTAAAAATGTTGGCGGCGTTCCAGTACTGATTAGAGACATTGGAACAGTACAATACGGCACCGCAACAAGATATGGCGCGGTAACTAGAAACGGAACTGGTGAAGTTGTAGCTGGAATTACGCTGATGCTAAAAGGTGAGAACTTCAATCAGGTGATCTCAAACGTAAAGGAACGGATCACACAAATTCAAAAAACCTTACCTGAAGGAGTAGTCATAGAACCTTACATAGACCGTACCGAACTAGTTGGTCGCTCCATCAGTACAGTTCAGAAAAATCTGATTGAAGGAGCCCTGATTGTAATTTTCGTTCTTTTGCTCCTACTTGGAAACTGGAGAGCTGGTCTGATTGTGGCTTCAGTAATTCCATTATCCATGCTATTTGCCTTTTCTATGATGCGTCTTTTTGGGGTGTCTGGTAACCTGATGAGTTTAGGTGCTATAGATTTTGGTCTTATTGTAGATGGTGCGGTAATTATTGTAGAAGCGATTATATTCCGGCTCACAGAAAGCAAGCTTTTTAAAGACACACCAAGGTTAACCCAGCAACAAATGGACAAAGAGGTTTTTACAGCTTCTTCCAAAATCAGAGCGAGCGCAACTTTCGGCGAAATCATCATCCTTATTGTATACCTACCCTTACTCTCATTAGTAGGTATTGAAGGCAAAATGTTTAAGCCTATGGCCGAAACCGTAGTTTTTGCCATTGTTGGTGCCTTTATTCTTTCTCTCACTTATGTACCAATGGTAAGCGCATTATTTTTAAGCAAAAACACGGAACATAAAAGAAATATATCCGACAAGATCATGGATTTTTTCAAACGTGTGTACAAACCCATGCTAGAAAAGGCGCTTGGTTTTAAAAAGCTAGTCGTAGCTATAGCCATTGTCTGCTTTGGTTTTACCTTATGGGTATTTAGCAATATGGGTGGTGAATTCCTACCTCAGCTTGAAGAAGGAGATTTAGCCGTTGAGATTGCCATGGCTCAAGGGACCTCACTTACACAAGTGGTAGAAACATTCAGCAAGGCTGAGAAAATATTGAAAGATAAATTTCCAGAGGTAAAACAGGTCGTAACAAGGATTGGAAGTGCAGAAATACCAACTGACCCGATGCCGATTGAACGTGGTGACATGATGGTTGCTATGCTGCCTAAGGAGGAATGGACCTCTGCCAAAACCAAGGAAGAAATGTCGGAGAAAATGGAAGAAGCATTATCCATTTTACCGGGTGTAAGTGTTGAACTTACTCAACCCATGCAAATGCGTTTCAACGAACTCATGACTGGTGTTCGGCAAGATGTAGCCATTAAAATTTATGGTGAAGATCTGGATGTGCTGGTAGAGGAAGCCAATAAAGTTTCCAAACTGATAGCCCCTGTAGCCGGTGTAAGTGAGCCTTTTGTGGAACAAGTAACCGGACTACCACAAGTATTGGTGACTTACGATAGAGATAAAATCGCACAATATGGATTAACCATTGGCGATATCAATAGTATTTTAAAAACCGCTTTTGCCGGAAATGTGGCCGGAGTAGTATTTGAAGGTGAAAAACGCTTTGACATGGTGGTACGTTTGCAGCGCGACCTTCGGGAGAACATTTCGAGTATAGAGAACTTATATATCCCCCTTCCATCTGGCAATAAAGTCCCGTTAAACCAGGTGGCAAAAATCGAGCTTAAGGAAGCTCCTGCCCAAATCTCACGTGAAGATGGAAAAAGACGTATTTACGTGGGCTTTAATGTTAAAGGAAGAGATGTAGAACGTACTGTTGCTGAAATTCAACAGATACTGGAAGCAAAATTAAAACTGCCATCGGGTTATTACATTACCTATGGTGGCCAGTTCCAAAATCTTAAAGAAGCAAAAAGCAGACTTTCAATAGCAGTTCCGGTAGCCATGCTTTTAATTCTGGCCTTGCTTTATTTTACCTTCAGATCTCTCACACAAACCGTATTGATCTTTACGGCCGTTCCATTATCAGCTATTGGAGGCGTATTTGCCTTATTACTTAGAGGTATGCCTTTCAGCATCTCGGCCGGAGTTGGTTTTATTGCCCTGTTTGGTGTTGCTGTATTGAATGGAATTGTACTCATCTCCTATTTCAATCAATTGAAAGAAGAAGGCGTTACCGACGTTTATAAACGCGTAATGCAAGGTACAGCAGTAAGACTTAGGCCCGTAATTATGACCGCTGCAGTAGCTTCATTAGGCTTTTTACCAATGGCCTTATCAGGTGGCGCTGGTGCTGAGGTTCAAAAACCCTTAGCTACTGTAGTGATTGGTGGTTTACTTTCTGCAACGCTACTTACCCTATTTGTACTGCCTTGTCTTTATATATTGGTTACTGACCGTAAAAAGAAACTAAATATGCCTACAAAACCTTTAGTAATGATCTTGTTGATTTTTGCAGGATTAGGATTTACAGGTTCCGCTAAGGCACAACAATTGCCTATCTCTGCGGATACAGCTGTTGCTCTTGCCTTAAAAAACAACCTGCAATTAAAGTCCTCCGGATTAGCAGTCGACCAGTCGAGGGCCATGCAGAAAACCGCTTTTGATCCAGGAAAAACTGCATTCAGCGTTTCTCAGGATCCTACAGGTGGCGGTAGTAATGACAATTCCATCTCTGTCTCTCAAAGCTTTGCCTGGCCAGGGTTTTATAAAAACCAGAAAAAAGTACTAACTGGACAAACCGGCCTAATGGAAAAAACTGGTAATTACACCAAATCGGAAATTACCCGAGACACCAGATTGGCCTACTATAACCTGCTTTACAGTATCAATACTTTAAAAGTATTGGAATTGCAAGACAGCATCTACCGCAATTTCATTAAAAAATCAGAGCTCAGATACAAAGTAGGTGAAACATCTAATTTGGAGTTGATTACTGCAAAGAACAAGTATCAAGAAGTGCAAGCCTTAAAAAAGGCAGCCGAAGCTGACCTGGCTATCCAACAGTTAAACCTTCAGCAATTGCTGAATTTAACAACAACCATCAGCCCTACTGAAAAAGTACTGCCAGTACTTACGTTAACTGAAACAGGAACAAATGGAACTGATAATAGTCCACTGATTGATGTATACCAACAACAAATAGCAGTGGCTAAGGCAAAAATTGATTTAGAACGTTCACGCGCCATGCCTGATCTTACGCTTGGTTACGCGCAACAATTCGTGATTAAATCTTTCAATCCAGCAAATGTTGACCGTAGTTATACCCCGGGAACCCGTATTGCTGGTATCCAGTTAGGTATTGCTGTGCCCATATTCAATGGTGCAGGCCGTGCCAGGGTAAATAACGAGAAAATTGCGGTACAAATTGCAGAAACAGATTATCAACGGATGCAAAACCAACTGACCATGCAATACAAGCAAGAGCTTCAAAATTACGCCCAGCACAAAAGCATAGTAGATTATTTTACTTCCGGTGGCTTAAAACAAGCCGATGAGCAGCTGCGTATTGCACAGGTATCTTACGATCTGGGAGAGATTGGTTATATTGAGTTTATTCAAAATATGGCCTTAGCTGTACAAAGCAAGCTCAATTATCTTCAAACTGTTAACCAATTGAACCAATCAGTTATTCAATTACAATTTTTAAAAGGGAACTAATCAAATGAACGCAACATCATATATCAAAAGAAACATAGCTGTACTCATATGTTCAGCATTTATCACGGCCGCAATCAGTTCGTGCGGCGATACGACAAAGAAAAACGAAACAACAACTGAAGATGCACACGATCACGGCGCTGAAGGCCATGAAGAACACAGTGAAGCACTTGAGCTGAGTCAGGAACAAATGAATGCCGTAGGTATTGTGATTGGGGAAATTGAACAAAAGAACCTGACTGCTGTAGTAAAAGCAAGCGGACAATTAGCTGTACCACCACAAAATGCGGCCCAAATCAACGTACTTACAGGTGGAATCATCAGAAAGATCAATGTAATTGAAGGCCAGCGCGTAAGTAAAGGACAGGTATTGGTGACCATTGAAAATCAGGACTTGATCAAACTTCAACAGGATTACCTGACCGCTAAAAGTGGCTTTAGTTTCATAGAAGCCGAGTACAACCGTCAGCAACAGCTAAAAGCAGCTAATGCAGGTACCGGTAAGGCTCATCAACAGGCAGAGGCCAATTACAATGCAGAACGTGCAAAACTTAAAGCCCTGGAGCGTCAACTTCAGCAATATGGAATTTCCGTTAGCCGCATTGCTTCAGGAAATATTACCTCGCAAGTACCCGTTACCGCTCCTATCAATGGTACTATAGGAAAAATTTCAGCCGAAACCGGCTCTTATGCACAACCAGGTGTCTCGATCATGGATATTGTAGACAACTCTAAAATCCATGCAGATCTGATTGTATTTGAAAAAGACTTGTCCAAGATTAAAGTGGGACAGAAAGTTGATTTCCGATTAACCAATCAAAAGAATGAGCAAATTGAAGGGCAGATCTACGGCATCAACAAATCATTTGAAAATGATAGCAAAGGAGTGGTTGTACATGCTGTTATAAAAAAACCAGGCGCCAATCTCATCCCAGGGATGTACGTAACCGGCCTTATCGGCGTGGGTACTGAAACAACCAGCGCTGTACCGATTGATGCAGTGGTAAGATCCGAAGGCAAAGAATTCATCTTTGTGGTTGATGAAAGCGCCAAAGCCGCACATGAGGAAGAACATGATCATGCACATAAAGGAGAAGCAGAAGAAAAACATAAAGAAGAAGATGCAAAAGACCAAAATTCAGTGCATTTCAAAAAAGTTGAAGTAACTACCGGAGTTTCAGAGTTAGGCTATATCCAGATCACTCCCGTAGAAAAATTACCTACTCATGTTAAAGTAGTTACAAAAGGGGCCTTTTATTTGCAGTCAAAATCATCAGGACCAGCAGAGCATAGCCATTAATTGAACATTAGCATAAAGCATATGATAAAGGACGCAGAAAGCAGACTTAAAGCCAAGCAAATTAACCCTACCGCCATGCGTTTACTGGTATTGGAGTTTTTAACGAAACAATTTGCGGCTATAAGTTTAAATGATCTTGAAAAAGGCATGGCTCCATCCGACCGTATCACCCTATACAGAACACTAAAAACTTTTGAAGAGAAAGGTTTAGTCCATAGCATAGAAGATGGTAGCGGCGCCACCAAGTATGCTTTATGCGATGAAGATTGTGATGCTGAAAACCATCACGATCTTCATGTTCATTTTTATTGCAATAATTGCAAAGAAACCTTTTGCCTACCCAACACCAGCATTCCAGAACTGGCCTTACCTGAAGGGTTTAAACAACAGGAAATGAACCTGATTATTAAAGGTGTTTGTAAAGTTTGCAATAGCATTGCATAATGTCTTACCTTACCTTTGACATATAACTTAAGGTAATGAAGACATCAAATATAAATTCTGACTGCTGTGGAGCAGAAGAACTCAAGCATAAACATCATCACAACAATCAGCCAACAGCTGTAGCACATGAACATAGCGATGACGATGGGCATAACCATGGCGCCGAAGCCCCTCAAAGTTGGACCAGTCACTGGCCATTATTAACTGCACTTACAATTGTAGTGGTAATGATGGTGTTAGAATATGGTTTCCACATCACCTTTAACAATCTGATACAACTACTCATCTTTATCCCCGCTTACTTCCTTGCCGGATACAATGTGTTGGAGCTAGCTTTTAGAAAAGCCATAAGATTTGATTTTTTTAATGAATTCTTTTTAATGAGCGTGGCTACGATTGGCGCTTTCGCCATTGGCTCTTATAGCGAAGGTGTAGCTGTAATGGTTTTCTATTCTATAGGCGAATGGTTTCAGGATACTGCCGTAAGTAATGCAAAACGAAGCATTAAAGCCCTACTGGACATTAGACCCAATGCAGTTGACGTAATCAGAGATGGAAAAGTAATGACTGTTGATCCTACTGAAGTAGCGATTGATGAGACCATCCAGGTAAAACCCGGCGAAAAAGTAGCATTAGATGGAATACTCTTATCAGACAAGGCTACCTTTAATACCGCAGCATTAACAGGTGAAAGTAGGCCCGATAATAAAGTTAAAGGCGAAATTGTACTGGCCGGAATGATTAACCTGGAACAAGTTAGTACGGTTAAGATTAAAGCTGCTTTTAAAGACAGTAAGCTGAGCAAAATATTAGAAATGGTTCAGGATGCTACTGCACGAAAATCGCAGACTCAATTGTTCATTTCTCGTTTTGCCAAAATATATACCCCCATTGTATTTGCACTGGCCGTGATGGTTGTGCTCCTACCCATGCTCTTTGTTACAGATTATGTGTTTAGAGATTGGTTATATAGAGGTTTAGTATTCTTGGTCATCAGTTGTCCTTGCGCATTGGTGGTTTCCATCCCACTGGGTTATTTTGGTGGAATTGGTTTAGCTTCAAAAAACGGGATCTTGTTTAAAGGATCAAACTTTTTGGATGTAATGACCAAAGTAAATGCCATCGTGATGGATAAAACTGGTACCCTGACAAAAGGCGTATTTGAGGTTCAAAAAGTGGTGGCCAATAATTTTGACGAAAAGGAATTGATCGCACTAACCGCAGCTATAGAAAGCAAATCTACCCACCCTATTGCGCTTGCTGTAGTTAAATACGCAGGGAAGGTGTCTCATGACATCAAAATTGGACACATAGAAGAAGTTGCAGGCCATGGTCTTAAAGGGACAATAAACGATAAAGCCATACTTGCTGGAAACACCAAGCTGCTTACAAAATTTGGTGTTGATTACGACCATAGTATCGACAGCGAAGCGGATACCATTGTAGTGGTTGCCGTTGATGGCAAATATGCAGGTTACATTACCATTGCCGATGAGATTAAAGAAGATGCGAAGCAAGCCATTACTGATTTGCACCGTTTAAATATCCAAACCGTTATGCTTAGCGGTGACAAACAAAGCGTAGTCGATAAAGTGGCCAAACTATTGGGCATAGACAATGCCTTTGGCGATCTGTTACCTGAACATAAAGTGAAAAAAGTAGAAGCGCTTAAAAAGGAAGGCAAGCACCTGGCCTTTGTAGGCGATGGTGTGAATGATGCCCCGGTTGTAGCCCTTGCCGATGCAGGAATTGCCATGGGTGGTCTGGGGAGTGATGTGACAATAGAAACCGCTGATATTGTAATTCAGAACGATCAGCCTTCTAAAATTGTAACCGCTATAAGAATTGGAAAGATAACCAGAAACATTGTTTGGCAAAATATAGCTTTAGCTATGGGCGTTAAAATCATTGTTTTGATTTTAGGTGCCGGTGGCGTAGCTACCTTATGGGAAGCAGTAATTGCCGATGTTGGCGTAGCCCTTTTAGCTATTTTAAATGCAGTACGTATTCAGCAAATGAAGCTGTAAATGCATTGCCAATCGAATTTATAGATCTGCTAATAACACATATTAAAAAATCGGTTTTTATGACGCAATTGCATATGCAATTATAAATTCAAATGAGAACCAAATCAATCTTAGCTATCTGCATTCTTTTTGTTGCAGGATTAACTCTTTCCTTCGTAAAAGACAAAGTATGGACCTCTAAATTCTTAAGGGTAAACAAAGATGGTAGCATTACCTATATCCCCGATGAGAAAGGTAATATCATTCCCGATTTTAGTCTTGTAGGCTACTATCACGGTTTAAAAGAAATCCCACCAGTTAAGGTTGTAAAAACCGTTTCTCCGGTAAAAGGCGATGCAGGTAGTGCCATTCAGCAAGCCATTGATGAGGTATCCGCCATGCCAGTTGGAGCCGACGGTTTTAGAGGTGCAATCCTGTTAAAAAAAGGTGATTATTCGATTGCAGGCACACTCAACATAAAGGCTGATGGCATTGTTTTAAGAGGTGAAGGAAATACCGCTCAAGGCACCAGGTTAATTGCCGCTGGTAAAGGTTTACGTTCACTAATCGAGATTAAGGGAAAAGGAAAAATTTCAGAAGTCGGCAGCAGAGTAAAAATTACAGATACTTATGTACCAACAGGTGCAAAATCTTTTCAAGTGGCTTCTTCGACAGGTTTTAAGGCTGGTGACAAGATCATTGTGTATAGACCTGGAACAGAAAACTGGATCCATGACCTTCAAATGGATAAAATTGTGGAGAGAAATGGCACTAAACAATGGAAACCGGAAGCCTATAACCTAAGTTACGAAAGAGAAATTGTAGCTGTGGATGGTAATAAAATCACGATAGACAATCCTATTGTAATGGCCATGGAAGAGCAATATGGTGGCGGCTTAATTTTTAAATATGAATTTAAAGGACGTATAAAAGAAGTTGGCATTGAAAACATCTATTTTGAATCTGAATACGCGAATGACACAGATGAAGATCATGGTTGGATTGCTGTTGATTTTGATCGCATAGAGAATGCCTGGGTAACTGGGGTAACCTCGCGCTTCTTTGGTTACTCTTGCGTAAGTTTAGGTGGCGATGCAAAAAATGTAACAGTAAAGGCTTCAAAATGCCTGGATGCAAAATCGGTAATTACAGGTGGCAAAAGGTATTCGTTTAACAATAACGGACAACAGAACCTCTTTATGAACCTGGAAACTACTGAAGGTAGGCATGATTATGTTACGGGTGCAAAAACATGTGGTCCTAACGTTTTTTACCATTGCAAATCACGGAATACACATGCGGATATTGGGCCACACCACCGCTGGTCTAGTGGTACTTTATACGACAACATTGACACTGATGGTGAAATTAACGTACAAGATCGCGGCAACTGGGGAAGCGGTCATGGTTGGGCTGGTGTTACTCAGGTTGTATGGAATTGCAAAGTTAAAGGTGCTGCCATACAAAATCCATGGGTGTCAGGCAAAAACTATGCGGTTGGCATACAAGGGACGAAAATGAAAGGACGCTTAGATGGAAAGCCTGATGGAGAATGGGAAGGCCTAAATAAAACTGACCTTCAGCCCAGCTCCTTATATGAAGCTCAACTGAAGGCCAGATAAATCTTACCTGGATAAGACATCGTCGATCATTCCAAATTCCTTAGCTTCAGCTGATGACATCCAGTAGTCACGGCTGGCAGCTTCGTTGATTCTTTCGTAAGGCTGTCCACTGTGTCGGGCGATGACCTGATAAAGCTCTTTTTGTACTTGCAATACCTGCTTAATCGATATATCCATATCTGTCGCTGTCCCCTGGGCTCCGCTTGATGTCTGATGGATCATCACACGGGAATGTTGCAAAGCAGAACGTTTTCCAGCCGCACCGGCACAAAGCAATACAGCGCCCATAGAAAGTGCTATTCCTGTACAAATCGTAGCCACGTCTGGCGCGATAAACTGCATCGTATCGTAAATACCCAAGCCAGCATACACAGATCCCCCAGGTGAATTGACATACAGCTGAATATCTTTTTCAGCATCTGTCGACTGCAGAAAGAGCAATTGAGCTTGTATTACATTAGCGTTTCTATCGTCCACAGCCTCACCCATAAAAATGATGCGATCCATCATTAAACGGGAAAATACATCCATCTGAGCAACATTTAATTGCCGCTCTTCTGTAATGTAAGGTGTCATAGCAGTAGGCCCCACCATAGCCGAGGTTCTGGAAATGTAATTATCTACATACAAGCTATTAATGCGATGATGTTTTACAGCATAGCTGCGAAATTCCTTCTTGTTCATATTCTTTTTTTAGATTAAATCGGGCATAGCATTGCCCTTGCCCATGATCTGGACATTATAAACTTGTCATTAAATTAAAATGGTTTACTTACTAAAGAACTGTTTAATCCGCTCGCTGAAGGAAAAATTTTCAGGCGAGGTAAATAGTTTTTGATGTACCTGCCTGATTTCTTGGCGAAGCTGTTCCCTACCGTAGGTTTCAATCAAGCGATACGTTTTCTGCTGCCAGTACACGCTTTCCTGAAGATCAGGCTGTAGTATCTGACGAGCCTGCATCAATACTTTATCTTCTGCATTGGCATCTCCTAACAGAAAATCTTCAATTAACTGCAGCTCATTCAAGGATGTCTTCATAGCTTATTGATTTTTCTTTTACAGTTTCTTTAACTTTTTCGAGGCATTTAAATTTCTGAACCGTAGCAGAGCGTGGCCCTGAAAAGCCAAACCGCTCAGCAATATTTTCCATCTTTAGCTTCTCATAATAAAATGCACTCAGCAACTGCATACATTTCTGACCTGAGGTTTGTAAAAGCTGAAACAATCGGGATGCAGAGACCTCCTGATCATCAGAATTGAACAAGCCAACCTGTTCGTCAAAATCAGCATCGAGTTCATCAATCGATACCTGCTTTCCAGTTTCTTTATATCGTTTGTTCCACAGGTGACGAGCTATGCCAAACAGGTAAGCTTTATCGCTATGCTTCAGGCTCAGTTCAGCACGTATTGTTTTCTCATAATAAATGATCAATGCATCCTGAAAAATGTCCTGGGCTTCATCCAATGAACCACCCATCCTGCTGATGTGTTTTGCTACCAGCGGAAAAGTAGTCTTGTACAATGTCGTAAGCCAGGCTTGGCGATCATTATGTGATGTATCTTCCTTTAATTTTGTGGCCATGATTACTATGTTTTAATAGTATGTGCACATTTAAAGTCAAATATCACCAAAATATGAGAAAATTTTATCTGGCTTTTAGAATAAAGTCGACTATAGGCTGTGGATTAGGCAAACTATGTGGATGATGCTTTCCTTCGGGCTTATGAATAATTCTAATATCCCCCCCAGCTTGCTTTATTTTCGCTGCAAATGGCAGGGTATTCTCAGACATAGGAACCAACTCATCCATATCGCCACAAACATGAAGCATTGGATATTTACCTTTAACGATCTCCTTAATTTTATCTATCGGACTTCCGGCAAAACCTGCGGCCTGCTCTTCTGTAGCATAACCATAATCCTTTAAAAAGATATCCCATTCCTTTTTACTTCCTGGCCCTATCCCCTTACCACCTGGCCAGCTCTTCAAATCCAAAACCGGATTATCGACGTATACGCAGGCCACTTTTGTAGGATTGGCAGCAGCCCAATTATAAGCATACAACCCACCGCGACTCATTCCTTCCAGTACAGCTTTTTTAGCAAAGCCCATTTTCTGCAACTGCTTATAAAAATCATTCCAGATTCCAATAGCCTCTGTATTACCAAACAACTCAGCTACATCGCAATACACCACATAAAAACCTCTTTCCAACAGGGCGATATCAGTTTGCGGCTCATGCCCCCAAAACCGAGCTCTCCATATCCATGGCGTACCTTTGGCCACTTCTTTTGGTGCTACTATCTTTGCATTATGACCTTTAAAATCAAATGAGAAGCAATTGTATCCATAGAAATTACTTTTTTCTGCCCGACCAATTAAGCCATTGTCAGCCGGAACAGCTTTAGTTTGCAGCTTAATAAAGTCATACAATCGCGAAGCGATAAACCCAGCACCAACCGCATTGGGATGAATTTTATCTGCCAATAGCTCTTCCTTATCTGCAAACAAACTATATAAATCAAGTACCGCTAATTTATCATCATAAGCTACCTTTTGAATCATAGGAATCATACTCGCTTTGAGATAGCTTCCTGAAATACCAAATTTCTCATCCGAAAAAGCTTTTACAGGTAACAATAAAACCACCTTCGGATGACTCGGCAATTCCAAAAAACTCCGGATCATATCATGATAATCCTGCTCAAAATCACCCATCATAGGTCTATTCACCGCTTTACTATCATTGGTTCCCAGTTTAATAAATACCAAATTGGGATTACTCAATAATGCCTTCTGATATTCTGGCGTATTCCAGTACGGTTTATTACCCTTTTTAAGCATCGTAGCCCCACTCACACCAAAATTAAACACTTCATAGCCCGAGCCTAATAAAGTCTGTAGTTGAGCAGGATACGACTCCTGAGCCCTATTCTTTAAGCCAGATCCATAAGTGATGCTATTCCCAATACAAGCGATACGTATTTTCGATTGTCCAAAAGAATTCCCTACTAGCAAGAATAGCCCCCAAATAAGGATGAGCCTAACGATATATTTCATTTCTATTTGATTATTAGCCTCTAATATAAGCATCCATTTTAGCCGCCCAAGCTAGTCGCCTAGCTTAGAGAAAAATTACTTTCTCAGAAAGAGCCTAGCGTTCTTCGCTCCTTCAGCGAAGTAATGCAGCTCTTGAAGAGAACAGTTATTTTTTATTTTAAACGTAAAGACAATTGCGCTTCAAACAGTGATTTTGGCAATACCGTTTCCCCCTGCATTTCTACTAATCCAGCATTATCAAACGTAACCGGCTTATTAGAAGTAAAGCCAACAATGATTGGTGCTGCAATCGTATAATTCCTACGTCTGCTCATGTCCCAAAAATTATAATGCTGGTCCTTATCAGACTTATGATGAAAATTCCATAGTACCAATTCCCTACCATGATGCGGATGTCCTGGTTCAGGGCCTCCTAGATTATAAAAAACACCACCGTCAATATCATCATAAAGCGTAGCATAAGGCTGTCCAGAATGAATATCAAAGTTCTGATCGGTACCTAATGAGCACTGTGTAACAACTGTGCCCACCGCACTATATCCTGTTCCAGCACCATGGTGTTGCGCAGCATTAAAAGTACAATGTTTCACCAGCACACCGTAGCCTGTACGTGCGTGCACAGAAGCATGGCCTTTTTTACCCCTAAAGTGTGTATTCTCTACAGTAACCTGATAACCTGAGCGTATGAAAACCCCCTCATTCCAATCATGAAACTCACAATTGCGAACCCAGCTATTCTTTACAAACTCCATACCTACAGCTTCATAAGCATAATCATGAATCTCATTTTTATGGTGAATAAACTCTTCAGGATAATTTTTCCAATTGCTGGTAAATAAAACATCTTCTACACCACAATGATTAATAGAATTATAAGATTCTATGGTCCAATTGGCAGACTTAACCATTTTAATATCGATGTGAATAGGATTTTTAAAAGTCACCTTATCACCTTCAATTTTAGTGATCGTATGGATTTCATAAATCAACATCCCACCTTTATCACCAAATAACCTTGTCCATTGTGGTTTTAAGTCTAAGGGAGCAAAATAAAGCTTTGTAAATTCCTCACTTTTGTGACGAACAGCTACATCCTGACCAACTTTAAGTTTTGAAGGATCTTTTACGACAACCGAAAAGGTTTCACGTCCGGCATCCTTAACGATGGTTGCTAACTTTTCAACTTTATTCTCTTCGGGTTTAAACAAAAACTGTCTGCCATTAATTCTCTTATTGGCCTGATAGATTTCTGTCCCCCCCTTCCCACTTCCACTACCTTTTAAAACGATATTACTTTTAGTTATCCTGATTTGCTTAGTCGCATCCTCATCTGCTGCTATTAAGTATTTACCCGCTGAGAAAAATACTACACCACCGCCAGGATTCGCTTCAGCTGCATCTATGGCCTTTTGAATAGCTACATCATCAAACTGATCATCATTGGATTTTGCACCATAATCATCTACCTTAAAATACTTTTTATCACTAACAGAAGGGAGTGGTATTTCAGAAAACCCATAGCCCGCATATGAAAAATCAGGGAGTACTGCTGTACCCCCTGATTTTTTAGCTTTGACAAAGTCTTCCCATAAAGGGGCCGTTTTTTGTGCCTGAGCAGTTACTGCTAAGAGCAATACGTTTAAAACAAGAATTATTCTTTTCAAAATCTTATTAATCTAATGCGCCTGTTTTCATTTCTTTCTTAGGTTTTGTCTCTACCTGATGAGCTATTGCCCCTTCAAACTCAACCTTTATCACACTGGCAATTTCGTCTGGTGCTGTCGCTGGTACATTGATGGTTAGCCCATCACCTTTGATTTCTGTTTGCAACTTAGCTTTTGAAGCCAATAATGTTGCCGACAAAACTTTATTATTTACACCTGGAATAACCAATTGTCCATTCGCAGGCCAGTTAAACACAGAAAAATAAAGCGTAGTGCCTTTTGGCGTTTCTTTTCTTGTGCAACGACCCCAACTTAAAGGTGCCAATGGACTCGATTTAGTGCCGTATATAGCTTCGCTATTGATCTTCATCCAGCCACCTATAGTTTTCAAACGATCTACACTTTCCTGCGGAAATGTCCCATCAGGCTTAGGGCCAATATTCAATAAATAGTTACCGCCTTTTGAAGCAATATCAGCCAGGTTACGGATCAAGGTTTCCGTAGATTTCCATTTATGATCTGAAGTTCTAAAGCCCCAGGTACCATTCATGGTCATACAAGTTTCCCAATCCATCCCATCCAATTCGGCCTGACTAGGTATTTTTTGCTCAGGAGTTTTGGTATCACCCGGGAAATTCGGACGTTTTAAGCGATCATTAGTGATAATTTGTGGTTGCGATTTTAGTGCTGCTTGTAGTTTTAAAGCCGCCTCATCCGTCATGTTTGTGGGTGTATCCCACCAAAGCACAGCTACATCTCCATAATTAGTCATCAATTCCTTAACCTGTGGTACAGCTACCTCATCAATGTATTGATCAAAAGTTTTAGTCATCTGAGCCGGATCCCAATGACCTTTATTCGCTAATGTATAAGCATCAATTTTAGCAGAATCCGGATTCAACCAACCTTCTCTCATTTCTTTTCTTGCAGCAGATCCACCTGGGTTGTTCCAATCCTGAGCCTGAGAATAATAAAAGCCCAACTTAATGCCATATTTTTTACAAGCAGCGGCCAATGGAGTTAACAAATCTTTACCATAAGGAGTAGCGTCTGTAATGTCCCATTTGCTTGCTTTAGAATTAAACAAAGCAAATCCATCATGGTGTTTTGCAGTAATGATAATGTATTTCATTCCCGCCTCTTTTGCCATTTTCACCCATGCATCCGGATCATACTTTACCGGATTAAAGCTTTTGGCCATTTCCTGGTATTCAGCAACAGGAATCTTAGAACGGTTCATAATCCATTCTGCTCCACCCCTTAGCTGCTCGTGTCCTTTATAAACACCCGCAAACTGTGCATACACTCCCCAATGGATAAACATACCGAATTTGGCATCTCGCCACCAAGCCATTCGTTCATCCTTTGTTAATGCCTTCTGGCTGTACGCAGACTGGCCTAATACTAAGAAAGCCGCTACTATTAAAAGTACTCTTCGTTTATACATGATTCGTTCTATAATTTGGTTTTACTAACTCCTAATTTAGAGAATATCAATTGATCAATATTCAGCGGAATTGGCTCAATCCTATGCTATTATTGCTTATCTTTTTAATGATTTATACCTTAGCAAAGCCTCAAGGTAATAATAATCAGCATAAGATAAAGGCACATCCACTTCGCTATCTGACGGTTTTGAACCCGTACTGCTTACCAAAATAAAACCCTTGTTCTCTCCTATTGGAGAAATGTATTTAGTACTCAGACTGTTCAACATTTTATCTGCCTTTTGCAGGTAAAGGTTTTTATTTTTACTGTAATCACTCAATTCATATAATCCTGAAGCAATAACTGCCGCCGCCGAAGCATCGCGAGGTTCGTTAGGAATATTAGGTGCATCAAAATCCCAGTAAGGAACCAGGTCAGCTGGCATATTTTTATGGTTAAGGATAAAAGCAGCAATATTTTCTGCCTGTTTTAAATAGATAGGATTCTTGGTAAAACGATAGCACATAGTATATCCATATAATGCCCATGCTTGTCCTCTTGACCAGGCAGATTCATGACTATAGCCCTGATGGGTATTCTTTTTCAATACCGCACCGGTATTTGGATCGTAATCAATCACGTGGTAAGAACTGAAATCAGGACGGAAATGGTTTTTCATGGTCGTATTTGCATGGCTAACCGCAATTTTATAGAAAGAAGAATCACCAGTAAGTGCTGTTGCTTCAAAAAGTAGTTCCAGGTTCATCATATTATCTATGATAACCGGATTTATCCATTTATCAGTGCTATGATCCCATGAGCGAATCACGCCTGTTTTAGGATTGAAACGGGTAGCTAATGTTTTTGCAGATTGGATAATAACATCAGCATAGTGCTTATCTTTGGTGATGCGGTAACCAGTACCTACACTGCAATAAACCTTAAAGCCCATATCATGCGTTTTGCCATTAAATTGCTCTGGCTCCATCAAAGCTGTAAATGCTTTTGCCTGATTAAGCCATTCTTGTTTCCCAGTATATTGATATAAAAACCAAAGTTCTCCAGGAAAAAAGCCACTGGTCCAATCACGTGAAGCAACCAATTTCAATTCACCTTTCTCCAATGTTCTTGGCGAAAACTTATCCGTCTTTGCACCGGCATTCGTTTTCTCAATTTCCTTCAGTAACACAAGCGTTTGCTTGTCGGCCTGTTTAAAAGCTTTTTTTACATCTACTTCCGGTCCACGGGGCGTTGTAATTGTAGCATTGACATATACACCTGGTTTAAAGTCCGGAGTACTACGCTGATTTCCTGAAGTCGTTGTACCAGTAGTAGTAGTTTGAGTACGCACAACGCGCTCTTGTGCAAAAGATGAGGCCGATGCCAACAACAATGCACACATAGTTATAGAAAGTGATTTCATAATTTTTTTCTGTAATTAATTTATAGGTAGAAGTTGAACTTCAAGTAGTTTCATCAATTCTGTGCCCTTAATCGCTACTGCCTTAACACTAAGCTGTACTAATCCGGCAGCAAGTTCTGCAACACCAATTTCTTTGGTTATCACAGCACCTTTTAGCGAGGCTACAACCTCTTCCTGCTTAGAAAAATTGCCAACTCTAACTTCATAAGATGAACCGCCTTCATCAGCAATATATTTTACGACAACTTTGTATTTAGCAGGCTTTAGTGCTTTTAAGTCCCATGATAAATAACTGTCTTTCGATTTCCAGCCATTTACAAAGTAGCGATCGGTTTTTCCATCACCATAAGCCATTTTCTTTCCATGTTGTTCGGCATCAAATACCAGGAACCTGTTTGCAGGAATACTTGAAGATATCACTCTTGCTGCATCGGCCTCTATTTTACCCTTAACCTCCAATACGACCACCACATCAGCATTAGGAGATATATTTGCAGGTAAGCTGACATTTAAATCCGAAGCATCCAAACGCTTAACAGCCAACGCTTTTTTACTTTTATCTGTTAGTAAATAAGCAGTTTTAACATCACTTTTTAAACCACCTACAACAAGGTTACCATCTTTAGGCCAGTTAAATACATGTAGGTAAATATTTTGTCCCTTTTGCGTGCTTACTCCCCATGCAGGAATTGGTAATACACCCTTTTGAGTACCATATATGGCCTCGCCATTTGGCTTTAACCATCCACCTATACTATCTAAAATCTGCTTGTCTTTCTGATCAAAAGTACCGTCCCCTTTAGGTCCGATATTCATCAACAGGTTACCACCTCTTGAAGCAGAATTAGCTAAAAGCTGAATAAAAAATCTAGCCGATTTATGACTATTGTCATGTTTGGAATAACCATAAGATTCGTTGGTAGTAGGGATTGCTTCCGAATCACCTTCAACCGTAAGCAACTCGGCTGGCCTATCTCCAGTATTTACATAATCGCCAAAATTCCCACTTGAGCTTCTGGCCAAACGACCATTCACCACGATATTAGGATCAGTTTCCCTAATCGCTTTAAGGATCCTAATATTTTCAGATAGCGGCAATTTATGTGGGGTATCGAACCATATAATATCAGGATGATACTTATTAATCAATTCTTTTATCTGAGGAATAGCTTTTTCATCAACATACTTTACCGCCTTAGGTAACCACTCCGGATGGTTGTCAAACCAATTGGCACCACCAATTAATTTATCACCACCTGGGTTCTGGTATTCCCAGTCGTTACCAGGTGCATCAGGATGTTCCCAATCAAAAGCATGTGAATAATAAAATCCGAACTTCATCCCATGCTTCTTAGCGGCTGTTGCTAGTTCGGCCATAGGATCACGCTTAAAAGGAGTTTGCTTTATGACATTAAAATCAGAGACTTTTGAATCATACATCGCAAAACCATCATGGTGTTTTGCCGTAATGATAAAGTAGCGCATTCCGGCATTCTTTGCTGTTAAAATCCATTCCTCCGCATTAAACTTAACCGGATTAAACACATGTGCCAGATCAAGATATGCTGCTCTGGTAATTTTCTCTTTACGCATCAAATGCTCAGAATACCCATTTACCTGCTTTCCTTTCCATTCACCAGCAGGTACTGAATACAGTCCCCAATGTATAAACATACCAAAGCGAGCATCACGCCACCATTGTATGCGCTCATCATGAGTTTTCATGGAGTTTTTCCACCAGCCATTTCTAGCCTCATCTATTGCTTTTTGGTCACGCTGCTGAGCCTTGTTCAACATACTTGCATCCTCATCACCAACCACCTGACTGTATGAATAAAGATTTACACATAACAAAGCGGATAATAAAAACGCTGACTTGCTATTTAATTGAGCCATATTAATGGATTTCTTACGGGTAAGTTTCTAATTACTTCTTCTACTTTAGGATTGTGATCAAGCTTAGACCAGGTACTTAACCAAGTGGGTTGATCATAAGCATTGGCACCAAAAACCAAAAATGGTTGTGCTACTGGCCAGTTATTCCAGTACATTACATCTGGCTTTAAAGGCCATTTACTTTTATCAGCTACAAAAGGATATAAATACCCAATCCCTTTTTTAATAGATTTTCCATCCGCAGTTTTAAAGTCCCACAGGTTATCTGTTTTGGTAGAAAGAATCTGACAAAGCGTTGTCATTGCATCCAGATTAAATATGGAATAACCATAAGGTTTTGTGCGAGCAAGTTCTCTTGGGAAACTACCATCCACCGCCATTTGATTGGGTAGTAATACATTTTTATATCTGTCGCGACAAAAATCAAGCAACTTATCGTCATTGCACAATTTTGCAAAAGATGCCACCTGCATGGTAAAACAAGTACCATGGTTATTTTGAGCATTCATCTCATCTTTCCCATACTGATGACTCATTAACCATGTTAAATATTGAGCAAACCATTTTCTCGTCTCCGCTAATACCCCCGATTCCATTGCTTTTTGCATCACAATAATTCCTTGTGCTACTTCCATCAGCTGAATGGTATCAATAATTCCGATGCCACGGCCTGTAAATCTTCCTTTTATAGCCTGGGCATACAATAGATTAGGATTCATCATTGTACCTTCATTGACAAACCAGGCTTGTAAATGCAACATCGCCTGCTTTACATATTTCTGATCTCCGGTAAGTTTATAGGCAGAAGCCAATGCACCAATAATCTTGCTAAAACGAATCATAGCCAAACGATGTGCTACAAAGTTCTCCGGATTGGTCATCCCATCCTTTTGAATGTATGGACCTTCCGAATTTTGTGCATCTGGCCACCAATAATCACCCTCAGAGTAAAAATCATGCTTACCACCTGCGCTTCTTGATGAGCTCTCGGCAGTTACTGTAACCGGGCGTTGCTTCATTGCCCAATCTGCATTTTTCAGAATAGAAGCCTTTAATGTTTTCACAACTTCCTTCTCTATACCGCTTAGGGCGCTCTGACCATCCTTTACCGTAGCAAAGGATGAATAACTGATCATATTTATCAATACAAATGCTGTTAATACCAATTGTTTCATAACGTTCATTTATTTGGTCATAGCTCTAAAGCTAACTTTGTTTATGGTATTCGGTTTCCCTTTTTGAGCAGTAGAAATAGAGGCCTTTAGTTTACCAGATGCATCTTTAACTATGTTAATTTCTCTAAAGCTATATGCACCTTTCTCATAATTAAAAGTCTCGCCATCATCATCATAAAGCATGTACTTACCGGGCTTACTTCCATAATACCTGATCTCCAGATCAATCTTCTCAGTA
The DNA here is from genome assembly GCF_900100435.1 of Pedobacter sp. ok626. Lineage (GTDB taxonomy): Bacteria > Bacteroidota > Bacteroidia > Sphingobacteriales > Sphingobacteriaceae > Pedobacter. Next base: position 504,801 of record NZ_FNEX01000001.1, on the reverse strand, counting down.
GATTTAGGTGCATGCATCAAAGCAGGTCCCATAGGCACAATACCACCGTCTTTTACATAAACAGGAATTTTATCCAAGCCCGGAGTGATGGTAATTACCTGACCATCACCAGCGAATTCGCCTGTATAAAAATCAAACCATTTACCTTTAGGTAAAATCACAGTACGCGTTTGTTTTCCAGTAAACATAGGCGCTACCAATAGATATTCCCCAGCCATGTATTGATCTTTAACTTCTTTACTTACGGCTTCAACGTATGGGTTTTCTTCCAGGTTAGTCGTTTTCACTTCCTTTTTAACATCTGCCTGGTAACCCTCTTCAAGATTCATTGCTCTGAATGGTGGAATACCTTTAAAATGGTATTTTGCAAATTCACTATACCAGTAAGGCATCATCTGCATACGCAGCAATGCAATGTCTTTTACTTGTTTCTCTACATTAGGGTACGACCAAGGTTTAGTCCCTGTAGACCAGGCATTGATCATCGCCATCGGCGAGAACACCACAGATTGCATGCGACGTAACCATTCTTCTTCAGTTTTAGAAGCTCTTGCTTCTGGCGTCCACAATACACCAGCAAAACCACTGTTGATCAAGGCGGTAATAAAATCTTCGTGGTTATAATAATCGTTATAAATCACATAAGGCAAAGCGGAACCGCCCCCGTTGGATCCTCTAACCAATCCATAAGTACGCTGATTGCGCTCGTGGTACATATCCGCACTGTAACGCTGAATCAATAAGCCATAAGTCTGGCGCATTTGCTCAGCACTTTTACCCGAAGGAAAAGTCGTTACATCAGGCCATAAATAATGATCATAACCATCTACCTCATCAAATTTATAGCCACTCACGCCAATGTCTACCTGACTCTTTTTCAATTGAGAAAATAAAATATCACGAGCCTGCGGCATCGTCAAATCTGGGATGGCACCCAACCATACGGTATGATCTGCTGTAAATGGTTTAATGCTGTTATAAATTGAGGCTTGCGGAGAAACATAAGGATTAGTCCACAAATTCACTCTCACCCCTTTATTCAATAAGCTTTTCACAAAAACTGATGGATCAGGAAAGCGTATCTTATCCCATTCAAAAGTACAAGGGTAAGCTTTACTTTGCCATCCAGGTTCTAAACCAATAAAATCAAGCGGAAAACCTTTGTCTTCAAAAGCTTTTACCTCAGCCTCTACCTCAGCAGAAGTATATAATGTTTTTACTCTTTGTGTAAAGCCCAATCCCCAACGTGGAGGCAATACGCCACCACCATTTAACAAGTTGTACCTGCGAACGGCATCAAGTGGCTTAGGACCTGCAAACACATAAAACTCAACACCCTCGGCTGGTACCAAGACCTCTACCCCGTCGGAGTACGGACGTGAAGACCATGTTTTATCTGTATTGCGATCTTTGGCCTCAGGTACATTTTTTCCATCACGTTTAACAGCGGATCCTGCGTAAATATCCAGGTACCGGGCTGAATTGATAAATACACCGTAACCGTTTGAGGATACATAAAATGGAGTTGGGGCGTGTGTACGTCCATTATCCTTACCACCAAAATGATCTACATGCAATTGCAGGATCTTACCACGCTGATGCACCGTTTGAAAATTTAAGCCAAAGCCGTAAAGCTGCTCTTTTTTATCCAATGGAAAACGTAGGTAAGTTTTACCATCCGTAAGCTTTGCGGCTATTTCTTCTTTTACAAGGGGAAACGAAACATCGCCCATGTCTTTTAATCCATCCAAGGCGGGTTTGGCTCCAACAGCAGTCAGCAAATTATAGCTTTCGGGCTTGCCGATACTCCCTTTCCAAACTCCGGGTGCAACTTGCTCCCATTTGATATCCTGAGCAGTTAACCGCGAAGTACTAAACAGGAGGATTAAGCAAATTGAATATTTAAATATTCGGTTCATAGCAAATAATGGTTTATTGGGTAATTACTTTATAGGTTTTTCCTTTTTCAGTCTTGAAATCTATGATATAGTTCTTTTTCAGTTCAAGATCCTGAAGTTTTGTTTGTTCATTTTTATGGTATACTGGTTTTTCAGACAATTCATTTAAGTTATTGCTGTTTGAACCCCTGGCTGCTGTTGAAACAACGCCAACGACTTTTACCGGCACAGTTGTGCTTAGCCTGCAGTTACCACCTAATCCAGAATAGATCTGAGCTTCGGATAATTTCCCATTTTTCCAATCGATAGTAACCGTAAAATTGCCTCTGGCTTTTATCCCCTTGATGCTACCGTTTTTCCATTCATCTGGCAATGCTGGCAACAGGCTTACTTCGCCCTCATTACTTTGTAACAACATTTCCGTTATGCCAGCAGTAGCCCCAAAGTTTCCATCGATTTGAAAAGGTGGATGGGCATCAAATAAATTAGGATAAGTGCCACCCCCACTCATTTGGATATTCGTTAATTGTGCAGCCGGAGCTTTTGGATCCGGTTTTGGCTCCACTGTTTTAGCTGGATCGATTAAGGTAAGTCCAGTTTTTAGAATCTTTAAAGCATGGTTTCCATCTTTTAATCTGGCCCACCAATTCATTTTCCAGGCCATCGACCAACCAGTACTCACATCACCACGATGAATTAATGATTGCTTTGCGGCAGCAGCAAGTTCAGGAGTATTTTGTGTGGTAATCTGATTTCCAGGATATAGCGCAAATAAATGAGATAAATGCCTGTGTGTATCTTTAGGATCATCCACATCATTAAACCACTCCTGCAACTGTCCATATTTCCCAATATTGAATGGATATAGCTTTGCACGAGCTTTTAACAGGCGTTCGCGAAAATCAGTATCTATATTTAAGGTTTTAGCAGACTCAATACAATCGTTAAACAACTCCCTGATGATGCCCATATCCATTGTTGTAGCCTTGCTCACTTCATATTCTTTACCGTCAATCTTAAATATATTTTCTGGAGAGGTAGAAGGATTGGTGACCAAATAACCATTTTTATCTTTAACCAGCCAGTTCAACATAAACTCGGCTGCGCCTTTCATTAAGGGATATGCTTTTTCTTTGAGGAATTTCTGATCACCTGTAAACAAATAATGTTCGTACAAATGCGTGCTTAACCAGGCAGCCCCCATCGGCCATGCCGACCATCTTGGGGCACCTTTTGGATCCCAATCGTATCCACCCGAAGGTGATGTTTTAGACCAGATATCAGTATTGTGATGCACTACCCATCCTTGCTGAATGCCATAGTTAACTTTCGCAGTCGTTGCACCACTAACAGCCAGACGACCGATCATGTCAAACAAAGGCTGATGCAATTCTGAAAGATTTGTATTCTCTGCCAACCAATAATTCATTTGCGTATTGGCATTTACGGTATAATTACTTCCCCATGGTGGTTGAACATGGTCATTCCATAAGCCCTGTAAATTGGTAGCCTGAGAACCTGGTCTGGAGCTGGCAATCATCAGGTATCTACCAAATTGATAATAAAGTACCTGTAAGCCTTGATCGTTGCCTGTTGCACCTTGTTTGGACAACCTTACATCTGTTGGCAATTTGGCCAAGCCACTGTTATCAGTCAGATTAAATGAAACACGGTCAAAAAGTTGCTTATAGTCGGCCTCGTGTGCCGTTTTAATGACTGCAAAAGATTTTGGATAAGCTTTACTCAAGTTAGCCTTAGCTTCGATAGCCGGGTCTTTACCTTCAAGCCCTGGTGACTTATCGAAGCCATTAAAACTTGTTCCATTTGTAAGGTAAATCGTTACTGCATCGGCATTGTTAACAGCAATCTTATCGGTTGTCGCCTTTGTTGATCCACCTTCAGCTTTAACTTGTACATGAACTTCAAAGGTCATTCCTTCTTTATCATCGTAAACGATCTGTTGTGGTTCTGTTGCCCGATGAGCCACATGCTTAGGCGCCTTCCCCTTTAATACCAGATAATTTTGTGTGGATGCTGTAACCGTATACTTTAGTTTACTACTGATACCTGTCGTAAAGTTGATTGCATGAGGTTTATCAGCAGTTATACGGATGGCCATTACCTGATCCGGATAGCTGATAATCGTTTCCCGCTTATACTTAACACCTGCAAGCGTATAGGTAACCGTACTTAGCGCATTATTGATATCCAGCTCACGATGGTAAGCAGTAGGAATAGAATCTTTAAGGTTAAAGTCCAAAAAGAGATCAGCCATGGTCAAATAACGGGCAGAATATGGCCCCTGCATGTTTTTTTTCCAGATCTCAGCAGCTTTACCATAATCTCCGGCAAAAACTGCTGCTCTTACCAATGGTAAATTTGCCTGAGCTTTGGGATTGTTTCCTGCATCAGGAGCTCCAGACCAAAGTGTATTGTTATTCAATTGAAACCGCTCTTTATTTACTCGCCCGAATACCATCGCTCCGGTTTTTCCATTCCCCAATGGTAAAGCCTCCTCCCATATCTTGGCAGGCTGATTATACCATAACTTTAAAGGCTCTTGCTTCTTCTGAGCAAATGTGCTTGACACACTAAAAACTAAGACAAGAAAAAGAAGACCATATCTGATCATATCAATTCAATTTAAAAATGTATTCCTTACCTGCCTCAGTTTTAAGATCGTAGTCTTTTGAAGCCGCAACACCCACTGGATTTAATTTCGCTACTGCTGAAATTAAAGGCGCTTTAACTTGCGGGGTTTCATAAAAAGGATTAGAATTTATCCCATTAGCTGCTGGAATTTTCCCCGCATTAAACTTCATATTGTCGTTGATACGTAGCCTACAATTGCCACCAAGTTTAGACTTTATTTTAAGTTCTGTAATTTGATTATTGTTCCAGGCAATGTCGATCACATATCCACCACGCGCTACTAAACCCGTAATTTGACCTGTTGGCCAGTTATCCGGTAATGCAGGTAATAAGTGTACCACTCCATCATGCGACTGCAACAACATTTCGGCGATACCTGCAGTACAGCCAAAATTACCATCGATTTGAAATGGAGGATGTGCATCAAACAGGTTAGGATAAGTTCCACCACCTGTTGTACTTACGCCCTCAATTCGGCCACCTACAAGTTTTAACTGATCAGTGATCAATTTATAAGCATGGTTTCCATCAAGGAAACGGGCCCAGAAATTCACCTTCCATCCCATAGACCAACCTGTAGCTGGATCTCCACGATAGCGCAAAGATGTTCTGGCAGCATCAAATAGTTCAGGTGTTCTTGAAGGAGAAATCTGGTTACCAGGATATAATCCATACAGGTGTGAAACGTGACGATGTTTATCATCCGGACGATCAGAATCGTGCATCCATTCTTGTAGCTGACTATTTTTTCCAATTTGCATAGGAGCTAATCTTGCTATTGTAGCTTTCAGCACCTTACGAAAATCAGGATCAAAGTTTAAAATCTCAGCCGCTTTGCTGGTTTTGGTAAACAAATCAAATAAAAGCTGATTATCCATTGTCGTACCCGCTGCAATAGAAACTCGTTTGCCTGGAACATAAGTGTTTTCAGGAGAATTTGAAGGAGATACCACCAACCATTTATGAGTTGGTTCTTCCTGCAATACATCCAGATAAAATTCACAAGCACCCTTTAATACAGGATAATACTCCTTCAAAAATTGCTGATCGCCGGTAAACATATAATGATCCCAAAGGTGCTGACTTAACCAATTCCCACCCATCGGCCATAAACCAGCATAAGGACGGTCTACAGGGCCTGTAATGCGCCATAAATCAGTATTATGATGAGTTACCCAGCCTTTTGCTCCATACATAACTTTAGCAGTCTCCTTACCGGTAACAGAAAGATCTTTTAGCATCTTAAATAACGGATCATGCAATTCAGAGAGATTTGTAACCTCTGCAGGCCAATAGTTCATCTCCGTATTGATATTGATGGTATACTTGCTGTCCCAGGAAGCCAGCATTTTATCATTCCAAATCCCTTGTAAAGTTGGCGGTTGGTTCCCCGGTTGAGAGCTGGAAATGAGCAAATATCGACCAAACTGGAAATAAAGCGCTGTTAAATGCGGATCATTACCAGTCGCAAATTCAGCAATACGCTGATCCGTTGGCTTATTTACAGCCTCATTTACGCCTATGTTAAACTTAACACGATTAAAATACTGCTGATAAAATTTAATATGCGCTGCCAATGCTGTTGCATAATCTTTTTGAACAGCTTTATCTAAAAATGAAGCTGCTTTTGCATTTGCATTTCCACTGATATCATGGTAATTCTTAAAATTAGTAGCTATTGAAACATAAACAGTTGCAGAATTGGCATTTTTAACAGTCCAGGTATTGTTTTCTAACGCAACTTTTCCACCCTGAGCAACCGCCTTCACCTGCGACTCAAATTTAATCTGACCTTTCTCTCCTTCATGATCAGACGTAATTCCAGCAAATACCAGTTTTCCATTTTCAGTTTTCAACACTCCATTTTGCGGAGAATCCATTGTTGCACTAAAAGAGATTTTACCGGGCTTACTAGCCGTCAACCGCAGCACCATAACCTGGTCTGGAAAGGAAGAAAACACTTCTCTTTTATACTTTACCCCATCCAGTTCATACGTAACTGTAGTTACTGCCTTCTCAATATTTAAATCGCGGTAATAGTTGGTCGCCTTTTCATGTCCATCGAACTTAACAAAGAGATTACCAACTGGCTGATAGATCATTCCGCTATTTTTTTTAGGGAACATCTTCACATCAGCAATAGCTTGAGCCTCCTCAAATTTACCTTCAAATAGTAATTTCCTTAGTTCTGGAATAGCGGCGCCCGATTCTGAGGTAATGTTGCTGTTTGGTCCGCCAGACCAGACTGTCTCTTCATTTAACTGTAGTTGCTCTTTACCCGGATCACCAAAAACCATAGCTCCTAACCTTCCGTTGCCAATTGGTAAAGCTTCGTTCCAGTTTTCAGCAGGTCTGTTGTACCACAGTTTTAATGTCCCGTCGAGTTTTTTTACCTGGCCAAAAGCAAGAGCGCTGTAGCTCAGGGATAAGAGTATAAATAGTTTTCTGATCATCAGGAGTATAAATTAATTAAAGGGTAAGGAAGCTAACTGCTAAACCATCTGCTTTTACACTTGCCACGCTTTTACCTTTATTCAGGTTTACGCTGATCACCGCCCTTCCATTGTAAAGCTGCACTTTACGGGAACCATCTGAGGTACCTTGATCATCGATCAGCCTTCCCTCTCCGGTTAAACCAAATGTCACGTAGTTGCTGGCATCCAAACACAATATATTGTTTTCATCAAATAATCTTACTTGTATAACAGCAATATTATCTTTTTCAGAGATCTTTTCTAATACCAATTTAGCCGGCTTACCCCATTTGGCAGTTTGGTATTGCTGCGTAATTTCATCTGTAATCTCTTTGCCATCCTTGGTCTTGGCAATTACCTTAATTTGATTTGCCCCCTCGTTATATTTAACCATCCATCTTAAACCTGCCGCTGGGAAATTCTGGCTGCTACGCTTCTTTTTACCCATGCTTTTTCCATTCAGAAAAAGTTCAGCTTCAGTACAGTTGGAATAAACCTTTATCATTTTCTTCTCGCCTGCATCACCCCATCTAACCGGCCATGAGTGTCCGTAAATATGAACCATAGGTGATTGTGTCCAATACGACTGGAAAACATAATAAGCTTCCTTCTTCTTGAAATCACGTTCAATTACCCCTTTCTGGTTCATATATGGAACAGGATTATCCGGACGTACAGGAGTAGAGAAATCTTTAAAAGGCCAATAAGCGGCTCCAGTTAACCAAGGCATATTCTCTTGTTCTTTTAAATGCCAGTCAATTAAGTTGACAATATAGCTTTCACTCCAGTCACCATCTTTAGAAACTCTGGCACTTCCACCAAAAAGAGAAGCATCACCATCACGTTCATCGGTTCCAACCCCTGTCTCAACCTCACTCAAAGCTTTATCGGGGGTTTCAGAATGTCTTCCGGCGTGACTATCCCCACCCCACTCTACATGCAGGAAGTGATCTACTCTATCAAATTCCTTTTTAGAAGCATCTTTGTATTCCGTGTAAATCCCTCTATACCAACCGGCCCAAATAGATGGCGAGTAAACATCTACAATGTCTTTACAGAAATCACATCTTCTTATCGCTGTTTTTCTGGAAGCATCCAGTTTATGCGAAAGATCATTCAATTCCTTCATAAAGGTCCTGATCTTTTGCTCATCAAATTCATTGAAATCCCCCGGCCAGTCGTTTTCATTTCCAAGCCCCCAAATGATCACCGCAGCATGGTTATAATGCTGTTCAATCATATTGGTTAACATTCGGCGCGCCTGATCCTTGTAAACATCACCACCAAGACCACCACGGCACCAGGGAATCTCTTCCCAAACCATGATACCAAGGCTATCGCATAAATTCAACACAATACGTGACTGCTGATAATGACCCAGACGAATAAAATTAACGCCCATATCCTTCATCATCACCATTTCCTGGCGAATCATTCCTTCTGTCATCGCTGCAGCTACACCTGCATGATCTTCATGACGGTGCGTTCCTCTTAACAACAAACGTTTGCCATTTAGCATAAAAGGACCCTTTTTAACAAATTCAAAATTCCTGAACCCTATTTTCTCCTGGTGTACGTGTGTATCTCCTTTGACGGTAACACTGGTTTGAACGGTGTAAAGGTTCGGCGCTTCTGGCGACCATAGCTTTGGTGATTTCAAGCTGGTTTCCCACAAAGCTTTATCGCCATGAAAAGCTTTCATTTGATTTCCCCAGCTAGCCACAATTTTGCCTTCCGGATCTTTAACTTCTATTTTGACAGAAATAGTATCTACTCCATCAGGATTCAGGAGCCTTCCTGAAATATTTAGTTTTCCTAATGCGCCCTTAACATCAACGGTCGCAGCAGCAAAGATTTTATCTACAGATACCTTTGGTACATAAACCAAATTCAAATACCGATATAAGCCCCCGTAAACATTAAAATCAGATAAATCCGAAGGGATCATTTCCAAATCACGACTATTGTCGCAACGGATCTCCAATGGTACTTTTCCTTTAAATTGTTTCTGGAAAACATCAGTCTTTTTAAAGGCATTAATCGCATCGGTAATGTCTACAGTCCACTCATCGTAACCTCCAACGTGCTCGCCTACTTTTTTATCATATATATATACCTGTGTTTTCTGACCTGCCCCTTCAAAATGCAGTAATGTTCTTCCGTCTGTATATGGATTACTTACTGCCAGGTGGGTACGATACCAGCCTGGTCCCTGGTAATAATTCTCATCAGGATCAACTGAGTTTAGTGCATTAAAACAATGTGGTAAACTTACATTCTGCCACAATGGAACGCTCTCTGGATTCCCTTCTTTAACTGGCCTGATGGCTTCCCAAACACCGCCTAAATCACCTTTTAAATACTCCCAATTGTGCACTAATCTTTGCTTATTTTGCGCAGAAATATACTGACTGCAAATAAGCAATCCTATAAAAAATACCAGCTTGACTCTCTTCACTTCTTAATCTATGTAACTTTAAAATATGGTTATTTGGGGCTCTTTTTACTAATGCTAAATTGCTCATTAGCATCAGTATATTCGTTCATGCTTTTAGCTTATTCATCAGCTATTTTGGCAAAATAAAATACCTAACCCGCATTGCGGATTGACAAAAAGAGCATAATAAGACATTAAGCGCAGGCGCTAACAAATTCCTTTTGATAGCAAAGCGGACTTTTCCCTGTGATCTTTTTAAAACATTTATGAAAACTTGCAAAATTATTAAACCCACTGTTATAACATACTTGTTTAAGGTTAAGACTATGCTCTATAAGTAACTTACAAGCTTGTCCCACTTTTACCTCTATTAAGAATTGCGAATAGGTTTTTCGAGTGCGAGATTTGAAATAGCGACAGAAAGAGTTCGGACTGATTCGGGCCACTTCTGCAATCTCTTCCAGGTATATTTTATTTTTGAAATTAGCGTAGGTGTAATCATAAATATCATTGATCCTATCTTTTTCAATCATCTCCAGATCATGATGAAATCCAACAGAAGAAAGCACTTCCAACTGACTTGATTTTGCAATTTCTACCAAGGCTTGCATCAAAATGATAATTCTTTCCGTTCCTTCGGCCTTTAGCATTCTTGTAATTAATTCTGCTACCTGCTCTCTATTTTTACCAGTAACCTTTACTCCCCTTTTGGCCTTTTCTAAGATATCTTTCAATTGCTTATTTTCCGGCAAATTGATAAAACAATCCCCAAATAGTTGCTCACTAAAATGAACAACTCTCACATCAGCAGGTGCAGGTTCTACATCTGTAGTAAAATAAGCATCATCAAATCTCCAATAATGAGGTAAGTTAGCGCCTAACAATACGATATCTCCTGATTTAAACCTTTTAATACTATCTCCAATAAATTGTGTACCATCTCCTTTATTGAAATAAATCAATTCAATCTCCTGATGATAGTGCCACTTATTATTAATAGAAGGCTCCAGATCTTGTCTTACACTAAATGATTGTGCAGGCTCCATTGATACTTTAAGTAGTTGTGCTTTCATGATCAATATATTTGGTTAGGTTAAAAATTTGGTTAGATTAAAATTAATTGAACAATAGATTACCCTTCCGCTCGGGACTTGCCATCAGCGGGAGAGATAGTTCGGAATGTTTGTTTGAGAATAAACTGCGAAACGTACTTGATAAAAGTGTAAGCAGTAAAAAGGTAACATAAATTTCGTTCATGGCTCGTTTAGCTTTACAGGTTAAAGACTGTCTAATGTCTTATTAACATTATATTTGGTAAGGCTAATCTACCAATGGACGAAATAGAAAAGGGGGTAAAATCTTAAAAGAAGGGGGTGAAAATCTTAAAAAACCCTCCCCCATGCCCTTTAAATGAAAAATGGTGATATAAAACCTTTTGAACAGAATTTTATATCACCATTTTTTAATTGTTAAAACTAAAAACTATGGGCTGACTAATACAAATTTAAACAATTGATTATCGGCACCAGTATAGGTAGCCTGCACTGCATTTACATTATCGCCAGTACCTGATCCTGTTATCGTAATCGCTTTATTGCTTTTCAAATTGAGAATATAATAATACGTGTTATTTGCATTAGCAGACTTAATAATCCAGGTATCATTAGTCCCTCCGGCGGCTTTTGTATATTGGATAATTTTAGCATTATCATCTATTGAGCCTCCACTTACAGCCATATCCTTAGCCCCATTCCATTTATTGGTTATGGTATTGTTGGTCGTATTATTTTCGCCCGGAATTTGTTTAACAATCCATACTGAGGACAAATCAGTAGCCGGTAAGGCTTTCTGTACGACTTCGGTATTGTTACTATTATTCGCTGTTTTTATAACAAGTGGTTTGTTACTGTGTTTGGCAATAATCTGATAATCATTAGGAAACTCTATCGGGTCTTTGTAATTAGGATCAATAGTTATTCGCTCTGCTATGATTTCATTCCATGCCGTAAAAAAAGTATCTATAGCCAATGGCGTTGGCAAATATGAAGTTCTCCACCTAATGATGGAATTGGCCTTGTAACCGGGCAACTTGGTGGTATCAGCCCAAATCTTACTTCTTTCGGGATTAATGGGATTGGGAACCTGTCTGATTTTTCTTACCCGTTTCGAATTCGACTTATCTGTATATTCAACTGTTACCTCAGAAACCTGTCCACTGGCGCCAAACCAATCCAGGTAAGGATCTTCAGATAAAATAACATGGCTTATGGGATCCTCAACAACCCTATGGATGGCCTTTTCAACTGGTCTATTGGTAATGATACTTTGATAATTAGCGCCAAACACTTCGCCTATAGCTTCGGATCGAATCGAAGCGTTTCCATTTTTATCGTATGCAAAAATTTCAAATGTGTATATACCCTGAGGCAGGCCAGATACAATTTGTTCCATTTTGTCGCCAGTAGTTCTTTCTACTGGAAGAATCAGGGAATCAGCCCTCCTATTCCAAAGTAATTTAATGGTGGCTATTTTAGGATCGGCTGGCAATTTCCAACTTACTTTTAACCGACCATTTCCTGGCGAAACCAGCAAACTATCCGGTCTCCCAGTGTAAAGTCTTTCTCCATCCTTTAAGAATCCACTGTAAGATTCATCCATTTTACTGCAAGAAGTCATCATTACTCCAGCTAGTAAGAGAAAGAGATACTGTTTAATATATCGTTTCATAATTAAAATCTTATTTATCTGAAAAAACTATTTTAACTGACCGAAAAATTTAAGCTCCGCGACGTGCATAAACCCTGTTGCTCCCCCAATTGAAGCCCAATTGTCAATGAGTTTAAATGCAACATACCTAACGGCAGGCAAAGCCGGATCAATATTATATTCCATGCCCAATTCAGCCACAGCCTTGTCGTCATTAGTCAGTACTCCAATTGGCGAACCTGAAGGTTTTACCATTACCTGGTGGTCCAGTTTAATCCAACTATTTGGATCTGCCACATTAGTTGTACCCCAAATTTCCCATTCATGCGGATTACCATGTGTAAATGGCCAGCCGCTTCCAGTCCTTTGCCATAAAACATATCGGCTTAGTTTAGCAGTTACACCAAGATCAACCGGCATCCAGATTGGCATATCATAGCGCTGTTTTGTATGGAAAAAGGTAGTAATATCACCATCAAACATCTTATCCCAGGGATAACTTCCTTCATGTTCTGCATCCTTAACTATACCTGTAAGTTCAGGAAAAGGGGCACGTTGCGGCACTGGATTTTTCCTTGCATCTTTAAATTTCGTACGATCTAGCTCTACCTCAGGCCATGGGGTTAATGTGGTTTTAAGTGTATCCGTATAATTCCCCCACCTGTCCTTTAAAAACACTCCAAATTGTGTCAATACCGAAGGTTGACGCCTTACCGAAAACATTCCTTTGGCCAATCCGCTATAAAAACTATCAAAGCGAACCCATTCTTTCAAAGTATCGTCCCACCTCACAACGCCCATAGTAATGTTACTGTTAACACCACCGCCCAGGGCTGCCGGATTTTCAAACGCAATGGTAAATCCGCCAAAACTTTCATTTACTTGCAGGCTATTGTATACATCATAAACAGGCGCAGGTAAGGGAGTAACTTTAAGCGTTACCGGTGTGGAAAGTTTTTCGGAGCGGCTTACTGCATAAAGGCTAACTTCTTTTTCTTTTGTATCTCCAAACCCTTCTACAATAATAAAATTATTATAATAGGAGGATTTCGCCTCCATTTTTACCCCTTTCAAATCATAAGTTGCCTTTACATACAACAAGCCGGGGTCGTCTGGTAATCTGTAAGTTATTTTAACCCCTCCTGGTATCGCTTCAACATTTGCACTGCTTATTGGCGGTGGTGGATTTTGTCCATCGTATAAAGGCGCTCTAAGATCTTCCTTACATGAAAATATCGAGAGACCAATTAGCGCGTATATAAATATTTTAACTTTTTTCATTTTGTTTTAAATTAAGTACTTACCATCCAGGGTTTTGAGTTAAGTGATTATTCGTCTGCAGTTCAGTAAGCTTAATGGGCATTAAATAATCCTTTACCCCAAATCTTTGATTCCATAATACCACTTCTCTGTAATACGCTTCCGGTTCTTGTTGGGTGATGTCCCACCCTCTGATCACCTGATTTAACTCCACATGTGCCTTTTTCCATCGTCTCAAATCCCAAAACCTTTGACCTTCGAAAGCAAGTTCTATGGTTCTTTCTTGCTGAATAATCTCTCTTAATCCATCTTTTGTTGTGTATTTAGAAGGATTGTTAGAATATAGTCGCCAGGAATCCTCTATAGTTCCAAGTCCTGCGCGCGCTCTAACCAGATTAATCCAATGTGTTGCCTCCGGGCTGTAACCATTAAGCTCATTCAATGCTTCGGAATACATCAGGTACAAATCAGAAAGTCTCATTTCTGGCCATGGATAAGCAGCCTGGTTATTTCCGGTAACATTTCCATCTGCCGCCGCCTGGGTTTCAATCTTCACCAGTTTTTTAACCGTATATCCTGTAATTGAATAATTACTGATTCCTTGTCTCGCAGCTGTTTCAGATTTTCTTCCTTTTACATAAAGTAAAGCCTCTTTATTATAATTATTAATCCAGTTTCCATACCATACGCCCCTATCAAAACCAATAAATGCATAAAACCTGGGCTCCCTGTCAAAATGAAACTTTATGGTTCGCTCACCCCTTCCAATGTAAAATAGGTGATCAAATCCAGCTTCTCTTAAATTGTACTTACCATTAAAGTCCCAGGTTTTATCTTCATCAATCGGAACACCATTTTTGGTGTAGAACTTACTGACAAAACTGATTGGAGGTGCAAGTAATCCCTTAGGTCCCGAACCACTTGTACCCGGCGCCAACAACGGCATAGCCATACGTTGAATGTCAGTAGCAGTACTTGAGGTATTTACCCAAATCATTTCTGTATTTCGTTCTTTATCGCTTATCGCACAGCGAAGATCCAGCTCCCTTTGTATAGTATCATTGATGACATAAGAAGTTGGTGCAACGAAATGATAAAGCTTAAAGTTTTTTGCATGTAGAAAATCAATTGCGGTTTTACAAGCATCAACGGCATCGCTCCATTTTTGCGTTGAATAGTTTGGATCAAATAACTGAACACCTCTTTTATCTCTAAATCCCGCATATTCAGGATTTCCGTTAAATAATGGACTCGCCGCTGTAACCAATACACGAGCTTTGAAAGACAATACGATAGACCTGGTTATTCTTCCCAACTCAGTTAACTCTGTTCCAACCAATACATCGGGCATATCAACTATAGCAGCTGATTCATCCAATAATTCCACAATATATTTCACCACTTCATCCACAGGTTCTCTATAAACCTTAACTTCATCCGGTGTTGCCCCTAATGGAAGATTTTTCCTGACTATGGGAATAGGACCATACATTCTGAGCAGAAAAAAATGATAGTAAGCTTTTAAAAATAACACTTCGGCTTTCCATCTTTCTTTTTCCCAATCTTCAAGTTCAGGGGTCTTATCTATATTTTCCAAAAAGATATTACAGTCACGGATACCTTGCCATAACTTTTTTCCACTTCCGCCGCCGGTCCAGTAATCTGCAAAAGGATTGGTATTATTTTGAAGCCCCTTTGCGATATTGAACATATCTGCATTAATATCAATCTGCGGATCTGGGTTCCATACTTCATCTACTGTGTGAAAAGCCGGATTTGTCGCGTAACTTCCTGTGGCAGGCATATAAGAATAACAGGTATAAAGAAATTTTTCAGCAGAAGTCCGCAAGCTAAATGCATGATCTATAGTTGGAACATCATCTGGAATAACATCTAAATATTTCTTACATGAGCCAAATGTGCCCATCAAGACAACAATTAATATGATTTTAATTTTTTTCATGTTTAATGTTTTTTAAAGACCTAGCTGAATACCAAAATTAATTACACGCTGAACTGGATACCCTAGTCCATTACCTGCCATCTCGACATCCCACATTTTAAATTTGCTCAACGTAAACAGATTAGTTGCCGAGCCGTACAAACGAAGATTACTCACCCTTAATCTTTGCATTAATTTCCTAGGCAGCGTGTACCCGGCTTCAACTTGTTTCAGACGTAAAAAAGCACCATTACGCATAAACCATGTATTGCGGGCATTACTGTTTGCATTTGCTATTGGGGATAAACGTGGCCAAAGGGCATATAAGTTTCTATTTTGCTCAGACCAATGATCTTCTGCATATACTTTAAGCAAT
Organism: Pedobacter sp. ok626; assembly: GCF_900100435.1. Taxonomy (GTDB): domain Bacteria; phylum Bacteroidota; class Bacteroidia; order Sphingobacteriales; family Sphingobacteriaceae; genus Pedobacter. The sequence continues at coordinate 489,056 of NZ_FNEX01000001.1, read as the reverse complement.
TGATTGTTACCCACGAAAGGAGCCGTTGCAGCTGCATCAATCCAAAATGAGGACCTTGCTGAACCTTGAAAAAAGAAATTCAGATCGAAATTTTTAAACGACATAGCCGGTCCGAATCCATAAATAATTTCCGGAGTAGTTGGGTGACCGATTGGCACCATGTCTAGTGAATTAACCTGACCATCATTGTTGACATCCCTAAATTTGATATCCCCCCCCATTACCTTGAATCCGCCAAAGTTTTGACTTGGCGAGCTTCGTACTTCCTCCTCATCTACAAATAGACGCTCGGCAATATAGCCCCATTGTTGACTGGTAGATTGTCCTTTCTTATAGAGCCATTCTTGTGCATAGTCTGGTTCTTCATAGGCTTCAAATCTATTCCTTGAATAAGTAAAGTTACCTCTCAGTTGTATGGTAAAGTCTTTTCCGATACGATCGTTATAGGTAAGCTGAATTTCTGAAGACCTCGATCTAACTTCTCCCACATTGGCTTTTATTGCAGCCTGCAAGCCCATAGTTGCCGGAATTGAAGCTCTGGTCATCAAAATATTATAACGATGGTCTATAAAATATTCCGCGATAATATCCAGTTTATTCCACAGACCCAGCTCTAGTCCAAAAGTAGAATTCCTTGAAGTTTCCCAGGTTACATACGGATTCTCATATCTGAGCACAGATATTCCTGGTCTGCTGGTTCCTGAATTTGTACCAAAACTAGCAGCAGTTGCGCCCGAGTTCATTTCTACTTCGGACAAGTAAAAGAACCGTTCTGCATCACTACCAATTTCATCATTTCCAACCAAGCCTATATTACCACGGATTCTTAATTTATTAACTACCGGCAATAATGGTTTAAAGAATTTTTCATTAGAAATTGCCCAGGCACCCCCAATGGTTGGGAAGAAACCAAAGCGCTCTGAGGTAGAGAAACGTTCGGAACCATTATAGGCATAGTTAAATTCTGCAAAGTAACGGTCATTGTAGTTGTACGTTGCTCTTCCTGAAACACCAAGGTTTCTGGATGGTAAAGACTCTTGTAAAGTTCTAGCATTTCCCTGCCCCTCGGATCGCATAACCACAACCGACATTAGACTCACATTGTGTTTTGCTTTAAAACTTTTGTTCCAATTGGCCGCAAGCTGTGTATGAAAATTAGAAGCAACCGACTGATTACCTCCGCGTACAAAATCCAGAAAATTTGTACCCCCTTCCGGATTCAATGGAGTTAGCCTGTAAGAATTTTCAACCTTGTCATAAGAACTTACCGCGTACCAGAATGGCTTATACTGACGAACGACATCAAAGTAAGAACGTCTGTTTGTATTCATCATACCATTAATGGAAAGCCCAGGGGTTAAAAAGGCCAGGTCCTGAGTAAACTCTAACTGCGCAACCATAAGTGATCTTGAGTATTCTTTATATCCCTTTACTAAATCAGCGTAAGGATTATTTGCTCCTCCCGCCTGAATATTTCCAAACATAATATGGTTCACGTTCTTATAAATTCCTTCATTAGGATAGTAAGGCAAGAATTGCGTTTGAGGGGTACGCATGATGGCTTTATATGTATCCTCTCCATTAGCAATCGGCCCCTGATATTCGTCAAAACCGCCATTCAAACGAACAGTCATTTTCGTTGTTTTGGATACATTTACAATCACATTTGACCTGAGATTGAAATATTTGAGGTCAATATTATTATTAAAATTATTGCGTGGATCAACTTTAAGCAAGCCATTATCCTGATTATAGGTCCCCGATACAAAATAGGTTGCTACCTGACCTCCACCACTTAAACTCATGTTCAGTCTTTGGTTAATCGTACGCTTTTTCAGCAACTCTTGCTGCCAGTCAACCATTGGAAATGCAATAGGATTGGTACCTGCTATCGTATTGTCTATCTGGCTCTGGGTATAAATTGTTGAGGCCGTTGGATTACGTGTTAATGCAGCTTCACTATGAAGCATCATGTAATCAATAGGATTAGCCAATTCAATATCGCGAGTAGGTTGAGAAATCGTATTTTCAAATCTGGCATTAATTCTCGGAGTACCTTCCTTCCCTTGTTTTGTGGTAATCAAAATAACACCATTCGCTCCCCTGGCACCATATAAAGCACTTGCAGATGCATCTTTTAAAATGGAAAAAGTCTCGATATCATCTGGTTGTAAACGTGCCAGATCTGTTGTGGTATATTCCATGTTGTCAATAAGAATCAATGGTGAGGTCTTATAGCCAAAGGTTGTTGCCCCTCTAATAAAGAACTCTGCATCATCCCTTCCCGGCTCTCCACTCCTCTGGAAAGCAATAACGCCAGCTAAACGCCCGGCAAGAGCAGTAGTCAGGTTACTGGAAGGTATCTTTAATTCACCTGGATTGATAGTAGTGATAGATCCGATTACTGATTCCTTTTTCTGTTTACCAAAGGCAACAATCACCGTTTCATCAAGATCATTATTCTTCGCCTTTAATGTTACATTGATCATTGTTTTTCCTCTTACAGGAACTTCCTCTGTAACATAACCCACCATACTGAAAACTAAAACAGCACTTTCGTCTATAACGTCCAGCATATATTTACCATTTAGATCGGTGGTGGTTCCAATCTGCTTTTTACCTTTAACGGAAACAGAAGCTCCGGGTAAAGGACCTACGGTATCCCGAACAGTGCCCCTTATTTCTTTAACCAGGCGGTTAACCTCGATTTTGTGCCTCGGCATTGAGCCGGGTTCAACGACTAACTTATCCTTGCTGATGATTAGCGTCTTATCCTCAAGAATCCATTTAATCGACTTTTTAAAAAAAAACTGATCAAAGACTTCCTGCAAAGAGGCTTCTCTAAAATTAACATCAGTTGCTGGTGCATTGTTAATTAAATCTCCATCACAGACAACCTGGTATCCAGTCTGTCTCGTAATTTCCTTAAATATAGTTTTAATGGATGCCCCCTTTTGTGAGAAAGTAATCTTCTGAGCAAAGCCTGAGGCAGTAACGTCCATTAATAAAGTAGTCATGATGATGATGATCAACTTCATAATACGCAATGTTTGATTAGGTCTGTAAACAAAGCGTTTAGACCTAAATAGATCGTAAAAATTCATACATTTGGTTATTGGGTTTATTGTTGATTGATTAAGTACATTTTTCAAGGGATGAACCTGATGCTAACCGTGGCTACGAGGGCAATCGGAGTCACGGTATTTTCTCATTAGTGAGTAAACCTATTTTCGCACAATGATCCTCCTTCCTTCAATTTTAAAGTGAACTCCTCCTGTTGACTCTAATACAGACAACACCTTTGATACATTTCCATAGCGGGTAACAGATCCCCAAATGGTTTTACCGGCCATGTTATCCTCATACTCAACATCTACATCATACCAGCGCTTAATTTGCTTCATAATATCTTCTATAGGTTCATTTTCAAAAAAGAACCTACCATTTTTCCATGCTATTTCGGATTGCGGATCAACGGTTACAACATTAATCTGAGCAGATGTAGCCCTGATTTGCGACTGATCACCAGGCTTTAATACTTTCTGACTTACTCGTTTTGTGTTTAATAGCCTCACTTTAACAGAACCTTCCAGCAAAGTTGTTTTCGTATCTAACTCATCCTTATACGAACTGATGTTAAAATGGGTTCCCAATACCTGAACCTCTTGTCGATCAGTGATGACAAGAAATGGCTTAGTCGCATCCTTTTCTACTTCAAAATAAGCTTCACCTTGCAGCTCAACTCTTCGCTCTTTCAAATTAAAAAAGCTAACAGGGAATTTAATTAGTGATGCAGCATTGAGCCACACACGAGTACCATCTGGTAAATTCACCTGATACTGTCCCCCCCTCGGCGTAGAAATAGTATTTGTTAATATTTTTCCAGCTACGTTATTTAGTTTTTGGGACTGAGCGTTTTCATTTATTGTATATACCAGTTGTCCGTCATCAGCTTTAATAATCCGAACACCATTCTGGCTAGTTAAATTACCCTTCAACGCTTCATCTAAAACAATTTTTGATCCGTCTGCTAAAGTTAGTAATGCCTTGTTACTTCCTGGGGCAATGTCCCCAGCAAGTTGATTATTATTTAATTTTTGATTTCCTACGTAAAAGTAAAGTCCTGCACTAGTACACAATATTAGCATGGCAGCTACAACGATCCTTCTGCTCCATAATTTTAGCTGAATAGGTTCTCTATGAAAAGAAGGTGTAGTTTCCTGAATTACCTTTTCACGAACCTGACTTAACTCAGCTTTAATATTAGGCATATTCTTAAATTCAGCATCAGCTTTCTTCGATAATTCAGCATCAATCAATTCTTTAAAAAACGATTCATCTTCTTTTGAATGAAACAATTCTAAAAATGATTTCGTTTCCTCTTCAGAACATTCATTTGCCAGATATCGCCTAAATAATCTTATGATCTCTTCTTCTTTTTTCATTAGCTTATAATAGTTCCACAATGGGCGCATTAGGCTTTAAAATATGGCCTTTAGACATAATACGGTCCTCCTGAACAAAGTCCCTGCTCGGAATTACATTTTTTTTATTTGTCATTTTCCGGTCCAAAAGTTTCCTTATAGTTAACTCTATGCAAACTGTTTGAAACTGCTATATACCCGGATATTACCCGGACGTTACTCGGACATTACTCGGACACTACCCGGGTGGAGCCGAGTAGTGTCCGGTTAATGTCCGTTAATAGACTGTGAATTAAGTTGCCTTATAATAGAACCAGAGCGAAACACAACGGGACAACTATTTGCCGTGGAGTATGCGAGAGAGAAATATTGAACAAATAGCTCCTTTGTAACCAAAAAACAGCAATAACTCAGCACAAAAACATAAGAAAAATAGAAACCAAAACCTCAGGAATTGACATCTGAGCCCGGATAAACTTATTGGATTTCAATAAATGATCACTAATGGTTGAGGTAGAAATGTTAAGCATATTACTTACTTCATGGTAGCTTTTCCCTTCCATTTTACATAATGTAAACACCTGCTTTCGTTGTGGAGAAAGTTTGGCCACTGCATCCAAAAATAGCTGATTGCTTTCCTTATAAACGAGTTCTTCTTCAATATGGCTATAGGTCTCGTCCGTAACCGACAAAAGATAGTTTTCCAACTTCCTATCAATCGCTACTTTTCTAAAATGATCATAGGCCAAGTTTCTGGTAATCTGAATTAGGTAAGCCAAAAAGTCCTTTTCAGGATCTATTAAATGACGCTTTTCCCAAATTTTCACAAAAGCAAGCTGTAATAAATCCTGAGCAATATCTGTATCCTTAACTATCCTCAAAAGATTACCATACAGCTGTGCACTGTACAGATCGTAGAGTACCTGAAAAGCAAAATGATCATTATTAATCAACTTTATCAACCACTGTGTGGCTGTAAAATCCTTGTGTGGTTCTTTATTCATACGACCGTTTCCATTTAACTGAAACCGTGGTTATACTTGGTTATGAATAAAGGTAATATAGCCTAATGGCAAATTAATAAATCAATTTGCCATTAGGCTATAGGATTTTGGCACTTATTGATATGTATTTACTTTATTGGGGCCAAATTAACTGACTTTAATTTAAACAGTTCAACTCCATTTTGCAAAGGATTCAAGGTTATCGTATAAATTCCGGGCTTACTAAACGTAGTTGTCGCAATGGTATGTTTAATAAAAGGCAATGGTGCTTTTTTATCAAACTCTGAGGTGCGTAAAGTTCGGAAAAGAAACTCTTGATTGTTGACTTTCATACTTCCTTCCTGTTTTGCACTTTCCGGCGAGCAGGAGTATTCCAAAGTTATTTTATAGACTCCAGGCTCAGTTATACGAATACTAAAATCTGCCTCATCAACCTTATCCTTCATATCAGTCACACAGATTGTATGCTTCCAGTCACCATAATAGTGACTATAGGTTAAGCTCTTTACTTTAGCATTGCCTTTTAGTTTTGCAAATGTAGCCTCAACTACATTATCTTTAAATTGATTAGAAACGGTAATTGGAACGTTCAAATCGTAGTCTGCAATTTTACCAGCGTATTCCATTACAAAAACAGTGTTTGCAGCTTCTGCATCAAAGGCAGGTAAGTCAATCCAAATATCATCACCAACTTTTTTCCATACCAGATTTTTATAATCCGCTAAAGCATATACTTTAGAGACTTTGCCCTTAAAAGCCGGAACCACTAACTTACCATTTTCAGGTCTCTGTAACACGTGCAGATATTGTTTACCCGGTTTTGAAGTACTTACCCCCCATGGTTGTGCAGGAATCAATCCATAAGTACTGCTGTAAATACTCTCTCCATTTTTGTCTAACCACTTACCAGTTTCCCGTAAAAATTTAACAGAATATTCAGGAATACTACCCTCACCATCAGGTCCCACATTCAACATCAGATTTCCACCTTTTGAGGCTACGTTGGCCAGCAATCTGATAATTTCGGTAGGTGTTTTAAAGTTCATATCGTGCTTGATATAACCCCATGAGTCGTTATGGGTATAGATAGACTCCCAGGCGCCTTTAATTGGCGTTGCCGGCACTTCAGAGTCTCCAAAGTCACGATAATCACCCAAGCCCTGTCCTACACGACTGCTAAACAAACTTTTTGGCTGTAAAATACGTAACTCATTTACAAAGCTTTGAGTTTGTTCTTTAGTCATCCCACCTGGTGTATCAAACCATACAATACCCAATGGGCCGTAATTGGTTAGCAACTCCTTTAACTGCGGAATAGCTTTTTCTCTATAGTATTTTTGATAGTCTTTCTTAGACTCATCAAAATCCCATGTATTTTTACCCCCGTTTGGTTCGTACCAATCCTGAAACTGGGAATAATAAAATCCAAATTGGATTCCTCTTTTTCGCGTGGCTTCCGACAGCGCTTTCATTGGATCTTTTTTATAGGGCGTGGCATCTACAATATCAAAATCACTAACCTTAGAATCATACATAGAAAAACCTTCGTGATGCTTTGCCGTAATCACCATGTATTTAATGCCAGCATCCTTTGCCAACTGAGCCCATTCATCCGCATTAAATTTAACAGGGTTAAATGTTTGGGCAACCTGTTTATATTCTGCAACAGGTATCCTAGCCTGATTCATAATCCACTCGCCACTTCCATAATAACGCTTGTCCTTCCACTCGCCAGCAAGTTTAGCATACAATCCCCAATGGATAAACATACCGAACTTGGCTTCTTTAAACCACTTCAAATTGGGATTCTCTTTGCCGGAGACACTACTGTCCCACATTTCATCCATCGTTTGTGCATGAATTGGGGTTACAGTACTACCAGCTAAGGCAAATACAAGGATACTTTTACGAATAAGATTCATGTTCTCTAATAATTCTAAGTATAATTTAAATAAATTTTGTGTCTATCTGTTTATTCTTCAAAAAGTCTCCATTCTGAAGTTGTAAGGTTTGAGCTATCATCAGTTAAGGTAATATTTAACTTAACATACCTTGCTGTAACCTTTGTAAAATTGCTTTTTTCAATAGTGCTAATTGCACTGCTTTTTTCATAAGCTATTTGCCAGTTATTTCCATCGGCAGAATACAATAGCTGATATTTAGCGATCACGTCCCCCCGGTTCCAAAACACCCTCATTCCATTAAAAGCCTTAGCGGTACCAAGGTCCGCAGATAACCAAATATTCAAATCTTTTCGATCACCCGATGAAGGCTGCCAATAAGTATCCAGATCGTCATCTACAGCATTTATTCCTTTCGCTCCGCTGATTTCACTACTGACAGCGACCGGTTTATCCACCACCAGGCTTTCAGGATCAACAGGATCTGTGGCTGGCTCTGGTATAGGGTCTGGAGCAGGTTCTGTAAGCTTTGCAGGTTTGGCCATTTCGTAGGTAGTCGCTATACGCGGCTTGCCTACATAATTAATAATCAACTGAGCATCACCGCCATACACTCCCCATTTTGGGTCGCAATATTCAGCATCCAATGTCCGGCCATAATAGCGCTGAGTACCACCGGTCAATGCTTGTTTTTCGTCGTTATACCAAAATTCCATAAAGCCAACACTTCCATCTCTCGATACTTTTAGCCTAAGCACAAAACGGTTCCAAACATTAATCTTAAGTGGTGTTTTCCAGACTTCTGTTCCTATTTTCCCTGGTGCATAATGCATTAAATGCAAATTCCCATTGGTAGTTGTACTAAATATAATTGGAAAATTTTGCTGCATATCAGCTCCATAAGCTTTCCATTGAAAAACAGCATTCGTTCCAATGTTAGCAGGCATACTAATCTTTGAACGCCAGCCAATATAAATATCATCCCCTTCTTTGGCTTGAAAGCCGCTTGCTGCATGTGATTCTGTTCGATGACTCCCCAATGGTTTATTGAACCTCCAAACAGATCCATAAGTAACATCATTAACTGCACTAATTGTGCCGGTACCTTCTATATTTTGTGCAACTTTCCAAACACTGTTTCCTTTCACAGCATCCCCATCCCATAATAATTTCCCTTCAACTACTGGGGGTACAATTACAACTTCAGCAGGTTTTTCTTCAGCCACTTTTTTCTTTTTACAAGAAAAAAAACAAAGAATAATAAACGAGGCAATAAATAGATTCTTCATATTTGATTATTTTATTGATTCAGACCTCACCAAATTACCTGAATATTAAGCAAGTAATAGCGTACAATTTTGTCTAAACATTCAATTATATCAGCAACGATTTACTCATATTTTTTATCTCTAGTTAATACTCATTTGCAAAGATTCGCCGAGCTTAGTATCAAACACAAAGGTTTTTCCGGAAAGTACCACAGTCTTTTGTCCATTTCTCAGCAACTGCACCTTTTTACCTGGCCATGGATTATCGATAGTACACATCTGTCCTGCCTCACTAAACAATTTCACATACTCGATTTTACCTTTTTCTAAACGGCTGCTGACTAAAAATGCTCCATAAGCCCTTAAATGCTCAAAACTCGCATCTTTGAACCTGTTCCAATTCGGAAAAATCCGGATGGTATGCTCATAACTCTGCATCATCATCTCATTTACAGTTAGGGGAACAGCCGCTAGCGTTTCTATTCCACCACCCTCAGCAGTAATCCATAGGTTGGGTAATGATTGTATATTAATTCGATCCTTTAATTGTTTTAGAATCTCATCCGAATCATACCCTACTCTTACTGCTGCTGGAAAACAAGTTTCAATTCCATTGCCAAGTGTATTTGCCCATTCACCTGGCCCCTTCATTCTTTCTTTCCAACGGCTTACATCGCTCAATAAAATCTGATTAAAAGCGGAATCTGTTTTTGGACCACATACGCCTCCAGGAAGGATCAAGCCATGAATAGAAACCCTGGCCAATCCAGCAACACGACTGTGCCATGCGGAAGGACTTTTCTCTACACTCTTCAGGCTCAATTTACCGTCTACTTCCGCGACGGTGAAATCGCTCATATGTGCGACGATATGCTTCCATTTCGGAATTCTTGAAGCATCTATGTTTAAAAAACTACTGACATCTATCATTCCCTTAAAAAGCATTTTTACCAATCCAAGTGAAAGTGTAGAATTAAAATCACCTAGCTGATCGCGCCATTTGCCATTATTTTTTAAGTTCGGCATCACCTCTCCATAATGGTCCATGTAAATCACATATCTACCATTCTCAAACTTTAGATAATCCTCCCAGAAATTTGCACATTCGAGCATATAGGGATAGACTTTTTGGGCATATACTTTATCGTAAGTACTATAAAAACGCATCAGCATATTACCAACACTAAATACAGCATTGATTTTCTGTCCTAAAAACTTATAGCCCCCATCTATGGTATTTTCTCGTGTTGCATAGCTCCTCTCCATCTCATCTGGCGTTAAAGGCCAACGGGTAGTTACCAATCCTTTTGGCCCTATGCCAACAGGATAATAGATACCTTTCTGATGCAACAAAGCTTTTGCATGTTCTTTTCCTTTTGCCATATAATCCAGCAAAGGCTGATCAAAATTAGCCGTTTCGTCAATGTGGTTGGAAGAGTAAGCTGCCCAATAAGGAGCCTGATAATTATAATTGAGGTGATAGTCGCCACCCCATGCAGAAGAGTCACGTGTTACAAACGGTCCCCAAATACCTGGAGCAAACTTATTCCCTCTGGATGTGGCACCAAATAAATACTGTGAAGCATAGTAGTACTTTTCAATAAATGGATCTCCAATCTCTACTTCAGATTGGCTCCAGAAATCTTTCCACCAAGCCTCATGTTCCTTTTTCATTATTAGAACCTTATCTTCTGTAAGGCTTTTGGCTTCTTTTATAGTTCCAGCTTTCCAGTCTTTACGATCTTGATTGGTATACATCGTAATGGTAAGGGTAACTTTTTCATTTGGTTTCAAATTCAAACTTCCATCCTTTTCCAGGTTTGCGCCCAGCACCTTTAAGGCTAATGCAACATGCGTGGGCCATTCGAGCAAAGACGTATTTTCAAAAGAGCGGGTTACCCAGGTTACGTCTCCATCTAGTCCTGCAGTATTAACAGATGTGTTTTCTTTCGCTGATTTTAAGCCGAGTTTCAAATTACAAGCCTTATTGGTCACAAATTCGATTACCACGGTATTGTGAGTCGCTGCTACCCAGGCTTTCAATGATACCTTAAGTTGATCCTTTGTAAATTCTCCTTTTATAAAGGCTTTGTCCTGAACTTGCTCTGCATAGTAATTAGCGCCCTTGAGGGCGCTAATACTCACTTCTAACCATCCTGGCAAGGCAATTCCACCACCGGGGTAGACCGGATATGCCCGCCAGAAATCATTTTTCCCCAAATAAAATGCTAATTTATCTGGACTACCACCAAGCGTTAAACCTATATCTCCATTTCCTGCTAATGGTCCATCGGGTGTTTTTTTAGTCGGCACCAGTTGAGGCGCCTTTGTAAAAATGGCTTTATATCTTCCTGCATATATTTCCTGTGCATTGCCATTATTTGTAAAACACAATAAGGCTCCCAATACCACTATCCATTTTTTTATTTTCTCCATATTATATTCCTCTTTTAAACTGTTCCGGAGTATTGCCCTCCATCACTAAGATCAAACGGTCCCCCTTTTGTGTATTCAAAGAAATCAGATCGGTGTTTTTAACCGCTTCTTTTTTACCATTCCGATAGACAAGTGCTTTTCTCCCTAACCATGGATTTTTTATTTTACATGTAGATCCTGACTGAGATAAAATCTCCACGAATTCCAATTTACCCTTGTTCATAGAAGAAGTGACCAGAAAATTCCCACGTGTAAGCAAAGTATATTGTGCATCCCACTCTTTCGGCCATGCCGGAAAAACATGGATAACAGATTCTTTGCCCGGACTAGCAGGAGCAGTTTGATTTAGGGCCAATTGTAATGCATCTGCGGCCCTTCCCAAGCGCTGAATATTGGTCGTATAAAACCCTTCACTTACATCCATCCGATTTGCCATGACCTCATCTTTAGCAGCTCTTCTAATTTGATTTGGAATCAAAAACCTTACGGCATCCACATTTCCAAGTATCGCACCTGCAGCTGGTATTTTGGACAATACATATGGATGAACATCTTTGGTGATTCCATTTGGAAAATAGGCCGAATAGGTGGCTAACGCAATTTTACGCATTCCCGGATCAGCTTCCAGATTACACAAGTCAAAGAACCATACCGGCATCGTATTGCCATCTGGTTTCCGTTGGCCGTTTCCTTGTATCCACGGTGGTAAGGAGCCAACCCAAATGTCTTTACCTTCGGCTAGCTTCATATCAGGATAATCCTTGCTACTGGATAATGGAGACAAATGTTGCAGAAACTCAGTCCACAAGCCACGCATTTCAGGATCTGTTCCTAAAATTTCTGAGGCTTTTATGGCTGCCGGAAAAATACCCATCATTGAAGAAATCTCTTCTACGGTATTATGCCCGCCCCATATAGATTCATTGTCATTTACATGATAAATATGATATTTCCCATCTTTCTCTTTTTTCACATTCGGATAGTTGCGATAAAACTCTGCCATTCCCTTCAACATCGGATAAGCGCGATCTCGTAACCATTTTAAATCCTGACTATACTCGTACCTTTGCCAATATTGGTAGGCAATCTTAGCACTTCTGGAAAAAATATGGCTCACAGGACCATAGGGGCCACCTCCACGATCTGTTAGTGGCCAACGACCATCTTTCCAGGTTGCATCTTTTTTCCAATTCCAGCGACTTAAAAAGGGCTGTTTCGTTTCTGCAAAATCCATGAAGCGGGCGGAGCGTTCTGCCCAGGGTTTCTTTAACAAATAAAGTTCCTGCAGTTCGGCAGCAACGCTATCTGGAAGTTCAGGAACCCCATCAAAGCCTACCGTCTCAGGAATGTAAATCCCTTTACTTCCCCACTGCTGAGCTGCACTTTTCTCGAAAGAAGCAAAGCCTTTGGTATACATGTTAAACATAGGGTCCATTAATTCCGTGTGGTTGGTAGGAAACAAAGCATTGTATAAACAACTTTGATTGGCACCCCAAAATCCACCACCCCATTTACGTAAATCACCTCCGGTTGTCCATAACATCCCATTAAATTTAGTTGGGTAAGTACCTCTTGAACTGGCCCCCATCACGTATAAATAATAGGTATAGTTCTTTTCAATAAAATTGGCTTCGCCATCTGCACTTTTCATGCTTACAAACGATTTCATCCAGAAATCTGCCCACCAATTCCGGTTGGCAGCATACACCCCTTCAAAACCAATATTTTTAGCAGCTTCCATTTTTCTTATGGCAAGGGCAGATAAATCTTCTGCAGGGTCAAAGCTCGCAGCACTTGCAATGTAAACCGTAAATGCTTTCTGTCCAGAGGAAGCAATTAACCTAACAGTTGATTCATTTGACCATTCAGCATTCCCTTTTAACCCTGTCATTCCCACAACAACCGCAGAACCACAGTAATAATCATCTTCCCTAAATTCCTGAGTAAGGATGATGTAATCATCTTTTACACTCACTTTGGAAACCGCGGTATGGTTGCCCCTGGTAGTTATTGGCATCCTCAATGTTCTTAAATTGGCAATAAACTGTGCTGTAGGGGGTCTTGAATCTTTAATATTTAAAACCATTACATCTTGGTCGTGCCAGGCAAGCGTCTTCACGTTTATGCCTTTTCCCTGCAGATCAGATGATCCATCATAACAAGATAAATGTTGATGAAAATCAGGTTTACTAAATACCTCAGAACCAAAATCAAGATCTACAAAAGCAGTTCCACCACAATAATCTGTATTGCGTTGAAAAAAATTATTTGATGCAGAATTAGAACCAAAAACATCGACCCTGTTAATCTGCATTTTTAATTGCGAAGGGATCGTCCACAATAAACTACCCATTACCCCATTCCCTACAGGCATACCAGCTTCGCTTTTATCAACAGGCTCCCTGTAATCAAGATCTGCTCTCGAAACCAGCCTCTTATAATCTACCTGAAGCAGGGATGAACCTTTTGCTGATGACCTTGATGGAGACTGCGACCAGCTTATGTTGACACCCAGTGCCAACGATAAAAATAATCCGATAGCGCGCTTCATTATTTTGATGCTAGTTCTGGAAGTATAACTGCTGTTTGTTTATCCCAATCTACGGTTACAGTAGTTCCATCAGCGAAAGTACTGCGTTCCTTTCTGTAGTTCGGATCCAAAAACTCATGCTTAGTCATCTCCAGAAGTGCTACTCTTTTGTTCAACTCACTGATTCTATCCAGTAATTTAATCGTCTGAGCATCTATACCCTTTCTAAAAGACACCTGCGGCATTCCCCCACATAATAAACCTCTCAAGTCATCGGGATTATAAGGGGTAAGAATAGCGTCGTGATATACCAAATCCCAAAGTGGCACAGTAATTCCATTCTTGGCACTTAAAGGCGAAGAGAAATCTACATAAGGAATTGTCCAGTCGCAAGCCGTCTCTGTACCGACAAAGCCTAAATTATTCCTCGACCAATTGTAGCATTTAATTCTATCGTTTAAGCCATCAGTGCGCGTAGATGGATGCTCTGGATTAAAATCTTCATCAGGTGGTACATAACCAAAAACATCCAGGTAATTTCCTTGTGGATGGATATCGTGTTTAAATAGCCATTGGTAATTTTTATTTAAATGCCCTAGCATAAACCGACCGTTTAAGTAGGCCATTTTGCCTCCATCCCAATAATCCATATAAGGAATTTTGCCTTCTTTAACATCACCAAATCGGGTTCCAGGAAACACATTTGCCTTGCCACCTTCTTCTTCAGCGTGAATTGCAAATTGTTTGTTAAAAGACGGAGCATCCAGATAGTAGTCGCGATATTGATCATGTAAACTAAACAAGTACCCAAGCTCTTTACAGGTTTCCGCAAGCCGCTTCATTCCTTCCCATCCCCCGGCAGCAGGTGCAGGCGGCATAGCATCGGGATGCTGACGGTCGTAGCCCTTATTCGGCCAACCAGTTAGCACTACGCAAAGGCTTTTCAAGCCCATTTCTTTATATTTTTTAAACTCTGCAGCCCGTTCATCAAAACTAACTAGTTTATGTCTGGTTGTTGAATCTCTCTTCCAGCGCGCCCCATCCGATTTATAATCTGTAAGAATTCCGGAACGGATGATAGGTGTTCCAATCAATTCTTTTACAATTGGTTTTCTAGCAATCTTATCTTTAAGGGAAACAAATAATCCAGTATTAATTACATAACTGCGGTAGCGTTTGGCCATATCAACATAATTTCCTTCAGGTATGAAGCACATTCTGGCAGTCCGCGGATAGCCAAGTTTACCTAGTGCAGGGCGCCATCTTGGGCCAATTACAGTCGGTCCACCGGCCGGATGTTCAAATTGATAAGCAGCATCGTTTGGTGTTTCAACAATAACCATCATGGCTGATTTCCCCTTTTGAAAGCCCCACCACGACATACACCAATCTTCAATAACATTGCTTTGCAATTCGCTACGGTCAGTTTTTTGAATAGATCCATCCGCTTCATAGGCCCGAATAGGATGATAAGGCTTTGGCCAATTACGCGGCAATAAAACTCCACGCACATTACTCAACAAAGTGCAGTCTACCTGAGCAGCATCTAAAGCAGTTGGCCAATTGAGTTGCCTAACCAGGTCCTGCTTTTCATCAGCCGCCACGTCAAACACCAAATCTTCACTATCCTCTTCTAAACAAACTGTTAAATACAGTTTTAAATTCAAGTTACCCCAAGCACTTAAAGTGATTTTAATCCCGGTTTTATAGCCCGTATCATAATATTCGAAATCTTTCTTTTTCGCATCGGCTAGCCTAACATCAGATTCTTTACCATTTGATTTTACAATCATATCGTTGGGCTGCGAGGGCACCATAGACCAGGAGGTTGATCCTGCTTTTATGGCAAGAGCAAGATCCGATTCTTTAACCGTTACCTGTTGTTTTTTACCCACTATAAGCCATTGACCATTGGCATGAGACACTTTAACTTCTGGTGCTCCCCAGGATGCTCTGGATTGTGCTTCAGATTTATCGATCATCAACGTTAAAGCTAAGAGCAGCAGGTTAGCTTTAATGATCAGAAATAGTTTTCTTTTCATTCTGTTTGGTTTTAATATTAAACTGAAGCGGTCGTCATGACGACCGACTAAAATATTGTCCTACAATAACTTCCTTAACGGTAAGCTGGATTCTGAAAATCAATTCCCATTTTATCCACTTCAGGTTGAGGAACAGGCCATAAATAGTGTTTATCTTCGAACACACGAGTTATATTACCCGGATCTTTAACGCCGTTCATAACCGTTTTGGCAATCTTCCAACGTTTAATATCATAATACCTCAAGCCTTCAAAAGCCAATTCTACTCTACGCTCATTTCGCACTACATCACGTGTTAAAACTGCTTTTGGTGGCATAGCGACCCCCTGTCTCCCCCGCACATCATTTAGTGCTTTTAATGCGTTAAAATCTGTGGTTGTTCCACCACCAATTTCTGTCATCGCCTCGGCGTACATTAGCAATACATCTGCAAAACGGATTTTAACCAATGCCTGTTCACTACCGGTTAAGCCAGCATTCCCGTCATCCACACTTAAATTAATGTATTTACGGACACCTAAATTATTAACTGAAGGCGATTCTGCTTTACCCTTATCTATATTGTTAAAACCAATGGTTTTATTATAGGCCCATGGCGCTCCAGGCGTAAAGATGGTTAGCTTTAGACGTGGATCTCTATTTTGATAAAAGTCATTTCTCATCCTATTGTTCGGATCGTAAGAAGATGGAACAATGGGAGCTACCGGTTTAGTACCATCACTCATCTCATAGGCATCGGCCAAACTATGCATCGGTACCATTGCAAAACGGGAACCATACAACAAATCCAAATTATGAACAGCAGTCGGACTCGATGCTCTGACCGAAAAGATAATCTCTGGATTGTTATTTTGCTCTCCAAAGAATATTCCCGAATAATTTGTAGCTAATGAAGCTTTCTTTTCGTCTATGACTAATTTAGCCGCCGCAGCCGCTTCTGGCCACATTTCATTATACAGGCAAATTCTTGCTCTAAGCGCCAGTGCCGAAGCCCTTACCGGATGACCATTCGTATAAGGAACATTTGGCAAACCTGTACTCGCCTGATCCAGATCTTTAATAATCTTAGCCACAACATCGGCCTTAGGAGATTTCTTTACTTTAAAGACATCAGGCCCAAACCCCAATTCCTCAGTAATCAGAGGAATATCCCCATATAACATGCTGAGTTCATTGTAGAAAAAAGCACGCAGAAAATAGGCTTCACCCAGCATCCGGTTCTTGTCAGCTACAGTCAAATCAGGCACTTTATCAATATTCCCCAAAAACCAGTTGCAACGGGCGATACCACGGTAACCTTCCGTCCACATACGCGCCAGAATTCCGCCGGTTGAAGAAGTTATAATCCCCCTCGATATATCGGTATAACCATCTCCGGTTGAATTGCTATAAGCATTATCGGTAAGGCTTTCGAATTGCATCGAAGAGAACGAACTCACATCAATGGCATATCCAGGAGTTCTTAAAGTACTATAACAACCTGCCAATGCAAGATCTGCATCTTTTTTTGAGGTCCAAAATACTTCATTTGTTAATTTATCAGTGGGCTGTTTGTCCAAAAAATCATCTTTACAACCGAGAAGAAAGATAATCGACGCCGCTAATATGGCATATTTTATAGATTTAATATTCATGATCTTTATCTTTAAAAAGTTGTTTTAATTCCTACCGTATATACATTTGCCTGTGGATAGATGGCGAAACGACCACTTGTATTGTCAAGGATTACTCGTTCCGGATCACCTACAAAATCTGTAATGGTAAACAGGTTATCCCCAGAGAAATAAAGTCTGAGATTTTGTAATCCTATCTTTTTAATAAGTTCGTTTTGGAAAGTATAACCCACCACAAGGTTTTTTAACCTTAAATAAGAAGCATCCTGCAACCAAAAAGAAGAAGCCGCTGTAATAGGTGCATAAGTATCAACATACATTCCTGGTAACTTATTCGTTGGATTTTCTGGTGTCCATCTGTCACGCCAGAATGTAGGTGGTGGCGACCATTGTCTGAAAGCACCGTAGCCCCAATCCGTAGTGTACACTTTTCTACCTGCCACGCCCAAAAAGAATGCAGATAAGTCAAATCCTTTGTACCCGAGGTTCAAGTTAAATCCATAGTTAAAATCAGGATGTTGTCCTTTGATAACCACTCGATCAAAAGGATCAATCTTTCCATCAGGAACACCATTTGGACCACTATGATCAGCAAACCTTAAATCACCTGGTTTTGGACTATTCTGATGTTTTGGAGCAGCATCAATCTCTGCCTGATTTTGGAAAACACCAATCCAATCTAACATATACCAAGAGTTCCATGCCAAACCTTCACGTCTAATCTTATTTCCCTGAATTTCATCAGGACCGAATTTTGTGACCACATTTTTATAAGTGTAAAAATTGGCTCCCAGCTCATAAGTTACATTCCCTATTTTATTTTTATGTGACAATGTAAATTCGAAGCCCGTATTTTTCATGGCACCCGAATTAACCGTTGGTGCTCCCATTCCTATAAAATCAGGTAACTGTGCTACACGTAAAATATCTTTTGTCCTTTTATCGAAATAATCAAAAGTACCCGACAGCTTGCCTTTAAATAAATCAAAGTCAAGTCCAAATCCGGCTGCTGTGGTAGTTTCCCAGGTAATATTTGGGTCTGATAAATTTTGAGATACAATTCCTGTGGTTACGCCATCATAGATATATGTTCCATAGTCCAAGAGATTTTGATAAGGATAATTCGCTATATTCTGATTCCCTAACTGTCCCCATGAACCGCGGATTTTTAAATTACTTAGCCATTCCTTGTCTTTCATGAACGCTTCTTGAGAAACTCTCCATCCAGCCGAAAGAGCTGGAAATGTTCCCCAACGTTTACCTTTATGGAACCTTGAAGAACCATCATAACGTAGTGTTGCTTCGAAAAGATAACGGTTATCATAAGCATAATTCACACGTCCAAATCCTGACTGCAATGCCCATTCATAAGAATATCCGTTAGCAGTTTGCGCATCATTTCCACCTGCATTTAAATCAGATAAATCAGGTGAAGGAAAGTCTCTTCTAAATCCCGCCTGTTGTTGATAGGTATGATTTTCCATATTGTACCCTGCCACAGCACTAAAATGATGTACATTATTGAATGTCTCATCATATGTTAAGGTAGAATAGGCTGTATAATTCATAAACTCCTGCTGAGTTTTTCTAAGTGTGATAAAAGTACCCAGGTAATTCTGTTGTGGCTTATAAACACCTGCTGCATCCGGTTGGAATAAAAAAGTAGGTAATGGAATCCTACTAGCGGTTTGTCTGTCTGTATTGTATCTAACAGCACCTCTAATCTCAGCAACTAAGCCCTTAGCAATATTAAAATTTAGGTAACTGATCGCAGAAATACCATATTCTTTATTGAGGTCCTTACTTGTATTCATTACAGCATAAGCATTCTGATTGGTGGTTTCAAAATCATAGGCTTTACTAACTACCCTACCACTTCCATCTGGCAAATAAGGAGACCAAAGTGGGTGCTGTGCATAGATACTCAACACCAGATTCTCTGAATTATCTACAGGATCTCTCCTATCGCCTTGCATAAAGCTAAAATTGCTCCCAAATGTAACCACCTTACCCATTTGTGTTTTAAAATTCAGAGAAGCATTGTACTTTTTGTATCCTGTATTAAAAAGAATACCCTTTTGATCAAGATAGCCCAATCCGAAATTATAAGTTGTTTTGCCTTCTCCTCCATTGACACTTAAAAAATGCTGTTGCATGCTTGCATCTTTAAACATCAGATCTGCCCAGTTGGTATTTGGGAATTGTGCTGACCCATTTCCATTCTTGTAAGCATCAATCTGGACTTGAGAATACAGCTTTCCAGCATTTTGTCCGGTTCTGTTAATCCCCTCATTACTAAGTTCCATAAACTCGGCCGAATTCCAGATCAGATCGGGAACGCCCGCTGGTTTCTGAACGCCATAATTGTAAGCATATTCTATATTTAACCTGCCTTTAACACCCATTTTTGTGGTGACAAGAATTACTCCGTTAGCGCCCTGAACACCATAAATTGCTGCTGATGCGGCATCCTTTAATACGGAGATATTCTCTATCATATTGGGATTAACGTTACTTAAAGATCCCTCAACCCCATCTATTAAGACTAAAGGATTGTTACCACTTGCACCAAAAGTACCTACCCCGTGAATTTGGATGGAAGGACTTTCCAAACCTGGCTGCGCAGAATTTTGAATGATCTGCAATCCAGGAACTTTACCTTGCAATAAAAGTGAAGCGTTTGCTGCAGGTCTTTTAATTAATTCATCGGCAGCAACTGTGGCTACAGATCCTGTTAAATTAACCTTCTTTTGAGTTCCATACCCAACTACAACCACCTCAGATAAATTCGCATTTTCCTCAGCTAATTTCACGTTTATGATTGTTTTATCACCGATTGGAATTTCCTGACTTGAAAAACCGATATAGCTAAAAACCAATATACCATTGTTATCGGGTACATAAAGCGCATAATTACCATTTTTATCACTCACCACACCTGTTGAGGTCCCCTTCAGTTTTACACTTACTCCTGGCAACCCTATTCCATTTCCATCGGTTATTTTGCCCTTTATGTCGATTTTCCTAAGGTCCTCCATGTTATTACCTAAATCACTCGCTATCTTTTCTTTTACAATAACAGTGCTTTCTTTTAGCAAATAGGTAAATGGTTGGCCCTTAAAACAACGGTTAAGTACCTCTTCAATAGTTTCATTTTTTGCCGAAAGGTCAACTCGTTTTGCTTTTTTAATATCCTCTACATCGTAAAAGAAATCATACCCACTTTGTTTACGGATTTCTTTAAATACCTCTTCCAGGCTTACATTCCTTTGTGAAAAAGTAATGCGTTGCGCCTTGCCTGCCTGAGCAAACTGCAAAAAGGCGGTGATCATTAAAACTGCGGTAAGTTTCATTATCAACAGAAATTTATGTATTAAGCCGGGTGGCTTACATACAGATTGTTTGTAAAAGTTCATACATTTGGTTAGTTGGGGTGAACGAAAAATTAACTGTTTGCGGGTAATCCCAGCCATTTTTTACCGGGAGTGGTTCGAAGCACTTCCGGTTTTTTGGCACACTACCTTAATTAAGGCACTTGTTGTGTAATCTTTTTTTCATACTGTTTAATATTTGGTTTATAATTTTTGCTTGTTTATTTCTGCAGTCTAGATACCGTGACCAATTTGCCTTTGATGTTAAAATCCACTTTACCTGTTGACTCCATAATATTTAGTACTGCTGAAATATTCTTTGAACGGGATATGTATCCGCCGAATTTTAGATTGTCGAAATCACCTTTATATACCACCTCAACATCATACCACCTGGCTACCTTCTTCATGATGCTTTTTAAATCATCACCTTTAAAGATAAAATCGCCGTTTTTCCAGGCAACAATGGACTCAGTATCTACAGCCTTAACTTTTAAATCACCTTCATTTAACTGGCTTTGTTCTCCTGGTTTCAATAACTTAGCGTGGTAATTTTTATTGGTACCCACTGGAATTACACGTACCGATCCCTCCAACAAAGTTGTTTTGATATCATTTTCATCTTTATAGCTGTTGATATTAAAATGGGTACCCAGCACTTCCACCTCCTGCCCTAAGGTTTTTACTACAAAAGGAATATGCACTTTCGCTACTTCAAAGTACCCTTCTCCAGTTAGTTCTACTTTTCTAATACTTCCAGCAAATTTTGTTGGATATCGAAGGGATGAGGCTGCATTTAGCCATACTTTGGTACCATCGGGTAAATTTATCTGATATTGTCCTCCTTTGGGAGTCTCAATTATATTAAATGCTATTTTCTCTTGACCAGCATTTTTTTCTTGGTCAACAACTGTATAAACGATTTTTCCATCAGCAGTTTTATTGATAGATAATCCTTCCTGTTTAACAATTTCACCACTATTGGCATCAGTCAAAGAAATTTTACGGCCATCGGCTAATGTTAAAAAAGCTTTATTACTTCCCGGAACAATCGTATTATTTTTGGACTGATGAGCAGCCAATTGCTGTTTTGGTGTAACAGGGCTTGAATAAAAATAGCCAGCGAGACCAATTATAAATACAGCTGCTGCAGCCGCCCAATACTTTAGACGAGATGTTTTTACCACCGGTTTATTTGCTGTTAAAGAGGACCAAACGATGCGCTTTGTACGCTCTGCAGATCCGGTATCCAAGTCTTCAACTTCGGCCGAACTCAACTTTAGATACCAGCTTTCAACAGCAGCCCTTTCTTCCTCCGTACATAAACCAGCATTGTATTTATCTAATAATTTCTCTGGATCGTCCGTCATAACTATACCTTTTTAGGTTTTTTTAGTCATAAGACAAGAAGCTATAAGGCTTGGGGGTACGTGCGTAAAAAAAATATTAAATAAATGGCAACATCAATCCGATGATAAAGCCAAACTTAGGTTTCAATATTTTAAGCGCCCTTTTAACCTGCGTTTTAACTGTCAATTCGGACAAATTTAATCTGGACGCGATTTCCTTGTGAGACAAACATTCTGTACGACTTAATTTAAATATTTCACTCATTTTTTGAGGTAAAGCCGAAATCTCCTTTTCAATAATGCGCTTTAACTCTCTTTCCCTCACGTAGAAATCAGTGTGATATTCCTCTTGTCCAATAAATTCTCCAAGAGAGTCTAAATATCTATTCTTTACTTTTTTGTGGGCAATCTGGTTTAGCACCATATTCCGCGTGGATGCGTATAAGTAAGCAGAAACACTTCCATTAATGACCAATGAGCTGCGTTTTAGCCATATCATTTCGAACAATTCCTGAACCAGATCCTTAGCCTCATCCTCATCCAAAAGGATTTTTAAGGCATGCAGGTATAAGAGTGAATAAAAACGATCAAAAACTTGTGTATAGGCCGTATGATTCCCCTCCTTTATCAGAACAAACAATTCTTCATCTGTATGTGAGTGATATCCTGACATATAATGGTAAAAATTATCTATTACCGACGGATGATATGCCAAAAATTGACATAAACAGGCCCAGATAATAATGCATTTGGTTAGTGTATTGTCAAATGTAATACAATTAATACATCTCAGATTAGCATTTTATTCAGCTTTATTGGCAATAAATGCACAACAAAAAATGGCAACAGTCATTATAACCATTGCCATTTCTACTTTATTTTTGATTTGTTAGAAATCTGGATTCTGAGTCAGGTTACCATTTGTAGTCCTTTCTGTTTCAGGGATTGGCATCAATAAATACTTATCCTCCAGCACAATATTGTGCACTTTCAGCTGCTGATCCTTCATTCTTCCAAGCCTTAGCAAATCATACCTTCTTTGCCCCTCAGCTGCAAACTCCCAACCTCTTTCATTTACCAACGCGGTGATAAAATCCTCCTTACCTGGAGTATTTACAAAACTTAAAGGTAAAAGCCCTGCTCTGGCTCTAACGGCATTGATACCATTAAATTTATTAACATCGCCAGTATTGATCTGATTCATTGCTTCAGACTGCATTAGCAGCACATCTGCATAGCGCAAAATCACCCAATTATTCCGGGCGCTATTTCCTTGTCTCGAAGGATCAGTAAATTTAAGGTAGTAGAAATTAGTGGTTGCTGGTACCACGCCAATGGTTGCAGCCTTCCTTGTATCTGTTGCCGCATAAGATAAGGCAAAGGAATTTTCTACGTAAAAAGCTTCATTGCCGTCAAAAGGCGCAACAGCTTTTGGTAAGTGCATACGAGGTGTGATATTACCCGTATTTGGTGGTAAACCAAACTGTACAGCAAAAATCTCTTCTTTGTTCGCAGCTTTCTTATTCGGATCAAAAACATCCGCAAAAGGCAACAAAGTGTATACAGCTGGACTTACCGCTATTACCTTATTACACTCCATAAGGGCATTTTGGTAATCCGTAGGTTCGGCAGCCGTACTTGATGCCCTGGTTAAATAAACCTTGGCAAGTAAAGCACTTGCCGCGCCACTCGAAACCCTACCCTTACTTGCTGCAGGAATCTTATCTTCCTTAGTGCAATTGACCTCAGCAAATATTAAATCCTCAATAACCTGGGCATATACCGCTTTAATTGGCGTACGTGCAGGCTTCAAATCGTCTGTTGCCGCAGTCGGTTTAGTAATTAAAGGTACATCACCAAAACTTCTTATTAAATCAAAATAAGCAAGCGCACGCAAAAATTTAGCATTACCAACAATATTGTCTCTTGAAGGGGCTGGAATTGATCCACCCTCAACATTTTTGATCACATCGTTGGCCCGATTGATCAATACATAAGAATTTGTCCACCAATTGCTAATCTCCCCATTGGTAGAGGTGTAGGTCTGACTATACAATTCAGGTCGGTTGGTTTGTGGCGCACCAACTTTCATCTGGTCGCCGGTTAAATCATTTACAATCCAGATGGTACGACCGTAATACTGTTGCAATTGCATAATGCTCACTACTCCATTCAAAGCAGCAAGTGCATCACCTTCAGTTTTATAAAATTTATCTTCTGAGATAAAATCATACGGATCTTCTTCCAGAAACTTTTTACAGGATGAAGTGCTGATGACCATCAGCATAGCTAATATTATATATATCTTCTTCATTGTCTTGTTCTTAATAAATAATCAATTAAAACCCAACTCTTACACCGGCAGTATACATTTTGGTTGTCGGGTAAGCGTTATAATCTGTATTTAAACTCAAAACATTTGTGTTTGCAAATGAGTTCACCTCAGGGTCATAACCACTATACTTGGTAAAAGTTAAAAGATTGGTTCCGGTCACATAAACACTAGCCGATTTAATGGTTTTGCTCAATCCTTTACCTAGCGGCAGGTTATAAGATAAGGATACCGTTTTCAAACGCAGGAAACTTCCATTTTCTACCACATCACTCGTAATACCAGTTCTTCTACGTAAAGTACTATTAGCCTTCGGAATGGTATTGCTAGTATTTGGTCCTGTCCATCTGTCATTTACAGTAGCCAGTTTATTGGTGGTAAAGTCGCCTGATTCCAGCTCATATCTGTTTAAATTCAGTACATCATCTCCTTGTACCCCTTGGATAAATACATTCAGGTTTAAACGACCATAGGTAAAGTTATTGGTCACACCGTAAATAAATTTAGGTTGTGCATGCCCTACAATTTCCCGGTCTTTCGCATCAATTACCTTATCACCGTTCAAATCAGCATATCTTGGATCGCCCGGCAATACACCTTTGATTCCACTGGCAGTGATCTCCTCTGGCGTTTGCCAGATACCTACGAAACGGTAACCATAAAATGAACCAATAGATTCACCTACCCTTAAAATATTGGTCCCGCCTGTTCCTGATGGAAAAAGACTTGTACTGGCGTCACCCACGAAACGTTCTTTCTCACCAGCAAGATCTGTAACCTTGTTACGGTTCAAGGAGAAATTTAGGTTAGTTGTCCATTGAAAAGATTTTCCGTTAATATTCTCACTGTTGATGGCTAATTCAAAGCCTTTATTATCTACGCCGCCAGCATTCAATAAAATACTCGCATAACCTGTAGTACGTGGCACAGAAACATTCAACAACAAATCTTTGGTATGCTTGCTGTAATAGTCAGCAGTCATAGTAATTCTATTTTTAAAAAAAGCCAGGTCTAAACCAATGTCGAATGATGAGGTTGATTCCCATGAAAGATCAGGATTAGGGATATTGGCTGGTGATACGCCAACCACACGAGTGCTCCCTCCTAAAGTTGCACTATTTGTTGGATAGCGTTTTATGGATTGATATGGGTCAATTTCCTGATTACCTGACACCCCCAAACTACCGCGTAATTTTAAATCGCTAATAAAAGGAAGCGATTTCATGAAATCTTCTTCAATAATCCGCCACGCAATTGCTCCTGAAGGAAAATATCCCCATTTGTTGTTTGCACCGAATTTAGAAGAACCATCTGCCCGCATGGTAAATGTAAAGAGATACTTATCCATCAAGCGGTAATTTGCACGGCCAAAGAAAGAGGCTAATGTATTTTTGTTGTGGGTAGAACCCGGTGTCAACACGTTTGCTCCTATACCGATGTTATCATATCCCAGCACATTGGTAAAAAAATTTGTACTGGCAGAGAAAAAATCGTTGGTATCAAATTGTTGCATACTAAAACCACCAATAACATTAATGGCATTATTTTCATTGAGCTGCTTATCATAAGTTAACGTATTCTCATTTACCCAACTTACAGCGTTTGCATATTCTTTTCTTGCCGAGCCCACGGTGTTACTACCCAAAAATATATCAGATGGGATATAAAGATTTCTGGTTTGGAAATCAAAATCTGTGCCTGCAGTTGTTTTAAACTTTAGCCCTTTGATAAGTTCATATTCTCCATAAAAATTAATCAAGCCACGCAAGTCTTTATATTGATTTGTTGTTTTGTTGGCGTAAGCTATTGGATTACCCAATGCAAAGGTGTAGCCCGTTGGCCCGTTTTGATAGGTATAATCGCCATTCGTCATCACAGGAATAGCAGGGTTGATTCTTAAGGCATCTAATAAAACTCCACCAGCAGAACCACCCCCGGTGTTCACAAGCGCACGGTTGTCAATTCCTCCAGTCAGTTGAGAACTAAAACCAAAATTCAGCTTTTCACCCACTTTTTTATCCAAATTAAACCGCACAGATGCTCTTTTATAACCCGAATTGATGATAATTCCCTCCTGGTCAAAATAGTTCATGCTCAGGTTGTATTTGGTTTCCGGAGTTCCACCTATAAAATTTAACTGATAATTACTAATTGGAGCCGTTTGAAATAGTTCATTTTGCCAATCTGTACCCTCGCCAAATGCAGCAATCTGTGCGTCCGTATAGGGTAAGGCTTTTGCCAGAGTCGGAGTTTCTACATTAGTAAGCTTCTGTGCATCATTCAGATAATTAGCATACTCGGTTGCATTCATCATTTTGTAAGGTTTCCTTACTTTTTGCAATCCGTAATACGCCTCGAAATTAATGGCCGCCTGACCCGCCGTTCCTTTTTTAGTCGTTATGATCACAACTCCATTAGCGCCTCTACTTCCATAAATTGCAATTGATGAGGCGTCTTTTAAGATATCTATTGACTGTATATCGTTTGGATTTATGGTATTTAAATTACCTGCTCCTGGAAATCCATCAACCACAAATAATGGTTCATTGTTCGTATTGATGGAATTGGTACCGCGAATCCTTAAACTAGAGGTTCCGCCCGGTTGTGATTGAGTTTGGGTAACCTGTACTCCACTTGCTCTACCCTGAATCATCTGATCTGCACGTGCGATTGGCAAATTCTCTACACTCTTAGCTGAAATAGAAGACACAGCTCCCGTTAAATCCTTTTTCTTCTGTGTACCATAACCCACCACTACAATTTCCGAAAGTGCGCTATTTTCTTCTTTTAATACCACACTAATCCAGGTCCTGTTATCTACTTTAATCTCTTGTGGCGCAAAGCCAACATAGCTAAAAACTAATGTACCATTTCCATCTGGCAAGGTTAAAGCATAACTACCATTCCAGTCGGTCATAGTAGCGATATTACTTCCTTTAAGCTTTATGCTTACACCAGGCATAGGGCCACCTTTTTCATCGGTAACCTTCCCTTTCAGCTCAACTTTTTGAATAAAACTATTCCATAATACTTCAGTTGGCTTACTTTCTTTGACAACCACCGTTCGGTCCTTAAACATAAAAGTGAAAGGCTGATCTTCAAAGCAAAGCTTCAAAACATCTTCCAGCGTCTGATTCTGAACTGAGATATCAATTCTTTTTGCTTTTTTAATGTCTTCCTGATTGTAAAAGAAATCGTATCCACTTTGCTTACGGATCTCTTTAAATAGCTGTTGCAGTGTCGCATTCTTTTTGGAAATAGTGATGCGCTGCGCGTTACTGGCCTGAGCAAATTGTAAAAAGGCGGTGACCAGTAGAATTGTAGTAAACTTCATGATTACCAGAAATTTATGCACAAAGCCCCTCGGCTTACATACAGATTGTTTGTAAAAGTTCATACATTTGGTTAGTTGGGGTTAAACGAAAAATTAACTGTTGGAGGTTATCCCAGCCATTTTTACCGGAAGTGGTTCCACGCACTTCCGGTTTTTTATTATACTTTCACATGTAGATGCGAAAATCTTTGGCTATAATACCTCAAATAAGATGCTTACTCTGTGGTCTTTTTTCTCTTCATACGCTTTACATTTAATTATATTTGGTTTTGTACTATTTGCTCTTTTATCTCTCGTTGTGCAATACTGTAACACGCTTGCCTTCAATTGCAAAATGAATCCTGCCAGTTGACTCCATAATTCCCAATACTGAGGAAATATTTTTAGAACGGGACATCAAACCGCCAAACTTCAAATTATCGAATTCACCCTTATAAATCACCTCTACATCATACCACCGGGCTATTTTTCGCATGATGCTCTTCAAATCATCGCCATCAAAAATAAAGTCACCTTCTTTCCAGGCCATCACACTTTCTACATCAACCGCTTTTACGTTAATGTTTTTCTCATTTAGCTGGCTTTGCTGACCAGGAGTTAACAATTTTGAATCGCTGACTTTAGACGGATTATTCCTGTTTCCTTTTAAAGAGACACGTACAGCCCCTTCCAATAAAGTTGTTTTAATATCGGCCTCATCTTTATAGCCATTGATGTTAAAATGTGTGCCCAATACCTCTACGTCCTGATAGGCCGTTTTAACAATAAAAGGAACTCTTGTACCTTTCTTAGCCTCAGACCAGCCGCCTTGAGCTGTTATTTTCGCAACTTCAAAATATCCCTCGCCGTTCAATTCCACGGTTCTTGTACTTCCTGTAAACTTTGTTGGATAACGCAAAGATGAGGCTGCATTTAGCCATACTTTAGTACCATCTGGCAAATTAATCTGATATTCCCCCCCCTTAGGAGTTTCAATTGTATTAAATAATGGAGCCCCATTTTTACCTTCTTTGTCAGCGCCTGCAACCGTATAAACCAATTGTCCATCAGCAGTTTTCTTGATCACCAATCCCTCTTGTTTGGCAAGCTCCCCATTCGCTGCATCTGTTAATGATATTTTCCTACCATCAGCCAATGTCAAAAAAGCTTTATTACCGCCGGGAAGTACGTCGTTCTTTTTCACTGCCTGATTCGCAACTTGCTGTACCTTTGATTTATTCATAAAAAATAATCCAGTGGCGCCAATTATAGAAATAACAGCAGCCCAGGCAGCAACTCTACGCAAGTAAATTGTTTTTGCGTTTGGTCTTTTTGTTATACCACCCTCAGTGGCAGACAAGGCTGCCCAGACATTATCCTTAGTATTTTCAATAACGGTATGCGTGGGTGCTTCCTCCTCGGACTTTAGCTCCAGGTACCAGCTTTCTACAATTGCTTTTTCTTGATCTGAACAATTGCCGGCCTTGTACTTCTCCAACATTTTTTTTGGGTCTTTACGCATACAGTATATTTGGTATTTTAACTTTATGCTATTATAACAGGAAAGCTGGGGGGTATAGGGTACTCCTTTTGAAAAAAAATAAAAAAACTTTTGCTGGTTTACAAAACAGACACAACATTTAACTTAAACAACATACTCAACTGATCAAATTTAGCTTCGGCAAGGCTCCTTAAATGGCTCGTTCAGGGCTCATAACTAACAGGTACTTTCTAGGTACCTTCTAGGTGTCTACACCAATGAGGTACCTGGTATGTACCTATCATGTACTTATGATATAAATACCTGTCTTAGGCCGAGGCACAACGTTAATTGATAGTCAACACACTTTAATACCCTCGAATGCGCGAAATTAATTGAAGTACAGTAATAAATAGGCAATGATTCCTAATTTTGGCTTGAGTATGCGTAAAGCTTTTTTAACGTGGGTACGTACGGTATGTTCAGATATCTGCAATTTTTCAGCGATCTCTTTATGAGAAAAGTAATCCCTTCTACTCAATTCAAAAATCTCTCTCATTTTTGGGGGTAGCGCAGAAATCTCCTCTTCAATCATCTTCCTCATTTCGTGTTCTCTTACCCTGTAATCTGCAAAGTAAGTATCGCGATCTATAAATCCACGTAAAGAATTGATATACTTATGTTCTACTTCATGATGTGAAATTCGATTAATGATTCGATTTCTTATTGATGCATACAGATAAGCTGATAAGCTTTGTTCAAATGAAAGGCCTTCCCGACGTGTCCAAAGCACTTCAAACAGTTCCTGAACCACATCTTTTGCTTCGTCTTCGTTACGGAGTAACTTGCAGGCATGAACGAATAATAAGCCATAAAAACGATCAAAAATCACAGTATAAGCTTCCCGATCTCCCGCCTTTAAAAGATCGGCTAATTCTTCATCGCTCAACTGGTTGTATAACATAGTTCAAGTTACAAAAAAATTAAGCATTTTAATTGATAACCGACCACTGCAATTCAGCCGACACCTGTAGTCCTCTTTTATCAATTACCGATAAATACCATATCGTAATTCCATCAGGAAGTGTCTGTAACCACACCTTATTGTCCGTTATTTTTACCGGCATACGCTCCCATTTTCTGTCTTTTAACACTGCAGTGGTATCCTTCGTGTAATTAAGATAAGCTTGAACAATAGGTATCTCCGCTTTAAATTTTGAGCTGATTGCTCCTTTTTTTACTTTAATGGCATCAAGTTTTGCTAAAGGAGCTGTTCCATTCAGATAACTATTTATAAAATAATAAATCTCTTCATTGCCCCAACCATAGCTGTGGTTATGTTTCAGGCCAATTTTGATAGAAAGGGTTTTATCTTTCAGCTCCTTATAAGTCTTGGCATAGCTATCCAGAAAAAAATTCCCATCATTTGTGCCATTTATAAACAAAACAGGCATTTTTGCTTTTCCAATATACTGAGAAGGGTCGTATTGTTTAATCCATGTTGCTCTATCTGATGGACTCAATTTATCTAAATCTTTACGCATTGCACTGCTTTGAAATAAATAGCCACAACCGTAAACTGGGACAACGGCTTTAAAGCGGTTATCAATACCAGCCAATGCACAACTAATGATCCCACCCCAACTAATGCCTGTAAGCGCCGTTCTATTGCTATCTACTTCCTTAAAACTTCTGATCAGGTTATGCGCCAATATCGCATCTCCTACCGCCTGGTACATCCATTGTTCATTCAAATCGGGTGTAATGGTAAAGTAAGGGGTTAATGATCCCGGCTCATCAAAGCCTCCAGCTATATGTTGTTTCTTAGCGTCGTTACCCCGTAAATCCATGGCTATAGCTGCATATCCCTTTTTAGCCCATAAAATTGCCCAAGCTTTAAATGCAGTGCCGCCACCACCATGAACCAATACTACTGCCGGTAGGTTTTTATCTTTTGATCTATCGCCAGTTAATGTACCCGGACTGGAATAATAAGCAAACACATTTTTAGGTTGACCTTTATAAGTCAAGCCCTGGTAGACTATGCCAATCGCCGAATCCGTACTTAGCGTTTTATAGTCTGGCACCTTATAAATTTCGTTTGTATCCCAAATTGTTCCTTTTATTTGGGCGTTGATACGTGGTAGCCCAAAAAACAGGAAGATAAATATGAATATTGGTGTGTTATATCTGGTTAGCATATCTATCAAATATAATAGATTACACAGCCTTCTGCTTGCTAAACAATTGGCATTTCATTAAGCTTTTTTAACATCCTATCGGCAGGCTATACCTGGGCCTCTTCAGCATAATCGCTTGGCGTGCGCCCAAATTGTTTCGTAAATTCTTTACTGAAATATTTACTATCACTAAAACCCACCATATAAGCCACTTCATAAACAGTATAGGTCTGTTGTTTCAATAATTGCGCAGCTCTTTTTAAACGTACTGATTTAATGAAATTATTAACCGTTAAACCCGTCAGTGCCTTTATCTTTTTATACAGAATTGGAGTACTCATACCTACATCAGCAGCCAGCACATTTACATTGAACTCGTCAATACTAAAGTTATGCTCGATGATGGACATGATTTTGTTTAAAAACTCTTCGTCAGTAGATTCAATAAGTACATTGGAAGGCTGCAGCGTAATCTGCTGACTAAACTTTCTGCGCATATTATTTTGCAGGGTCAACAGGTTATTGATGTTAAGCTGCAACACATCAATGCTAAAAGGTTTGGTGATATAAGCCTCTGCACCAGTCTTTAAACCACTCACCTCATGTATGTTGCCAGATCGCGCAGTTAACAAAATAATAGGAATATGGCTGGTACGTGGATCCGTTTTAAGTACACGGCACAGTTCAAGTCCATCCATAACAGGCATCATCACGTCACTCACTATAATATCGGGTATTTTTTCAAATGCAATCTGAGTACCCTGTTGACCATCCTCGGCTTCAATGATATGATAAGCGTGTTTTAACGACTGTTTAATAAAATCGCGTATCTCGCGGTTGTCTTCAACAATCAATATCGTAATCCTATCTTCGGCAGGCTGCTCTTTCTCTAAGTCCTGATCCGCTATTTCCTCAAACTCCTCTGGTAACTGATACAGCACAGGACTCTCCACATTTACAAACTGCGGACTGAGCTCGCTCTTTTTAAAATGACTACTTCCAGTACGTAGTTTTAAGCTAAAGCAGGTTTGAACATCTGTTTCAGCAAGCGCTGCACTTGGCAAAAGGATCAGATCACCATGATGTAACCGGGCTATTTTTTTAGATAAAGCAAGCCCAATTCCGGTCCCACTGTTTCTTGAAAGTGGATCTTTTACCTGGTAAAAATTGGTAAACAATTTTTCTCTACTTTCTTCAGGAATCCCTTTACCATTGTCACAAACTTTTATTTCTACAAAACCATTTTCTAACCGATTTACCGATAAATTGATAATACCATATTCAGGGGTAAACTTAAATGCATTTGATAATAAATTAAAAAACACCTTTTCCAGTTGTTCCGAATCAAAATAGACTTCTATCTCATCATCGTTACTTTTAAACTGATAATCAATATGATGTTTTATCGCCAGATACTGGAAGGACAAATAGATCTCTTTAGCAAATTCTACTATATTTTCCGGAGAAACATTCAAAGTCAATTTACCGGCCTCTTGCTTTCTGAAATCCATCAACTCATTTACCAAACGAGTTAACCTTCCGGCATTCTTTCTTACGGTAAGCAATCGACGATTGATCCCAGGATACTCTTTTGTATCATTAATTAAATTCTCCAGGGGACCGATAATCAACGTCAAAGGCGTTCTAATCTCATGAGAAACATTGGTAAAGAAGTCCATTTTCATTTGATAAACCTCATGCTCCTTCCTCAATAAAGCCCTAATCCATAGAAACCTAAATACAAGAAATAAGACCGCAGAAAATAAAATGATATAAATGAGATAGGCCCACCAGGTTTTCCAAAATGGCGGTTTAATGTGGATGATCATTTCTTCTGACTGATTGCTCCAAACCCCATCATTATTTGATCCTTTGATCAATAATTTATACGTGCCTGATGGAAGATTGTAGAATGTGGCAGTTGGGGTAGTCACATAATTCCATTCTTTATCCAGGCCCTCAAGTTTATAGGCGTATTTATTTTTCTCCGATTTGATATAGTTAAGGACTGCAAACTCTACGCTAAAAATATTCTGCGCATGTGAAAAAGTAATTTCCTTAGTTAAACTGATGTTGCGGCTCAACAAGTTGCTTTCATCATCTATAGTAACCGTTTTATTAAAGAGCCTCAGCCGGGTAAAAATAACTTTTGGGATTTTTTTATTCTCTTTGATCTCATTAGGATAGAAACTAACTAAACCATTGTATCCACCAAAGTAAAGCTGTCCCTGGGTATCTTTATAGAATGAATTGTAATTGAATACATTACCTGGCAATCCATCCTCAACGGTATAAGTTTTGAAAGCTTTTCGGTCAAATTTAGCCAATCCATTGTCTGTACTGATCCACAAGTTTCCAGCCTCATCTTCCAAAATCCCCAGGATAACATTGCTGGGTAATCCATTTTTCATGGTGTAAAAACGAACTTTACGAGTTGCCGGCTGATAACGAATTAATCCTGCATCATAACTCCCCAACCAAATTATCCCTCTTGAATCCTCCTGAATCAGGTTGATATCATCAAATTTTGTACTATTGTCGGCGACCTTAAATCTTTTTATTTTATTGGTTACCGGATCAAGAATATAGGTTCCGGAATTGGTGGCGATCCAAATGTTTTTCTTAGAATCCTCAAAAAAATACCTCAAAAACTTTAAATCGTGGTGATTTCCAGGATTGTTGTAGGGTGCAAAATTATTTTCCTTTTCGTTATATATAAAAATACCTTGTGCTCGTGTACCTATCCAAAGCCTGTTTTTACTATCGTGGAGCAAACAGACAATACGATTGGAATTTAAAGCTTTGGGGTCAGTGTAATTTGGCTTGTAATGCCTAAAGCTTCTTGTAGCTGGCAAATAAACATCTAGCCCACCTTCATAGGTGCCAATCCAAACTTCTCCATTTTTATCAATTGAAATGGCTTTAACCAAATTTGAACTAAGTGAATTTTTGTTTTCTGAATCGTGTTTAAAACTGATAAACTTACCTGTTGTTCGATCAAAATAATTTAGGCCCTCGGCCTCTGTTCCCACCCATAAATTGTGGTATTTATCCTCAACTATCGAGCTGACTACATTGCTGCTGATCCCATTTTTGCCTAAACTGGTTTTATATTCTCTAAATGGTGTGGCGTTGGGGTGATAAAAGTTTACGCCGCCAAAATAAGTACCTACCCACATCGAGCCGGTGACATCCTTTACAATGTCATAGATAGAATTATGATTTAAACTTGTAGGATCTTCTGGATTATGATTTAATATCGTGAACTTAAAAGTATTCAGATCCAGAATGTTTATGCCATGAAGAGTTGAAATCCAAAGCCGGCCATCTCGATCCGTCTTAATTTTTCGGATCACATTGCTGCTGATGCTATTGGGGTCTCCCTTTTTTGTTACGAAATGCCTGAAAGTTCCTTTTTCCCGATCCAGTAAATCCAGTCCATTATTATGTGTTCCCACCCAGAGATTATGCTTTGGGTCTTCAAAAACCACACTTATATCGTTATCAATAAGACTCTCGGGATCACCGGACTTATGGAAATAAGATTGATAATGATATTTCCCATTTTTGAATTCCATCCTTGTTAGCCCTTGAATGGTGCCTATCCACATTACACCTTGATGATCCTGATGAACAGATTTAATCAGCTGATTTGCCAGGCCGGGTATATG
Source organism: Pedobacter sp. ok626 (assembly GCF_900100435.1). GTDB lineage: Bacteria > Bacteroidota > Bacteroidia > Sphingobacteriales > Sphingobacteriaceae > Pedobacter. The sequence continues at coordinate 454,142 of NZ_FNEX01000001.1, read as the reverse complement.
CTCATTACCAGGCATAAAACGGGCAAAACTATTGCCGCCAATTAACTTATTTAATCCGCTATCTGTTCCTACCCAAATATGCCCTTTATTGTCTTCAAAAATACTCCTTACAATATTATTGCTAAGGCTATTTTTCCGTTTGGGATCATATTGATAGCGCTGAAAAGAATTAGTTTCGGGTAAATATTTATTCAGACCCTTTTGTGTACCAACCCAAAGATTGCCTTTAGTATCGGTTAACAAAGCATTGATATTCTGACCGCTACTTAATGAAGAGCTGTTTCCTCTTTCGCGTTTATAGACCTCAAAATTTCTGGTATTGTACTTATTTAACCCGTCTTTTGTTCCAAACCACATGAAGCCCATGCTGTCTTGCGCTATAGACAGTACGCTACTTTGGGAAAGTCCATCTTCAACAGTCAGGTGCTTAAAACTTATCTTGTCTTTTTGGGCAAAAACCGACCCATACCCGTACAGGAGTATGAATAGCAGCGACAGTTTAACCCAAAAAAAAGATGGCGACATTTACAGGCTCATTTGGTTTAGCGTAAAAATATGATTTTACTTTCATATTAGTTAAAACCGCTAAACAAAAAGAGCCTGTATAAATAGCGTCTATTCGTTATTTCTGTACGCTAAATTTATAAACGGTTACCGTTTTATATACTTGTCCAGGTTTTAATTCCGTCGTTGGAAACGTAGCTTGATTAGGTGAATCTGGGAAATGTTGCGTCTCTAAACAGAATGCCGAACGGTGCGGGTAACTTACAGCCCCTTTACCATCATGCACATCACCAGTTAAAAAATTCCCACTGTAAAATTGTAATCCAGGTTCTTCGGTTAAAACATCCATCACGATACCAGTTTTAGCACTCACAACTGTAGCCACTTTTTGCAAGCCTTTACCTTTTCTAAGTACAAAATTATGGTCGTAACCTTTTCCAAATTTCAGTTGTTCGTTCTGATCATTGATCCTTGCACCAATTAAGGTCGGTTTGTTAAAATCAAATGGTGTTCCTGCAACTTGTTCAATCTTTCCTGTAGGGATTAAAGTCGAATCAACCGGGGTATATGTATCTGCATCAATTGACAGCAAATGATCCGTAATTGTTGAATCGCCTGCTCCATTCAAATTAAAATAAGCATGATTAGTTAAGTTCAATACGGTATGCTTATCCGTAGTTGCGTTATAGCTTATTTTAAGCGAGTTATCGTCGGTTAATTCATACGTTACCTTAACCGTTAAATTACCCGGGTAGCCTGCTTCTCCATCTTTAGACAAATAGCTCAATTCCAGAATTTGATTAGTCACTTTTTTAGCATCCCAAACCTTACCAAAAAAGCCATCAAATCCGCCATGAAGCGTATTTACTCCATCATTCAATTGCAATTGATAAGTTCTGCCATCTAAAGTAAACTTTCCTTGCCCGATCCGATTTCCATAACGACCGATTAATGCGCCAAAGAATGGTTCTCCTTTTTTCTGATATGATTTCAAGCTATCGTAACCTAAAACTACGTCTTTAAATGCATTATGCTTATCCGGAACCAATAAGGATACTACGCGTCCGCCGTAATTGGTAATGGCAGCTTCGACCCCATTTTTATTTTTTAAAACAAAAAGTTCAACATCCTTCCCCGCTATGCTGGCCTTAAATCCGCTTACATCTGGTATATGGGCAGTCGAAATAGCCAAAGAGTCATTTCCGGTAGATTGATGATTGTTTCCATTGCTACAACCGCTTAATGTCCATACCGAAATAAAAATTAAACAAATGGATTTGAAATTTTTGTTCATAATGCGTTTTTATATATTTGATCTTATTACTAATGTATAAAAAGAATATTAAATGTCAAAACAACTATTAATATTCAAAATATGATACATTTACAACTATAGATATTTAGCCCAAAGAACTAATGAGAAAATATATTGATCAGACTCGTTTTTTAATTGCCGTTGATTGCATTGTTTTTGGATTTGATGGAGAGCATTTAAAGATACTCCTCATTAAACGAGGCTTTGAACCGGAAAAGGATAAATGGAGTTTGATGGGTGGTTTTGTTAGGCCCGAGGAGAGTCTGGATGGTGCAGCCAACCGGGTACTTACCCAGCTTACCGGACTTGAGGGCGTTTACCTGGAGCAAATCCAGGCATATGGTGATCCGCTAAGGGATCCCATTGAAAGAACTTTATCAGTTACTTATTTTGCATTGATCGACATTCATAAATATGAAACTCAGATCAGCGATCAGTATCATGCCGAATGGTTCCTCTTGAAAGATGCGCCTGAATTGATCTTTGACCATGGTGAAATGGTGGAAGCGGCAAAAAAGAAAATAAGGTATAAAGCAGCCTTACACCCTATTCTTTTCGAACTTTTACCTAAAAAATTCACCATTCCGCAACTTCAAAACTTATATGAGGATGTATACAATACACAAATAGACAACCGAAATTTTATCCGAAAATTAACAGCAACCAAGCTACTGATCAAGCTTGCTGAGAAAGATAAATCCGGTTCTAAAAAAGGTGCATTTTATTTTAAGCTAGACAAGAAAAAATATAAAGCAAACTTCCAGGCATTCCTCAACTTCATTCCAAACCCCGACAAACTATTAACTGTATAAGAACCTTTTAGCGCATAAAGCAGGATTCTTAAAATAAATTCTTTTATTAAATTAAATAAACGTTAATTAGACATTTATTTAACTAAATATGAGCAAAGATCAATACGTTATAGGGGTTGATTATGGATCGGATTCTGTGCGTTCAGTGATTATTGACGCAAACAATGGCGCAGAACTCGCTTCTTCCGTTTTCTATTACCCCCGCTGGCAGAAAGGGTTATTCTGCAATCCCGCAAAAAATCAGTTCAGACAACATCCCTTAGATTATATTGAAGGTCTTGAACAAAGTATAAAAGACTGCATACTTAAAGCCGGTGGCGATAGAATCGCTGCTGCTATAAAATCAATTGCAGTTGACACCACTGGTTCTTCCCCGGTTGCCGTAAATCAGGCGGGTACTCCGCTTGCCCTGTTACCCGAATTTGAGCAAAATCCTAATGCGATGTTTGTGCTATGGAAAGACCATACTTCTGTTAAGGAAGCCATGCAAATCAACAACCATGCTGCAAAATATGACATCAACTACCTTAAATATTGTGGTGGAATTTATTCATCAGAATGGTTCTGGGCTAAGTTATTGCACATTTTACGCGCTGATGATGTCGTAAAAGAGGCTTGCTATTCCTGGGTAGAGCATTGCGACTGGGTACCTTTCCTACTTACTGGAGGAAAGGACATTTCGGAAATGAAAAGAAGTCGTTGCGCAGCCGGGCACAAAGCGCTTTGGGCAGAAGAATTTGGTGGTTTGCCCCCAAATGAATTCTTTACCGCATTAGATCCGCTTCTTGATGGTTTTACAGACCGTCTATTTAAAGATACCTTCACTTCTGATGCATCCGCCGGAAACCTCAGTACTGAATGGGCCGAACGTTTGGGTTTAAACACAGATGTTGTGGTTGGTGTTGGCGCTTTTGATGCACATATGGGCGCTGTGGGTGGACAAATTGAACCTTATCACTTGAGCAAAGTAATGGGTACTTCTACCTGCGATATTTTGGTGGTGCCACAAGAGGACATCGACGGTAAACTCATCAAGGGAATTTGCGGACAAGTTAATGGTTCGGTGATCCCAGGGATGCCCGGCCTTGAAGCCGGACAATCCGCCTTTGGCGATGTATATGCCTGGTTTAAAGAAGTACTCGCCTGGCCAATTAAGAACTTATTAAGGAATTCGACACTATTAGATAGTCATACTGTTGCAGCACTTGAAAAAGAACTTTTAGATCAGCTTATTCCTGAACTGAGCAAACAGGCTGCGTTGTTACCAAAAACAGACGATGATGAACTGGCCCTAGATTGGTTAAACGGAAGAAGAACACCTGATGCCAATCAAGAATTAAAAGGTGCTATCAACAACCTTGATTTGGGAAGTGATGCTCCACGCATATTCAGAGCTCTGGTTGAGGCCACTTGCTTTGGCGCTAAAAACATAGTTGACCGTTTTAGGGCTGAAGGCATTCCTGTAAAAGGTATTATCGGTATTGGCGGTGTCGCTAAAAAATCACCCTTCGTCATGCAAACTATGGCTAATGTATTGAATATGCCTATCCGTATCCACCAATTTGAACATACTTGTGCCTTAGGTGCAGCCATGTTTGCAGCTGTTGTAGCAGGCATATATCCGAACGTTGAAGCTGCAATGCTGGGCATGGGTAGTGGTTTCGACAAAGAATATACCCCTGAAGAAGGAACGATCGCTTATTATGAGCGCCGCTTTTTACAATACAAAGCCCTTGGAGGATTTATTGAAGCAAGCATAAAAAAATAATTACCATGAACAACTATCAGGAAATTAAAGAAAAGGCGTACCTGGCAAATATGCAACTCCCTAAACTAGGGCTGGTACTTTTCACTTTTGGTAATGCCAGTGCAGCAGATAGAGCTGCTGGTGTATTCGCTATAAAACCAAGTGGTGTACCTTATGAAGAACTTTCGCCAGAGAAAATGGTGATTGTTGACTTTGATGGAAATACCGTTGAAGGAACACTTCGTCCTTCATCTGATACTAAAACACATGCGGTATTGTATAAGCATTGGGAAGACATTGGGGGAATTGTGCATACACATTCTACTTATGGAACAGCCTGGGCACAATCCCAAAGGGCAATTCCGATTTATGGAACCACCCATGCTGATCACCTAACGGTCGACATTCCCTGTGCCCCTCCTATGCCAGATGATATGATCGCAGGGAACTATGAGTATGAAACAGGTTTCCAGATTATGAACCACTTCAAAGAAGCTGGCCTAAGCTACAAGGAAGTAGAGATGATCCTCGTCGGGAATCACGCCCCTTTTACCTGGGGAAAAACAGCAGAAAAAGCGGTTTATAACAGCGCGGTACTGGAAGAAGTTGGCCGTATGGCGCTACTTACAGAGCAAATACGCAGGGATGTACCCAAATTAAAAGATGCCCTGATCAAAAAACACTACGAGAGAAAGCACGGTGCCGACTCCTACTATGGACAATAACAAATCAGATAACCACATTTATAATGATCAATTTAAAAAATTTAGAAGTTTGGTTTATTACCGGAACTCAAGACCTTTATGGTGAAGAAACTTTAAAGCAAGTGGCACTACATGCACAAGAAGTAGCATCATCTTTAGATGCTGCACAGCCAATACAAGTGCGTGTTGTGTATAAACCTATTGTAAAAACACCACAGGAAATTTTTGACACCCTTCAACAGGCGAACACTACAGTCAATTGTATTGGCGTAATAACCTGGATGCATACTTTCTCTCCGGCTAAAATGTGGATCAGGGGTTTAAATATCCTTCAGAAGCCATTGCTGCACTTGCATACACAGTTTAACCGCGATATTCCATGGGATACCATTGACATGGACTTCATGAATCTGAACCAAAGTGCACATGGCGACCGTGAATTTGGATTTATGGTAACCAGAATGCGTAAAGACCGCAAAGTAGTTGTGGGACACTGGCAGGACGAAGAGGTAGTCAAAGAAATTGATACCTGGACACGCGCTGCTGCCGGATGGCACGACTGGCAGGGAGCAAAATTTGTCCGTTTTGGAGACAACATGCGCTATGTGGCGGTTACAGATGGTGATAAGGTTGAAGCTGAACTTAAATTTGGTTTTGAAGTAAATACTTATGGTATAGGTGATCTGGTTGCTGTAATTAACAGCATCCCGGAAACAGCTATACAGGAATTACTGACTGAATATGAAGCTACCTATACTATGACAGCAGACCTCCTTCGTGGTGGAGAAAGGCATGCTTCCGTATATGAAGCGGCGAAAATAGAGCTTGGTTTAAAAAAGTTCCTTGAAGATGGTGGATTCAAAGGCTTCAGTGATACTTTTGAAGACCTGCATGGAATGGTACAATTGCCAGGTATTGCTGCACAACGTTTAATGGCAGCAGGCTACGGTTTTGCCGGAGAAGGTGACTGGAAAACCGCAGCTTTAGTAAGAGCTTGTAAAGTAATGGGTGCTGGCTTACCAGGTGCCAATGCTTTTATGGAAGATTATACCTACCATTTCGATCCTGCTAATTCAATGGTATTAGGTTCACATATGCTTGAGGTAGATGCCTCCCTAGCGAATGGCAAAGCTCGTCTTGAAGTACATCCATTAGGAATCGGGGGCAAGGCAGACCCTGCCAGACTTATTTTTAATGTCGCAGGTGGCAATGCACTCAACGCATCTATTGTAGATATGGGTAACCGTTTCCGTTTACTGGTTAATGAAGTAGAAGCCGTTGAACCTATACACCAACTTCCAAAACTTCCTGTTGCACAGGTACTGTGGAAACCACTCCCTGATATGAAAACAGGATGTGCAGCCTGGATTTATGCAGGTGGAGCTCACCATACCGCATATAGTCAGAATCTAACTACCGCGCATTTACTGGATTTTGCCAATATTGCGGGTATAGAGTATGTAAATATTGGTGCTGATACCAAAATCAATCAGTTCAGAAATGAACTGAAATGGAACGAAGTCTTTTATAAGTAACCGTTTTGTGCCGGATTCGTTCCGGCACAAAACCTATTTAAAACAACCAAATAACCCGCTATGAACAATAGTTTAGTAACTACGGATTATGTAGTTTTCATTATCTACTTTTTAGTCGTATCCGGCTATGGGTATTACATTTATCGCCAGCGCAAAAAAGACGAGCATGATGCCAAAGCCTTTTTTCTGGCCGAGGGCACTTTAACCTGGTGGGCCATTGGTGCCTCACTTATCGCTTCCAATATCTCCGCCGAACAATTTATCGGTATGAGTGGCGAAGGCTTTTTCCTTGGTATTGCAGTGGCCGCATATGAATGGATCGCAGCAATTGCGTTGATCATTGTCGCCGTTTGGTTTATTCCCGTATATCTTAAAAATAAGATTTACACCATGCCGCAGTTTCTCAAGACCAGGTATAATGAATCTGTCGCTTTGATTATGGCCATATTCTGGCTGTTTTTATATGTGTTCGTAAACCTGACCTCGATACTTTATCTGGGTGCTGTCGCCATTAACGGGTTAACCGGTGGCGATTATCTCCACGTCATTATGATCGGACTTGCTGTTTTTGCCCTGATTATTTCGCTGGGTGGAATGAAGGTAGTGGCCTATACAGACGTAATTCAGGTGGGCGTTTTAATTTTCGGCGGACTGGTGACCACCTACATCGCCTTAACCGTAGTGGGACAAAAATTTGGTGTAGGTGCCAATGCCATTGCGGGTTTTAATGTATTAATGGAGCAGGCTCCGGAGCATTTTAAGATGATCATTCCGAAGCCAACGGCTGAATCTACACAAAATGAAATCAGCAAATACCTTACTTTTCCCGGGCTTGCCTCCTATGTTGCCGGTATCTGGATCATCAATCTGAACTATTGGGGCTGTAACCAGTATATCACACAACGTGCTTTAGGTGCCGACCTGCAAACTGCCAGAACTGGTATTTTATTTGCGGGCTTTTTAAAGCTTCTGATGCCTTTAATTGTAATGCTACCTGGTATAGCAGCCTATGTTTTGTATAAAGGCGGACATCTACCACAACTGATTGGCGGTAAAGATGGTGCTTACTCAGCGGTACTGACCTTTTTACCAACTGGCCTTAAAGGTTTATCTGTAGCAGCACTTACCGCAGCGATTGTAGCCTCACTAGCTGGCAAAGTAAATAGTATCTCTACGATCTTTACACTAGACATCTATTCGAAGTACTTTAAGAAAGGTACGGAACAAAAGAACCTGGTTTTTGTTGGAAGAACTACCGTATTTGTTGGAATGATCCTGGCTGTTTTGTTTACCTGGAATGATCTCCTCGGTATAGGTGGAGAAGGTGGTTTCACCTTCATCCAAAAATACACAGGCTTTATCAGTCCGGGTGTTTTTGCGATGTTCATCTTGGGTATGTTCTGGAAAAGAACTACAGGTGCAGCAGCCATTGCTGGTGTTTTATCTGGTTTCCTTTTATCTGTTTTCTTTAACGAGATGGCACCAGGATTATTAGGAAATGATACATTATTATATACTGCCTACCCTAATGGTAAGGGTGCTTTTGAGATCCCTTTCCATATTTGCATGGGCCTATCCTTCTTCTTTACCATGGCTATTATGATTGTCATGAGTTTAGCAGGACCTAAAGTAAATCCTAAAGCTTTCGAACTGGATAAATCGATGTTCAAAGTTGCTCCATCTACGATGGCATTGATAGTGGTTACACTGTTGATCATTGCAGCACTTTATGTGAAGTTCTGGTAAGCAAGTTGCACATTAATTAGAACGGGGATTTGTTTATTACAAATCCCCGTTCTATTTTGCTGCATTACCAACTATAAGAGAGGAAACTGATCTTTAATTACCCAATAGCTCTGTAAGTTTATGATCTATTTCTGTTTCATCCCCCGTTTTAACCAATATTTTACCTTCTTTATCCAGCAATACATAGAGCGGTATTGTACCATGTTTGTACTTACTAACAACCCTTGCCGGCATGTTTTTCACCGGAAATTCATCAATGGTTTGTATCCATGGCATTTTCTCTACATCCATAGCTTTGATCCAATCATTCCATCTGCTGTCGTTCGTTACACTCACGATTTCAAAACCTTTATCTTTATATTTTGCGTACACCTCTTTCCAATGTGGAATGGCCTCCCTACATGGCTTGCACCAACTCGCCCAGAAATCGATCATCACATATTTACCCCTTGTGGATGAAAGCGTGAATTTTGTACTGTCCCTTTGCAACAAAGTAAAATCTTCCGCAAGATTGCCGGGTAATACAGCCTTTCTTTCGGCAATTTCCTTTTGAAGGTTACTGAAGTAAACGGAATGAGTTGCGGGGCCTTTAAACTGATTCATCAGCTGCTCGAGATCCGTAAGGGGCATTCCCGAATTAAACATATAGTGCGTGCTGAGCATATAGACACCTGCAACAGATGAAGGCTTTTTAGCAATAAAGGGACGGATGTAATTCAATTGCCGAGAAAATACCTCTTCTCTTTTTTTGCTCCCTTTCGTCTTGTTCTCGTAGTCTTCGTAATCAGCATGACTTACAGATCCGCTTACTTTAACCTGCTGTAGCGTGGCACCTTTTTTATCCCCGTATTTGGTATAATCATAATGCATTGAGCCTGCGGTATCAATGCTAATGTTAACAGGAACATTTTCCAGAAAAACTCGCGTTCCCCAGTTGCCTGGGGTAAAAGAAAGCCCCATAAGTTCCGGGGTATTCAATTTCCCCGTCATGCTGAACTTACCGTTCTTAACTTTTGCCGTATTGAGTACTTTGTTTGTCCTGGTCCGGGAATCATAGCTTGTAAGGTCCACCTCACCATCGGCAATTCCTTTAACTGTGCCTGTTAGCTTATAGCCATCGGACCTGGTTTGCGCAATTCCAGCTGCCGTTTGTGCAAACAGCAACGTAACAAGAATTAAGTATTTTATGTTCATCAGGTTAGTTATTAAATATTTCTTCCAGTTTCTTGTTCAATATTTCGCCTCTTAAATCTTTTGCAATGATTTTTCCCTGCGGATCAACCAGTAATGTACTTGGGATACCCATAATTCCGTAATAGGTAGACACTTCATTTTTCCAACCCTTTAGGTCTGAAAGCTGTGTCCATGGCATTCCGTCATCTTTTATAGCTTTTTTCCAGTTATCTCCCTTATCATCAAGAGAAACGCCCACAACCGTAAAGTTCTTATCTTTGTATTTATTGTAGGCTTTCAATACATTAGGGTTCTCTGCGCGACATGGTCCACACCAGCTTGCCCAGAAATCGATCAGCACATACTTCCCTTTAAATGCCATGAAGCTTACCGGTTTCCCTTCCGTATCATTTTGTGTAAAATTTAACATAGGAGTACCAATTGCACTCCGTTTTAGTATCACAAGGCGTTCATTCAAGCGTTTTCCTTCTGGCGTGGCTTTTATATTTTTACCCAGCTGATTATAAATAGTCTGTATATCATTGTATTCACCCATTCCAGCACGATCTGTAACTAAGCTTAAGCTAAACGCACTTTCAGGATGCGAAGCAATGTAATTATTAGCGACTGCACGCTTTTGCTTCCTGATATCGGCAAGCTTTTGTTCCAGTTGCAACTGTTCTTCTTTACTTACCTTACCATATTTCTGGTATAAGGGCATTTCCTGAGATGAAAATGGCTCCAGCAGCTTATCATATGCATCTGCCTCCATTTGTATTTTTGATCCACTTAATTTAACCTTGTTCAGTGAATCGGCACTGCCGGTCATCTCCATATTTCCCGGTTCAACAAAGACCCATACGGCTCTTTTGGGGAACATGATGGTGATCTTCTGTGGATTGGGCATAGGGGCGGCCCAGCTGAATTTATCCCCTGCTACTTTCACATTACTGGTTTTAGGTTCATTACCTTCGTAATAATGAAAATTCAGTTCGGCATTACCCAGTCCTTTAATGTTTCCATTGATCCGTGCCTGCTGACCGAAAGCTGTACCAGCCATGCAGAGCATAGCGGCAGCAGTCAAAATTTTAAGTGATTTCATAGTTTTTTATTGATTTACTAGTTAAAAATTTCAGCCAGTTTCTTATCCATCGCTTCGTCATTTTCACCACCTCCACCATAGCGGCCGATGATCATTCCGTTTTTATCTACGAGGATTTTGGTTGGTAGCGAATGAATGGCGTAAGGCTCCGTGATGTCATTCGTCTTGTCATATCCTGTTGCTGTTCTTTTCAATCCTCTCAGAACGTGTTTCCACACACCGATCTTGTCCTGTGCAACGGCCTTTTTCCAGGCTTCATTGTTACTATCGTCATCAGATACACCAATGATTTCCAATCCTCTATCTTTATACTTACTGTACAACGATAACAAATGTGGGTTTCCTTTACGGCAAGGTACACACCAGCTGGCCCAGAAATCGAGCAAGACATATTTTTTACCTTTAAAATCTGCAAGGCTTAGGGGCTGTCCGTTGATGTCCGTTGAACTAAATACCGAAGCCGGGCTTCCGGGCGATCCGCCTTCCAGGCTCTTGATCTCATCTGCAATTTTTTTTCCGTAGCTGCTTTGCTTTATACGTTCTGATAGTTTTGCATAAAGCAGCTTTGATTCAGCAAGTGGCAGCGAAGATACTTTCCAACTTAAGGCATAGGCTGAATAATAGGAGTTTGGGTGGCTTTTAATGTAGGCCATATCTATATTAGCGATCTCCTCCCGAAAAGGTTCCATTTTATCTTTTGCAGCTGTTGCAGCTTCTTTCAATTCTTCCTGTTCAGTTTCTGTTTTTCCAGCTTTTCTAGCATCAATATAGGCCATATTCGCTTTATCATAAGCAGCCGAAAGCACCCGGATCTGATCCATCTGAGTTTTTTTAAGGACTTCCAGTGCAGCTACTTCATCCTGGGTTTTGGAACCTTTCAATTTCAGTTTCTTAAATTCCCCCGCCGTTACCTCCATGGTCATGTTCCCAGGTTCAATAAAGAAATAAGTAAGGTTTGAATCGTCCATACCCCGACTTTTTACTGCTCCCATAAAATAGGCCATTACCGGCCCCGATAATGCCCCCTTAAATTCAAATGAACCGTTTCGTATTGCGCAGCTATCTTGTACGTTTTTACCATCGCCCGATGCATAGGATAATTTCAAAAAACCAGATTCCTGTCCTTTGATCTTTCCATTTAAAATAAATGGCTGTTTTTGTTGCTGACTATACAGTATGCCGGTTTTACCGCAAATCATTAAAGCAATTAAAATATATTTTCTCATAGTTTTCAGATCTTTAATTAGTAAAAGGCTACCATAAGTTTATTGCAACCTTTTACTTTAATACTTAATTATTTGTTATACCCTGGATTCTGATCTCCGAACAATGGGTTGTACAAAAACTCATTGGATGGAACACCGAATATGTAAAGAAGCTGACTGGTAATTGTTGGCCTTAGCTGCTGTACAGTTGATAAAGGTAAACGCAACAGGCACATCCACTCCTGTCCATCTTCGCCGACCATACATCTAACAGTCTCCTTATATATTTCCATCAGCATCGCATCCGGAGTTACAGCAGCTTCAACTTCAAGATAATTGATATTGTTGACTGTAGCTGTAATACCAGCTTTTGCTTGTATGGTATGTAATAGTGTTTTAGCGTCAGTCAAACTTCCACCCGATCGTACTATTGCTTCTGCTTTGAGTAGATAAACTTCAGTTAACCGGATGGCATAATCAGTCTCTGTAAGTGAGGATGCAACAACACCCTGTGCAGCATACTTTGTAAAATAGAAAGTATTAGGCGAACTGGCAGAAGGATTGGCGGTACCAATCATCCAGGCAAGACGGGGATCATTCGCGTAAATATTCTTAAGTGCATTTGAGGCTACATATAAGGAAGATGCACCAGGGTAATACTGCTTAGTTTTGCTGTAGAAATCTGCCGCCTGTAAAGCCTGTGGCTGTAAGCCAAGTATCACCTCTTTACTGCTTAATCCTTTACTTCTGAAAATATCCATCGCATTTGCTTCCAACACGTAAGGACTACTTGTAGTAAGGGTATTGGCCAGACCTATGATCTCTGTGAAATCCCCAGCAGCCCCCCTATTGATCAGCACCCTCATCTTTAAGGCCATTGCAGCCCATTTTGTTGCATAATAGGCTGCATTGGTAGACGGACCATTCGCAATTGCCTCATCCAAATCTGCCAGGATAAAATCATAACTCTCTTTAACTGAGCTCCTGGCTTTGCTGATATTGGTTAGGGTAGACAATTCATCCCTGATCAATACGCCCAGCGCACTGTTTGGCTTAAACCATTCCGCATAGAACATCAATATTCTGAAATGACCATAAGCTCTTAAAAAACGGGCCTCAGCCAATATTTCCTTTTTTCTATTCGCTGTAAACTTATTATCGGCTAGTGCAGTAACTCCTTTAATTACGCCATTTGCTGCATTTAGCAATTTGTAAGATTCAATCCAGAAAGAGGTTCCTGCGTTCTGGTTCAGATCCAAACCATTAGGCCCGTAGCCGTACTGCATGTAGCCTGCCAATCTTGCCGTAGTGATCTGATGCGATTGCCACCCGTTTTTAGTTGAAGTGGCATTTGCAAAATTGTAATAGGCCCCATTCAAGGCAATCTGGGAAGTCCCCTGGTCAAGTATAGTATTCTCCTCCGTTTTAGAATTCTGAGGTAAGGCACTAAGCTCCTTATTGCAGGAATAAAGCGCAGTGGCAATCAAGCAGAATACCACATATACATATATTTTTTTCATCACATTTATTCTTTATTTGTTAAAACCCAAATCGCACACCAAAACTAAACTGTCGCACTGAAGGATAACCTCCTGAATCACTGTAACCACCTATCAAACTATACGGATCATTGCTAACTTCCGGATCTGCTCCAGGATAATTGGTAATCGTAATCAAGTTGGTTCCAGATATGTATACGCTTGCATTGGTCATGTTAATTTTGCTGATCAGATTTTTTGGCAGCTGATAACTGAAAGTCACAGACTTCAACCTGATAAAGGAAGCATCATGAACGTTGTTGCTTGAAGCATAGGCATAATTACTCTGTCCAAGAACAAGCTTAGGAACAGTGGTATTGGTATTTTCAGGTGTCCATCGGTCCAATATCCTTACTCCTTTATTTGCTCTGGTAGACACATCCTGGTTTTGTATATCCGCGAGATAATAGATATCGCCACCTGATGAGAAGGTAGTCAGCGCACTAAGCATGAATCCCTTGTAGCTAAAAGTATTGGTGTAACCTCCATAAAAATTTGGCTCGGCATGACCTATAATGTCATCTTTGTAAAGTGCAAAATTACCTGCGATCGGTGTTCCCAATTTGAAACGGGCATCACCTACTCCTACATAAGATAAAATATAATTAGCATAATAACTGCGCTGCTTGTATTCATTCACCTCGGCCTGATTTTGCATAATTCCGTCGAATACCTTTCCATATAAAAGTCCAAGAGGCTCTCCCACTTTTAACACAGTATTTCCATAAGTATATATCTTAGGATTACTTGGGTCAGCAAAATCATTGGATAGGGCTAGTACTTTTGAACGGTTTCCTGAAATATTCAGGTTCCCAGACCACTGGAAGTTTTTATTCCTTATAAAGTCTCCTCCAAGTTCAAATTCAAGTCCATTGTTTCTTATTTTTGCAATGTTAGCAGTCACACCTGAAAAGCCAGAACTACCTGCAACTGTTGCCGGAAATAAAATACCCGTTGTAATTTTACTATAATAACCTACTTCTGCGCGTAGTCGAGAACCAAAAAGCTGGATATTAATACCTGCATCTTTTTGCAGTGTAGATTCCCATTTAAGTTTGCTGTTACCTAGTTGTGAAGGCGACAGTCCATTCATGCCAGCATAAGACACCGGACTGTATAAAGTGTAAAACAGATTGTCGGCAATATTCTGTGTTCCTGTATACCCCATACTCGCCCTAAGTTTGATCTCATCAATCCATTTTACTTTTTTCAAAAAATTCTCCTGCGAAATACGCCAGGCCACACCTCCCGAAGGAAAATAACCTACCCGGTTATTTTCAGGGAATTTAGATGATGCATCGGAACGTCCGGTAAAAGTGAACAGATATTTATCAAACAGCGCATAGTTAGCTCGCATATAAAAACTCAGCAAGGAGCTTTGTCCGGATAACCCTGTAGAAGGTAAAGTGACAGCAGCAGAAGACAGATTGTTCAAATAAATATCATCAGGAAAACCTTGTCCACTTGCAGAGAATGAATTGGATTTGGTTTTTTGCCACGAAGTACCTACCAATACTGTTAATCTGTTATCCGCATTAAACTCTCTGGCCCAGGTCAGCGTGTTTTCATAAAACATATTGACGTCCTCAGCCTGCGATTGTGTAGCAATTCCATTATTCGAACTTCCCGACCCACTCGGTGTAGCAATAGAAGTGGTACTCGCCACATAATTGTTCTGCCTGTAATTGTTATAGTTAACAGCAACCGAACTTCTGAATTTTAATTCTTTTAAAATATCGTATTCCGCGGCCAGGGAGCCCAATAGTAAGATTCCATTGGAACGGTTGATCCCTTTAAGTAAAGCCAGTGGATTTTGATAGCCCTGATAAGCATATCCACCTATAGAAGCTGGATCCAGTATTTTAACACTTCCGTCCGCATTATAAGCTTCAAATGTAGGAGGAGCAAATAATGCCTGAGTATAAAGTCCATTGGTTACGTTATTAGTGGTAAAACCGTAGTCCAGATTGGTACTAATGCGCAGTTTTGAATTGATTTCATTGTCCAGACTGACTTTACCAGCAATCCGGCGATAGTCAGTCCCCTTAACTGTTCCTTCATTCTTATTGTAGGTAAGCGAGGTGTAATAGCGTGACCCCGTCCCCCCGCCACGTACAGCTAGGTCAGCATTTTGGGTAATGCCGTTCCGCAATACAAGATCCATCCAATTCGTATTTGCAGGGCCTAAAAAATCCGGATTGTTTAAAATCTGATTCGCCACAGGGTCAGACGCCTGCGCCTTAGCGGCTCTCGCATCATTAAGATTTTTTGCAGCTTCCTTCATGATCATGATGTATTGCTCCCTATTTAAAACTTCCTCTGCTTTTGCCTTGGTCATACCCAAATAATAGTTGGCCTCCATAGTAGGCTTTTGGTTGGTTTTTCCCTTTTTAGTGGTAATAATTACAACTCCATTGGCCGCTCTGGAGCCATATATAGCAGTTGCAGAAGCATCTTTTAGAATATCTATACTCTCAATATCATTTATATTCAACCCGCCCAAACTGTTAAGCCCTCTTGCAAATGAGCCAGCAATAGTACCGTTTGGTGAGTCGTTACCACTCCGCTCTGTAGGGCTTACAATATCTGCTGCAGCTTGCTGATAACGGTTTTGAACCTGTACCTGAACACCATCAATAATATAAAGCGGATCATTCCCTCCTAATAACGAGGTTCCTCCTCGTATTCTAATTTTTGCAACGCCACCGGGAGAACCATCTGATTGCACCACCTGGACGCCTGAAGCTTTGCCACTTAATGCCTGATCGATCGTTGCATAAGGTACATCCCTAATTTCACTGATATTTACAGAAGACACCGATCCGGTTAGGTCTTTTCTTTTGGTGCTTCCGTACCCAACAACGACAGTTTCTTCCAATTTATTCTGGCTCAACTGCATAACGATAAGCATACTTGGGCGAACAGGCAACTCTAATGTTACATAGCCGACATAAGAAAAAACAAGCACAGCATTATCTGGCACTGTAGTGCTAAAAAAACCTTGTTCATTGGTAACAATGGATCTTCCTGAACTGTTTTTTGATTTGATGCTCACTCCCGCCATGGGCTTCCCGTTTTCATCCACAACACGACCGCGAACATCAATAGCAGAAAAAACACTCTTGAGTTTATCCAGAAAGGAAGATTCTTTTTTGGACACTACAACAGAGTTTTTAGCTACTGAATAATCAAATGGCTGGTTCTCAAAAACCTGTTCCAGTACCACTTTCAGATCAGCATTCTTCACCTGTATGGTAACAGGTTTTGCATTTTTTAAATTGGTAGTAGTAAACAAAAAGTCATACCCACTCTGGGTCCTGATTTTATCAAGAACATATTTAATGGGCGCATTTTTTTCAGATAAAGTGATTTTTTGCGCATAGCCTCCCGCACTTACCTGCAGGATAACTGTGATTAAGAGTAAAGTGGTCAGGTTAACTCGCATAATCCATTTTCTTTTTCCGGTTTCACTTACCTGGCCAAAGGCTTGGTACCTCATCAACTGGATTTTGGAAATACAGCCCAAAAGCTGTATCAACCTTTTTGTGTAAAAATTGTACATTTGCTTAGCATGGTTTAGAAACGACAGGCCTTCATTTTCGAAGATGGACTGGCATGTCGCTTAGTTGATAGTTTAGATTATTGATGTAAACCGCTTATTGGGTTATCCTGGTTCCGAAGCCAGGGTAACCTTTTTTAAGGGTTTAGGTAGTAAAAGTTTAATTCATTACCATAACCCTCCTTCCTTCAATCTCAAAGTGAACGATTTTTGTCCTTTCCAGCATATCCAGTACATCACTGATATTTGATTTCCGTGAAATAGTTCCTGTAAATCCTTCTAAGGTTGGTTTATCTTTATAAATCACTTCTATATTATACCAGCGGGCAATTTTCTGCATCACGTCAACAATATTTTCATCGTTGAACCGGAAATACCCATTCTTCCAGGAAACAGCCTCTTCAATGTCAGCTATCTGTACATTCAACCGTCCGCCAGTTAATTTAGACTGCTCTCCCGGTTGCAGTACCAGTTCATTATCCTTTCCTGTTACCTTTACACTTCCCTCCAGTAAGGTTGTTTTTATATAACGGCTAGAAACGTAACTATTGATATTGAAGTGTGTTCCCAATACTTCAACAGTCTGTCCTTCTGATTCTACGATAAAAGGATGCGACTTATTTTTAGCGACTTCAAAGTAGGCTTCTCCACGTAATTCCACTTTCCGATTTTTCCCTTTAAAAACAGAAGGAAATTTCAAACTACTTTCCGCATTGAGCACAACAGTAGTACCATCAGGCAAAGTCACATTATAAATACCACCACGGGGTGTACTTGCGGTCATCTCTACAGGCAGGTTAGGTTCGACGCTTTCAGGATCAGACACACGGGTACCGTCATTATAAACCAGTTTATCTGCCCCTATAACCACTCCATTCTTTGCATCACTGAGGTTTATGGTCCTGCCACCTGCCACTGTTAGTATCGCTGTATTTCTACCTGGTGGAATATCCTGTGCTAAAGAAATCTTATCCTTTATACCCATGTTCTGAACCTTATAAAAATAAAATCCTGATCCCATCACCAATAATATCGCTGCAGCACTTGCAATACGGGGCCAGAACCTCATTTTACGCGGCTCTGTTAAATAAGCATTCAAGGCTTGCAAACCTAAATCATGCTCCTCTTGTAGCGCTACAGAACTTAATGTATTCGCTGTTTTATATTTCAAATACCAGCTTTCCACCAAAGCCCTTTCCTCAGGACTCGCAGTTCCATTATTATATGCTTCAATTAATTTATCAGCTTGTTTAAATTCCATGTTCACGTTAAGCGAAATTTCGCGCTATAATGATAAGACACGGCTAAGCAGGCTATAGACTAGATGGTATTAAAAAAAAGTTAAAATAATATAAACAGACTGTTAGCACCCAATTTAACACGTAAAACTTTTAGGGCATTATGCACCTGATTGCGAACGGTGTGTGGTGATAAATTGAGGGCCTCAGCTATTTCATTATGGCTCATCTCCAGCTTACGGCTCATTTCAAAAACAAGACGCATCTGATCAGGTAAGGCAGCAATTTCCTTTTCAACGAGTAAGGCGAGCTCCTTTTCCCTCAGCTGATCTTCAATCACATTTTCGCCCTGATCTATAAATTCCTGTAATGAAGCAGCAAAATTATCTCTTACCTTTTTATTTCTATACTGGTTTAATATGCGATTTCGAACTGAAGCATAGAGATAGGAAGAAAGACTGGTCATATAAAGCTGTTCCCTGCTAGTCCACAGATAAACAAACAACTCCTGTATGATATCTCTTACTTCCTCTCTGTCCGGCAAGCGACGGTAGGCATGGCTATACAAAACGCCCTGATACCTTCTGTAAATCTCGGCAAGCGCAACCTTCTCACCCTTTTTTAACAAAGCAATAAGTTCCAAATCAGTATATGAACTATAAATGGTCATGAAGATTTCCCCTTTTGTAAAATTACTAAAAAATAATATCCTATTACTCATAAGGATAACAAAAAAGCAATTTTATTTCCGTGGCAAACGAAGAATAATTCGCGATCTCCAATGGAAATAACAAAGAGGTATTTGTAAAAACAAATGCCCCTTTGTTATTGATTATCGAATCTTATTTACTGTGTATTCCTACGTATGCCTGATTTGCATTTAGCAAAATTAAATCTGCGTAGGCCTGCAAGAACAATTCTGATTGCCCCTCTTTTAGCGCCTTTATCAACAAATCTGCTAGTTCAGACATTTCCATTCGTAACTTGACACTTAATGGAATAAACAAATAATCACATGACCTTTTCGCCATCAAAGCACAGTTGTAATCCTGAGGGTACCGATCCAAAAAGTCCCTATAAAAAAGCTCATTGAACGAAAATATCCATCCTGTTGAAGGATAAATATCAAGATCAAAAGAAACACCAGATGGTACAAAAACCATACTTTCGCCTTCATCTAACCACATTAAGCGGGAACTAATGGTAGTTTGCAACTTTGCGTCGCTCTTATACTCATCCAGACGATTGATACTTAAAAAATTTAAACTCATTTTTCAGAAATTAGTTGACTACTGGCAAAGTAATCGTGGTGTAGAATGTACACAAATTTGATCAGCATGATTGATAAATCCATACACAGCAGCTAATTTGGAAAAATCTTCCATTAAACACCTTTCAAACAGAATTAAATTCTTTAAAGTGTAAGAAAGTATCTATCTGACAGAATTAAAGCTAACTACTTGACAATCTGAATAGAATAGATTTAATTTGCAAAAAACAAGCGTAAAAATATGGTTATATGACTACTACGACTTTGGATCAGACTGATCTACAACTTTTACGCCTCATTCAAAAAGATGCCTCGTTGACCAACAAACAACTTGGTTTAAAGCTACATAAAGCCGGAAACACCATTTTCAATCGAGTGGAACGGCTCAAAGAGATCGGCTATATTATTGGTACGCTCACCATCATTAACCGTGAAAAACTGGGTGAAATGCTGACCTCCTTTACCTCGATTCAACTGAAAGACCACAGTACCCAGTCCTTAAAGAACTTTGAGCAGGAAGTAGTTAAGTTCACCGAAGTAATGGAATGCTATCACATGACAGGAGATTTTGATTTTATGTTAAAAATCGTGGTTAGCAACATGCATGCTTATAAGGAGTTTATAGTAAATAGACTAGCCAGCCTGCCAGATGTAGGGACTGTGCGTAGCCAGTTTGTGATTAATGAAGCTAAAAGAGAACTAGCCTATACTTTAGAAATGCCCCAATTGCATACTAATGGACAGTAGATTATTAAGATTAATTCCCAATAAACAATAGGTTTGTCATATTAATCTAATCTGGCTATATTGGTTTAATATATACATTAAACCATTTGTTATGCGCTATAAAAAGACGATTACTTTTTCTTTATTATTAGGTACGGTTGTGATGCTAAGTGCTTTTATGCCACAGCAAGAACCTAAACAGGAACCGAAAGCTACAAATCTTAAAGTGCTTCCAAAGAACATCAGCCATGATGATCTTGATAAAGTTATGGACGGCTTTAAACTTGCATTGGGCGTAAAATGTAACTACTGTCATGCTCCTCGCAAAGACAATCCTAAAAAACTTGATTTTGCCAGTGATGAAAATCCTAAAAAAGAGGTTGCAAGGAATATGATGAGAATGACTAACAAGGTCAACAAAAAGTATTTCCACGAAAAAGACAAAGAAGGAAAATTAACCAATATCTCTTGCGCAAGCTGTCATAACGGAAAAGAAGAGCCCGTAACGATTAAAATTTAAATAAAAAACACACTGCCATAGGGTTGTCAGTGGGCCGTGTTTTCTTTGTATTAGAAAAACACATAACCCATAAAAATAAGATTATGACAACGACAACCAACACCGAAACTACGTTATTCGTTTCTACTGAAAACTTATTGAATGAATGGCTAGGCCACCGTCGCCTTACCAGACGAGTAATTGAAGCCTTTCCTGAAGATAAGTTATTTGATTATAGCATTGGCGGTATGCGTCCATTCGCTACAATGATAAAGGAAATCATAGATATTTCAGGTCCTGGCATAAGGGGAATTGCAACCGACAACTGGGAACATGCTGGCAACATTAATAATCATTCCATAAACAAGGAAGATCAGTCTAAGGATGGACTACTTAAATTATTGGATCAATCAACCGAAGAGATTATTGCATTTTGGCCAGAAATTTCTGACGCCCGGTTTCAAGAAGTTGTATTAGCTTTTGGTCAATATGAAGGCCAGGTTTTTTCAACCATTCTATATTTTATTGACAACGAGATTCACCACCGTGCACAGGGTACCGTTTATTTACGCAGCTTAGGTATAGAGCCACCTGCATTTTGGAATAGAGACTAAATTTACTGGAGCCAATTAGTCCGAAAACTAATTGGCTCCTATAATTATTCCACTTCAACCATTGCTTTGATCACCCCATTCGCAGGATCAAGCCAGCTTTGAAATTCATCTTTTACTTCAGCAAATTGAACTTTATGGGTGATGTAAGTGGTTGGATTTACCAGACCAGCTTTCATAGCAGCAATTACATGTTCAAAATCAGCCCTTGTTGCATTTCTACTGCTCATCAGAGTGGCTTCACGTTTATGAAACTCAGGGTGACTAAAGGAAATATTTTCCTTCTGCAAGCCAATAAGCACAAAACGAGCACCATGTGCCATATACTGAAAGGCATTATTAATCGCTTTTAAGCTTCCTGTAGCATCTATCACTACTGTCGGCATATCACCACCGGTAATCGCTTTCAATTGCCCTAAAACGTCTGTAGCAAGCGCATTCACTACATAGGGTACTTTCAGTCTATCCTTGCAAAACTGCAACCGTGCATCATTAATATCAAGTGCAATCACTTTTGCTCCGGCAATTCTGGCAAACTCCATCGTTCCCAGGCCTATGGGACCAGCTCCTATTACCAACACAAATTCATCCTTTTCTATAGCTGCTCTACGCACACCATGAGCTCCGATAGCCAATGGTTCAACCAATGCCAGTTCATCAAAGCTTAAGCCTTCACCATGAATCAGTGTATGTGAAGGAACAGAAAGGTATTCGGCCATTCCGCCATCTACATGTACACCACAGACTTTAATATCCGTGCAACAATTGGGCTTACCTGACCTACATGCAATGCATACACCACAATTAAAATAAGGTATGAATGTAACAGCTTCTCCTTTTTCAAAACCTTCAGCTCCATCAAACTCTTGCAGCTCGCCCGAAAGTTCGTGACCTAAAATCCTTGGATAACTAAAAAAGGGTTGAGTACCTTCAAAAGCATGTAAATCCGTACCACAGATACCGATTCGTTTAATTTTTATAATTGCATTGCCAGAAGTTAATACTGGCTTTTCAGCTGTAGCGTATTCAAATGTTCCTGGTGTAGTGCAAACTAGTGTTTTCATTTATTTCTTCTAAGTTTATCGCATTAAGCATTGGCCAAAGCCCTGTCCAGATGTACATATCCCCCATCCACATGAATGATTTGACCTGTGGTATGGCTTGACCTTCCCGACATCAAAAACACAGCCATATCAGCTATTTCTTGTGCCGTAGTCATTCTGTTTTCAAATGGTATTTTTGAAGTGATCTCTTTTAATTTCTGTTCTGCATCTGGCAGGGTTTCAATCCAGGTTTCGTAAGCAGGAGTCCAACATTCTGCTACTACGACTGCATTTACCCTGATGCCATGTTTCAACAATTCTACGGCCCACTCTCTTGTCAATGCATTTCTACCGCCATTTGCGGCTGCATACGCCGAAGTGTTTCCCTGTCCAGTCTCGGCAGTTTTAGAGGTGATATTTACAATAGCACCCTTGCTTTTAATCAATTCAGGCAAAGCAAAATGCGCCATTAAATAATAGTGAACAACATTCCTATGTAAAGAAGCCATAAAGTCTTTATAATTACCATGCTCCAGTCCCACACCATCATTTACTCCTGCATTATTTACCAGGCCATCAATTCTTCCAAACTGACTAATGATAGCTTTTACCGCATTTTCACAAGCATCCGGATCGCTCAATTCAGCGGCAACCTGTACAGCTTTGCCACCCGCAGTCATAATTTCTTCTACTACTTTCAGGTTATCCGCTTCCTTTCTACCCACAATGATAGCAATGGCGCCTTCAGCAGCAAATGCCTGTGCAGTTGCTTTTCCTATCCCTTTGGCACCACCAGTTACTATGATTACCTTATCTTTTAATTGCAAATCCATATTGATCTAAAAATTATCTCTTTATAAACTGTTTACCAACCCAATTCACCAAGTCCTGTCCCGCTTTAAAGTTATCATATTCAGCAGGCAACTTTCTTCCATCTACATACTCATTGTATAACCATGGATCACCAATAACGAATACAGAACCTTTGCCTAGTTTCGCAACAGCCATCATATTATTTCCATCCTTATCTTTAAGCACAGATTTAGCCGGTGCCACTAGTTTTAACGTGCTATATTCCTTGATGTATAATTGTTCCGCAGTTTTAAAGAGTTCATTGCCTGCAGGCACAATCGCCTTGCCCATTTCGAACTTATTACCAACTACACGGCCCTTGCTGTCTTTGTTAAATTGAACACCGAAGTTCTTAGCCAGCTGGTTAAAATGATCAAACTCTACATTTCCGGTATCATTCCCCATCAATATCAAGACACCACCTGCTTTAACCCAATCCGTAATATTCTTAATGTCATTGGCACCAATAAAATTAGGCTTAGGACTTTCTTTTTGTGTATCAGGATCTACGATGATATAAACCGAAGCATTTTTAAGATTCGCTGCTGTAGGCGCATTGTATAATGTTGAAGTTTTAAAACCTGCATTGTTAAACTGCTCTCCCCACATAGAAAAACCACCATTAGACATTTCTTCCCATTTGTAATGCCATGAAACTACATTACCACTTTGGTCTTTCTTGGTCTCATTATTAAAATACGAATCCAATACTACAGTCTTCCCTAAACCTGGTTTAGGCATAGCTGCAATTTCCATTTCGTTGATCGCTTTTAAAAAGGCACCTACACCTTTAGGATCATTGGTGATTACTTTTTCACTTAAATAGTAGGCGTAGCTACCATCACGATAAGGTTTGCCTCCTAGGCCAGATACGGTAACAGTCCCTTTAAGGTTCACCATATTTTCCGCACGCTGTTCAACAAATTCTTGTTGCATTCCTTTGTATCCCTTATCAGCTACGGCAAAATACGATTGTGGCAAGTATTGCATTCTTACGCCTTTAGCGATAGCATACACAAACATGGCAGAAGCCGAAGATTCAAAGTAATTGCCTTTATCATTTGGACGGTCTAAAATATCATACCATACGCCGGTTTTATTGTTCTGTACCCTTTTGATAGCAGTTGACAATCGGTTCAAGATATTAATCAGTTCTTTTCTTTTCGGATGATCCTTAGGGAAATTATCCAACACATCTACCAATGCCATGGCATACCAACCCATTGCTCTGGCCCAAATATGTGGTGACAAACCTGTTTTAGGGTCAGCCCAACGCTCTACTTTTGATTCATCCCAACCATGATACAACAATCCAGTCTTTGCATCCCTGGCATTTTTCTCCATAAAAATGAATTGGTTCGCAATGTCATCAAAAGCTGGTTTATTGTTAATTAGTGCGGCATATTCAGCATAGAAAGGCTGTCCCATGTACAATCCATCCAACCACATCTGATTTGGATATATTTTTTTATGCCAGAAACCGCCTTCTTTTGTTCTCGGGTGTTTTTGCAATTGCTCCCATAATATGGTTGCTGCTTTGAAATATTTTTGTTGTCCGGTTACTTTGTATAAATCAAGCAAAACCGTACCATTTTTTACGTTATCAATGTTAAAATGATCCTGACTATAAGTATCTATCACACCTTCAGGCGAAATAAACTCATCCATTTTACTTTGAACATATTTGAAGTATACCGCATTACCGGTTCTTCTCCAGATCTCATTCATTCCATCTTGGACAACTCCATCATCATATGACCATTTTTTGGATCTTTCCTTCCATACTTCCATTACAGTAGCCGCCATCTGATCAGATAAAGGCTTAGTCTTCATTTTGGCATCTTGCGCATTAGCCAGTGGAGCCGTCATAACGAAGGCAATCAAGCTAAATATAAAAGGTCTCATTTTCATACTTGTTGTGTTATAAATGGTTTCAATACAATTCTACATAGTTTTAAACAGTGATTTTAGTAATCCCTCCAAAATAAATACGCAATCGTTGCCAAAACCTTATTTTACTAAAATCACGATATCTTTCCGTCTCGATTCGGGTATTACTTTTAACAATTCTACCTTTCCATTCTCCAATACAGCCTCTATCGTAGTTCGCTGAGGAGCATGCAGTTTAAAATGAACATCCCATTCTTTGGGCCATGCTGGAAATAAGAAGATCTTTCCCTCATGGTCTTGCAATAGCATTTCCTGTAAGCCAATCATCCCGGAACCTCCCCAATTGTGATCTGGCACCCAATCAAACCCTGGTCCCCAAAATGCGGGAAACCTTCTGCCAGAATCTTTTAATTTCAACAAGGTCAATTCGGCCGCTTCTTTTACCAAGCCCAATCTTGCCGCAAAAATGTTATCCTGCTTCCAGCCCACATGGCTCTTAAATTTCAAGACGTCTGTATCGTATTTAAAAGTGTTGATAGCGGTGTCCAATCCAGGTTTGCCAACTCCATAAATCCCCCATGGATAAACAGGGTATAATTGTGGACTTTCCGTATTATTTATCCTTTCCCATACTTTAGCCGGAGCAATCGTTGGATGTCCCTCAAACGCTCTGAAGCTAATTGGCGGAATACGTTTTAACATTGCAGACCATGTTTCCCTTTGCCCTTCAGAGAGCCCTTTAAGCTCCAACAAACGGCCCAATACGGTTTTCAATGCGGCAATGGTAGATGTCGCATTATAGCTCATCTTATAAGTCTCTGCTGCAGATCCTGGGTACAAAACCAAATGACCATTGCCATCCAGTGCTTTACTACCCCTTTGCTTAGCTAAATAGCTGTAATGCGCATCAAAAAAGTTAAGACAACTTTCTATAAATGGAAGGTATGGTTTTACATCTTTTCCCGTATAGCTTTCGGTTTCCAACATCATCATACAAAACTCCAGTACGGTATCCCATTCGTATTCCAGCCAGGCATTGTATTCCATACCTTTATCGTAACCTGCAGGTCGTTTCCAACCATACTCAGCAGGATTTGGCAAACCAAAGTTCTCTAGTTGCTCGGTAAAGCTTGCCCCCTTATGCCCCCAATAAAGCTCCGTTCGCAGCTCCGCATTACGCAATAGATTTGTATAAAAATCAAACTGTGGCTTCATCATTTCTACATCCCCAGTTTTCAGCATTGGCCAGTATACCAGTCGTTGGTTTTGTGCCGTATGCGTTCCTCCACCCCAGTTTCTAAAATCAGGGGTATATTTTAATGTTGAATCTACCAATCCCGGATCGTAGGTAAACAAGCCCCCATTAAATTTAGTGGGATAAGTTCCAAAAGCATTGCAACCCAACATATAACGAAACAACTGATAGTTCTTTCCTGCTTGTGCAACTAAGGGCTGCTGTTGGCTGCTCATTTCTATAAAGCTGCGTTCCCAGTAACTCTTCCACCAGTTTTTAGTGGCTTCAAATGCTTGTTTATTTTTAATGGCTGCTGTCTTTCTTAATTCGCTTTCCCAATTGTTGATATACGGGGTTTTTGCGGTATGCAATGTGATCGCAATATTGATGATATTTAAAGCCTTGGCATTTTTTAGTTTCCAGCCTTTAAAGGGTATTCCCGAATAACTACCAGTGTAAGTTCCTGAGGGGACCAAGCCTTCTCCTTGCATTGAGCCTCCAAATACCAGGTGCTTTAGCGGATTAAACAATTTATCCTTAACGCTGTCCATTCCTTGTTGCTTCACTGTAACATCAAAAACAGAAAAGTCTTTGTTCTGATGGAAAAACAATAATCCGTTGTTTTTAAAGGCAATGCTGTCTTTAAAGGTTTTCACTTCGCCCTTCGGTGCCCATTTATAGGAGTTTTGGTTGTTTTCTTTTCCCTTCGTCAAGCGATCTTCATTTCGCCAGCTTTCAAAACCAGCCTCAGCAAAAGTCTTTTGGTTACTTTTTAATTCAAGATGAATGATGGGTTTAAAAACATCAACCCAAACTTTTACTTCCGTCTGTAATCCAGCTTTTGTGCCAGTTACCTTTACATAGCCCTCTTTTAAAACCAGTTCTTGTTTAAAAGTACTACCTGCCTCGAAAGGATTAGGGCTTAACTTAAGTCTTACCCGTCCAAGTTTTAACAAAGTATTGTTTTCGTCGAAGGTTCCACTTCTGGAAATGTAAAAAAGCAGTTCTCCCTTTTCCACCCAAACATTCAGACCAATGTCGCCCCCACCACAAGGCATAGAGCCTGCAGCGTCTTCGCTCTGACTGTTCCATACCAGATTAGTCTCAGCTTGCTTATTTTGTGCATTCGCAGTCCATAAGCAGCTGGAGATCATGATCCAAATAAAAAGAAATTTACTTTTCCCAATCATCCGTTCTAAATGAGGAAACTGGTAAGCCTTCATTTCCATATAAATCGCCAATTACAAAATCTTTAAAAGCATAACGCACTGCTACCGGGGCTTTAACGGCTTCAGCTGAAACCTTTATACTACTTCCAGAAAGTACTGCTTTTGCAGGATAAAATACCTTATCCTCTCCAGCAATTTCAAACAGCGACAAAGGCTTTCCAAATGAGGTAAGACCATTAGCTACATTCTGAAATTTTAGGACTGCAACACCATCATTAACAGTCATTGACTCATACTCAGGACTTGCATAGCTGA
The DNA here is from genome assembly GCF_900100435.1 of Pedobacter sp. ok626. GTDB lineage: Bacteria > Bacteroidota > Bacteroidia > Sphingobacteriales > Sphingobacteriaceae > Pedobacter. Next base: position 426,355 of record NZ_FNEX01000001.1, on the reverse strand, counting down.
AACCTTTAATGCCATAGGTATTGCCCAACGCCAGGTAAGCCAAGCGTACTCCTCCCTTTTCTTTATTTGCTGGATGAATAGATCGTTCTTCTCCAACATCCATTAACACCGCCATTCCGGAATTGGATATTTTACTTAGTGATTTTCGCTGTGCATCCCTGATAAATGCTGAATTAGATTTCTTATCACTCTGAGTTGGATCTTTTGCATATTTATAGGGTGCAATCTGTGCATAATAAAAAGGGAAGTCCCCCATTCCCCATACATTCCGCCATTCCTTCACCATGGCCGGGAACAAATCTTCGTATCTGTCAGGACGCTCCTGATTTGACTCTCCCTGGTACCAAATCGCTCCACGAATACCATAACCAATGGCTGGATACAACATGCCATTGTACAACGTAGTTGGTGTGCGACTGACTTCTTTAATTGAATCCCCTTTTGAAGGGATTTTAACTTCTGGAAATGACTTTAACAATTCGGGCGACATCCATGCTTCTATTGTTGAACCACCATAACTATCGTTAATCAGTCCAACCGGAACGTTTAACATTTCGCTCAATAATTTACCAAAATAATAGGCTGTTGCACTAAAGCTCGACACTGCTTCTGGTCCGGCAAGTTTCCAGTCGGAAGGCTTGCTATTATCTTGTCTTTCTGTTATAGATGAACGTGGCACAGTATACAATCGAATTTGTGAATTCGAAGATTTCAAAATCAGCTCATTAGAGCCCAAAATTGGTTGCGCTTTAAACCCTTTCATAGGCATTTCCATGTTCGATTGTCCGCCACAAAACCAAACCTCGCCAATCAAAATATCTTTCAGGGTGATCGCCTTCCCATCACTTATCGTCACTTCATATGGCCCACCCGCCTTTGGAGTCGCTATCTTCAGCTTCCACTTGCCATTAACATCTGCTTTTACAGTATATTTCTTTTTGTCCCAGGATGGAATCAAAGTAACCAGGCTATTGTTTTTTGCCCAACCCCATACCGCAACATCAGCTTTCTGCTGAAGTACCATATGGTCCGTAAAAATGGATGCTGGTTTTACCTCAGCAAAGGAAGAACCAGCGCAAAAGACAAGAAGTAATGCGGTGGCTGATCTTGAAATGATATTTTTAAGCTTCTTCATATATTTTCTGACTTGTTTTTTCTAGTTCTTCTTCTTTTAAGGCCTGTTTTCTCCAGTAATTAGCCAGGATTGACCCGGAAATGTTCATCCATGGACTAAATACAGCTGCCGCAAGCCCCACAGTTCCCAATTTACCCATGGAACCTGCCAATCCTGAAGCCATACCTCCATTCTGTAAACCAACTTCGAAGGCAACAGTCCTTGATGATCTCTTATCCAGACCAAATATCCGGCTCAACAAATAACCAAAAAGGTAACCAGCCGCATTATGGATCACAGATGCAAGAAACAAAATAAAACCGACTTTTAACAGGTTATCTCTACCAGCAGCTGTAGTAACTGTTGTAAAATAAACAATACCAAACATAGAAATATAAGGCATCAGCTGATCCAGATTACTAAATTTCAATGTAAATAAGTGATAAATCAATCCTACCAGAAATGCACCAGCAAAAAAGCTCAGGATCTCAACGGATTCCATACCCTCAGTAGAAAAGACACGTTCAAGCCCACTCCACATTCCTAAAGGTAGAGCCAGTAACCAAAGCACACATACCGCAGCAATCAGTTTAATCCGCTTCCAGCTTTTCGGCGTTGCCCTTTTCAAGTAATCATGAACCAGTGCCGCACCAATAGGAACGATCACAATCTTAATGATCTCCATCATCATATTGAAGAATTTAATCTCAATCAGCGTACCCGCCAGTAATTTCATCAGCAAGGGCGTCAAAAATGGCGCAATCAGCGTGGCCATTGCGGTAACAGCAACTGATAATACGAGATTTGCACGAGCTATATAAACCATTACATTAGAAGCTAAACCGCTAGAACAGGAACCAATTAAGATGATTCCCGCTGCAATTTCAGTCTCAAAATGAAACACACGTGTTAACATATACCCCATTAATGGCATAATGGTAAAATGACACAACAAGCCAATTACAACCCCTTTTCCTGTGCTACCCAAGCCAGTAAAATCACGAAGGCTCATGTGTATCCCCATACCAAACATCACCATTTGCACCACCACAAGGATGAGCCATTTGTTACGGAGGTCAAACTCGCCCCATTTCAAAAAAGCAGCAGGATAAATCATTCCTGCAACTACAGCAGTAATGATCCAGGCGGTATACTGATAATTTTTCAAGGCTTCCAGGGCGCCAATCCCTATGGCGACTGTTACGGCCATCACTACTGCAGCGGGTTGCCATAGTGTAGGATCTGATCTAAAAAGACCAGCCAGTAGCACTACAAATGCAATCAGCGCCAACAGCAGACATAATCTGCGAAAATTATACATGATGTTCTACTTAAAGAGATCAGCAATGTGTTGAATTGCAAGGGTCGGACTTGCCAGTATCGGCACGCGTTTTTCCGTATCAGGCAATCCATCAACCACGCGCGACATTGAAGCTTGAGCAAGTACAATTACATCAACTTTTGTAGAAAGTTCGATCAGTGCTTTAGCCACCATTTCATCATGCTTTTCCGGCTGTCCACCCATTAGCGCTTCAAATGCGCCTTCGCATAATGTTGAAGTCAGCTCTATTTCTTTACCTGCAATTGCTGCACGACGTTTAACCAGATCACTTGTTGGACCAAGTGTAGTAGGCAATGTTGCGATCACCCCTATCTTTTTACCTGTTTTCACTGCAAGGTCGGCCATAGGCTGATCTACTCTTAAAACCGGAACACCAGTTAAAGCAGCAGCAGCTTCGATGGCTGCACCTATAGAAGAGCAGGTAACCAGAATAAAATCTGCACCGGCAGCTTCTGCTGAGGCGACGTGATCTACTACCCTTCTGGAAGTTAATTTCGTTAGTTCATTGCGGCTAATGACATCTTTAATCAGACTATCATCTACTATATTAAACACGTTTACGCCTGGCAGATAATCACTGCAAAGTTTCTGAAAAACAGGAACTAATGTAGCTGAGGTGTGGACAAGTCCTAATGTTTTAGCTTTCATATTTTAGGTTATATTAGGTTAATGTTAAAAAATCTTCTTTTCCGACTTGTCCCCCTTTAAAGACTAGCTGCAACTGATCAACAGCAGATCCAGGGGCATAAGCACGACACAAAGGTGCTCCGGGCGAGAGTGGGGCTATCATCTCAACGGCCTCTATCCCCATCGCCCTGGCCGCATAGCTTGAGGTATCCCCACCGGCAATAATGATTCTTTTAAGGTCAGTATTTTCTGCCGTTAGCCTTGCAATCTGACCAAGCAGCTGGCCATACAATTGGGCTGTGGCAGTCTTACCAAAGCCTTTCTCTCTAAATATTTTATCCGTATCGGCCACACGGGGATCATCATTACCCAGACTGGTATGAACCAAAGGTTTTTTCCCTTCTTTGATTAATCCAATAACTTTCTGCGCATACTTTTCAGCTGCAGATTTGATAGAGACAGTCTCCATAGAAAGATCATTACCAACCAATTGCGACGCTAACGTCACTGTATCAATTGCCAATTCTGTAAAACCGTGATTCAAGGCATAACGGATCTGTTCAGAAGTCACCGAAGAACAACTTCCCGAGGCAACCAATACAGGCCCATCAGCTTTAATAAGTTTCCATTCTTCATGCTCCTGTAGCACACCGGTCTCCTGCCAGTGATTTCCCAAAGCCATTTCTATAGCTGAGGATCCTGCAGAAAAGACAATGTGTTCATCCCCAGCTTGCCCATCTATCAGCTGTCCTATACTTTTGAGTTCTTCTTCTACAAGTGCATCAAATAATACAATTTCATATGCTGAAAAATCGGGATTAAAAACCTGTTTCTGGTATTTATGCAGTTCAAGGATATTAAATAAGCCTATTTTTTTATCGGTTTGTTTACCTAGATGTAGACGAATATCACTTTCATCCGCCGGCGTTGTTGGGTGATTGCGCATGGAAGGATGCCTATCCAAACGATAAATTTCGCCCTCACTTCCTATGCCCATGCGGGCGAAAAGGTTGCCAAATAAGCCATACCGTCCCAAGTGTGGTGCTGCTGCCAGTAATGGAACAACTGCCGTCTTAAATACAGATGTACCAATATCGATTGCCTTACCAATGCTACCAATAGCTGGCGATGAATCGAAGGTTGAGCAAACTTTATAGTGCACGTGGCGTGGGTTGAGTTTCTGCAATGCAGTAAACGCAGGCCTTAGCTCCACTTCCATTTCAACTGGCGAAAGCGTACGACTCTTACCTGCTACACCGATGGCTTGCAATCCCGGGTAACGTGATAGTTGCGCTGTTGAGGGGGCTTCAATAAACAAAACTGTTTTGATGCCAGCTCTACTTAAAAATTCCAGTGCATCCGTTGATCCGGTAAAATCATCCCCATAAAAAGCAATAAGTAAGCGGTTATTTTCCATGTCTCCCTTACGGTTATTTTTTACCAAATACTGATACGGAATGACCAAACTCCAGGTATTTTGACGCGGCTTCGGCTACCGACAAACCATCAACTGCTGCCTGCCAGGCTTGTTGCAAAGCAACAACTCCTCCAGCTGGTCCATCAGGATGAGCCATAATACCGCCGCCTGCCATATACAGCAAATCGACAGTTTTAGTGCGTCGATAAGTTTCAGGTGCCTGGCCTCCCCATTGTCCGGAAGACACCACTGGCAGTACCGAATAGCCACCTAACAGGGGTGTCAGACAAGCTTCAATAGATTTAACTACTGAATCATCTGATTCCCAGAACTTATTCTGAATCCCATTGACATGAATCTGATCTACACCTGCCAATCTCCATAATTTCTGGTAAGCAGGAAATTCAATCCCCAGTAAAGGATGACGATTGAGCATGCCCCAACCATTGCGGTGACCGTGTATAGCCAGTTCGCCCATATCTCCTATTTTCTTTACGCCAGACAGCCCTACACTATTCAGGCTAATCATTACAGAAGTTCCCCCAGAGTGGAGTACCTTTTCATAATTGCGCTGCATCTGGTCGATATCATCACTAATATTAAAAGCATACATCACCTTTTTACCAGTTTGATCTGCATGTCTATTGATCACATCCATTACCGCATCCACACGCTTATCGAATGGAGAATTGGCAGAAGAGCCTAATAACTCATCATCCTTCACAAAGTCAATACCAGCCTTTGCCAATGTGTTAACCAGCACGGCTGTTTGTTCGGGTGTCATGCCGACGCTCGGCTTAATGATCGTACCAATCAATGGTCTACCGTAAACTCCTGTCAGCTTCCTACAGCCCTCAATGCCAAACTTTGGTCCTTTAAAAGCATGGGCATAAGAGCCAGGAAGTTCCAGGTCCATAAGTTTTAAACCGGTAAACTGGGTTAGTTCATAAAGATTCCCCTGTAAAGTTGATACCAAAACAGGCAGGTTATAGCCAAAATTCTCTATGGACCAGGATACCTCTATCATGGCTCGCTGGTATTTTCCTCCTGAGGAAAGTACCCCCGGAATAGCAGGGCTATCTGCCACATCCATAACGGTGATATTTTCTACTCTAGCGGCGAAACGTTGTTTCAATTCCTCGGTCTCTCCGGGAACGGCAATAAAAGTTCCCGACGACTGTTCTCCGGCCAATACCTGAGCTGATTTTTCAAGATCAAGCGGTGTTTCTATATAATATTTTGCAGTTACTCTTTCCATTTCTGTTGTTCTTATCTACTTACTGGTAACCAAACTGACATTTCCGAATGCCCACGATTGCCCCAGGCGAAGTAAGGCACCAACCTGATAGCCGTAGTGGTATTTGATTCATTGAGTGGACGATAAAGCACATTTTTCCAGTCCTTATTTTCAATAAGCTGAGCATTACCTTCCAGACTCATCATGTTTGCTCCATCAATTTGAATAGGACTGGCCTTCAAATCAATTTTAGCTGGTATAAAGACATTAAAGATTCTTTTACCTGGCAAATCCTGAGATTCCAGGCAATAAACTACAGGTCCCCTTTTAACTGCTACCTGGTTCCTTGTCTCTTCCACAAGCGGATTTGACTCTACCAATTGGGCTTCCATAGGCAATACCAGTTCTACCTGATCACCCGCTTTCCATCTACGGTTCAATTCCGCATAAGTTCCTGGTGTTAATACCAGGTTTTCAGTTTGTCCGTTTACCTTTAAAGTCGCACTAGATGTCCAGCCCGGAATACGAAAAAACATGGAATAAGGCTTATTTTCGGTTGTTTTAATACTAATTTTGATGTTGCCATCCCATGGGTAATTCGTTTCCTGAACAAGGCTAACTTTCGATCCATCACTTAAACTGGTCTGGATGGTACTGCCTCCATAAAGATTGAACCACAAACCTTTATCAGAAATACTATAAGCATAATCGCTAACCTCTGCGATGGTACGCACTACGTTTGGCGGGCAACAATTTGACAACCCGATATAAGGTACACGCTCTTTAGACCAACGTTGTTTAAAAGGCAGATCATCAGAATAGCTTAAAGGATTGGTATATAAAAATTTCTTTCCGTCCAGACTAATACCTGAAAGTACGCTATTGTACAGGGCTAGCTCCATTACATCAGCATATTTTGCATCACCACTGATTTGCAGCATTCTCCAGTTCCATAATACATTACCAATATTGGCACAAGTTTCATTATGAGCCGTGAAGTTTGGCAACTGGTAATCCCTACCGAAAGCCTGGTGGATCTTTTGAACTTCTGCGGGGTTGTAGGATGTACCATCTGGAGAAGTCCCATCATATAAAGAGCCACAGCCTCCTGTGATGTACATCTTGTGTTGGTTTACATCATCCCACATTAAATTCAAGGCATGCATCAGGGAATCGTTACCAGTTTCCGCATACAAGTCGGCCACACCAGCGTAGAGATAATTTGCCCTTACTGCATGTCCCATGGCTTTAGTTTGTTGTAAAAAAGGGATCCGATCTTGATTGTCATCTGTACCATCTTCAATTTTCCCTTTAATGGCAATCAGATGCTTAGCCAATTCCAGATATCGCGGTTCTTTAGTAGTTCGGTACATTTCAATCACCCCCATATAATGAGAGGGACAGATGGCATTTCTGGCCAGTGCCGGGGATGCCTTTTGATAAAATTTGTACAGGTATTCCGTTGCTTTTTTAGCGACTTCCAATAAATTGGTTTTCCCCGTGGCTCGATAATGCACACAGGCAGCAGTCATTAAATGGCCAATGTTGTATGCTTCAAAACTCAACCTATCCTGAAACTGATTGTTCGAGCCTGTTTTTCGCTGTTCTATCATTGCCTTAGTGTAGATATAGCCGTCTTCCCGCTGTGATTTTGCGATTACAGCAATGGCCTTATCCATCTTAGCTTCCAATTTCTTATCATGAGTTGAAGCATACATACTAGCCATGGCCTCTAGTGTTTTATAGTAATCACCATCATGAAAAGAAGGACCTTTATGTGACCCGGTATCCAGTCCGGCAGCAATTTCAAAATTCTTAAAAGCATGACTGATATGCTCATCGTTATAGATGTCCCACATATTTGGCACCATAGTTTCTTTGGCCACTTTAAAACGATCTGCCCAAAAGCCTTTAGTCCAATGCACATCCTTCATATTCGGGCTGTGTAGTTTGACATGTAAACTCTGAGTTGTGTTAACCAGGCTTTTATCCTGCGCTTGACTCATCTGTACCGAAAAAAGCAAGACTGAGATGATAAATATCCTTTTCATGGTTTATATTTTGGTTTTTATGATTCAGTTAATAGTAGTACTTAATAGTCTGGATCGTTACCGGCCCCAGTAAGCCTGCTTTTAGCAAAGGCTTACCTTCCAGGCGGTAAGGTGCATTGGTTTTTGTAATCCGTTTATTTTCAGGCAAACGTTGATCACCAATTAAACGATTGGCCCAGGTATTACTCAGTTCAATGCTGATCTGATTGTTGCCATTACGCAATGCTTTACTGATCTCTACCCGATATGGTGGTGTCCAGACGATCCCACAGGAAACATTGTTGATTTTCACATCAGCAATGTTAGCGACTGCGCCTAAATCAAGCCATACTTCGTCGGTTTTCTTTGACTTGATATTTATGTTTTTATTATAGATTGCTGTACCCGAATAATAGCGGATTAAGGAATCCTGATTCAAACTCCAATCCGTTAAATCCTTAAAAAGTACTGGTTTCGAAGGTCCACCATATGCAGGATCAAAAGTCACCTGCCAATCCTTATCCAATACCTGGGTAGTGGTAAATTCAGACCAATTGCTTTTCCCCTCAACAGGCTTCGTCTGATCAGTATTGCGATCAAAAATTACAAATACAGATGCATTTGCATCCAATTTAATCGCTAACTGCAACCTTCCATCAACAACAGACCAGTTCCTAGCTTTCCAGGTTTTACCCGAAACTGCATCATAAAACTCAGGTACTGTTTTTAAATCAGCTATCCGGAATGAACAATTTAAAACACGATCCTTTTCTAGCTGATTGGCGATAAAGTAAATATCTTTTTGATCCGTTTTTCGATGCGTATACGCTATATATTTTGCATAAGTACTTTGTTCAGCCTCTGCAACAAACAAATCGCGTTCAAGTCCCAACGGCTTAAATGTTTCCTCTTGATAAGGCCCAATAAGAACCTGACCATCACCATTTTTACCGGCAACCCACAATTCATCAACTGCCTTTTTAAATTCAGTTTCGGGAACCTGTTTCAAGCCCGATTGGTAAAGTGGTTTCTCATTTAAAAGTACCGTTGCTCCTGCTTTTACAAGTGCCAACAATTGCTTAACGATTTCAAAATCCATGTACTGGTAATTGGGATCCATAGCCGTTTTACCAGGAATAACCAATACACCATAACTAGCACCACTACTAAAAACTACTTTTTTATCTCTTACAACCGCAGTACTCAATACATCAGGATTAAAAGAATCGTAAGCATAGCCACGTAAAGAGTTAACCCAATTCTCCGAATCGGCCATGTTCGCCGAATGGTTTACCCCCATTGGTTTTATCCTCAAAGGTTCACCTGTATTTAGCAAGCGTAGACGTTCACTTTCTACTACATCTTTTCCGAAGATACCGGGCAAAACGGATACCAGGCGATCAGGTAATACAGATCTACGAGGTAGCTCATTTCCAGTAAAAACTGCGATATCTATGACCGGATCTCCTTGCTGTAACAGCGTTTGTACACGTTCCGCATAATTCACCCAAGCTTTACCCGGTTTCCACCAGGTCTGATCGCGTTGAAAATACAAACCAATACCGTCCAATGTCATTCCTGGTTTTCTGTCCATCCATGGATTATGGGCAAAAACATGGTAAACCATTTTATTGATACCCAATGCATAATTCCGGTCTAGTAAAGTTTTCATATTGCCAGGATGCTCCGACCAGTCCATTCGGATCGAAGTAAAGGCCTCTGCCTGAATGATATTCTTACCATAAATATGAGCTCCTGAAATGGCATCCATCATATCGTTAGGCTTATCATGAGTCGGACTATTCAACCAGAACTCCCCCATAGGTACATCCACCGCTTTATAATGCATCAATCCATCGCTAATCATAGTTGGCGCCACGCTTTCTGCTGAAAAATTTACTCCCTTTTCCTTAGCTAGTGCGACTATAGTTTTATAAAATTGGTCTACGACCAATTCGGCGATAGTTTTTCGCAAATCATATAAGAATTCTTCAGAGATGGCAGCACTTTGTACAGGAATACCTGACATTACAGGCAAATAAGGCATTAAATCATAACCACGACGCTTTTTAAATTCTGAGGCAAACAATGACGACCAATTCTGACTACCACATTCCCAGCTGTCTATAAACAATTCAGTCATAACTTTGGAAGCAATTTCTGGTCCGCCTCTTTTTAAAGCTTCACCGTACCAACTGTCGAACTGTAATTTCACAGCAACCGGATTAAATTTATCGCACTCCAAGCCTTTACCTCCACCACCTGTAGCATTAGTATGCCCGGTAGAGGTATGACCAATCCGCAAGATGGTCCAGTTCCCTTTTGGCGCTTTCCAGTTCAAACTGCCATCGGCATTTAATTTTGCAGTCAGATCGATGATTTTATTTAATGGAACACAAATCTGGTCAGGCAATTGCGCGGCAGTACTGCGCTTACTGATCCGCCATACCGCTGCAGATTTCCCTTCAAACTGATTGATCCTGGCTTCGGCAGAGAGCTCCAGATTAAGCAATTTCAGTGAAGGTTTCCACTTTGCGGCATCCAGATCTTCCGAGCCTGGCTCCGATCCTCTTTTGTCGTAAATAAAACGATAATACCTTGCTGTAACTGGCGCCATGGAATGTGTATAATCAGCATCCGTATCCTGCCAGCCCTGTCTTGGCGGATCGAGTCGCCCTATAGAACGAAAAGCCTTTCCATCATCACTTACCTGTATTTCCAAACGCTGTGCCTGGTAGTTGTTACCACCTGTTTTTATGGTGATGCTACGTGTGGTAAATGGCTGAGCAAAGGCATACTGGAACCAGCAAGGCTCATTGCTACCAAAACTCTTTTTATTTCCTGCGATAACTAATCCGCTTGCATCTAAGCCATTGCTGGTGCTTATTGTAGGAACCATAGTTCGCGTAGAAATACCTGTACCTTCTGGCGAAGGATAGGCGTAAACTGCAATATCTTTATAATAGCCTTCTTTTGTTTCCGGCTGTTCCAATTTAATTTTAGATGCTAAGCCCTCCTTGATATTCAATCGAGTTGAAACCACTTTTTGCATAGATAATTCAGGTGTGATCCAGGGGCCTCCAGCGAGGGCAAAACCATCACTCACATGCATCCCAAGTTTCAAATTTAAACGTTTAGCCTCCTGCATAGCAAAGGTCACCATATCCCACCACTGGGGAGTCAGCTGCACTGAGGGTGGATTGAATATCGGTGGGTTATCAGCACCTTTAATCGACAATAAGTAAGCCCCACCAATACCTGCGGATTTCATGGCCTCCAGATCAGCGGTAATACCAGGTTTTGAAACTCCGGCATGAATCCAATGCCACAACACCCAGGGTTTAGTTGTATCATTTTGCTGGGCATAAACAGGAATTACCGCCAGCTTAAACCAGATTGCAAATATCAATAAAACACCTTTTCCTTTAAACCTCATATCTTAATTTCTATTTACGGGCAATTTTATACCCCTTTAATCCAAAATATAAGATGATCAGATAGCACACCAATGGAATGCTATAACCGATCTGAATATTATCTCCGTTAAAATCAATTAACGTCCCCATGGCATAAGGAAGGATTGCGCCTCCTACTATCGACATGATCAGCCAGGAAGAACCAGGTTTGGTATCGTCACCAATACCATCAATCCCAAGAGCAAAAATAGTTGGGAACATAATGGACATAAAGAAGCCGAGCCCCCCCAATGCATATACTACATATACTCCATCTCCAAAAATGGCAACAATGCTAAGTAGAGCTGATATTACGGCATAAATTGCCAATAGTTTGTTTGAGGAGATATAGCGAAGTAATAAGGTTCCAACAAAACGTCCAACGAGAAATAATGTACCATAAAGGCCTAGATAGTAGAGTGCGGTATATTCGTCAAATCCACCTGCTTGTTGTGCAGCCCGGATAAAAAAGCTGGTTACACACACTTGAGCGCCTACATAAAAAAACTGAGCGATCACGGCCCATCTTAAGTGCTTGTGTTTTAAGGCGCCTAAGAAACTTCCTTTTGAAATGCCATCTTTACTTATGGTTTTTACTTCAGGTAGCTTCATAAAATAAAATAGCAAGGCTACAGCAACCAAAACAGTTCCCAAGATAATGTATGGGGTCTTTACTGTTGCAGCCTCCGTCAGGAAGTAATTGTTTCTAACTGCATCTGTCATTGCTGCCAGTTCATCTTGTGTATGGGATTTACCTGAAAGGATAAATCGCCCAACAATGGTAGCTAGCGGTGCCGCCAAACCATTGAATGTAGCAGCAAGATTAAGCCTCCATGCCGCCTTATCTGGACTTCCCAATATAGCTGCATAAGGATTCGCTGAAGTTTCCAATAGCGTTAAACCACAGCCGATAATAAAAAGCGCAGTTAGAAAAGTGATATAGGAAAGGTTATTTGCTGCCGGAACAAATAGAAATGCACCGAAGGCAAATGCTAACAAACCCGTAATCATAGTCGATTTGTATCCCCATTTTTTCAGGATCATACCTGCCGGAATGGCCATTAAGAAGTAAGCAAGAAATACTGATGTATCAATTAAGGTAGATTCTCTATTGTTGAGATTACAGGCCTTTTTTAAATGTGGGATAAGTATCGAATCAAGGTTATGTGCCATTCCCCACAAAAAGAACAAGCTTACAACAAGAATAAATGGTACTAGATACTTTTTACCCGTCGTCTTATCTCCTTCGATGCCTGTGGCCGGATCTATTGCTACAGCAATTGCCTCCTGTTCTGTATTGTGGTTCATATGTTAGTTTTAGGGTGGTTGTTAATAGGGCTATTTCTTTTTTACAAGTAGCAGGTGATCACAAACCAGTACCACTTCTCCATGTTGGTTTTTAATTTCTACATGCTCTGTCACTGTTCCGTATTCCGGCTTTTTAGCTTCTGCCTTTTCCGAAATGGTAATCTCCGAATGAATCGTATCACCAATAAATACCGGTTTTACAAAGCGAAGGCGGTCGTAACCTTTAGAAAAAGCTTCAGGGTTAATTTCTGATGCGGTTAACCCAATGCCAATACTAAATATCATTGTTCCGTGGGCAATTCTATGTTTAAAAGGTTGGGTTTTGCACCATTCTTCGTCCATATGGTGCGGAAAAAAATCTCCTGTATGGCCCGCGTGAACTACAAAATCTGTTTCTGTAATCGTACGTCCCAATGTTATCCTCTTCTCTTCTAATTGGTAATCTTCAAAAAATATCGATTTAAAATACATGCGCTTTTAATAATTATTTGTTATTCAACTGCTCGCTTACCTTTACTCCACCTTTATCGCTGGAGATATAAGCACTTTCTACTACGGCCATAGTATTGATTACGTCCTCCACACTGGTATGAAGAATATCAGATGAGCCTTCCTTATACCGCATTAAGCTGGCCATTGTACCGATAAATGCTTCTGGAAACCATGAACCTTCTAATTCCACCTGTTTCCATTCAGGAGCCTTGCCCTCTTCTGTCAGGCAATATTCAAACACATCAGGTATACCATGCGGATAATCCATGAGCAAGCCTACGTTTGCCTTAATTGCTCCCTTTGTACCTTCCCATTTGATAAAACACTCTTGATTATGAGCTCCAAAATCATGATCATGATTGGTATTGATTACCGCATGCATAGTATCTCCATAATCCATTAAAATGGTAGACCGGGAAGATGAAAGCGTTTTAGCAGGATGCTTTAAAGTCTTTGCCATTACGGTTTCCGGATTCCCTAAAAAAGAACGGAGCATATCCACATAATGGATGCTATGGTAAAGAATTTCCAGACGGGGATGTACCATCACATGCGGAAAAATCTCCCATGGTGTTTTAATGGTTACCCGAACCTCTAAATCGTACAGCTCTCCAATCATACCCTGTTCTATCATATACCGAGCTGCGCTTACAAATGGGGCAAAACGAAGCTGAAAGTTAATGGCTGCTACCAGTTTTTTCTTCCTGCATAGCTCCAGTATTTCTTTGGCCTGATCAAAATTATCGCCCATTGGTTTCTGGATCAGCACTGCTGCTCCATCGGGTAATTGTGCCAAGACATCCAGATACTGTTCAGGCATAATGGTCAGGTCGTAAACCGTATTTTCAGGTGCATTTGCTACCGCTTCTGCCACGCTATCATACACATGAGGAATTTGAAAATCCTCAGCCAATTTCTCAGCTTTTGCCTTCGTGCGGTTTACAATTCCATGAACTTTAAAACCTGCTTTTTTATAAGCAGGAAGATGGGCATCAGCTACAATACCACCAGCACCGATAATAATAATGGGCTGTATAGTTTCAGGTAGCTGTGGTTGATATATAATGTCCATATATGGTCTACTTGTCTATTAAATTAATTTTATCCTGAGCTGTTTTTACAATTTCAGCAATAGGCAATTCTGAATTTACAGTGCTCAACACCATTTCATCAATTAACGATGCTATATCTGCCCAATTGTGCTTCTGGGGTAGTGTTTTAGCAGATTCATGGAGTTGTTCGAGCTTATGATAGTAAGGAACAATCCGGTTTACTTCCTGGTCTTTCCAGGTCGAAATCCGGCAACCAATCCCGCCCTCAAGGGTTAACAGTTTATCATTTTCTTCATTTACTGCAAAACGGATAAAATCGTAAGCTGCTTGTTTATGCTTACTTCCCGAACCAACCGTATACAACCAGTAAACATTTAATGATGCTGATTGACTACCCGAAGAAACAGGTAACAAGCCAACTTCTACTTTTCCTTTTACCGCAGATGCAGGATCTACCTCACAAACAGAGGCAAAGCCGAACCAGTTGATCATCATCGCTACCTCTCCCCTTGCAAATGCTGCACCTGCCTGTACCGAATCGAAATTCACTGAGCCGGGATGCACCGCATTTTTATCTTTAATGATCTCCCTATAAAACTCAAGTCCCTCGATAGCTTGTTGGGTATTTACATTAACTCTTCCTTGCTCGTTCACTAGCGTTCCGCCTCGACTCCACAATTGGAGGCAAAAATCAAATACCGTATTGTGTCCATCAGGATAACACGCAAATACACTTCCGTATAAATTTTGCTCCGGACGGTTAAAAAAACGGGCCACCTGCTGGAAATCTTCCCATGTTTGAGGCACAACTAATGGTTTCCCGTATTTAGCTAAATAGCTTTTTTGCGAATCTGGATCATCAAACAGATCCTTTCTATAGATCAGACATTCCGGACCATCATGAAAAGGCAATCCAACAATAGCCTCCTCAAATTCCTGCGAAGACAATAAGGAATTGCTCCATCCTTCTGGAAATGCTGCAGGAGATTTTGCAGCTATAAAAGGTTTCAAATCCTCAAAAGCACCACTGGTATATCCTTCATAGAGCCAATCGGTATTGATGTGTGCAACATCCCAATCTCCATTTTTAAGGCCATTTTGCACTAATGTAGTTTCATGAAGTTCATGCAAATCCAGAGGTACCAGTTCTGCCTTCAATTCACAACCGGAATTAAGACAATATTGATCCCATACTTTTTGCATGGCAGATTCAAAGGGGCCAAACTTGCGTACGGCTATTCTGAATACTTCACTTTTACTCATGGATACTTGATTTTACATTAATAAACTGGCGGATGATCTGTCCATTATCCTGTCCCAATTTAGGTGAACCTTTGGCGGAAGTTAGCAATTCTCCATCAATCCTAATCGGACATCTTGTAGTTTGATACTGATAACCATCGTTCATTTTCACTTCCTGAATCATATTTAAGGCTTTAAAACCCTCATGTTCCATCAGTTGCTTCCAGGTCAAAACATCCGCACACCATATGTCTGCCGGCTCTAAAATCGCCAACCATTTTTCCGTAGTTCCAGTTAACAAGTGATCTGCTAGAATAGGTTTAATCTCATCCCGTTTATCAAATGCTTCTGCTGGATCTGTATATTTCTTTAATTCTTCACAACCCAACAAATCAGCTAAAACTGGTATCGAGCCCATCGCCAGTGCGATGTATCCACCGTCTGTTTTATAAATGCCATAAGGTGCACCCAAATAGGCATTTGCATTGTTCTTCGCTGTCCGTTCCGGAAGGATCTCTCCTTCGTTCATGAAGGTTGTAATGGTTTCAAACTGAAAATCATAAGCAGATTCGATCATGCTCACCTGTACCAAGGCCCCTACTTTACTTGTTATTTTACGGAACAAGCAAGCCAGAATACCCTGTGCCAAGTGCGAACCAGCAAGCATATCCACAATAGATAAACCCATTGCCACAGGCCCGCTATCTGCATTACCACTTAACCAGGTTAAACCGGTAACAGACTGCAATAACAAGTCTTGTCCAGGCTTTCCTTTACCATCAACTTCTGCACCATAGCCAGAAAGCTCTGCATAAATGATTTCTGGATTAATTTCTTGTACAGACTCATAATCAAAGCCCAATCTTTCCATCACACCAGGACGAAAATTGTGGATCATCACATCAGCCTTTGCCAACAGCTCACGTACCATTTGACAATCTTGCTCGTCTTTTAAGTTTACTTCAAAACTTTCCTTATTGCGATTAATGGCATGAAATACGGAAGATTCTCCGTTCATGATCACATTAGAAGTATATAGCGTACGACAAATATCGCCAACACCCAACCGCTCTATTTTTATTACCCTTGCACCCATATCGGCCAATCGCAGACTTGCAGAAGGGCCCGACAGAAACTGGCTAAAATCAACTACTAAATATTCTTCAAGGGGTTTCATATACTATTTCAAATCAAATTCTTTATTAATCTTTTCGTTATCGGCACCAATTTTAGGCGCTGCTTTGCTGGCAAATAATTTACCCCCATCTATCCGCATTGGCGCTCTTGTGGTATCCAGTGTTCTACCATTCCCAAGATCAAGCAGTTGTCTGATTTCCATCTTCTTAAACACTTCCAATTCTGTTGCTTCCTTATAGTTCAGCACGGCTGCACACCAGATATCCTGAGGTTCCAATACGCTCAGCCAATGTTTGTTCGTATTGGTTATAAAGGTCTGTCCCAGCAATTCTAACAATGCATCTCTATTTTCAAATGAATCGTCGGCATTCACATAAACTGCTGAAATATCACAACCAATCAGCTTGCTAATCTTACCTAAATCGCCCATCGCTAATGCGATATAACCATCACTAGTCTGATAAGTTCCATAAGGTGCACTTAAATAAGCATGTCCGCTTCCTTTCACCTTACTTCTTTGAGGCAATAGACCTCCATCATTCAGATAAGTTGTCAGTACCTCAAACTGCACATCTAGCGCAGATTCCAGCAGACTCACCTCTACCAGCACACTTTTATTTGTTTTGGCTCGCTTAATTAAAGCCGCAATAATACCCTGGGTAAGGTGGTTACCACACATAATGTCAGTTACCGACAATCCGAATGGCACAGGGCCTTCTTCACTACTGCCCGATAGATGAGTTAATCCCGAAACGGATTGTACAAGTAGATCTTGTCCCGGTTTAGCTGCCCAAGGTCCTTCATTACCATAACCCGTTACCGCAGCATATATAATTTTAAGATTTAGGCTTTGTACAGAAGAATAATCCAATCCAATTTTCTCCATTACCCCAGGTCTGAAATTATGGGTCATCACATCGGCCTTTGCAATCAGTTTCCTGATGATATCCAGATCTTCAGGATTCTTCAAATCTGCCGCGTATGATTCTTTATTTCTATTGATGGTATGAAAAAGTAAACTATCCTCATCAACAAATAGGTTTTTTATCGCCAGTTGTCTGCATGCATCGCCTTTTACCGGACGCTCAATTTTAATCACACGAGCCCCTAAATCAGCCAGTTTCAATCCAGCAGAAGGTCCCGCCAAAAACTGGCAAAACTCTAAAACTAATATTCCTTCAAGTGGTCTTCTCATGATAATATTAAGCTTCTTGATTCCACATATAACTTATTCATCTGCTCCAGCACCAGTAATTCTGATCCGCCATTCATTAGGTAATCTCTTACGATATCACCTGCATGATCCTGAAAGAACATATGTCCGTGATAGCGTGGGCGAAGAAACGCGCGCTGCAAAGCAGGTAATGTATTCGCAAAGAAATTACTTGATTTAGCATTCACATCAGCAGCTGTCCAGGCACTTAAATACCCAGGTTGACCGCCATTATCAAAGAAAACTGTTTGCTGACAGGCTGGAGAAGCTACATAAGCTGCATATTTCACCGCCATTTCTATATTTTTCGAACCAGATGACACAGCCAATCCTGTACCACCTAATGTACTACGTAGATTGGTCTCTCCATCCAGGCTAATCATATCATGAAAATGCAGCGGTTTGCGCGCATAACCATTTCTTGAATAGTTGGAATATCCATACGCAAAAGGACAGTAAGCAATATCATCGCTCAAAGTCATCGCCTCATATACTTGTATCGGATTTCTTTTAAAGTTATCCGGATGAATTTTTGAAGCCAGTTCACGATACATCTGCAATGCTTTTACACCAGTATAACGCGATACAATCAAATCTTCCTGCTGACATGGGTCTTCACCCAGAGAACAGCAGAAAGTATAAAAATTCATCAGTACATCTATAGGAATTCCCGCAAAGGCAACCAAGCCTTTATCGGCCAATTTCAGTAAATCTGAGAAAGAAGCTGGCAACTCAAAGCCATGTTTCTTCAACAGATCAGGACGGCTCGAAGCCACTGGTGTGGCCGCATCTATAGGCAAGGCCCATTGGTGACCATCATAGGAATAGCTCTCAAACGAATGTCCAACTGTATTTACGCGCTGGTCATCTAAATAGGCTTTCGTCAAATAGGTATCCAATGGCAGGATGGATTGAGTTTTAGCCGCAAAACCCGCCCATGGGTGATCGATCACCAACAAGTCAAAACGCTGTGCCAACTCTTGTATCGAAAAATCAGCAAACTGCTGCAAACTTCTCTTTTCCCATGTAATTTCTACCGATGGGTTTAATTCCGAAAACCGCTGTGCCGTGGCCACCATGGGTACAAAGCCCCGACTGTGGTTCCATGTTATTCCTTTTAAATTAATCTTGTCACTCATGACCTATTTTTACTTTATTCCTTTTACACTAATCGATACTTCTGCGGATTTCAACCCTGCAGATATTGCTGTTAATTTTAATTGACCAGCTTTGTTTTTAGCCTGCACAATGGCCAGACATAAGCCACGATAGGCCTTGCGGTAATTAGCTTTAAAAGGTTCCAGGCTTGCCTGAAAACCATTATCAACGCCTGCAATTGTAGCTTCACCTTCTAGCTTAAACTGAACCAGGTTATCTGCATCAGGAACTAAATTTCCCTGGGCATCCAAAATCCTTACCGTTACAAAGGAAAGATCCTTTCCATCTGCTCCAATTTGATTTCTATCTGCAAGTAATTCTATTTTAGCCGGCTTACCAGCAGTGTTAATTTCCTTAACCAATACCACCTGTCCATTCTTTTTAGAAATAGCCTTTATGGTACCCGGTTCGTATTTCACCGACCATACCACATGCAAATCCTCTCCTTGTTTCGTCCTTTTCCCTAATGATTTCCCATTCAAGAACAGCTCTACTTCATCTGCATTGTTGTAATAAGCCCATACATCTACCATTTTACCAGCTGTCCAATTCCAGTGTGGAAACAGGTGTAATACTGGCTTGTTTGTCCACTCACTTTGGTACATATAATAAGCGTCTTTAGGGAATCCTGCAAGATCGACAATACCGAAATAAGAACTTCTCGCAGGCCATGGATAAGGCAATGGCTCACCTAAATAATCAAATCCTGTCCACACAAATAAGCCCGAAACATGGTCATACTTTTTAGCTTCCTTCCAGGTTTCTTCATGTGTAGAGCCCCAGTAAGCAGAAACATTGTCGTAGGACGAAGCGGCAAACTCAGCATTGCCTTCGGTAAACTTGGTTTTGCCATCTTTTGGCCAGCGACGAATACTATCCGAAGGCATTTCGTAAAAACCGCGGGTATCTAATGAAGAGGTTGTCTCCGTCGCTATAAGCTTTTGCCCGGGATAATTTTTAGGAAAATCCTTATACAGTTTATGGTTGTAATTCAAACCATAAACATCTAAAGCACCTGACTGGTAAATAAAATTCTTTTTAGCATCAGTTTCTGTAAGTGCAGATGTAACCGGGCGTGTTGGATCCAGATCTTTTACCAGCTTCACCAATTCTTTAGTCATGGCAACCCCGGTACTGTCAAATTGCTCACGGATCTCATTTCCGATACTCCACATAATAATCGAAGGATGGTTTCTGTCTCGTTTCACCATACTCTGTAAATCCTTCACATGCCATTCGTCCCAGTTCAGGTGATAATCCTGCTTGTTCTTCTTTTTGGCCCACATGTCAAAAGCTTCATCCATCACAAGGAAGCCCATCTTATCACATAAATCAAGTAATTCGGGTGCAGGTGGATTATGCGCAGTACGGATGGCATTGGCCCCCATCGCTTTCATCATCTCTAATTGGCGTTCCATTGCTCTTACATTGATCGCTGCACCTAAAGCTCCTAAATCATGGTGCAGACAAACACCTAGAATCTTCATGTATTCACCGTTCAGTTTAAACCCTTTTTCGGCATCGAAGCTGAAGTGGCGGATGCCAAAGGGAGTTTCATAGCTATCGCTGAGTTTTTTATTGATGAATACCTGCGTAACCAATTTATACAAATATGGGTTCTTCACCGACCATAATTGCGGCTCATTAACGATAGCAGATTGTGCTACTTCAAACAGGGTATCTTTTATGGAAATCGCCTTCATTTCAGCTGAGGAAACGGCTTTTCCCTGCGCATCGTAGATCTGCCATTTTAGATCTATTTTGCCTTTTACGCGTTTCAGGTTTCTGATCTGCGATTTGATGTAAATACTTGCTTTGGTTTTACTGGATGATGTTGTTGAGACAAATGTCCCCCAGTGGTCAACTGCTACATTTTCCGTTGCGGTTAACCATACATTCCGGTAAATTCCTGAACCGGAATACCAGCGGGAATCTGGCTGAGCAGAATTATCTACCCGAACAGCAATCACATTCTTCCCCGGCTTTAAATATTTTGTCAGTTCGTAGTTAAATGAAGAGTAGCCATAAGGACGTTTGCCCAACAAATGACCATTTATCCATGTCTCACTATTTTTATAAACGCCATCAAATTCGACGAATATGTTCTTTTGTTGTAAAGTAGCTGGTAGGGTAAAGGTTTTTCTGTACCAGGCAACTCCGGTAGGCAAACCTCCACCTTCTGGCTTTGCTGGGTTCTTCAAATCAAACTTCCCTTCAATGCTCCAATCGTGAGGCAAGCTTAACTTTCTCCAACTTAAATCGTTAAAGCCAGATGATTTAGCCGCAGCAACATCACCTAAAAAAAACTTCCAGTCCTGGTTAAAACTTTGGCGTATACGAGACTGGCTATTGGCCTTAACACCAACAATCAGCATCAATAAAAGCAATACCAGATTCTTTCTTAACATCATACTTTAATATTCTTTATTTATTATTACCCGCAACAAAGTCAAGCTTACTTTTCCCTAAATCTTTAGAAGTAGCCACAGCAATGCCACGCTGATCTTTTTTATTTACAGCACAATAGAAATGATAAACCACTCCTTTATGTTTTAATACGAATGATTTATGGGCATACAACGCATCATAAGGTTCCGAGGATTGGATCAAATTATCTCCCGTCCAATCCGTCCAGTTTACCAAATCATCGGAGGCTGCGAAGCGATTAAAGGCTCCTTTTCTATCTTGCCAAAAGGCGCCGAAATAGAACATCACCCAGGTATTATTGATCTTCTGAATTACGCCATCACCGGTAATTCCGACAGGCTGATGCACCACAGGATCTTTATCAAACCTTTTCCAATGCAACATATCATCAGACACTGCCATACCAATCCGCTCATACCATCTTGTTTTTTTATTATTTTCCAATGAATCACCAACAGCATTATAGTACATCACAAAAGGATGCCCGGTTAGCTTCTTTTTATCTTCAATCACCGTACTTTTAAAAAGCTTATGACGGTTTTCCCACCACCTTACATCTGCGTCTGTTGAACTTAAAACTGGATTTTCCAAGCGCTGCCATTCCTGAACTATAGCAGGGCTTTTGTCTGTATATGCCATTCCAATACTCAATGGTTCCACTTCGTAACCCTTCTCTTTACCTCCAAAATACGACATCCAGTATTTGCCATTAAACTTACCAAGCTTGTAGTCGCCATCCCATTTTGTACTTGTTAAAGCATTGTAGCCTGCTTTCTGATTATCATCCCATTTACCGGCATCGCCAAAAGACATTAAACGGCCCATATTTTCCCAGTGCAAAAGATCGCTACTTTTTGACAACCAGGTCTCATAACCACGACCGCTATAAATCAGGTAGGTCATGTACCAAAACTTTCCTTCACGAAAAATAGTAGGACAATCCATCTTATGCTGTTCATCATCCGGCACCATCACCAATCCATATTTATAAGGTGTTTTAACTTCCTCATAAAGCTGCTGCATTTTAGCCGCAGAGATCGAATGTTTTCCCGACTGCGCTAAAGCTGCTGATGAAATAAAAAAAGTAAGGATGAATAACTGTATAAGCTTCATGATTAATTCTATTGTACTTTAAATTTGTAACTGCCGGAACCGATATGAATAATAGCTCTGTCTTTTTCAAAACCAGCCAACTTAACCATTGTATTATTTTTTATGGCAACACTACTTTCGGTGATCAATTGATTCGCCTTTGCAGGAAGATAAACTGTTGCTTTTGAGTTTGCAGGAACCACAACAGAAAGCTCAAATGCATTTGCAGATTTCTTCCAATCTGTAGCAATCAATCCATAAGGCGATAAGTAACTTCCTTTGGCTGAGGTCAGATCTCCCACCGGCTCCGGATAAATTCGGATGTGGTTAAAAGCTACTGATCCAACCTCTTGCCGTATGCCTACTACCCCACTATAAAACCATTCCATAATATGTCCGAGCATAAAGTGGTTATTAGAAACCTCGGGCAATGCAGCCCAAGACTCAGTTAGGGCCGTTGCACCATGTGCCAACTGATAACCATAGCCTGGCACATCGCTTCTGCTATTCATATCAAATATCACATCCGAACGGCTTTCCTGCTCTAAAACCCTCAAAACATAGCGATAGCCAATATCACCAGCGGTTAAAGCATTATTTCTATCGCGAATATCTTTGATCAGATTGGCCAAAACAGCCTCCTTATATTGTGGCTCAACCAATTGCATATAGATCGCCATAGCATTAGCAGTTTGACTGCCTGTAGCATATTGCTTGGTTTCCTTATTAAAGAAGGTTGTGTTGAAAGCTTGTTTCACCTCAGCGGCCAAAGCAGCATACTTTGCTGCATCCACAGGATTGCCCGTTAGCGTGGCCATTTTCTGCATTAAACATAAATCATAATAGTAAATCGCAGTGCCTGTTACACCCATTGGGGTTTGCTGCGAAACACCGGGATGTTTAGGACCGATATCATACCAATCCCCTAAGCCCTGTTTTAAAATATTATTTTCTGCTTTGGTTTGTAAGTAAGCGATGTAACGTTGCATGGTTGGATAAGCGTTTTTCATCACTTCGGTATTACCATACCATTCGTACAAATACCAGGGAAGGATAATTCCTGTGCTTCCCCATTCAGGAGAATCACGAAACATCTCACCACCCCATGTAAACTGAATAAATTCCGGAGCAATTTCCGGGATTAGGCCGTTATCCAACTGCGATGTGATCACGTCATTTACAACTTTAGTAGCCAACGTAGTCACATCATAATTATACATAACCGATGAAGCCATCAAATGCGATTCTTCTAACCAGCCTAGTTTCTCGCGATGCGGACAATCTGTAAATACACTGGCCATATTGCTTTTTATCGCCCAGTCGATTAGTTTATCAGTTCTGTTGAAAAGTTGGTTTGAAGAGGCAAACTCGCCAACTCTGCCAGCGGCATTACGGGTATGCAAGCCTTTTAATTCCAATATTTCCGGCAAATGGTTCTCTTTAGCATTTCCAGCTGGCGTAGCCCCTCTTACTTCCAAGTACCTAAAACCATAATAGGTAAAACGTGGCTGCCAGATTTCTTCCCCTAGGCCTTTTAATACGTACTCGAAATAAAATGGACTCCCGGTAGGTTTCTGGTTAACTTTTCCATCTTTAAGGAGTTCTCCTGGATAAACTCTTATGGTATCACCTTTATTCCCCTTTACTTTTAAACTTATGATACCAGAAGCATTTTGTCCCAGATCATAAATCCATTCCCCAGTTGAGATTTTAGTGGTTTTTTGTGCACTGAAGTTTTCAAATATTTTAAGCGGCTCTGCCTGTTGCGACCTGATCGCTGGCGGTCCATCCACAATTAATACATTTTTCCAATGTTCATCTTTAAAAGATGGCGAATCCCAGCCTTGTTGTTCTAAACGCGCATCATAATCCTCTCCGCCATATATGCTGGAAAAAGTAATTGGTCCTGAAGCAGTCTTCCAGCTTTTATCACTGATGATGTTTTCTGTAGTTCCATCCTTATATTCGAGCAGCAACCTGCATATCATTTTTGGATAGCCAAATGCTGGTTTTGATTTTCTGAACCTACCTTTTACGGGTGGCACATAATAAAACCCATTGCCCAACATCACACCAATTGTATTTGCTCCTTTACGCAAGTCGCTGGTTACATCAAAAGTTACATATAAAGCTTCTTTATCATATTTTACCCAACCGGCATCCAGAAAGTGATCGCCCTGCTTTTTACCGTTTAAACTCATATCGAAATGTCCCAAACCGCTGATAAACAAACTGGCTTTCGCTACAGGCTTTTTAACCGCAAAATCCTTTCTTAAAAGCGGCAGCACATTACTTCCAAAATAAGTATCCTTTTTATTGTCTTTCGGCAACACGCTTACATTAGAATCTGCCAGTTTCTCGTAAGCAATCCAAGCGGCATTCTTCCAATCGGCAACACATAAAAGTCCCATTTGCCATTTCGCCGTATTAGTCCAGCTTGAAACATTGCCTTTATTGTCCCATACCTTTACTTTCCAATAATAGGTTTTCCCGGCAGCCAAAGGTTCTCCTTTATACTTTACTTGCAAAGATTTGCCCGAACCGACTTTTTTAGAGTTCCAAATGTTTCCGATATTTTTAGTCAACAAAGCAGCATCATCCGCTACAATTATATGATAGGCTGATTGTTGAACATTCCTTTCGGTAGCCCCTATTTTCCAGCTCAATGAAGGTAGATTTACTTCAATCCCCATCGGGTTAGTTCTATACTCACACCGCAAATCATTCGCACTTAAACCTTGTGCAAAAGCTGGTAAGGTGAAAAGAAATAAACCAAGGAAATATAGTAGTTTGCTCATTCAGTTGATAAGATTAACACCTGCTATAACTAAATTAGTTTTTTAGTTGAAAGATTAACAGGATATTGGGTTTACAAATGGTTGTTAATTCAAATATAAATATTTATTTCAAATATGAAAGTATATATTTAGGTATCTTTTTACTTGTTCTACTATAGAAGGATGAATAAAAAGCATTTAGTATGTTTGTCAATTAAAAAGTTACACGCTTGTTTCTATGAAGGAAAAGGAAATTAAATATCAGGCACCAGCATTAGATAAAGGCTTGGATATTCTTGAATATCTCTCGGCTCAATCTATACCGCTTTCTCAGACCGAGATTGCAACTGGTATAGATAAAAGCCCAAATGAAATTTACAGAATGCTGATGAGTTTGGAAAGTAGAGGTTATATTTTGAGGGATGAAGTTTCTGGGAAGTACAGGCTTTCTTTAAAGCTATTTTACCTTTCGCATCGGCACTCTCCTGTTGATGAATTACGGAAGGCAGCACAATACCCACTTGAAGACCTTGCCAACGCAGTGATGCAATCTTGTCACCTGAGTATATTATATATGAATCAGGTAATGGTGATCATTCATGCTAAAAGTCCGGGACCGATAGCACTGTCTATTGAAGAAGGAAACCTTTTCCCTTTACCTTTAACGGCTTCAGGAAAGGTATTACTAGCTTATATGCCGGATGCTGAGCAGGAGGTTGTCCTGAATGGCAATGACATCTACCAGGCATATACTGATAAGGACAAGAAAAAGTTCTTAAGTTCTTTGCAGGAAATCCAAACTAAAGGTGCTTATATCAGGACCAGTGACTTGGCTGCAGGCGTAGTAGATGTATCCGTTCCTATTGGTCGCGGAAGCACCGGGATCATCGCTTGTTTAACAGTATCTAGTCTTACCGCCTTAAATGTGAATAAGGATATGGATAACGAGGATATTTTGGTTGAGGCGATTAAATGTGCGAAGAAAATTGAAGATCGGATTGGGGTCTTAACAATGTAAAATAGGTGTACTCCTCTAAGAAACCTGATCTTAGGCTCCCTGAAAAAGGGAGCAAAGCTCAGAAGGTCTTTTCGGAGTAACCAATTTTACAACTTACTATCCTACTATAAAACCGGGGCTTTAATAGGTAGCGTCTTCTATTTCTTTTTTAAGCATACCCGCTCTATCCTCATAGCCGTTTTTTTCTTTTTTGCACTGCTCGATAGATATATCAATATATTTTATGGCCATAGGTTTATTCTTTAGGTTTTTATAAATCATCGCCAATGTTGCATTATTGATAAAATTATCTTTTATGGCCAGTGCCCGTTCCGCCCAAGTCTTTGCAATCAGCAGGTTCTTCTCCTTTTTAACCAATCTGGATCCTCCACCAAGAACATTACTGATCTGCAAATCGTCATTATAATAAAACTTTTCAACCAACTTATTTGCATTAACCATATAGTTTTCTTCATCCTCTGCTCGCAAGTAATAATCAGTATCAAATGCCAATGCTTCTTTTTCCGTTAAATTGATCTGTTTTTGTAATATTGCTTTTGCCTCCTGGTATGCTGCAAATGTTGGAAAAGACTTATACCAAACCTTTGCTTGAAATTCTTGTAAATACTCCTTCCTGATAAAGTCATCTACTTTTTCTTTTCCAATCTTGGCTCCAAAATCTTTAGCATGGGCTTCAAGATATTTGAAAGACTTACTATCTGTTGAACTTACATTGTCGGTTATTAAACTGAATGTTTCAGCACTAACATTTGCCACGGCATCAAAGTAACGATCGAAAACCATATTGGTTTCTTTGTCGTCGCCCTTAGTTTTAACAATAACGAAGTAACGATACAATTCTTCTTTGTTAAGCTCATTTTTAGCAAATTTCCCTTTCAACTGCTCATAATCATTGCGAGGTGTTAGTGCCATTTTACCGTGCTCAATCAATTCCTTCACATCAGTAGAGCTTGTTAATCTGTGAATTACTTCTCCATTGTAATTGATGTACGCTAGCGTAGGGTATCCAGATACTTTGTATTCTTTGGCAAGTGCTGGCCCCTCACCTTTCTCGGCATCAACTTTATAAGCAATAAAGTTTTTGTTGTAAAAATCTCCGGCCTCTTTTTGAGGAAAGACATTCATCGTCATTTGTTTACAGGGCGCACACCAAACGGTATAGAAATCAACAAATATCAATTTGTTTTGTGCTTTTGCCATTGCTTTTATTTCAGCCCAGGTGCCATGATTAAAAATCATTCCTTGTGCAATGGCTGATATTGACCCAGCTCCGGTCAATAGTATAGTTAATGTGATAAATAAGTACTTTTTCATATGTAATGATTTTAATTTTTCTGAGTGATTGTTTAATTAATTGTGTTGTATGATCCGCTGTTTAAATTGTCCGATTATCTCCGCTTTCCCATCATCATCCCGCTTAGAGGCGGCAAGGCATAGATCAATGTATTTTAATGCGCTGGTTTTATCTTTTAAGCTGTCGCAAATCAAAGCCAGTGACAAATAGTTTAAGGAATTGTCCTTAATGGCTACAGCCATTTCTGCCCATTTTTTAAGTAGTAATAAATGCGCTTCTTTTTTTACAATATATGCTCCGCCAAGGATCATGCTAATGGCTTCATCATTGTTATAGATATACTTTTCGATCAAAGTAGCCGATGTTTTAATAAAATTATCTTCATCCTTTACCTGCTGATAATAAGATTTATCTAAGTCTAATTCTTCCTGCTCAGTCAAATTAACCTTCAGCTTCAACGCGCGCTTAGCGGCAAGATATCGGTCTAAAGGTTCGTTCTTGTCGTAGTAAAAAAAATCTGAGGCCAACTCCTGGCACAGTAATTTTTTCATAAACTCATCCACCTGCTTTTTCCCTGCCAAATGATAAAAATCACTACGATGTGCTTGCAAATATTTAAAAGATTTAGAATCACTGGAACTTACATATTCCTGCATCATTTCAAAGGCCTGCTTACTAGCCTCATTAAACAAACCGAAATAGCGGTCAAAAACCCCATTTATTTCGGCATCTTTCCCCTTTGCTTTAAGGATAACCATATACCGATAGAGCTCTTCTTTACCAAGCTCATTTTTGGCGTATTTTTCCTTTAAACGCTCATAATCTTCCTGCGGATTTAAGGCCACCTTTCCATATTTGATCAGTTCCTCTGCCGTTTCAGCTCCGCCCGCACGGTAAAGCTGTTTTCCCTCTGTATCGGTAAAGATCAACGTAGGATACCCTGATGGTCCATAAGTTTTTGCCAACATGATCCCTTCGCCTTTTTCTGCATCCACCTTTACATTGATAAAATGCATATTAAAGAATTCACCAGCTTCGGGCAAGGGAAAAACTTCTAGTGCCATCTTTTTACAAGGCGCACACCATACCGTGTAGAAATCTAAAAAGATTAGCTTATTCTCCTTTTTTGCCTTCACTTTAATTTCGGTCCAACTGCCATGGTCAAATTCAATTCCCTGGGCACTAGCAGAACAGGCTGCCCCAGTTAACAGGAGCAGCAATATTGTAATATAACTTTTCATATTCCTCTAATTATTTAAAGGCCAGCTACCTTGGGTTCTGGTCTATTTCCGGATTGGCATTGATCACTTTAGTTGGAATCGGGTATACATAACGGTTACTACCAGGTGCCAATGTCAGCTGTTGTGTTTTAAGTGGGTGTGTAATTGTCTTTACGAGCTTTGGATCCGTATTAAATCTTTTTAGATCGAAAAGACGAAATCCTTTGCAAAAAAGCTCCCTTCTTCTTTCCTGTAAAATTAGCAACAAAGCTGCATCGTCATTAGCGGCAGTTAAAACTGTATAATCTGCTGGCTTAAATCTGAACTTGCGAAGTTCATTCACAACAGCTAATCCAGCCTGTCCTTTTTGTGTTCTGGCCAGACATTCGGCCTTAATCAGCATCATTTCAGGCACAGTTGGACCCATTTGAGTACTGCCAGGAACCGTTTCAAATGGAGCGAAGTAGGTATGATAGGTGCCCGGGTAATTGAAAATCCCAATAGGATCTCCATCTGGACCAACATAGTAGGTAAAGAAATGACTCCTCAGGTCTTTTGTGCCCAACAAGGTTACCAATTCATTACTCAGCGGAAAATTACCCCCTCCATCACTACTTGCCTTCATCCATATCACTTCCGGGTTATTCTGGCTGGTTGGAAGAAAAAAACCATCTGGATAACCTGATCCAGCTCCCATATTCACGTAAGGATTAAGATTAAAAAGAGCCGACTCTATACTCAGTGATAAATTGGCATTATCTAAGGCTTTCTGATATTCACCCATATACAGATAAGTACGAGCCAACAAAGCATATGCTGCAGATTTTGACGGTGCAGTTTTACTTGTAGCCAATGATGGCAGTGTTTGCACACCAGCGCTTAAATCACTTAAGATCAAATCATAAGCAGCACCGACAGTAGCTCGTTTCAAACTTTGTGTATAACCCGGTTCTGTAAGTAAAGGCACACCAAGATCCGTTGCAGCACTACTTACATGATATTCCTTTGCATACAGATTAACCAGACACAAATATGCATAAGCACGATGTACTTTAGCTTCTGCAATTAGCTGTGCCTTTAAATTCGCGTCGCCAGATTTTGCCTCCGGCAGTCCCTGAATGGCCACATTGGCATTGTATATCTGTTTGTAAAATAAGTTCCATTCCGGATCATCTTCATTCGCCTGATAAAAGAGGTCAGCCCATTTATAAATCTGCAAAGATCGTACATCAAAGCTATTGATGAAGTCATCATTTAATAAAGCGATATCATCGGTCGGATAATCCACACTTCCATAAGACAGATTGAACACCTCACTGTTATTCAGCAACAGCTGATAATCATTTACCGTACTGGGTATAATTTTGCCCTGAGGTTCAAGCTCCACATACTTCCTACACGAACTGGCAGAAATTGAGAAGACAATTAATAATATATAGTAATATTTTTGAGTGTACATAGTTTCAGGATTAAGGTTTAAAAAGTCGCTTTAATACTAAATACAATGGATTTAGAAGGAGGCAAAGCTGACAAACTCAAATTATCAAGATAATCAGGGTCTATTCCTTCTTTGTTGGCCGTCCAAAGTGCCAGATTCCTGCCAGTCGCACTAACACTTAGCATTTGAAAGGCGCTCCACTTGATTTTCTTTACTGGAATATGGTAGGTTAAGGTAACATCACGCCACCTGACATAACTGGCATCTTCCACGAAATAGTCACTATCAATGTAGCGGAATGTCCCAGTATGTTGAGGATCTATAGCGGGGATATTCGTCTTCGATTCATCTCCCGGCACTCTCCATCTATTTGCCAGATCAGCCTGCGCGAGCCTAGTATATGGTAGTTTAAAAACCTCATTTGCCGTTGGACGCATAAATTTGTGCCCCGCTTTGAAAGTGAATAGCGTAAACAGCTCAAAATCTTTATAAGTAAATGTGTTTGACATTCCACCAAAATAGGGAGGTGTAACATTTCCCTGAAACTGCAGAGCTCCCAGATCTTTCTCATCAAAAGTCACCAGATCAGCCAAAACCTTTTCACCCTTACCATTGTAAATCATTGCATTCCCCTTTTCATTAAGTCCAGCATATTTATAGGTATACAAACTACCTAACTCTTGGCCTTGTTTAGGGCTATTCGTGTTGGTGTAGTAACTAGTAGTTTCTTGTTGAAAATAAGCTTTCGTTACCTTATTCGTATTAAATGAAACATTTACAGATGGAGTCCAACTGAACCCTGCCGCATTGATTGCTCTTGCACTCAGTTCGACATCTACTCCGCGGCTTTTCATCTCCAGTTTATTAGCCAATAATGAGGTAAAACCATAAGTAGGATTGATGTCTACATTTCCGAGCAAATCCAGACTTTTGCGCCAGTAAGCATCCACACTTCCGCTAATTCTGGAATTAAATAGGGAAAAGTCTGTTCCAATATTGTAAGTTTGAACCCTTTCCCATCGTAGTTGAGGATTTGCGGGATTATAAATACTTCCATAAGGATCATTATTGACAGGGTTACTTCCCGACTGCTGCATCACCAGGTAAGGAGAAGTATCCTTATTTAGGTTCCCATTGTACCCCGCGGTTGCCCTTAAATTCAATTTAGAAAGCCATTCTACAGGAGCCATAAAACCTTCATCTTTAACCCTCCACATTGCTCCGATCGACCATAAAGGCACTGTACGAAACTCCTTTGAAGCACCAAATAAATTAGAATCATCTTTACGGAAACTTCCAGACAAGGAATATTTAGATTTATAGGTATAGGTAAAATTCCCAAAGATCGAAGCGTATCTATCTTTTCGATTATTAAGATTAAGGATATATGGAACTTTCGCATCACCATCAGCGGTTTTGTAAACTTGCGTATAATTTACAGGTGTTGAACTGAGTAAGCGGTTATCATAACCATAGGCGCGGTTTCCATAAGCGGAAAACAAGGTTTCTCTAAACTCTGCTCCAATTACCGCATCAAGACGGCCTGCCGCACCCAGATCAGGATTAAAATTCAGTTGCCCCCTGATGTTATAATTATTTTGTTCTGCATCATTGAGGTCAAGAATCCCACCAATCGGCACGCCTCTTACATGGCTAGTTGCCACCGTATAGGTGTTAATGGTATTTCTTGCCATATAAGTGTCGGGACTGTAATAATTCCTTGTCTTATCAAATTCCCGTTCAGTCATATACTTCAAATCGGCACTCATCCAAGGCATAATTTTATAGTTTAACCCAGCAGTTAGCCTATAAGCTAAAGATCTAGAGGTATTATCCGCGTTTGCCAGCTCATCTATATAATTGTATTTCCAGGGCAAATAATCACGTTTCTCCAAAGAATCCAACGTTTGTACCTTTGCTTTATAAGAAAAATTGGTTGCATTACCATTCGCATCAACAATCTGATCATAAGGTAACAATGCATTTGTTCCTGGTTGATTGGCGGTTAATCCAATACCATTATTTTCTTGTTTCATTAGCGAAACAAAGGTTTCAGCTGAAAAAGTAAGCTTTGGTGTTATTTTGGTCTCATTGCTGAAGTTAACAACCATCCTGCTACCATAATCACCTTTATTATTGGTATGTTCATCGGTATAAGAAGCCGAAAGGTAATTACGCGTGATGGAAGATCCACCACTAATGCTTACATTGTATTGCTGAGAAAATGGAGATTGCAAAAGATATCGCTGATACTGCTCGTTCACATCAGTTTTACTAAGTCGTCCTACTTCATCATTATACTGTTGCTGAGTAATCGCTCCTCTTTTAAATCGCATGTATAGATCTGTCCCAGTAGTTAATGGTAGCGGATAAATAGAAAATGCAGATTTTTGACCTGGAAGAATCCCTTTATCTACCAACTCTTTTTCAAGATCTAAATATTGAGCAGAATTGAGCACTTTTCTATAATCCAATCTAGGTTTGCCCGTCAATGAAAAAACGCTTGAAAAGTTAACCTGTGGTTTATTAGAATAAGTGCCCTTTTTGGATTCAATAACAATTACCCCATTTGCGGCTCTTACCCCCCAAATGCTCGCGGCTGCTGCATCTTTTAAGATGGTGATGTTCTCGACATTATCAGGATTGATATTCACCAGATCCAGTTCAGTAGGAAAACCGTCTAAAACAATTAGTGGTTTTTTTTCAGAGTTGATCGTCGATGTACCGCGTATGGTAAAATTATCCCGGCCTTGAGTAAGACTACGATCTGGTGTGCCCACATTCACCAATAAGCCTGATCCAGTTCCTTCCAGACGCTCCAACAAGTTTGGCGAAATCTTTTTCCCAATTTCCTCTCCAGAAATAATTGCGTAAGCCCCTGTTGCCCTATCCTTTGGAATACTTTGATAGCCAGTGCTAAAGGTGACATTCACCTCATCCAGATCACTCTTTGCCGAAATAAGTATCACTTTCAAAGGCATTCTTTTCCCCTTTACCGCAATTTCCTGAGTCCTATACCCCACATACGAGAAGACTAAAACAGTGCTTTCATCTACCTCCGAAAAGGCAAATACACCATCCGAAGGTGTAACTATAGATTTGGAAGAACCTTTTATGCGCACCGTTGCGCCAGGCAGGACATTACCTTCATCATCAAAGACAGTTCCATACACATCAAAAGATTTGAATTTATCAATCACTCTATCAAAAATTGATTTATCTTCCTTTTTGATCACTATTGTTTTTTCATCAATTGCAAAAACCAGGGATTGGTTTTTAAGACAATATTCCAGCACTTCTTTAAGCGCTGTTTTCTTGAAGTTAACATCCAGTTTTTTCTGATCATTCAACTGGCTATCAAAATAAATTACATTGTACCCCGTTTGTTTTTTAATTTCCTGGAATACCTGCTCTAATGAAACATTCCTTTTAGATAAAGTAAGCTGCTGCGCAAAACCCGCAGCACTAACTTGTAAAAAAGTTGCAATCATTAAAACAGTAATAAGGTTAATTCGCATGATCCATTTATTTTTACTGCCTCCATTGATTTGGTTAAAAACCGAATCAATAATTCGCAGAATTTTAGGCATATGGCGTTCCGGCCAACACAATATCTTAGTATAAATTTTATACATTTGTTTGTCTGGTTAAGTTGATAAATTTTGTGTTCTACAAAGATTTTTAGGTTTTATCAGATACTTAAGGGCTTCGATGGCAAGATCGGAGTCCTTTTTTTCTGTAAAACTTTTCTAGATTTTGCTAATGGTCTATCTGAAGGTTGTTCATGTTTTGTTTTATTGGTTTAGGTTATATTGCGCTAGTATACAGTTACAGTTTTTCCCTGAATTTTAAATTTTATATCTCCTGTCATTTCTAAAATCCGAAGTACTTTAGCAACTTGTTCAAATCTTGAAATATTGCCACTAAGTGTCTTTTTGCTGAGTTCTTTATTATTAAAAATAACCTCAATATTATACCACCTTGCAATTTTCCTCATAATGCTGCCCAATTCTTCGTTCTTAAATGAAAATTCTCCATTTTTCCATGCGACAGTATTTTCAACATTCACTTCCTTTATGCTTATTTCTCCGTTGATCAAATCAGACTGCTGACCAGGTTTCAGTAATTTTGCTTGGCCATCCGTCTTTATTTTTACAGCCCCCTCCAGCAGGGTAGTTTTCACATTTACTTCTTCCGGATAAGCATTTACGTTAAAGTGTGTACCTAATACTTCTATCTGCTGCCCCCTACTCGCTACAATAAATGGGTGCATTTTATCCTTTGCTACCTCAAAGTAAGCCTCGCCACTCAACTCCACCTTACGCGAAGTCCCGATAAATTTAGTGGGGAAACTCAGTCCAGAAGCAGCATTTAGCCAAACTCTGGTCCCATCAGGCAATACGACCTGGTAAGTTCCTCCTCGTGGGGTACTCACTTTCGCATAGCGCGAAGTATCTCCTGATGCAGAAATGACCTGAATTTCTGTACCATCACTATAGGCTAATTTGGTTGCATCTATAATTACTCCATTTTTAGTTTCACTTAGCACGATCTTTTTTCCGTCATCTAGGGTCAAAAATGCTTTATTTCCACCTGCAATAATCCCACTTCGGGATGCCTGTTGTTCCAAAAAGAAACTGGTATTCTTAGTTAGATAAAAATGAAGACCAATACTTAAGCAAAGCAATATTGAAGCTGCTACGGCTATTCTCCGCCATAAAAACATTCTTCCCTTAGTCCGGGCCTTGCCAGCAGCCAATATCTTATCCTGAGTTTTATTCCATACCGAGGCTTTATTTGCAGCATGGAACATTTTTAACTGCTGATCTATCTTTTCCTGTTGGCAAAAATCATTAAACCAGTTTAAATGGTCATTTGAAGCTTGTTGCCATTCCTTTAGTTTAGTTTCTTGTTCCTTGGTTAAATCTCCTCTAAGATATCCCGCAACAAGGATGGAGATTTCATATGCTACTTCAAATTTTTGCTGAGGGATCATCTATATTCCTATTTTGTTATAGAAACAACAATATTAAAAAAACAACCAAAAGAATTTTGCTTTTTTTTATCGATCTATAAATAAGAGGAATGCTAATGTCATTGCGGCGGATAGGCCTTTCTTCAAAAAAGATGTTTTAAGCAGTTCTATAGCTCTTGTTTTATGATTTCTTACGGTTTGTACCGATAGGCCTAACATTACAGCTATTTCATCTGTTTTCCGGTTCTCCAGATAGATCAATTTAAAAACCTCACGACATTTATCTGGTAATCCTTCAATCTCCTGACTCAGGATGGTCAAGATTTCCGTTTCAATCACCTCATAGAAGATGGTTTCTTCTCCCTCTTCTAGTTGCTGAATATATTCCTGCTGTATAGCCGTTTTACGTTTCGTCTTTTTAAGATGGTTCAAACAAGCATTCCGGCAGCTGATGTACAAAAATGCTTTGATATTTTGGGCAGTTTCAAAATCTTGATGACGCTCCCATAGCTTGTAAAAACAATCAGAGACTACCTCTTCGGCCTCCATATCATCCTGCAATAGTCGCCCGGCAAAATAACAAAGTGATCTATAATGCAATTCAAAGAAATGGGACAGCGCATGATCATTACCCTTTCGAAAAGCGACTATCCAATATTGTTCATCAAAGGTTTCCGTCAAAAGCATTGTTTGTTAGCTATATTTCCCGCAGCAATATCCGAAAAAATATCACAGTATCAATACGCACAAATCTTGACATCAAACTATGAAAAACAAAATAAATTGACCTTTCAATCGAAGAGATCGAATTGATTACCCATGGGCAATCAATTCGTGATTAATAAAAGCTCCAGCTTTACCGCCAGCTGCTACTGCAGCCGAAACTGCGCGAAATTTGCTGGTGTTATCGCCTGCAGCAAAGACGCCTGCAACTGTTGTTTTCTGAAGATCATCTACCTGTATATAGCCCATTTTATTGATTTCGCAGCCAATTTCTTTTGGAACGGGACAATGCTGTACAAATGGCGGCCTAGCATATAGTGCATTTAGCATATGGCTACTGCCATCGGTAAACAAGACTCGCTCCATCGCCCCCCCCTTGTGTTCAATATCCTGTAATGGTTTTTCAATAACATCTATTTTCAAAGTGCTTAACTGTTGCAGCTGTACTTCAGTTAATTCTGCTTTTCCATTGGTGAAAACAGTTAATTTCTTTGTCCAATTATTGATCATTGATGCCATTTCATAGGCAGTATCTCCATTGGCTAGAATACCTGTAGCCTGATCTTTAAACTCATACCCATGACAATAAGGACAATGAATTACAGATATTCCCCAGCAATCCGCAAAACCAGGGATCTCTGGCAGCAAATCCTTTACACCTGTACTAAATAACAATTTGCGCGCTTTTATCGCTTTACCGGAGTTCGTAATCACCTGGAAGTTATTGTTCTCTCCTTTTACTCCGGTCACCAAATCTGTTAAAAATTCTACTGTTGGATACTGCATTACTTCAAATTTTCCCAATGCAGCTATGCCTGCCGGAGTGTTGCCATCCTGGGTAAGAAAGTTATGAGAATGCGGTGTCTGACGGTTACAAGGATTTCCACTATCAATAACTAGTACATTTCTTATTGCCCTACCGAGTGCTAAAGCTGCTGACAGTCCGGCATAACTTCCGCCGATGATGACTACATCGTAATTTTGATTTTTTTCCATTGCAATATTATTTTGCAACAAAGTTGCGTATTTACAAATACAACACAAAGATCAATTGCAACTTTGATGCAATTGAAATGTAATTTTTATGGAACATTCAAAGTCAAAATTTGCTTAAAATTTGTTATTTTTATATAAATCCCATCTTACAAATGAATTACGTGCTCCAATCCTTATCCGAGATTATCAGCTATGCCAGCATTGCCATCATCTGTTATGGTGCAGCACTTGGTCTCCTCAAATTTATTAGTAACGAGTTAAGTCGTTTCAAGAATTCCTTTTCACTGGAAAAAACCGTTCAAATAAAAATAGAAGTAGGTTATTACTTATTGCTGGGTTTGGAATTTCTGATCGCATCTGATATTATCGACACGATCCTTAACCCATCATTTGATGATTTGGGCATATTGGCCGGAACTGTTGTCATCAGAACAGGCTTATCCTTTTTTCTAAATAAAGAAATTGAAAGCATAGCAGAAAACAAAGTGCCGGAAAATAAAAAACGAGCTTAGCTATTTCAGTTTTACAGTTACCTCCTGCTCCTTCTGGTTCCTGAATACCTTAAGTACAACAGTAGTCTTACTTTGAGAACCCTTTCTTTCTTCCATTAAGTCTTGAACTGTTAGCACGGGATAATTGCCCATTTGTAGAATCACATCATTAGGCTTAATTGTATTGTTCATTAAACTCCCATTATCTACATTAAGTACCAACACCCCAGTTTCAGTAGACATTCCAGTTGCGGATCTTTCAGCAAGTGTAGTCAAATTTTTCACTTTAACACCCGAAAAATCATATACAGTATCCTCTTTCCATACCTTCGGTACAATTAAAGGAATAGCGACCTTTTTAGCCTTTTTGATCAGATTTGTTGACACCACTCCAAAATTCATCTCAAAATTTTTAAATCCGATAGCAAAGGCTTTTGAACCCTCCTTAACCCGATAATTTCCCTTTTCTACATTCATAAACTGTGGATCACCAACCACCGAGTTCAAATCTACTTTCCATTCCTGTACTTTTTTAAGTGAAAACTCATCCGGAAAAAGATTGCTATCTATTTGCTTTCCCCAGTCCACAACGTGAACAGGATAATAAACTGCGCTTACGATATTATGTTTAAACACATCCTGGCTATTCTTAAACCACACGTGCGGATGAAAGGAGTTATTGATCATAATGTTATTTTCCACTATTCTCTTAAATCCTTCTCTTAGCTTTAAGCCACCATTTAAACACACATTGTTCTTGATGATGTAATTGGAAGAACCATCATCCAAATCGATATCCCAGCCATGATCACATCTGAATCTGTTATTGAAAATCAAAGTAGGTTTCATGGCATCAAGAAATATCAACTCTGGGCGATTAGCCGCAATACTATCCATAACCGCGCGCTTAGGGTGCCAATACCGATCTCTTCCCCAGGAGTTAAAAGCACCATGATCTCCGGTTTCCAAAACGGTATTAAAAACGTCGTTATACTCAATATTATGTCCACCCCATGTACCCTCATTGATATTAATACCTGCTCTAGGTACATCATAAATGGTATTGTGGCTTACTTTAATATTTTGTGACATAGAGATATGCACACCAGCTGTTTGTTTTTCTACCTGGCCAATATTATGGATCAGGTTATCGTATACGGTGCATTCAGAAGGGAAATTATTGCCAATAGGGCCGAATTTCGTATCCATATCCTTTAGGTACACAAATTGACTATATTGAAAGGAGGCCGAACGAACAGCCTTAGGATCACCAACAAATACTACTGCACTACTCCCTGAATTATAGATGTGATTACCAGAAAACATATGCTGCTTGTTGTAATTACTATACACCAAAACATTACCGCCCAACTCAGTGAATACACATTTTTCTATGTCGATGTGCTCGCCGCCTTCAATGGTAATGGCCCCCTTTCGATATATAGTCCAATCACTTCGCAATAAAGGTTCTTTGTTTTTCATAAAAGTGCGCAGCGCATGGGTAAAAGTAATCCCCTTTATTGTGATGTTTTTCACAGGCTTTGCAGCCGAACCTTTTACTTCCAATAAACTTTCCATCTGCGGGCTCTCAATCAGCGCAGTGGCCAAATTCACATTGGTCTTTAAGTAAAGTTCTTGTTGTTGCTTATCAAAATACCATTCATTTAGTGTATCCAGCTCTTCTGCTATATTTTCAATAAAACGGTAATCTTTGTGCATAGTAGTGGGGCGATTGTTTTGCCATCCACCTTCCATTTCCAACTTCGTCCCTTTCTTTCCCTTAATCTGATAGGCAAAACCACCCCACATGGCCGTCTGCATCGCATGAAGATAAGCTCCTTCAGGGGCTTTCCATTTCTTAATATGCGCCTCACTTAATACATCAGCCGCAGTGCCATTAAAAGGTACTTTTCCTTGTTGATAATTAGGATACCTTGCCATCTGCATCAATACACCGTTTAAATAAAGCTGATCAAAGATTAGTCCTGACTGCGGGACTTTAGCCGCGTAAATACCATCCTTCTGTTGCCAGTTAAGTTTTAATTTTGCTGAACCTTTAATAGTGACAGTTTCCTGTTGGTACCCCTGAATGCTAAGTCCCTCGCCTTGAGCACGACTATCTTCGACTGTAAAAACTATAGGTCGGCTTAAATCATAAGCTCCTTTTCGCAATAGTATATTCACCTGCTCGGCTTTATATTTTCTTGCTTCCATTTGCGCTCTGTACAAGGTTGCGAAGGGGCTATTCATCGTTCCTTTATTTTTATCACTCCCTTTTGGAGAAATATAAATGTCTTTTGCATGGCTGTACCCAACCATTAAAAAACCAACCAATAGCATCGTAGAAAACTTCATTCGACTAAATTCAATATTCTTAGTCGATATCGGTTCAAGTATATTGGCAGAATGCTAAGTTATTTATCCCGGTACATATGTTCAATGTTCATGGACAACTAAATTGGAAATCGCAACTTTCGGCTTCCAATTTGGCTAGGAAAGTTTCCTTAAAGTTAAGGTCTATTTAACGGCATTTGAACGCCCGTTGAACGGACACTGAACGGACACTGAACGGGCCAAGCCGTCCAATAGCCATTAATTAGTAGTTAATCAATCGACAACTAGCAGTTAACAATCACGCACCAAACTTTATGCGATTGTTTACCGATCCCGGATCCAAAATTAAATCCCGAAATAGTAAAAACATAATCCCTTTAGCGTTAGCATCCTATAGTTTAATATGCACATATTTGTAATCTTATTTAGATTTATTAAAAATAAAACAACATATGAATTACGCTTACAAAACAAAAATTAACAGACTAATATTAAACATCTCGTACGTAGTTTGCCTATTGGCAGCATTCTTTACCCTTTCCTGTACAAAGACTATGGAGCTTGCTCCTCTTTCTCAAAACAAGATTACAGAGTTCAAAATTGTCAATCTACCAGATACAGTGATCTTCGGATCTATTGATCAGGTTGAAAAATCCATTACGGTATATATCCCCTACTATTATGGTTTAGCAGTGATCGATCCGGAAATTAAAGTGTCTGAAGGTGCACGGCTTAAGGAAGAAGTTTTGCCTGTCGACCTGAATGAAACTGGTACAACTTATACCGTAAAAGCGAAAGACGGCAGTACACAGGTATACAAGCTTAAAATTGTCCAGCAAAACACACCTGATTTAACGGTAAGATGGAGCAATACCGGTGTATTTTACCCAAGAACAACACTGAGTATAACTGGAAACTTTATGGCAAGTGGCGTTGGTTTAGCAAAAGTACACCTCATATCAGAAAAGACAAGTAAAGAAACCCTTCTAAACGGAGGTATATTGGTGACTGGTAGTGGTCTTTACGAATATTATTTGAACGCGCTAGAAATCCCTACTGACATTGATACAGGCTACTATAAAGGGCGGATTAGCTTTCTGGGGCACGTTAAAGAACTTCCACAAATACATATTATATATAAACAACCGGATGTGCTCATCGGATCGAAAGAGGTGAAAAGAGGTGATGAAATTGTTTATTCAGCCGCGCCTGAAACCTTAATTATCGGATTAAAATCGGTCAATGTTACTATCGCGGGTATTACTTATGATTTACCTATAAAAAGCTATAACAACACCTCTATCACACTAATTATCCCTAATGACTTCCCATTAGGCGAACACCTTTATATTCCTATGAAAATTTTATTCAACAACTGGGTTACCCTAAATAAAACAGCCTCAATTACAGTAACCAATTAACCTCGAATCCACATTCCTATATTATATTTTAACATTTAAAATTAAATTTATGACGCTTAAAATTAAAACAATGTTTAAAACTGTCGCTCTCATAGCCGCAGTTGGTCTGATCGCAGTATCTTGTAAAAAAGAACAAGCAGGAACTGAAGACCTCTTAATCGCTAACGGGAAAAGAAGCAGCAATATCTCTACCTTATCAAGTACCTGTGATACTTCTTCTTACAAAGTATTAGGCAAAGGAGGTTATTCCAGGACACGTGTTGGATTTGATACGGTTTATGTTGACCTGAACACGCCCGATCAGGATTCACTCTCAACTTTTACCGATGTAAATGCATGGTTTACCAGCAGCTCTAATTCTTTCATATCGACTCCAGGTACATTAAAATACTTACTTGCACCAGGTAAAGCAATTTGTGATCTTACTTTGTCTGATTATTCCGCAGCAACAACCGCAAGTATAGTTGGCATGAATACAGGTGGTAGCACACCAAACGGATGGTATAACTATGTTGCACCAAACGGACCAACACCAATTCCAAACTTTTACGTATTTATTAACGACGGAGTAAATACTTATGCTATTCAATTGGTAGCCTTTACCGA
Organism: Pedobacter sp. ok626; assembly: GCF_900100435.1. Lineage (GTDB taxonomy): Bacteria > Bacteroidota > Bacteroidia > Sphingobacteriales > Sphingobacteriaceae > Pedobacter. The sequence goes on along the minus strand of NZ_FNEX01000001.1, from coordinate 384,719 downwards.
TGCGATTAGCTGGGGTTCTGGTGTGAACTTACAAAATAAAGCAAATACAGTAATCCGTTACCGCAAGCTGTAAAACCAACGGCCAATAAAATAAACAGAGGCAACAGCGTGGGTTATGTTGCCTCTATTATAATTGCATATCCCGCAATGAGATGATGCACTGATCTGAAATAATATAAAATGCAAAAAGAGATTTTTAAACACAAGCTTTTAGTCTTTAACTATGCGCTGGCAGCACTCCTGCTGATGCTAACTTATTCCTGTAAAAAAAAGTATCCTGATTTCCCGTACAATGAAATCGAAAAATTCAGTATCAAAGATGTTTCTGGCATAGAACTAAATGCCGCTATACAAGGGAAAAACATCATCATTTACTGGCCTCCGTTTCAGGATCAGCCGGATTCCATACAGCCACAGATTGCAGTTTCCGACCGTGCGATAATTACTCCGAAAAGTGACTCAAAAATCCCCTTCAAAGAAGGTTTCAGCTATGAAGTAAAAGCGCAGAATGGCTCCATCAATACTTACACTTTAAAGATCGCTAATAATCAACCTCTTCCTTATTTTGAGGTCAATGAGCTGGTGATAAATTTAAACAGGTCAATGAGTCTCTTGGGTGATTACCTCATTCCTGACGCAACCCAAACAGCTGTATATCTGGTGGATAAGAATAAAAAAGAAACACTACTAATCATTAATTCTATTTCTAACAATGGAGTAAACGTAAACATACCCCTGGTGCTTAGCCAGGATACCAGTCATTATCACATTAAAGTGATCACTGGAAAACGCAATCTGACCAAAGGTCCATACTACATAGATAGACCTCTACTGGCACTCGGAACCGTTACGCTTCCTGCCGATGTACTCACAGTTAAACGCGGGCAATCTATCGTTTTTAAACACAGTGCCACACCGGGTACCTTAAAATATTATGCACAAACAGGCAGATATGCTTCAGTTGCCATTACCAGCAGAATAACACGTAACGTTCCTATGCAGATTACAGATACAGAAATCACCCTCACCATTCCTCAAGATTTCCCTTTAGGTGCAACTTATGGTAGTATATCATTTTTAGTGGAAGACAAAGCAAAAGGAACTTGGCAACGACGAACCAGTCCTTTTACTGTAGTCCAGTAACCAATGGAAAAATGATCAATTAAAAAAGTCACCGTCTACCAAGGAGGCCTCAGACGCTCTTTGTGAGATGGTGACTTTTTTGTGATTACTTCTTATAAGAAACAACGTAAGCTACACCTTTTTTCAGCTTAAGTTCATAAGTCCTTTTTCCTACTTCAACAGCCTCTCCACCATTGACAACCGGTTTAGAAATACTTTTGAACCTCAACACACCCGATCCCTCGTCGGACTTCACTTTAATCTCTTTTTTGCTGCAATACAACGAAATCTCTCCTGAAGGTGTCGGTACCTTACCCTCCATCCAGTCCAACCCGCCCAAAGCAGGTTCCACAACATAAGTTTCATATCCAGCCGAAAGCGGCTTAACACCTAAATAATACTTACCCAATAGATAAATCGGACTTGCACCCCAGGCATGGCAAAGGCTTTTACCAAAGGGACGACCGTACATGGCCAAATGTTCTGTACCTTTCTTGTCTGGATTGTACTCTTCCCAAAACGAAGTAGCGCCTAAATCCAACATCCCACCCCAGTAATCTTTCATTTGCTTTAACACATACGACTGCTCGCCCATGGCGCAAAGTGCTTCCAACTCATAAAAACGCATATATGGTGTAGTGATCTTTTTGATCTGGTCATTCATCAACACATGTTGTTTCACATCTAGCTTTTGAGCAGGTGTAAAGTAATCGAAAAAAATACCGAACATGTTGGCGTAACGCGTTACATTATCTGTCGGTTTACCAGCAACCCTGCTATGGACCAGCGCATGTTTGCCTTCATCCCAATACAACTTAAATATCTTTGCCTTTAAATCTGCAGCAAGTTTTTTGTAGTTAGCAGCAGCTTCAGTATCCTTTGCCATATCGGCGCAAAGCGCCATGGTTTCCAAACTACGGCAAAATAACAGTTGCTCAAAACTTACTTCCCCGTCTTTACTTAGCTTATCCGCCCAGTCGATGAAAATCCAATCTCCCGGCATCCATTCCAACAAACCATCTTTATTCCTACGATTTAACACATAATCCATCAAGCTTTTCATCCTTGGATAAATATCCTGTACAAATTTCTGATCTCCAGAATACTGGTAGTAATCATAAATCCCCAGGAACCAATAGAAAGAGTAATCCATAATGGTATTGATGTGAGCCGTTACCGGATCTTTTCCTCTTTGCGCCAATAAAGTCCTTTTCACTATCGGCGACTCATTGAAGGAATAATAGTTCATCAGATAGCTTTGGTAAGCATCTCCCGACCATACCCATCTATCGCGCTTAATTCCGTCGATAAAAAACTCCCGTGTGTTTAAATGAAACGTGTATTTGGATACATCATAAATCTTATTGATTTGCTCATCAGAACAGCGAAAACTCCCTTTTTCTGTTACTGGCGCATACTCGTACAGCATACTTACCTTATCTATGGTAACATCGCCTTCAGGCTGGCAGTTTACATAACGAAAGGCTTTAGACAGCTCAATTACCGAGTCTGTTTTACCCTTTAGGTCAATTTCCAACAAGTCCAGCGTTTCACATTTATCAGCAGATAAGGCCTCTTCTTTGGATTCGCCATAATAAATATGCAGTTTTCCTTTTCCCTTTAAACCATGAAGTTTAAGGAAGCCAAAGCTTTCTTTGCCAAAATCAGCCACAAAACCTTTATCCACCTTATCGGTTTTTACAACTTCCATTGCCTTTGTAGCCAACTTAAATTGCGAAGGCGGTAATAATGGGTCTGTTAAATTCCAGGATCCAACCGAAACAAAGGTCGTCCCCGACTTATCAGAAGCCTTTCCACTCTCATCAATCCATTCCTTATCTTCAAAAGTAGTTAACCAGGTTTCATCAGAAACCACCGTTTTGCCTTGTACAAATATCGCCGGGACCTTATCCTGCCCATATACCTTTAAGCTTAACTTGTGCTTACCCGCTGGGATGGTAATCTTTTTTGGATAACCAGAAAAGGCCTGTCCATCAATCTTCACATTGTATTGCCCTTCTACATACAACTTTACCTCTTCAGCACTAGCCAGATTAAATTCCTTATGAAACTCAACCAGCACATAGTGACTGTCCATTTTCCAGAATGGGGGAAGAAAAGCTCCTCTTTCTGTTCTGCGGTTCTGCATTTTGTTGGATACCCAGATATCAAGATCACCAGGATACCAGATCCAGGAAGCTTTTTTGGTACTCTGAGCTTGGCTGGCATCAGTACACAACACGGTTAGTAAAAGCACAAGTGCTCCAAACTTATGTAGACCTGTTTTTAAAAATTTCATATGCGTCTATTAAAATTAATGTCCGTTAAAAAAGATATATAAAGCAACCATCACAATTGCCAGCGCAATCCAGGATACCCAGACACGCTTTGTTGGTTTTTCGATTGCACTTTCATCCAGTTCGTTGATCTCGTAAACCGTTGGATTTCTATCCGCCAAAGAGATCACTATGGCGATTAACAGCAACCCAGCAAAGATCAAAAAGGAAAGAATCAGATAATGCGGCCAGAAAGGATATTTATCCGGCGGAAGAATCCATAAGTAGGTCACCCCTGTACCTAAGCTCAAAACCGAACCTACAGATAGCGTAAAGTTGACAGCTTTTCGAGATGTCCTTTTCCAGAAAACGGTTAGCAAGAAAACCACCGATAATGGCGGAGCAATAAAGCCCAGCACCGATTGAAAAACATCAAAGAGGTTTAATCCCTTAATGTTATCTATGGCCAGCACAACAATTACTGCAAGTACACATCCGGCAATGACAGATATCCTACCCATTCTAATGATTTGCTTATTGGTAGCTTGTGGATTAATATTCTTCACATACACGTCCATGGTAAACACCGTACTCAAAGAGTTTAGAGAAGAACCAATAGTTCCTACCAACACCGCAATCAGCACCACGATCACCAGTCCATTCATCCCTGGAGGGAATAGATTAGTAACCATCGTCATATAAGCTTCGTTAGGATCTTTCAAATCTGGAAACAATACAAAACACAATACCCCAGTAATGATAAACAGAGGCAGCGACAAGATCTTTAACCAGCCGATAAAGCTAACCCCCAGCTGACCTTGTTCGAGATTCTTAGCTCCCAACACAGATTGGACCATGGCCTGATCCGTACAAAAGAAAGCCACAGCTGCTACTGGATATCCCAATAAAATGGCATACCATGGATATTTAGGATCACTAGCTGGCTGGATCAGGTTCCAATAATGCGATGGCGTTTTGCTGTATAGCGCCTCAATACCACCAACTTTGTGCAGGCCCAATATGGTGAGTGCAAGGGATACAAAAATGAGCAGAATCATCTGAAAGACGTTTACCTTAGCAATAGCTTTTAAACCACCAAAGAAAGTAAACAAACCTGCAAAAGCGACCAATACAGTTACCGATTGCCACATTGGAATACCGAGAATCTGCCTAACTAAAAAGCCACCGGCGAACAAACCTAGCGATAACCAGGAGATTAATATCTTGATCAGTGCATACCAGGCAAGGATATTCTGTGTGGAGTCTCCGTACCTTTTACCCATAAACTCGGGCATGGTACTTACTTTCGCAGCCAGATATTTAGGCGCAAAAACGATAGCGAGTAAAAACAGGAATACAAAGGCGTACCAGTCGAAATTAACCGCCACAATGCCTGTGCTATAGCCTATACTGGCAAAAGCCAACAACATAGATGGACCAACATTAGTCCCCCACATGTTAAAACCGATACTAGACCAGCCCAAGGATTTATTCGCCAGAAATAGGGTTTCATCCTCGTTCTTCTTCGAGAAGCTCGCCCTATAACCGATAATGATTAGAATAACCAGGTAAGCAACTACAATGAAGTAATCCAGATTGGTTAAGCGTTCTACAATGTTTCCCATTTAATGTTTTTTGGTTTGGTTGATCGGTTTGGTTTTCTTCTACAGTCCTAAATCGGCTCTCAGCAACTCGTATTCATTCAAAATCTCATTGATTTTAACAGGAATACCAGTTTGCAAGGACCTATCCATCGCCTGCAGCAAGGCAATTGTACCTATCCCTTCTTTTAAATCCGGATAAGCAACGGTGTTATTTTCGATGCTTTCAGCAAAGTATTCCAGGTAATTCTGGTATTCTCCGGCATGGTGACTTTGTCCTTCGAAACGGAAAAAATGCTTCAATTTTGCGTCTCCCCAGGTAATCAGCTGCTCTTCGCCAGTATTGGTGGTTACCGCATAGCGAAGCTCATGATAATCGGCCTGACTAGCTCCTTCTGTCCCCCTCAATACGCAACTCATCTCACTTTCACGGTATGCAGGTTGTATTGGACCAGTATAGGAACCACTTACGCGAGCAATCCTACCATCGGTTGATTTAAAAATGAAGTGCATGGTATCTTCATTTTTTAAACCCGATTTTTTGCCGTTGGCACTGATCATTCCATATCCCATTACTTCTTCTATTTCCGGCAAGTACCACCTGATAAAGTCAACAGGGTGGCTCAATCCACCATAAAGCCACTTAAAAGAGGCTTCCAAAGCCCATTTCTTTTCAAGAAACCAACGGTGATCTGCATTGTAATGACACTCAACGGTGATGAGATCTCCAATGATACCCGCAGTATAATCCGTTCTTTGTCGCTTATAAGGTTCGAAGAACCGAGAGCTCTGACCAACAAATACTTTCTTGCCACTTTGCTTTGAAACGGCTAAGAGCTCTTTAGCTCGTCCCAAATCATCGATGAATGGTTTTGTACAAACCACATGCTTATCGTGTAACAGCGCTTGTTTTACGTGGTCTGCGTGCAAATGATCTGGAGTATATATAGCAATCACATCAATAGAAGCGTCATTCAGCATCTCCTGATAGCTGGTGGTATAATGCGGGAAATCGAACTCTTTAGCGCGTTGCTTACACACTTCCTCGTTCGCATCACAGATTTTAACCAACTCGTATTTATCGCTTGCAAGGGCAGCAGACATCGTGCTTCTGCCTTCTCCCAGCCCTAATATTCCTAACTTTAACATATAATTTCTTTATTTATTTTGACTAAAAAACACCCAAACCTCATCCGGTTTAGTGCCTGATATACCTTCCTGATATTTCTTCATTAAAGCATTCCATTGGTCAACCCTTGGGTTATTCAGTGTAGTTTTCGGATTTAACTCATCTAAACTTGCTCCCTTCGGAATACTGATCACCAACATCAACTGCCTTCCATTCTTAAAAATCCGCAGCTGTTGAAAATCAGCATTGCAAAAGCCTTTGGCGACTTCCGGCCATTTCTCAAATTGTGTAGCATGGTAGCTCAGATACTCCTTTTGCATCGCCTCATCTTTTACCAGATTGGTACTCAAAATGATGTTATCCCATTCCTTAACCGGCTCCTGTCCACAATTCTTTTTCCGGTCAAACTTGTAAAATACATCCTTGTACAATCTAACCTCAGCCCCCTTAATTCGTTGCTGAAATTGTCGCATCAAAGCTTCTGCGTCATTCGTTGTTGCATACACCAATAAGCGATTATTCCATTGATAGATCGCAGAAGCTGACACGCCCTTTTCTCTACAAATCTCTACCATCAATGGCTTAGTCAATTCTGCAGATGAAGATAGAACAACCTCTATTACAATCTCATTCCCGTTTCCAGATTCAACACTATTTAAGGGCTGACTATTACTATTTATCAATCTGTTATTCAACAAATAAATATAATTAGATTCAAGTCCAGCTTTAACTTTAACACTGTCAGCTACCTTAGGACCATTACCCATCCAAACATTGTCGGGACCATTGGCATTCTGCAAATATTTCTCCGATGGAGTCCAATTATTTTTCACTGTAAAATAGGACGAACCTTCATCTGTATAGAGATAAAACCAATGCTCAGGATCATGCGGATACGGTGCTTTATAAATGCTATCGATATAGTTGTTCGAGATTAGGGAACCCGGCTGGGCCGACAAAGTGTAAATGCCCGCAACGTCATACAAGTACTTTCCATAATGATGGATCTTGTTAGCATGGATGGTATTGTCGCGCATGGCATTGTTAGACTTAGTCCAGCCCCAGCCCATGCTAATGCCTGAATAAGACACCTCACTAATCTCATTGTGAGCGATATTAATCCCCCTTACATAACCAGCACCTATACCCACACAGCCCCAATCTTCATTGGTCGCATCAGTAATCAGGTTATTGGTGATACTTTCATTTGTACAGATTTCCCGCTGATCTGTTGGGTTATACGGCAAATGCACTTCGGTAGCTTCATCAGAAAAAACACCTACCAATATGGCACTACCCCCTATATCTTTAAAAAGGTTGCCTTTAATCTCGTTATCATGGGTGCCCCGTTTATAATCCAGTCCGGTTGAAGCGTGGTGCTCAAACTTACAACCTTCAAAACCAGTGTGGTGGGCATAACTGACTTCAACAGCCGCTGCTGGGCGGCCTACCCAAGCCTGATTTTCCAATCCTTCTTTGTCGGGAGTACCCGGGGTTTTCAATTTATAAGCATCCAACATATACATCCCGGCTTGATGCGGCACGTGACCAAAGCCTGAAGGCCTTAACCAGCCCGCGTGTTGAAAGGAAACACCTTTAAATGACACATACGCTACCGGGTTATCAATCGTGCCTTCTATCCGCACTAGAGTCTCTAGATTTGGTACAACAACCTTAGCGGCGTTCATGTTTTCAGCAGCTCTAGGCCAGTAATAAACCTTGCCGTTTTTTAAGTCTTCATACCATTCTCCAGGCTCATCCAAAAACTGAATGGCATTGGTTAAATAATATGGGGAGTTACCAGTCTTGGTAGATATCCAGGGAGCAGGCCATGGATGCTCAGACTGTACACGGCTCTCCGGTTCCATAAAACTCAACTCCGCTTCTGCTCCATTCAATTGAATCGATTTCACCCTCAAATTGGCAATAGCCCACCATTGCTGGATCACCATTTCTATGCCTTTAATGTGCGCTAATCCGGCGGCATCTTTAGCAGCTGAAAATGGAATCTTGCAGGTTTTTGCGGGAAAATTCCAGCTTAAAATCCGGCCCATTTGTGCACCATTCGAATCTCGGGCCCTGACAGCCTTTTTTCCATCAACCCACAACTGTCTAAATTCTAACATACTACATCCCAGACTAGATACATCAGCTACCCAAACTTTACCTTTAGCTATACTTGGGAGTCCAGGCAGGTTATTAACCGCCTTTTTCCAGCCAGAGATAGGCAAACCGCCACTTAACACAGCTTGATCTTCATTCAATGAAGTGATGGTTGTTGGGCTCTCCGCAGTCCCCGAATCTTCGGGCCGCAGAATCACGCTTTCCGACAAATAGTAAACCCCTTTTTCAATAAAAATATTGATCCCGTTTTTTACAGATGGATCATTTAAGCGCCTCAATTCACGGACCTTACGTAAGGCATTTAACAAGCTCGCTACAGGGGCTGCTTTTGTACCTTCGTTCCTATCCGATCCTTTCAGGGAGACGTAGATATCGGCAGCTTTAACAGTGGCGCTACCCAACAGGAAGACCACAAGCAAGACCAGTCCGCAAGGTTTATAGTTCATCATTTCGGGTTATATATCTGATTGAAAAACAGACTTCACATAAGCTGTATTTGCACTAAAATTCCACTTTACATTTCGGGCATCCTTAGCATCTCTGGAGCGTTCTACAACTAGCCACCCCTTCCATCCCATATCGTCTAATGTGCTTCGAACTGCCTTCATATCAATCTTAGGATCGTTCTGTAACCATACGCCATCGTCGTTGGTACAGTGAATTTGAATGATGTTCTTTTTGCCCAAAATCCGCAACTCCTTATTCAAATCCCGACCGTTTTTTATAGCGTTAGAAAAATTGAAATAGCTTTTTACTGCACTCGAACCTATATCCTTTAAGAACTGTAACTCAGCAGTTGCATCCAAAGCCGTCTCAATACCAATTACCACTCCTGCCTTCTTTGCCATGCTTCCAACTACCTTTAGGCGTTCCACTAAAGCAGGTCTCAACTCAGGATTCTTTACTAAATCACCCTGTACACCTAAGGGCAAAAAGGCCACTTTCACATTCATCGCTTTCATAGTCGCGATACAATCACCAACCATTTGCTGATAAGTAGGTCTTGTAGCCAGCGATTGCGCATAAAACCCTGTCATGGCTAATGAACAGATCTCCAGGTTCAATGCTTTAGCCGTATCCATAAACTCCTTTCGGGTTGCCGGATCAGCCAATTTATTGTCAAAAGTATCCCTATTACCCAATCCACCCATATCCAGTTCCACACCATCAGCACCGATATCCTTAGTCAGCTGAAAAGCACTTAGCTTTTGCCGCTTTAAGATCATCAGATCCACAACCGCAACTTTATACCGTTGCTTTTTTACTCCTAAAGCCCATGTAAACTGATTACTTAGCATTAAGCCACCCGTAAGCAGACTCAACTTCCCTATAAACTGACGACGATTTTCCATAGCTTTATTTTGAAGTACTGGCTTTAAATACCTGTTCTAGTTGTTCAAATCCTTTTATAGCATTTGCCGGCAAACGTTCTCCTTTATCACCAAAGACATACATCGCCGATTCTTTCTCAACCGTGCATTTGCTTTCATCATATTGACCGGTTTTATCCTTTACCAAGGCTGCATTCAGCTTAAAGCTTTTAATAACAAAATCATAAACAGCCTTGCGTTTCGAAGGTCCAAAATCATGACCTTCCTCAGGCAGGTGAACATTCTCTACGAGATCAGGTCGACCATAATAACCATATATTTTTTTAAGAAAAGGCATGTCATGCTCCGGTACAGTAACCGTCCAATCTTTCCCATCGGACACTACTAACTGCGGATTAGGCGCGGTCATTGCAGCGATCTCTACATTGTTTGTACCCCCTGCACACAGGTGAACAGGCATCCCACTTTCGCAAGGACAACCGCCATAAAATGAAGATGATAAAGACACCACCGGAATGCTTAGTTTAATACGATCATCCATAGCAGCCATTAACACCGTATGGCTACCCCCACCCGATCCACCACTAATACCAACGCGATTTGGATCGGTTTCTTTAAGGGACAAAACGTAATCCAGTATTCTGATGCCACCAAGTGTTTGTATGGTTTGCGCCAGACTTCGCCTATGGTCTTCTGACTTAAATTGAAGCAAAGATTCACCCCATGCAAAGAGGTCATAGCTTATTGCCATCACGCCCATTCGCGCCATCATCGCACAGCGAATCTGGCAATCGGCCCGATAACGTTGCTGTGCCCAATGTCCATCCGGACTTAGCATGACCGGGATCTTTCCTTTAACTTTTAAAGGCTTATACAATGAGCCATTCACATATAGTCCAGGTAATATTTCGATAGCGATATTCTCAACGCTATAGCCATCCATTATTCTTTTAGGGGTAGTAATGGGTTTTGACGCAGGTTTAACCGGTAATGGCGATAAACCCTGGGCCTCATACAAACCTGGCTTAATTAAGGCTTTGCGTTTTTCCCAGCTAGCTTTATCATGATATTGGGCTGCCAATTGATCCAACTTATCTTGCCCATCTTGTACATTCCAACGGTAATACTCGTATTCTTTCAGCTTGTAAACGCCCTCTTTCTCCTTATTCACCTTTAAATCCAAAGGAGCCAACACGTTAGACAATGTTTCGTCCAATTCCGGTCTAAAACGCCAGAGTGCATAGTTCACCCAACGATCCTTCACCTGATCGTCATTGTATTTTATCTTCACTTTAAAACGACTTTCTATCTCCGTCAGCACCGTTTTAAGTGGCTGCCGGTACAAGAGGTCGGAATTTTGCATTTGCGCAATAGCGCCGCTTAAAATCAGCGAAAATCCAAGGGTTAGAAATAGGGCTATTCTTTTCATCAGCTTACTCCTCGTTTTTAATAGCTGTAACCACAGGTGCGGTATATCCTTTTAATTTTGGCCAAACACCATTTACAATCTTTTTAAGTTTCAGTTTTGAAGGGTCAACTACCACATGTTTGATCTTCTCTCTTCTCCAGGTATAAATGAAATGCAGCATACCATCGGCAGTCTGAATTACTGCGGGATAAGAGTACTGGCTAATTGGGGAATCTTCCAGGATCAAGGCTGCATACCATTCCTTGCCATCTTTAGAAATTGCGACGTTTAGCGGTGTTCTTGGACCTTTGGCCAGATCCCCCGGAGGCAATACATGGTTATAAACCAGTACATGACGGCCATCTTTTAAAGTAACAGCATCGGTACCGGAGTTATTATTAGGCAAGGTTGTTTTCGCTAAAGCTGACCAGGTCTCTCCATTATCGGCTGACCATGACTCCACTATTGCTCTGTTTTTACTTCTTGCTAAAATTTGCAATTGGCCTTTTCCATGGTCTAAAATACTTGGCTGGATAGCATCCAATCCGCCACCTGCAATCGGGCCAACTGTGCGCCAGTTTTGACCATTATCTTTGGTGACTTCAAAATGTACTTTCCAGCCATCCCCTTCTTTACTTGAAGGACAGAATAAATTACCATTGCTTAGTAATACGGGTTTATTTTTAACTGGCCCGATATATCCATCAGGTAGTTTTTTAGCATCCGACCAGGTAATACCACCATCTTTAGAGGTCCTCATCAATCCCCACCATTCTGATGGCTTAGGACCAATTTTGTAAAACAACAGCAAATCACCGCCGGGAACCTGATACAAAACAGGGTTCCAGGTAGGCAACCTTAATTTCTCATTCTGGATGCCATTGGCTACCGAAACCGGCGCTAACCATGTCCCGTTTACTTTACGACTGATGTAAATTTCAACGTCGGGATTGCGCTCTTTCGTACCGCCAAAATAAGCAGCCACCAAACCTGTCGGGGTTTCGGCAATTGTTGCTGAATGACAGGAAGGGAAAGACGCCTTTTCATACAAAAACTCATCGGTTATAATTCCAGAACGCCATTTTTGCGATTGTGCTTTTAAGTTCAATCCGCCCATTATGCAGATTAGCAAAGTCAATATGTATATTTTTCTATTCATCATTTTTATATTTTATTGTGCAACACTAAAGGCATAATTGCCCGAACCAAGCTCAAACACTGCCCTACCCGCTTCCATCTGTATAAATTTCAATCCTTTTGTAGCAGTTGCCTGCGCTGCTCCTTCTTTTACCTCTCCAGCCGATTTTGCGGGAATACTGATCCTAGCTGTAGTATTTGGTGGAACACTGATGTTCCAACTAAACTTACTATCAGTTTTAGTCCAACTACTTTTTATAGGACCATATACTGATTGATAAGTCGCATTTACCTTGTCCAATCCTTTAATTAACTCTGGTTTCATTACAATTTCCTTAAAACCCGGCGCTCCAGCCTTAATACCAGCGAGGTTTTCGTAATACCAGATCAGTAAATCGCCCAACATCATCACATGGTTCTGCGAGTTCATTTTAGGGGCAGCAGTATTTCCATTCCATAACTCCCAGATCGCTGTTGCACCATTTTCAATCATATATCCCCATGAAGGATAGGTTTTCTGAGCAGCAATTCGATAAGCAAGATCACTTCTTCCATTATCAGTAAGTGTTCGCATCAGGAAATTTGTTCCTATTACTCCAGTACTCAAGTGTCCATTGTTCTTTTCTTCAATAATGGAACATATCTGCTTTACTACTTGCTCTTTATATTGATCTTCAACTATACCGAAATAAACAGGTAGCAAGTTATCTGTTAACTTATTATCGCCATAATATCCCTGCGCATTATAAAATTTACGATTAAATGCTTTTTTTAATTCTATGGCCAATGCAACATAACCAGCGCTATCGCCATCGTTGCCTGTAAGCTTACTGTATTTGGCCATCATCGTTGCCAGCTGATAATAATAAGCGGTAGCAATCAATGCACTGGGATGTTTCTGATCCGCATTTACACCTTTTCCATCTTCAGCAGTCGCAGGAGGGGCACACCAGTCGCCATAACTATCTTTTATCATGATCCCTTCAGTGTTCATATACCTATCCTTCATATAGCCCATCCATTTCTTCACGGCAGGATAGTTTTTATGTAGCACAGTAATATCACCTGTTTGCTTATACAGCATATCAGCCACAAAAAGCAAGGTTGCAGGCCAGGTCACATTGTCGCTGTAATACCTCCAGAATGCAGGAGCAACATCAGGTATCGCACCATCTTCTTTTTGGGCGTAGCGAATATCATCCAGCCATTTTTTATATAAAGCAGTATTGTCGAATAAAAAGCTTTCACCATAGGCACCCACAGTTCTATCGCCGAGCCAAGGCTGGCGCTCATTGCGCTGTGGACAATCAACCGGCATCCCCTTGTAATTGGATGCAATGCCCCACCATGAGTTTTTAAAGATTTGATTGAGGAGGCTGTTAGAAGATTCAAAAGCCCCTACCGTCCTCATGTCATCAGAAACCAAACATCCTATAAAATCACTTTTTTGCGGAGTTCCAGGATAACCACTCAATTCTACATACCTAAAGCCCTGATAAGTAAATCTCGGCGACCAGCTCTCTGTTTCCTCTCCTTTAAGCGTATATGTATCGGTCGCCTTTGCGTCGCGTAAATTTGTTCTGAACAGTTCTCCGTTTGGCTCCAGTGACTCAGCAAAGCGCAAAGAAACAACAGTGCCTTTAGCCCCTTTAACATTAAATTTCAGCCAGCCGGCAAAGTTTTGCCCAAAATCTATGATGTATTTACCATTTGGGCGCTTGGTGACCGATACAGCTGCAATATTCTTCATCACCTTCATGCCTTCATTCAGCTGTGCTTCATAGGTCCCACCAGGCTCCTGCACATACTCACTTTTAAGCCATTTGCTTTCGTCAAATCCGGGTTCGTTCCAGCCTTTTAACTCCTTACGGGCATCATACACCTCGCCATCGTATTCGTTATTGGCAAGAATTGGCCCATCCGCAGTACCCTTCCAGGTATCGTCTGTTTTAATTGATGCAGTAGAACCATCTGTATATTTAATAACCACCTGCACCAATAATTTAGGGAAGCCAAAGGTCTTCACCTTGTAAGCTTTAGCCTGACGCATGGCAAAAAAACGACCATTTCCCAAGATAACACCAATAGCGTGCTTACCTTGTTTCAGCTGCGCCGTAATATCCAGCGTATTGTATTTTATATTCTTTGTATAATCCGTAGGTATTGGAGCCAATACCTGATCACCGATTTTCTTACCGTCAATATACAGCTCGTATAAACCCATCCCCATAATATATGCGGTAGCGGATGCGACTGTTTTATTCGTTGAAAACTCTTTTCTGAAATAACGGGCAGATAAACGGCCTTCAGCTTGATTATCCCAGGGAAAGAAGCGGTCAAACCCTATCCAACGTCCTTCCCAATCTTTATAGTTCAGTAATCCCATCGACCATGATGCAGGCTTACTCCAGGTCGTTTCACCTTTATTTGTGGAGATTTTAACCTTCCAGTAATACTTGTTTTTGCTCTTTAATGCCAAACCTGCATATTGGTTGTAAATCGATTCCGACGATTTTATCTTTCCAGAGTTCCATATGTCTGCATCCTTTTCAGTAAGCTTATCTACCGATGAGGCCACCAGAATATGATAAGCGATCTGCTTAACATCGCGCTGAGCTGAAGTAATTTCCCAGCTTAACCTCGGCTGAACCACATCAATCCCCAATGGATCTTGTAAAAGTTCACAGCGCAGATTTCCCAACGATACCTGGCCAAGTGCCCCAGTAAAGCTTAGCATTAAAATAGCTGCAAGAATAATATATCGTTTAAGCTTCATTTGGTTCAGGCTTTTCTATTCAATTTAAGCAATTAATTATGAGTTGAAAAATCAAAATACAACGTCATGTTCAATGCCCTTTCAGGGTCTTTCTCATAATCATAAAAAATGTTTTTCATCGCCATTGGGCCGCTTCTATCTGCTCTTTGTGTTTTGGTACCTATTCCAGGAATCCCCTGCATAAACGAAATATCGCCAGAAGGGAAAAGTGGTTCATAATTATGCCATTGATCTGTCTTAAAGGCTGCACTAAACAGTCTTAAAAAGATATCCTCGTTCTCAGTGATCACAGTAAATGGTTGCTCTTTGGTGATAAATTTACACCAGTACATATTGGAATGATAACCTTTAAATTCAGGATACACCCAGGCTTCGCCGGTTTCGGTGTTGTTATAATCCTTTTTCCATACGCCAAACGGATTTCCTTTTAAACGGTTCTTCCAAACGCGATATGGACCTCTTCCCATATATTCTACCCCTTTAATCTGATCTTCCGGGAAGGAAAAATTCAATCCAATAAAATTCGTCAGATATTCTGCGGGGAAATATTTCACATTTAACTTTAGCATACCTGAAGGATAAACTGTCCATTGCAAGGTATTATAAGCTTCTTTTCTATCAAATGAGGATTCGATGATCAGGTTTTCCCCTTCCATATGATGACTGATGTTTCTGAAATTGGTTGCCCCTTCCTGAACTACCGGTCCGTTTGTAAAGGGAATAATGCTTTTTCCGTTTTTCACCTGACGCAGCATACCCGTTTTTTTACTAAAACTTAAAGAAATGCCATTAGCAGTTGCGGTAACCAAAGAATCTATTTCTTTAATGGCTACAGGAGCACCACCCTCCTTTTTAACCATGGCTAAAGCTTCCTTTTTAGGGAGCGTAATTGGGAAACTCCAGGTATACAGCTCTTTTCCATGCATATCAGTAGCCTTGATATACAATACATCATAGCTATTCCAATTTAACGGAAGCGTTACACTTAACTTGCCTTTCTCAAGAGGCTTAAGATCAGGCGCTATAGCATTTCCATTGATTTCCTGTTGATTTTTCAGGTTCAGCAATTTCCAATCAAACCGACAGCTATTCAGGTTAGCAAAATGATAGCGATTTTCTATATTAAACATCCCATCAAAATCATCTGTCATTTCACGATGCTCAAAAAACACAGGACTCCAAATTTCTTTAATGGCAAAAAAGCTGCCCTCTTTTTCATGATAAGGCCCTACTATACCATCTGCACCACGATTACCATCGGCATCTATGATATTGCTTTTGTCCGTACGTACTACGCCCTGATCTGCAAAATCCCACAGAAATCCACCTGCAGAAAGGGGATTCAGGAGCATATCATTCCAGTAATCTTCTAATCCGGCACCATGACCGCCATCAAACATGCCATGTAAAAACTCCGTAGGCATCACAATACTATGCCCGTGTCTGTAATTACCTATACCATAATTATACTCACGGTAATGCTGGGTATCAAAACCATTAAAGTCTTCCCATGGATGAATAACAGGGCGTTTCTGAATGTCCTCCTGTGCAAACAATGGATCAAGCTCGCGATTGTGTCCGCCTTCATTTCCATTTGCCCAGAACACAATGGAAGGGTGATTTACATCATTCCTCATCATTTCCGCAACCAACTTTGTACCTGTTGGCGTATCATAATGCCCATGCCAGCCCGCCAGTTCATCCATTACATATAAACCAAGAGAATCACAGACATCCAAAAAATGACCGTCAGGCGGATAATGCGACATGCGCACCGCATTCATGTTCATTTCCTTCATCAGCTCAACATCCTCAATGCTGTTCTTTTTACTTAAAGTCCTGCCAGATGCGGGACGGAAAGAATGTCTGTTTACTCCTTTAAATTTAATTTTAACACCATTTACAAAAACACCATCTCGTGGTTTTACCACGATGGTTCTGAAACCAATTTTCTTAGATAAGGTATGAACGGCTTTATTTTTATGATATAGCGTAAAGGTTGCATTATATAGATTAGGAAACTCGGAAGACCATAATTTAGGGGAATTAAACGATCTACTGATCATTGCTGATCCCTTTTTCAGCCCTGCTTCAAAGGGCAAACCATACTTTTCACCCTCAGCAGTGTACAACTGTACAGCTACCCTATCTGCATTACCAGCTACCTTAAGCTCAGCTTTAAATTGTCCGTCTGCTTTTGCATCTATAGCGACTCTTTCTATGTGTTGTGAAGGCAAGGCTTCCAGATATACAGGCCTGAATATCCCACCGAACAACCAGAAATCAGCCTTACGTTCTGCCTCATTTACTGATTTATTGGCCGAATGCTTTGACACTTTTACCTCGAGCAGATTACCAATGCCATATTTTAGCAAGGCAGTCACATCATAACGAAACACGTAAAATGCCCCTTGGTGAATTGGACCAGCCAACTTACCATTGATCTTTACTTCGGTATCGGTCATCGAACCTTCAAATACGATGTTGATCTTTTTGCCTTTCCAACCAGCAGGAACTTTAAAATTATACTTATATAAACCTTGTTCTTTTCCCCTTACACTGTCTTTCGCAAAACCATAATCGTATTTACCGAAACCTTGCAATTCCCAATTTGAGGGTACGGATATAGTTGTCCATTTTCCCGAGTTCATTCCGGCTGTGCAGAAGAAATCCCATTTTATAGTATCGTCATTTCCAGTTCCAGACAAATAGAGTTGCTCCGTCTGCTGGGCGCGGACAGAGCTGAATAGCATCAGCAAAATAACAGAAAGGATCGATGTAAGCTTCATGAATAAAGGATCTGAATTATATAGGTTTAAATTGTTTTGTTAACGGATTATCTGTTCTGAATGGCAAGGCTGGTAAACCATCCTTATTG
Organism: Pedobacter sp. ok626; assembly: GCF_900100435.1. Classification (GTDB taxonomy): domain Bacteria; phylum Bacteroidota; class Bacteroidia; order Sphingobacteriales; family Sphingobacteriaceae; genus Pedobacter. The sequence goes on along the minus strand of NZ_FNEX01000001.1, from coordinate 366,937 downwards.
TATAAGTTAGGGCGCATGGCCTCATTCCATCCAAAGCGTACGGCAAATGGTTTCTTCAACCCTTTTGCCGATACAATGATTTTATTTCCCTTAATCCGGGCATCAGCTGGTACAAACTTCCCATCAGCACCCGCAATGGTAAAGCAATCCAAAGCTTTCCCATCTGCACTTTGGAGTCCTTTGCCAATATGATCAAATTCCAATTCAGCAGTTTCTCCTTTAAGGGTTATAGATTGATAAATAGGACCTGAATAGGTTATTTTTTTTCCATAGTTATTGGCCAGGGCCCATAAGGCCAACCTGCGGCCTATCTCCCATTTATAGGTAGGATGAAGATCTTCTGGATAATCGTTTAAGTCGGTCGTGACCACCATTCCTGTACTGGGCATTCTTAACAATTGTGCCTGAGCCTCCCAAAACTCAGGTTCGGTTTCTACATCTAACACCACCTTACCCTTGGTTGTTGAATAATTAAAAGGAGCAATCTGTACATAGTAGAATGGCAACTCGCCCCCCCATGCTTTTCTCCAGCTATCGATTAAAGCTTTCATTTTATAGCTATAACTGATGTTCTCCTTTAAAAAGCAATTGGTTTCGCCTTGATACCACAAAAACCCTCGCAGGGCGAATGGTGTTAAAGGTTCAATCATTGGCGTATAAAACTTACCGGGATCATTCCCAACCTTCTGTCCTTCAAAATAACCAGTTTCTAAACTTTCTTTGGGTATCCATGGTTCAATGGGACTGCCACTTACGGCTGAAGAGATGATGCCTATTGGTATATGTAGTTTATCGTACAATTCTTTTGCGGAGAAGTAACCCGCTGCCGAGAAGTTCTTCAAAGCAGAATCCTGAGCAATATTCCAGCTTTTATGAATCGAGTCAGGTTTGCTTAGCTCCTTTCGGTTAACTAAAAAGATACGGATTTGCGGGTTGTTGGCCTTTTCGAGTTCATCAACAGGATAACCCAATTTCTCTTTTAAAGGCTTCTTCACTTTCGCAAGCTTGCGCATGCCATACTCCATGTTCGACTGCCCGGAACAAAGCCAAACTTCGCCAACTAAGATATTGTCAAGTATAATGGTATTTGTCCCTTTAATCGTCATCGTGGCAGGCAGAGCTGAGGTTTGCAAAGGCGCTAAACCCACCTTCCATTTACCATTTGCATCGGTTACTGCTTCCTTAAGCTGACCGGCAAAGCTTACGGTTACGGCTTCACCTGCTGCACCAAAACCCCAGATATTTAAAGGCTTATCGCGCTGCAAAACCATGTTACTGGAAAGAATTTGCGGCAATAGTATTTTTGCCTCGGCTTCAACCTTCATCCCTAATAACGCAATCAACAGAAAATATCTTTTTAAGCCCATGATTCTTAATATTAAAATGCTGCTGTTTTTAATGATTTGATGTAATAAACAGCTTCTTTTACCGGAGTGCCCGCATCTTTCAGATCATAATCCTGATCTGTAGGGGTATCTACATCAGGATAACGACGTACATCGCCTGTTCTAAACACTACGCGTTCAAATGAACTCACCGGAACAAACATTAACCGTGTTCCTTTACTTTCACCATTTACAAAAATGTTATACATCCGCTTGTTCATATCCAATTCGACACGGATGTTATATACTTTTCCAGCTTCATATTTCATAATTCCAGAATTGCGATAGCCCACTTTGGCTGTAAATTCACCATCCGCACCAAATATCAACCTAGCAGCAGCTGTTCCTTTCGCGTCCTGAAACTCTATCTGCAACGACCCGGTATTGTTTTGAGCTGGGGTTACCGAAAACTCTACATTTACTTTTCTTGCTGCAGGAATTACCCTGTCTGCTTTCGCATAGTCATAAGGGTCTTTGTCTCTTAAGGTAAGTGCCTTTGTACCATCGGATGCTTTTTCAATTTTAACCGAGGCCCAAAGTGGACTAAAGGTATTCCATAACTTAAGCTCTTGTCCATCAGGAAGCGAATTAAACACCTCGTTTACCGCGCCAGACACTTTAGCTGTTACCGGCACAGGTACTTTTGCTACCCAGATATCTTCCTTATTCATACTATAGGTAAGCCACATGTTTCCATCTGCTGGTTTCCCATCGGTCTCCGGAATTCCACGGATATACTGTGGTCCGTAAGATTTATAATTGCCACCATAGCGCATTTGCGATATTTCACCATTTACAAGCAAAAGATCTTTATAATTCAAACCGTCATCACTGGTTGAAACAGCTAATGGCCAGCGAAATTCGGAAGGGTTGTACACAATGGCATAACGACCGTCAGACGTGCGTTGCCCCCATATTTTAGCATTACTATTTACTACCCCAGGAGCTCTTAAAGGTGTATACTGCCATGTTTTTCCATGATCATTACTCACAGAAGTTAAGGCGTGTTTCCATAATCCTACTACTTTACCATTAGCCATGTGATAATAACTAAAAGCTTTTACAGGTCTATTCAAAGGTATTAAAGGATCATTTCTATCTGCTTCCTCTACCATTTGCTGCATCATCAACGGGCTCGCCAAAATTTCTATACAGGCAGTTACTAAGCTTTTATCTTTACTACTGGTATACATCGGATAAAGCGTATGCTTCATATCCCAGGTAGAATTCGGTCTCAATAAATAAATTGGACCATAAGTTCCATCTTTTTTAATCTCCCTGATTACCCTGCCTATTCCTTTTCCATCGTTAGGATCATCTGTTTTATCCATAGCAATGCCATAATAAGCTAAAGCATACAAGCGATCTGCTTTCGAAACATAAAAACCCACACGCTGGTGCATAGTGGCATATAAGTCTTTCGCTACCCCCGGAACACCTTCTTTTTTCCATCCATCTGGAATTTTATAGGGCGGAAAAATGATATCAGGCTTAGACCATTTGTAACCGTCTTTAGAGGTTTGCAACAACGTTCTGCTTGGTGGGATGTGCTCTCCTACAGGATCACTTAGATATTCCAGATAAAAGGTATTGTTCCAATAAGCCAACATTGGCGCATGATTATAAGTCCAGTTTAATCCATCCGCAAGCTCAGGATGCTCCCTGTTTGCGCGAAATGTTTGAATGTTGTGTACCCCCACTGCAGGGACAAGCTGACCATGATGATAATCGGCGTTAACTATTGTTGTGCCGGTATACCGTAGCGTATCTTGTGCTTGCGTCGCTTCTACTGTTATGAGCAGCGCGGAGACTAACGAAATCTTCTTATATATCTTCATTTTTGTTATTTCAAACGCTTAATTACTTTCCTACTTACGGGTACTATGGTCCCATGCTTATGCCCTTCAGGAATTACTGTTTCGGTAGAAACATCCTTAAAACTGTTAAAATCATTGGTTTTCATTGCGGCATACCTTTTCTCCCCATAAGCGTCATAGTAAATCAACCAATCTTTACCCACTTTAACCACTGTTGGCCCTTCGGTAAGCTTACCACTAAATGCTTCCGAAACACCTGTATATGCCCCCAACGCATCATTACTGAAGGCCACCTTTAAATTCCTGTTTGGCCGGGTATTGTCTTTCAATACCAACACATAGTCTTGAGCTGCTTTCTTTACGATCACCGCATCAATTACACTAAATCCCGGATCAAGGAATAATTTAGCCTCAGTAAACGTTTTAAAATCTTTAGTGGTAATCGCGTACATTCTGTGGTTGTTATCCTCTTCTTCTATTCCTTTTGCAAAGCGATGTGGAATAGTCGAGGCCCAAATGATGATAAACTCCTTCTTAGCCTCATCGTAAAACAATTCTGGTGCCCAGACATTTACTGTTGTCGGCTCATTTTGCATTACTGGGATAAATTGTTGCTCAGACCAATGGATTAAATCCTTAGAGCTGGCATAACCAAAACCTCTATCACCTTTCCAACCACAAGTCCATACCAAATGAAAAACACCATCTGGTCCTTGTACCATAGAAGGATCCCGCATAATCTTTTGCTTTCCAATTTCTGGTTTCAGGAAAATCTTCTTCAGGTCCACCCACTTATAACCATCGTAGCTATACAACATACGCAGTCCTTCATTTGCTGGCTCATGAAAAGAGGTAAACAAATAGCCCTTTTTGGAACAAGAGCTAAATGCCACCACCAAACCAAATAGCAAAAACAAACGATAAGTACGCTTCATGCCGTTCATCATTATATTTTATCTACTATCAATACCCAATCATTACCATCCATTTCTTCTCCCGGCGGGTCGAATTGATGTGTTCCTTTATTTTCAATATTACCAATAAGGGTAGTTTTCCCATCACGTGGACTAAACCATGAGGCTTTAACCTGATCACCTGAAAGCACAGCCATTTTTAATGGGATGTTTCTTCCTGTATAAGTGTACACGAAAATGTAATCTTTACCTTTAGTGGCCATCAGTCTATTGTATTTTTCGCCATCACCGCCTACTGTACCAACAATTAGCGATTGATCTGGCACCCTATCCAAATAGGCATCCCGAGATAACATCAGATTTTTCAAGTGTACCATTTGTCCTGCTCCTGGATCATTCAATGCAGTTTGCCATGGTTTTGTTGCTCCATAAGCCGCATCTTTCTTCTCCGGATTATACATTTGCATTACAGAGTTATCTCCATAAGTATAGCCAAATGCACCGGCAAAAACCGACCAGTAACCGTATCTCCTTACATCTGCATCGTTCCATCTTGGTTGCGAAACATCATGTAGTCCTTGCGGTATACCTTCATAAGAAGGCTCAGCATCAATTGTTGGCTTAACTGGTTTTAGGTTGTAATCTTTCTCAATGTACTTCCAGTTGTCTTCGCCATAATGCCATTTTTCTTTTGCCGAAGTATCCTGATCATAGCGACGATGGCCGGATTGCACCATATTAAAATCTAACCATTTGGCATCGTGAAACCACTCCGAAGAACCAGTTCTGCCTCTTGGGTGAAACGTAATCAGGTGATTTGGATCATTAGCCCTCAAAGTATTGCCAATCACTTCCCAAACTTTGCCACCATCAGTTCCCTTAATGTCGCCACCATTTAACCAGATGATGTTACTTTTATCTTTATACCTTTTGGCTAAAAATTCGGCATATATTTTTGCCTGCTCAGGTGTTACTTTCTTGTTTTTTACATTGGTACCCCAAACCGGAACCATCGCCATATAAATGCCTTTTTCTTTCGCTTTATCAACCACATAATCAATATGGTCCCAGAAATCATATTGGGTAGAATCGGCAAAAGAACTGCCTTCCGTAACCTTTGGTTTAGAAACATTACCATTTACCAACGAAGAATCGCCATAAATATTTACGGATGGAACACTATGCAATACCATAACCTGCACCACATTAAATCCTTTTTGTTTACGGTCTTCCAAATATTGATCCGCTTGCTCGCGAGTCACTTTATTAAATAAGAGCCATCCCGTATCACCTAGCCAAAAAAATGGCTTGCCATCTTCTGTTAAATACCGGCCATTCTCTGAAACCTGTAGACCTTTAGAACCTGCAGGTTTCTTGTTAGAAACACAACCAAACAGCGCTAACGAGATTATGGCAAATAAGAATACCCTTTTATACATTGTAATAATATTTTAGATTTTATTGATAAAAACTACTTCTTCTCCTGATGAGTGTTTTTTTAATTCGATGATTGATCCGCCTTTGAACTTTTCCTCATTAACCAAAGCGCCATTGCGGGGATTGATGTATTTAGCGGTGAAATTACCTGAAGCATTGCTTAGGTCGACCTTTAATGATGTAGCTGAACTGTTATAGTAAACGTATGCTTTACCTGAATTTGCTAAAGCATACTGTCCGATAGACTTTCCTGTCATTGCGACAGGTTTCATTCCGGCAGTTGCCGAAAGCAAAGCATTGTTAAAGCCAGGAATATCTGATAGTGAGCCGCCAGCCATAAAAATAGCCCAACCAAAAGAATCATAGCTATCTCCAGAATACATAACAGCCTTTTCAGGGTATTGTAAACGGTATTCGGATACAGCACGGTATACCTGTTCGAAAGAAGTCTTTTTAGGTTTTAGTAAACGTGCATGTTGACGTGGAGCCAGATTTTGTCCGCCTTGTGGTGCATAGGCTGTTCCATCAGCCTGATAATGCCAATAACGGATGTCAATCAAATCAACCACAGCAGCTCTGTCTTTATCAGCAAGGATCGCATCCTGCACATCTTTAGTGGTACTTAAACCAATTATCGGATGTTTACCTGTTTCTTTTTCCCATTCTTTTATGGTATCAATCCAGAACTGCACAAAATGCAAAGGCCCCGTAAATTCCGCTCCAATCAACTGTATCACGCCAGTGTTGGCAGCAAAATTATCCAGGCATTTTCGGATGTAGGCACGGTGTAATTCTCTGCGAGTTGGATTGGTAATATCGTAATACTGTTCGGCCATAAATATGCGCTTATCGCCCGCATAAGGAACTGGCTCCGGAAAACCTGTGCTATTGATGTTATTGGCCGTACGCCATGGGTAATCCGCATAATGTGCCCCTGCTTCTATGATGTTGTGCTGAAAATAGTTCTGATGAATCAGTACCAAGCCTTTTTGATCAGCAAGATCAGCAAACTGCTTAAGCCTATCCCAATACCATAAATTATATTTAGTCAGATCATATTTACTTAAACCATCCCAGGCTTTATCTTGCCCGCTTCTGGCAAACGGCAACTCATAAAATGGGGTCCACACCTCTCCGTCCATCCTTCTGATGCGTTCATGATCATCACGACGACGATCATACCACAGTCCGTAATTATGGTCTAAAATCTTTACTGTTCCATTTTGCATAGAATCAGTGGTTTGATCAAGGTCGTCAGTTAGACCTTTTCCCGTGCGTCCTGGAACAAAGCGGGTAATGTGTGACTTTGTGCTTTTCAAGCCATATGGTCTAGCACTTCCATTCCACCATTGCACATCCTGCCTGTCTCCGGTGACTACGGCATTACCGCGTACCAACCATCCATTGTTTACCAACATTGCTACCGCCAATGGAGCTTGCACAGGTTTTTCTACACCAATTTTGTCTATACTTTTAGCAGAACTGGCAGCTGTATTGATCTTTTGTCTTTGTGCCGCCTGATCTATATATTCCATAAGTGTCATTGCAGGCTTCACAGACAACTTCGTTAATTTCATTGCGACATCTACAGGTGGACTACTAGAAGCCTCAGTCTCCACAGGCATAACGAATGTGCGTGAATCTACCTGGCCGCCTAACCTATCTTTCAATTGAGCATAATATAAACTACGCGGCTGAATCTGCTCGTTCGACATATCCCAATATCCATCACCTGCAAACTGTGCCCAGGTACCAAAAGCCCAGTTTTGTGCTGTTGGTGGTTGATAGCAATCTACCCTTGCCGCTGTGCATTGCCAAAAAACACTGTTTGCCGCAGCCCAACCTGCCCCCTGCCCGTCCTGTCCACGGTTCATAAAACTCAGTGCCTGTCCGTCAATGTTTATCACATCAAACAATACACCGGATGCCCAGCTATCAATCGCCCCACTAAAGCTAAATGGCAAATAGGCCTGACATTGAACAAAAGCATTGGGACCTGGCGCACAATAGCCTACCGCGAAATCATGGTAACCATATTCCGAATACAATCTTTGAAACAATGTTTGTCCACCTGTAGTTAAAAAGGTATACCTACGTTCGCCACCTATCTCCGAAACCGGCGCTAAAGATTTACAATCTTCAACCGTTATTCTTTTAGCCGTTTCCTGTACGGTAACTACCGAACCTGCAAAATGCTCAAATGTAATCTGGCGAACCCAGGCGTCTTCAATATTCTCTAAGGAGATACCTGTCCAACGATGGTACTCATCTTTGGTATTTTTAGGATCAAAGGCAGATTCCAACCTCATATTTTCTGCTCCCGAATGGGAAATCCTACCTATCCATGTATATTTTGACACAGTAGCCTCGCCATACATTACATCTAGCGCTGTAGTTAAAGGTGCATCTAGTGTAAGCTCATTACCATTTACGGCAAGGACTTTCCTATCCCAGTAAATATCACGCTGACCGGGTTTCCAGCCTAAAGAAGTAATCCCACCACCAAAATGATCTGTGCCAATAACATCTATCCAGTCCTTTGTAGATGCCCGTTGCACGATCACTTTATCCCCTGATTTAAATGCACCTGCATTGGCCACTGTAATTTTCATGGCATTTACCGGAACATATTTATCGGTAATGGTTACTGGTTTTTCTTTAACAAGGTTACCCTGACCGGCTATACGTAAAACGCCTGACCGATCTAAACCAGTTGCATATAGTATAGTCCCACTTTCGTCCATACCACTACCCCGAAGCACTACACCCGAAGCATTGATTTTTAAAGTTCCCGCAATTTCATATTTCCCTTTCTCCAACAATACGGCTCCTCTTAAACCATCCTTACCTACAGGCAATTTGGCCACATAATTTAAAGCCGATTGGATTCTTAAGGTAGCATCTCCACCTTTAGCAGGCACAACAACTTTAACCAAGGCATCAGGAATAGCCTGTTCGCTGGCCATGTAACCACAATAAGAGAAATCAGGAATACGATTGCCTTTTTCATCAGGCGTATAATTCAATTTGCCATCCTTACCTTTAAATATAGGTTTAGGTGGTTCTACTACTTTTACTTTTTGTGCAAGTACCGGGCTGACATTTAAACAAATCAAAAATGCATAAAGCAGAACAGGTCTTATTTTTGCCCGAGCTTGCTTGTTAAAAAAATGTTGATTTGTCAGTATCATATTTGGTTAAGACTGATGAATTATGAGTGATTTATGGTTTCACCTCTTTTAAAGGTACCACACTATTGATGTAATTTTCAATATTTGAATAACCATTTTTTGTAATCTTTGTTGCATCCGATGCATCTTTAGGGTTTAAGCCGTTTTTAACTTCCCACGCATCTGGCATACCATCATTATCAGAATCTTTATAAGGAGTACCTTTATATTCTGGATATCCACCTACCTGACTGATATCAGATATGATACCCTTTTTATAAGAATCAGCAGGTAGTCTCCTTTTGATAAACTGACCTCCAGCAGGTTGCTTTGCCTGATCACTATATTTGATTACTCCAGTTTTAACCTGATCCACAATACGAGTGTCTACAGGATCGCGTTTTGGTAGTGATGCACCGGCATTATTCAAAACATAGGTATAAGCATCCTTAGCCGTAAGAGTGGTTACCTTTGCCATTGGCAAAGGTTTGTCTGTACGGATAGAATCCAACAGTTTTTGATTATTCGTTGCATCAGCTGGCTGTATACCTCCGGCCCAATTGTCCTTAGTTACTTTATCATTTCCTTCAATCACATTCCCTACAACATAAGCCTTTCCAAATAGGTGCGCATATCGTTTATCACGTCCCGATTCCGGTTTTAAGATCCTATAAGAAATAGGCTGACCTGGAGGGGTAATTGGACCTGGTTTATAATAGTTATTGATAAAGCTAAAAAACGAATTGTTATCACCTCCATCCGCACTTCTGTTCCACCAATTAAAAATTACGTTATTTACAAAGCCAAAGTCCCCGTACATTCCCACAGAAGGGTTTCTACTAATATTAGATGCCCACAAATTCCTCATGAACGTACTATTTAAGCCACCAATTGTACTGCCAAATGAATGGTTATAAGTATCTAGTGCTTCGGAGAAAATAGAGTTTTGTATAGTCACATTTACCGTAGGTAGCTTTTCTGGTGCAGCACCCTCGGTTTTGTAAACATGTCGGTATATTGACATGTTCTCATCTAATCCCCAGCTAGCCGATACATGATCGATTATAATATTACCAATCGGATTACCTCCTAAAGCATCATCCCTGCGGGTTACCTCTGTAGCTCCACGACGGAAACGCATATAACGGATCACCACATCATGAGTATCTATCCAGACAGACTCTCCAGCGATACATACCCCGTCACCTGGAGCAGATTGTCCCGCAATGGTGATGTATGGTGCACGGATGCTAACTGGACTTTTTAATTTTATAATTCCTGCTACATTAAATACGACAATACGTGACCCGCCTTCTTCACAAGCTGCACGAAATGATCCGGGTCCACTATCCGCCAGATTCGATACTACGATTACTCTACCTCCACGACCACCGGTAGTAAATGCACCGCCACCTTCTGCACCAGGAAAAGCAGGCAGACTAGACTTTAAAAGATCAGATGGTTTCGAAGCATTTGGAACGTAAGGTTTACCATTTTTAGCTTCCTGCTGAACAATCTTAAAGGCCTTATCCCATGCCAGATCAGATAATTTATCATACTTTGCCTGAACCGCGTCTGATGAATCCTGCATCGCAGGGGGTATCTTTGGATACTGTGCCGAGGCAACATTTCCAATTCCAACGGCGGCAACAGCCAGTATCAACGAAAGTGCTTTCATGGTATTACGGTTTAACAATTTTTACAGGAACAACACTATTTAAATAAACTTCGATATTTGAGTAACCACTTTTTGCGATTTTTGCTGCATCTGAAGCATCATTAGGATTCAATCCATTTTTAACTTCATAGCTATCTGGCATCCCATCGTTGTCAGCATCTTTGTAAGGCGTCCCTTTATACTCAGGATATCCTCCTACCTGACTGATGTCGGTAATGATGCCCATTTTATAAGAAGCTTTTGGTAACCTGCGGTGCTCAAAATCTGGTTTATCTGATAATTTAACATTTGCAGCGTAAGTAATTTTACCTGTTTTTACTTGCTCAATTACACGTGTATCTACAGGATCACGCTTAGGTAAAGTAGCCCCAACATTGGCCAATACATATTTATGTGCATCCATAGTTGGCAAAATGGTCATTTCGGCCATTGGAAAAGGCTTCTTAACACGCATTGCAGCAAAATATGGCTTTGCCTGCTCGTAAGTCATCAGGTTACCTTTTTTATCTTCAACCTGCACACCACCGTCCCAGTTGTCTTTAGTTACTTTTTCATTGCCTTCAATGATGTTTCCTTCTACATAAGCTCTTCCAAATACAACATAAGGTAATTTGCTTCTGCCTGATTCTGGTTTTAATATTCTATAACTGATCGGATCTTTTAATGAGGTTACCGGACCAGGTTTGTAGTAGTTATTGATAATATTGTACATCGCGGTATAATCTCCGCCATCTGTTGAACGATTGTTCCAGTTAAAGATCACGTTATTGGCAAAATTGAAGATCCCATTCCATCCGATTGATGGGTTACGGGCACCGTTATCTGCCCAGAGGTTACGCATAAAGTTACAGTTCTCACCTCCTAATGTACTACCAAATGCATGGTTCCAGGTATCTAAAGCTTCAGAGAAGATAGAGTTTTGGATCGTAATGTTTACTGTTGCCAACTTAACTTCTGTTTTACCTGTACTATCGTTATACATGTGTCGGTACATAGACATGTTTTCATCTAGTCCCCAACTTGCTGATACGTGATCGATCATGATGTTGCCTACTGGATTTCCTCCAATAGCATCATCTCTTCGGCCGACAAAAGTTTCTCCCCTTCTGAAACGCATAAAACGAACAATCACATCATGTGTATTTAGCCATACTGATTCACCAGCAACACAAACACCGTCACCTGGTGCAGTCTGGCCTGAAATGGTAATATAAGGTGCTCTTATGATTAAAGGTGTTTTAATCCGGATAATTCCTGAAACGTTAAATACGACAATCCTTGCGCCACCTTGCTCGCAAGCATCACGCAAAGAACCTGGACCGCTATCGTTTAGATTGGTAACGACAATTACTCGACCACCACGACCACCAAAGCTATGTGCTCCACCACCTTCAGCGCCAGGAAAAGCCAGAAGGTCTGATTGTGGAAGATCTACGGGGCGACCTGCCCATGGAATATAAGGTTTCCCTTCTTTCGCTTCTTTATCTATAATAGGTAGTGCTTTTTGCCAGGCGATATCTGATTGGCGATAAGCTTCCTTCATCATGTCTTCTGATTCTTTTTTGACATCAGCAGGTATGTTAGGATATTGTGCGAAAGCTGAGGGCGCCGCAACAACAAGTGCCGCAGAAAATACGAAATGCAAAAATCTCTTTTTCATCAATGTCTCGTTTAATTGAACATCAAAAAGTACGCAATTAATTTATATATAAAAAATATATTCAACTATAAATGCGAAATCAGTCTGACATATCCGATTTATAAATTTGGTTAGATTGTATATTAATCCAAAAATGCGATCTAAAAAATGGCTTTTACTATAGCATTTTTTCTATCTATTGTACAATCTTATCGCATCAGCTTTTATACGTCAAAATAACGTTTTATGTCGCGATGATGTTACAAGAGGAGCATTAAAATGGATCATTTTAACAAAAAAAGGGTGATCATTATGATCACCCTTCGATATTTTCTTTTTCTAAACCTTTTTTAAAAGTTGAATACTAATCCAGTGTTAAGACTACATCAACCATCAATTACAACTTATCAACTTCCTCAAGAGAAAGCCGTGTAAACTTTACGATTTTATCAAGAGGAAAACCATCCCTTTTCATTTCTTTGGCTATTTCTAAAGCCTCTTCATGACGCCCTTCTAATTTACCTTCACGTCTTTCTTGCATTTTTAGTACTTCTATTACACTCATATTTACATTACCTCCTGTTAACTTTTCTATCTGTTTATCAAACACTTTATTAATTTGCTCATTGTCAATAAATATGAAGTTTTTCAAGAACCCCAAAAAACTGATAATCCTATCATGGCTATAGCCCTGATTTAACAAAGCCCTTGCTATATTAAGCCTTGCTTTACCCAATTCAACATCAGAAATTTTCCCTTCCAATAATGCCTTTTGACATGCCAATACAACCAGTGCAAAAGGATTTTTATTTGCTAGAAGCACTTCCTCACTGTGTTCAAAAATATGGATGGCCAGATACTTAAAAGAAAGTATAGTTCCCAGTAGTTCGTCTCTATATTCTACTGGTCTCTTTTGGTTTTCACTTCCCGTAAACAAGGCAATAGCAGCTACTGATGAGTTGTAACGATCCCTTATTCGATAATTATACTGATAAAGTCGATAGGCAAAATCTGGTTCATTCCCACCTTCTATTTCGAGATTAAGCAATACCCATTTTTCTGTACCATCTTTCAAATAAAGCTTAGCCAGCAAATCCGCTTCACGCTTATCTCTCCTACGCTCTCTATTGGGAATAATAGAATGTAGTTCTTTATCCATAAACTCAATCCCCTTTTCAAAATCTAGTAGTTCATTGGCATCTGGATAAATAAAACGCAAAAAATCAGGAAAATTCTCTTTGAAAATCCCTTTTAGCAACTCATCATTTTTCTTTCGAGGCGTTAAACTAGCTTTTCCACCTTTTTCAATAGGCGAGTATTCTGACTCTTCTGGCATACCAGTTGCTTTATTTCATCAAAATATAACCAAAACGATTCACTACAACAACAAAAAATAACAACAAAATGATATTATTTTTCTAATTAAATAATATTTCACATAATAACATATTCAAAACCTTATATCAAACGAAAAAGCTGCTACCTTTCGATAACAGCTTTTTCCGTACGATCTAAAATCGAACTTATTTCTAATAACCTGGATTCTGGAATCCTGAAGGATTACTAATCGCATCGATTTGCCCTTGAGGGATCGGCCTTAATCCATGTGTACCGTCTATAAAATACTGCCCTACGTCTGGGTTCTTTTGTGTCAGGTAAGTTTTATTCAGCTTTCCGGTACGTTTCAAATCATACCATCTACCGTATTCACCGCAAAGCTCCCTCGCACGTTCGTCGAGCAAAAACTGTAAAGATATATCAGCAGCACTAACTTGCTGCCCTACTACTCTTGTTCTTAAAGCATTTACGTATCCCGCTGCAGTGCCATTTGCACCACGAAGGTAAAATTCTGCTTCCGCGGCAATCAGATATACCTCTCCTAAACGCATTATGGTTGAATAAGCATCACTGGTAAACTGATTTGCTTTTGGACTGATTAATGATCCGGAATTAAACTTGGTTAAGGAAGGATAAAAACGGATAAACGGGTTTTCTACTTCACCAGGTGCCTGGTTTACCCTTGTATACTTCATTTTGACCTTTTGGTCATCCCCATATAAATCTTTATAATCAACAACAATGTATTTCTGAGCTAATCTTGCTGCCTGTTCAGCAGTATAACCGGCGTCCTCCGGACGTATAAATTTAATAGCTGGTTCTCCACTGGTTACTGCAGTGCCCGCAGGTATAGCGGCAGACCTATCAAACTGTCTAATGGCATCCGCATTCCAGCTGTAATTAGTATTGGCAGTCCAGCTGGTTTGAAACGACAGCGCGTATCTTGGATCCAGCGTTCCGTCAGGGTTCTTAAATACATCCATCAGGTATTTTGTTGGCATAAAACTACCACCCGACCAGCGACCTACCACAGTTTCAAATCCTCCTGATACAATCGCACCAAACGCAGTTGGCGTACAATAGAAACGCTTAAAGTCATTGTTATGATCGTACAAGTTTGTAGAGCCATAATTTTGTGAATATGGAAGCTGATAAAGTGCTTCCAGATTGTTTCTATTATTTGCTGCATTAAAATTGTCGACAAAGTTATTGTACAAACGTGTGTTATAATTTGCTGGTGCATCTATTAGCTTTTTAGCTGCATTAATTGCCTCTTCCAGGTATTTATCGGTTCCATATTCTTTGGTTTGAAGGCAAGCTTTCGCTAAAAGACCAATAGCAGATTTTTTTGACGGGCGTCCCGCCTGAGCAACTGTTACTGTAGTAGGTAAATTATCAGCAGCAAAACGCAAATCAGGTAGAATCACTTTTTCATAAACTTCCAGCGCAGGTGTGCGGGATGACGCTAAAACAGGTGCATCGGTTTCTGAAATACTCAATGGAACCGCTCCAAATTGTTCCACCAGGTGGAAATAGTATAATGCCCTTAAAAAATGAGCTTCAGCAACAAGTGCATTCTTTTCCTGCTCGCTACTAAAATCCTGTACCTGGTCTGCCCTCAGTATAACGATGTTACAATAGTTAATGGCATCGTAAGCACCGTTCCAGTAGTCTTTCGCCATATCTATCGACATGGTACCACCAGAAGCATATTTCATGTAATTTTGATTGTTATTGGTATTTAGATCAGAGGTCCAGATATCCGTTCCACCTTCCGTCACCAGTAGTAAGTTACGTCCATAGAAATACCTTGACAAGTCAAAATAACAACTTGTTACCAGCTTATTAAACCCCGCCTTGTTCGCTGCAACTTTATCAACTGTTACCCCAGAAGGATTAACCTCTTCAAGTGAACAAGAACTGGCAAATAATCCCAGTCCCAGCATGGCCATATATATATATTTTATCTTCATGTCTGTAAAAAATTAAAATGTAACGTTTAGTCCGAGTACAAACTGTTTGGTTAGTGGAAAGTTATCAGAACCATTAGATTCCGGATCCTGATATTTTAACAAATCACTTTTGGTAAAGATGAATGGATTGTTGGCTGTAGCATAAAAACGAAGTTTTTTAATAGCAACTTTTTTGATTACACTTTCGGGTAAGGTGTAACCTAAAGTGAGATTTCTGATTTTAAAGAAAGAACCGTTTACATATTTTAAGGCATCAAAACCAACATAACCGGATGTATTAGAGTGAATTCCAGGTCTTGGCAGATAAGCTCCAGGATTCTCAGGTGTCCAGTAATCAATATCATCAGGACTATTTGCTGAAGTTCCACTGATTGGGTTGTAGCGGGTAATCAAATTACTCGCAATCATTTGCCCCCATCTTGCAGTCAGCATTACACTGGCATCGAAATTCTTATATCTAAAATTATTCTGCAAACCGGCGGTCCAGTCAGGAACTTCAGAGCCTAATATAACCCTGTCGGTGAGGCTGTAGGTATGCTTACCATCGGCATTAAATGTACCATCGGTGGCTAGCTTAATGTCGCCAGGCTCAGAATTATACTTTGCCGCTTCTGCAATTTCACTTTCCTGCCAGATGCCTAAATACTTGTAATCAAATAAAGCTGAAAGCGGTTGTCCATAAAATTTTTTATCTGTGATCAGGTCTTTGCCTCCAGGTAACGAAGTAATTTTTTCTTTGTTGGTTGCAAAGGTCAAGGTACTTCCCCATGAGAAATCATCCCGCTCCATGTTTCGTGTGTTGATGAGTATCTCCAAACCTTTATTGTTCATTTCACCCACATTTTGCCAGATCAAAAATGGTGATCCCCATGAACCTCCAAGAGATCCGGGAAGGGTGCGCTTAAACAACATATCCCTGGTATCGGTATTGTACCAATCCACGGTTAGGTTTACCACTCCTTTAAAAAACTCGGCATCCAAACCTACGTTGGTATTGTAAGATTTTTCCCAGCCCAGTTCTCTGTTTGCAAGGAGCTGGTTGAGGATAAATGCCGGGGCTGCAACATCGCCAAAACCAACTGCCCGTGGTGTATTAAAGCCTCCTGCCTGTGTACCGTAAGCCTCCACACCACCTGAATTTCCTGTTATGCCATAACCTATACGAAGTTTAAGACTGGATACACTTTTGATTTCCTTAAAAAAATCTTCATCGCTAATTCTCCAAGCCACCGCTCCCGCTGGAAAAGAGTCCCACTTATGTCCTTCGGATAAGCGAGACACACCGTCCCAACGATTAGAAAGCGTAAACAGATATTTACCCTTATAGTTATAGTTCATCCTTCCTACGAATGAATTAGATTGATCCTGTGTGTATACAGAATTAACTACGGCTGATGTTCCGCCACTAAGGTTGTAAAAGGAATAGGAATCCATATCAAATCCAGAATTGCCTGCTAAATTACTTTCTGTCCGGTTTTTAGCTAAGGATGTTACCCCGGTAAAACTAAAATGGTGGTCATCCTTGAGGGCAAATTCATAGCTTAGGATATTTTCCCAACGATAGTTTACAGTTCTCCGGTTTTCGATTACCGCAGCAGGAATTTTATAGCCTGCCACAGGATTCGCAATGGATTGCGTCCCAAAGTACTTTCCGTTTCTAGACGATGCTAATGTAGTTCCAATCACTGAACGGAAAGACAGACCTTTGATGGGTTTGAATTCCAGATAAGCATTACCTGCGAAATAAGTATTTAAGGTATTATTTTCATATTGGTTTTCAATCTGATCAGACAAGGGATTGGTCACACCTTCTACAGGTTTAGGGTTAATTTTCCCATTAGCATCGAAGGCATCTCCTAGTGGAGCAAAGGTTAAACTGTTCCCAAAAATATTCTGGCCAGCAGCATCATTGTCGGTATAGGTTAACTGCAAATTGGTTCCTACCTTAAAAATCTTAGACAAAGTGTGATCAATATTTGCACGCACCGCGTACTTTTTATTCTGATCATTTTTGATCAGACCTTGTTCATCATTATAGTTTAAGGATAGGTAAGCCTTTGTTTTTTCTGTCCCTCCGGTAACGGAAACACTATAATTCTGCTGTATTCCATCTCTTAACGCTAGATCTACCCAGTCTACCCATTTCCCAGCTTCGTAAGCAGCGAGCTGGCCAGGCACAGTAAAGATGTTACTCATGAACTCTGGATACACATCATTAGCTCCGCGATAAGCCTCACGTTTTAACTTGATGTAATCATCTCCGATCAATCCGTGTGGATATTTAGGAAAACCATTGTAGCCAAAAAAAGAATCGAAAGTGATGCTGCTACTTCCAACTTTTCCTTGTTTGGTCGTGATCATGACCACCCCATTTGCCCCGGCAGAACCATAAATAGCAGTAGATGAAGCGTCTTTCAACACATCTATAGACTCAATATCATTCGGATTCAGTTCAGCATAACTGCCCTGAATACCATCAATAATATATAAAGGATCATTGCTTCCAAAAGCAGACCGATTACCTCGAAGTCTAATGGTCGGACTAGATCCAGCTTTACCGGAAGTAGTCGTAATATCCATACCAGATACTTTTCCTTGCAAAGCATTCATTGCATTGGCTGTTGGTGTAAGCACGATATCATCTGCTTTTACAGACGCTACTGAACCGGTAAGGTCACGTTTTTTTACCGTTCCATAACCTACTACTATAACCTCATCTAAATCAGATGTTTCGTCTTCCAGTACAACTGAAATCGTCGTTTTTCCAGCTGCTGATATTTCCTGAGTTTTGTAGCCCAGCATAGTAATTACCAATGTTTCTGTTCCTGTTGGCAAATTTAATCTGAAAACACCATTGGCATCTGTTGAAGTTCCTGTAGTTGTGCCTTTGATTTTAACACTTGCACCCGGCAACGGCTGGCCTTTGGCGTCTTTAATTGTTCCTGTTACGTTTACGAAAGGAGAAACGATACCAGTGCTTTGCGCTCTTTTAATAGTTGGAATGACTGCAAAACCAGATACCGGTAAAAATAACGCCATGACTAAAGGAGCATAAGATTCCTTTAACCATTTGCTTTTAAAAAGCCTTTTTTGTTTCATACTTCTTCTCGTCAAATGATTTAAAATTTGGTTTATTCTTTTTGTATTTTAATAAGGGAGTGCGGAATTGATGATCAGTTCATCTAAGGATGGTGTATCCTCATAGATAGTACTTATCAGACCTGTACATGCTGACGGTGTATTGCTGCTTAATTTTATAGTGTTTGGATTTATTGATTAGGGTTCAAAAATGCAATCAATAACAAATAGTTTACTGTAGTATTTTTTCAATGAATTGTACAATATTACCATATCATTTTATAAACGTCAGAATAACGGTTTATGTCGCATATATTTTACAAAGGGTTATAATGTAAAAAGGCTGCCTTTTGATGAAGACAGCCTCTAAATACAAAATAATGAAGATTTTATCTTGCAATTTTTACATCTACATTCATAAACACTGCTTTCCCAACATTATTAGTTTCGATTGAATTAACATAAAAAGCTCCATATTTACCTTCTGGTGTAAGAAAATAGAATAAGCTTCCAGCTATCAATCCCGTACTGGTATTTGTCCGTGTTGTTGTAGGTTTTGCACTTTTTGCTGCATTCACAATTTGTTCACCTGTCCTAAGGCCTAAAAATGCACTCGATTGACCATTTTTAGGAACAGAATAGAGTGTCGCTCTTTTCGTCCAAGAACTTATGTCATATGAAGTAAAAGGCAGTGGATTTGCATTTAATGCATAGATCTCATACTTATAAGTTGCCAATCTTCCGGTGCCATCTAATACTGGAACTCTAAATAGTCCCAAATCTATTTTTGAGGAATTTACTTCAGCATTGGAATAGTTGAAAAGTTCACCAGTTTTAAGTGCATAATAGCACTTATTCACTTTCCCAACAGTATCAGGTGTTGTCAGTTCCCGGCCGGCCCAATAGTCATAATCGGATTTCACATCCAATGTAATGGTTTTATATCCATCTCCAAGGTAAACACCAGCCTTATCAATAGCCCATATACGATAGGAAATTTTTCCAACTCGAGTATTCATTTTTAGTTTTACAATACCAGAATAGCTTCTACGCTGATCATCAGTTAAGAATATCTTCGTCGGAATTGCTGCCGAAGTTTCAAAAATACATACTGCTGCCATATCCTTATTGGCAGATTCGATTGTATATTCTAGATAAACACTATCCCCGGGATTTACTACTTTAAAATCGGTAACAGCGTACGGACTGTTTGAATGATAAGTAACCTTTACATCATCAAACATATTAAAAATATTAGTCGTTTCCTTCTTGCAGGAAGAAAAGATAAGGGCCATAACTATTGCAAACCCGGCATATTTATTAATTAATTTCATCATCATTTTCTTTAAAGGTTATGACTAAATAATTATTTACAATGGATCAAATGTTCCTCCGTCCCATCCGATCGTTTGTTCCAGTAAAGGGCTGGAATTCATAAATGTAGAGGGTAGAGCATAAAAATAATAGGTCTCAGGAATACTAAATCCAGTTACACCAACTGTATTGACACTGGTTTTAAAATACTTATCAAATGTTGTTCTGTCATTAATATTAATTCCTTCACGGAACATAGCGCCGGTAGTTGGGTTCACAACCTCCAATTCATTTCTAAGTGCGTCAGTTTTCGTTTCCCATACCTGAATACGCATTTGCCCAGATAGTAAATGAAAAGTACGTGTACGTCTCAAATCATATCCACGCTTACCTTCGAAAGCAAATTCGATCTTCCGCTCATCCATAATCAAATCACGCATTTGTGTTGTACTTGCAGCTAATGATAAACCATAATCCATTGTACCAGGTTGAATATTTGCACGTATACGGATCTCTCTTACTAAATCTTTGGCTAAGCTAAGATTACCTATTTCATTTGCACATTCAGCATAATTTATAATTACTTCTGCATAGCGCAATTCTATCCAATCCATGCCGTTTCCACCAAAGTCATTTGAATAACTAACCGATCCTTTTGCCAAATCAGGATTTGCAAAACGTTTCATGTAAAAGCCTTGAATTCCAGTTGTACCTTCAGATGCATTTTTTAAATAATTCCACTGTCTTCTTGTTGCATTACCACTAAGCTTCCAATTAGCACCATTATAGGCGATAGTTGCATCGAATCTTGGATCTCTATTTAACCAGAAAAGCACCGGATCATATGTATATGAAGATCCTTTACCAATTGGAACTCCATCCTTCATAGGATAGCTTTCTACAAGCTGCAATGTTGGTGTGAAGGCTGAAGCACCTCCGCCTTCCTGTCCTGGCCTTAATTTAGCTTCGACATTCTGGCCTCTTTTAGCAATTGCACTGGAGTAGGTCCTTACTATAATCGCTTCTGTATTCGGTGTGCCCTCTTTTAGAAAAATATCAGAATAATTTTGCATTAACGCACTACCCGATGCTTTGCAGATATCGTAAGCATCTTTACAAGCCAAATAAGCAGTTTGCCATCTATTTGGGTCATAAGGATGCGCCGGGTCAGTACGTGGATTAAATTGAGGGCTCGCCCAATATAATAACGCTCGACCTTTAAGAGCTGCTGCTGCTTGACGTGTAAACTTACCTCTTTCTTTTGCATCATCCAAAACGACCCCGTTTAACAATACCATCGCCGAATCCAGGTCATTAACAATTGCTTTAAAGCACTCAGAGGCTTTTGCACGACCTTCTAATTTAACATTGTCAGGGTTCTGCGGTTCCAATACAAGAGGCACGCCTCCATATAAACGTACCAATTCAAAATAAGACAATGCCCTTAAAGCATAAAATTGCCCCCTTAGCCTATTTTTGGATTGTTGAGACAGGCTTCCTCCTGGAATTTCCTTTAATGCGGTATTACAACGCGCTATATCGAAGTATCTGTTATCACCCTTTGTGCCTTGGTATTTGGTAGCAATAAATTTAACATCGTTTGATGTCAATGCTCCGTTAACACCAATTGCTTTTCTCATAATAGCATCGTTAGAAGAAAAACGATCCTCGTCACTCGCATATATAACGTTGTTTGCTGGATATTCATAAGGAAATTCCGGCATCACAACATCATAAGTATCATTTAAAAGAAACTGGATTGCTCCCTCATTATTCCATATTTGCGAATCAAGAGCATTACGGTCTTTAAGGTCAAAAAAATCTTTTTTACATCCTGCAAATACAACTATTAACGAAACTGCCGCAGCTAAAGTAAATACTTTTTTATATTGATATTTCATCTTTCTAGTTTTAAAATTCTTGATCATTACAAACTCACATTTAAACCCAAAGAAATCGTTCTCAAAGTTGGGTAATCGTAGATAGTTGAAGAATAAGGATCTTTATATTTCAATGGATTGATAATTGTCCAAAGGTTATTACCCGTCAATACGAGTCTTGAATCGCCAATTCCAATTTTACTTAAGAAAGCTTTAGGCATTTTATAGGTCAATGTCATGCTGTTTATTCTAATCATTGTACCGCTTACTGCCCAAAAATCTGAATTCCACCCTGCGGCTATAGAAGCATCGTCATATCTCGGAAATTTAGCATTTGGATTTTCCGCTGTCCAGTGATCTTTCCAATATGCAGGAACATTTAAAGTCGTACTTGCAGGGGCTTTGGATTTACTATCATAAAATTCTTTGCCGCCAAATCTAGTTACAAAGTTGGTACTTAAACTTAGAGTTTTGTAAGTTACCCCTACATTGAAACCTACGCCAAACGAATTCGTGCTATTAAACATAGGCACCTGATCTTTTTCTGTTATTTTCCCGTCCCCATTCGTGTCTTCATAATATAGCCAACCAACCTGTGGCACTTTAGCATTAATCGTATAAGTTGGATTTTCATTCATAAAAGCATCCAATTGTGCTTGTGTTCTAAACATACCTTTAGAGATCAAACCATAATTAGCGCTGTTATATTTTTTTGTATCAGTTCCAAACTGATATTTTAAGTCCGGATAAGTAATATCCCATAACTGAAATTCATTATAAAACATTTTATCAATTCTATTATTGGCAAAACCAAAAAGCACATCAGTACTTATCCCCCAGTCTGAACCAATTTTAGTGCGGTACCCAACTGTGAATTCAGACCCCCAACTGGTACGTTCTTGATAATTTACAGTTGGAGCTTCAAAACCTGCGTACATTGGAAAATTTTCATTATTTCCTGTATCGTAAGCATCGTAAGAATACCTGTGATAAAACTCATA
The DNA here is from genome assembly GCF_900100435.1 of Pedobacter sp. ok626. Lineage (GTDB taxonomy): Bacteria > Bacteroidota > Bacteroidia > Sphingobacteriales > Sphingobacteriaceae > Pedobacter. Next base: position 344,313 of record NZ_FNEX01000001.1, on the reverse strand, counting down.
TGTAAAACTTAGTTTATTGTCTAACATGGAAGCGTCCAAACCTAAATTCAACGTACGCGATTTCTCCCATGAAATATCCGGATTTGGCATTGCAGATGGATTTACTCCCCCTGTTAAGTTATCTCCATATAAATAACCATTTGGATCGACAATATATCGGTATTGCCATAAACGAGCATTAACTCGACTTTCTCCAACTAGACCATAATTTGCTCTAACTTTCAAACGGTTGACAAATTTCACATTTTTTTTAAAAAAATCTTCTTCACTAATCGCCCAACCTAAGCCTAAACTCGGAAAAACACCCCAACGATTTCCAGGAGCAAAATTAGATGAGGCATCCATACGAGCTATACCTTCAATAAAATATTTTTTGTCATAATCGTAATTTAACCGACTAATATAAGATCGTTGAACTGTTTCAAAAATGCTCTTATTCTGTAATGTAAAAGAAGACCTGTCAAAACCCCAGTATTCATCTATATTTGCTAAGACTTGATTTCTCCATAAAACAGAAAGACTTTCGTCAACACCTTCAGATTGATCGAACGCTGCCATTACGTTAAAACTGTGTTTGCCTATAGTTTTATCGTAGCTTAAAGACGCAATAGCCTGATAACTTGAACCAAGAGTTGTTCCTGTCAACAATTGAGCATTAGCTGAACTAATAGCTTCAACGACATGATTTTGTGTAGCTGGAATATTCGTATAAAGCAAATTATTTTGACCAGTCATTTGAAAATTATACACATTATATGCTGGTGTGTACTGATTACTATTACCGCTTCTGCTGTTTTTTCCAAATTGAACCCTCGCGGTTAACCCAGATAAAAATTTAGGTTTATAATCAAGTGAAGCATTTAACGCCAAACCTTGCGATTTATCCCAAATGTTATTACCAGCCTGCATAACACCATAAGGATTTGTTTTATTGTTATAATTAACAGCTTTCCCATCTATTTGCATCGGCACCCATTTAGGGGTAGTTATCAACTGTTGAAAAAATGCCTGGTCGTTTTCGCCACCATTTTTATAAGTATCGCTTGTTCGTTTAGAAAAATCAGCATTGAGCGTTACCTGAGCAGTTAAGCCTTCAATTATTTTAGCTGTCATTCCCGAACGGAAGGCGTATTTGCTGTATTTAATACCACCATAATTACCGGATTCATCGTAGTAATTACCACCCGCAAAAAAAGTGATCGCATCAGAGCCACCTGAAACATTCATATTGTGTCTGTTTACAGCTGATGTTTGCCACAATTCATCGAACCATCCTTTTGTTTTATTATTTTTTAGTTGTTCCAAATCTGCCTCAGAAAAGAATTTGTTTGAGGCTTCATTTGCAACTTTAAATCCATCATTTAAAAGAATAGCATGATCATATGCTGATAACATATCAACACTTGAAGCATTATCTGATACCCCCCTGAATCCGGTATAGCTAATCTGCGGTTTCCCTCTTTTACCCTTTTTTGTAGTTATAAGTACAACCCCCTTAGCTCCTGACGCTCCATATATCGCTGCAGAAGCATCTTTAAGAAACGATATATCTTCAACCATCGTCGGGTCTATATTATCGAAATCATCCCTAGTAACAGTTATACCATCAATAACATAGAGCGGTTCACTACTTACACCTAAGCCTTTTGCCGACTCCGATACCGCGGAATTACGAATATTAATAGTCACAGATGCCCCAGGCTTACCAGAAACGGCATTTACACCTACACCGGGTAGTCTATTCCTTAAAGCGGCTGCAATATTTGGAACTGGCAAATCCTGAATATCTTCAGCTTTAATATTTACCACAGAGCCTAATATTTCGGATTTCTTTTTGGAACCATAACCAACAACGATCACTTCATCCAGATCAGCATTATCAGAAGCGAGTGAAATGTTTAATGTTGTTTTACCTGCAAGAACAATCGTTTGCCTTTTGAAACCGATATAAGAAAACACCAACGCATCAGTAGCAGGATCAGCCTGAATGGTGTATATACCATCGGCATTGGTGGCTACGTTACTGGGCTTGCCTTTAATGCTGACATTAACGCCGGGCATCGACCCTCCGTCACTGGCATCAGTAACTTTACCAGTAATTTTCTTTACTTGCGCGTACGATGTAGCACAAAAAAGCAGGGACAATAGGACTATCCCTTTTAACGTTCGTAAAAGTTTAAAATTCATACTTAGTTTGTTGGTTTATGTTTGGTTAATTGGTTAATCCGAGAGGATTAAACAGCTTTTCACAAGCACAGAATGGTATTGATAAAACTGTTATTGGTGCAGTTTTTTAGTGCGGAATGAGCTGTCAATCTAGTTCAGATTTATTTTTGTAAAGCTTTTATCAAATAATATTATTTAATGTTGTTAATTATCTGTTTGTGTGTTCTTGGTATTAAAAACCCGTTACCGATAGTTACTTTAATCAGTAACGGGAGTTCTCTTCTAACCAAATAAAGAACTTCTGAGAGCGCCTATCTAACCAAAGAATGCGTTTGTCTTTTTATAATTTTACTGCAAGGGGTCAAACGTTCCTCCCCAACCCTTATTTTGCAACAATTTAGGATTGTTTGCTATGGATGCAATAGGTATACCAAAGAAGTAGTACTCCTCCTTCCAGGATATAGTATAGCCGGTATCCATATTTTTCACACTTAATGTAAAAAATGGTGTGGCCTGATCCACAGTAAGACCATCTCTTCCTGCAAAAGGAGATACAGAAAGGCTAGTTGGTGCTCCCGCTTTAATGTTTAATTGAATGCCTGTTCTAACTTTTCCATTCAAAACTGAAGAAAAAAGTTTCCTTCTACGAAGATCCCAAAAACGTTTTCCTTCAAACGCAAATTCGATCTGACGTTCATACATCACAGCATTAATCAATTGAACATTCGTCATGCCAATATCTAAACCATATAATCCATTTGCTCCAACTTCTATCCCAGCACGTTTTCTAATAAGTTTCAGGTTATCATAAGCCTCAGACGAACGTCCAGTTGCCGCCGCACATTCAGCTAGGTTCAACAGTACTTCCGCGTACCTTATCTCCATCCAATCTGTACCTGAATATTGTACATTACTTTGTAATACATTCGGATCTATCGCCTTTCTACAGTAGAAACCTGTACCTGATGCTTTAGGTTCGGAAGTGCTAAACACAGTTGGTTTACTTAAGTCCGGGTTATAGAAATAAGTCCAAAGCCTGTAATTCTGATTTCCAATGATATTCCAAGTACAACCATTATAAGCAATCGTTTTATCAAAACGAGGATCTCGATTTTTATAATAGGTATCATTTGAAAATGTATAGGCTGACGTAGGATCTCCAGGCTTTTTACCGTCTTTCATAGGATAAGCTTTAACCATATCCCATGTCGGTTGGTTACTACCGCCACTTGTACCTAAATAAGAAGGTCTGGTTGCAACATCATATCCATTATTTCTCCTGCTATCAGTTGTAAGATTATTATACCCTGTTACAAAAACTGCTTCGGGATTATTTACCTCAGTGAACCACATGTTTTCATATGAAGCATTTAAACCAAATCCATTACTTGATAATAAAGTTACAGCTTGGGTATTAGCGATGTAAGCATCCTCCCAACGCTGAGGGATACTTGCAGGATTACTTGGATCACTTACGCCTTCTGTAATAAACTGTGGACTTGCCCATGTCAGTAAAACCCGACCTTTAAGCGCAGCAGCAGCCCCCGCAGTAATGCGTCCCCAATCAGAACTTCCTGCCCATTTTTTCGGCAGGTACTTAATTCCGCTATCCAAATCTGCAACGATCTGCGCTATACATTCAGACGTTTTGTTACGTGGAAGTAAAGCGGCATCTTTAGCCTCAGTACCGACAGCTTCCAAAGGGGTAAGTACTAGTGGAACACCACCATACAGTCTAACCATATCAAAATAACGAAATGCACGTAGAAATAAGGCCTGAGAAATCATTCTATTCTTTGTGCCTTGTGGCATTGTACCGCTATTAACATCTCTTATAAAAGTATTGATGTATCGAATTTTTCCGTAGTTATTATTTACATTGGAACCAGTAGTAATGTCAGTGACATCGCTGTTTGTTAAAGTGCCTCTAAAAAATTTATTATCATTATAGGTTTCTTCCGATATTCCACCCGGATTAGAAATAGCACCACCGGTATTACCTGCCCAATCCGGTAAATTAGAATTATACAAATAGTTCAAATTCAGTACTGCCAATGTAGAATCATTAAATATCTGATCTGCAACCGCATTTCCCTGATCAACATTATCCAGAACTTTTTTACAACTGCTAAGTGCCAAAGACAAACAAAGTGCAGCTACTAATATTTTATATCTTTTCATATCATTAAGTATTAAAAACCAACATTTAAACCAAACGACCAGGATTGAAGATTAGGATAAGTATTATAAGAAGTAGCATTGTCCCGATAAGTATATGGATTATAAAAATTAATCGGGTTTGTAGCTACCATAAATGCTTTCAAGCTTCCTATTCCCATTTTTTGAGTAAGTTTTGAAGGGAAAGTATATCCTAGGTTAATATTACTTACTCTAAATGTATAAGAGTTAACAAACCAGAATTCAGATGTCATCTCGTAAGTATCCTTGTAAAAAGGATTGGGATATTTTGCATTTACGTTAGTCGGACTCCAAGTGTCAGACCAGAATTCCGGACGGTTAGATATATTGCTAGCTTGTTTCCTAGCGTCTCCCTCGATAAGATCTTGTCCGCCAAACGACATACCCATCGTCACATTCAAACTTAACCCCTTATAGCCACCACCAAAATTTAATCCTAGTGAATAGTGATTGCTCGATTTTGGTGTCAAATAATCCTGATCTAAATCATCAACTACCCCATCCGGACCTGTATAATTCCCAGAAGCATCCTTAGGCCCGCGAACATCAGCATAGTATAGCATACCCGCTTTAGGCACCTGCCCTTTAACCTTGTATCCTGGATTAGCAGTTGCATAGGCATCGGCTTCTTCCTGTGATCTGAACATGCCTAGGTAATGAAATCCAAAAACACCTCTGTCGCTTGACTGACCAAGAATATCCAAATAAGTTCCAACATTACCCAAGGGTTGGTCAGCAATCAACAGCTTGTTGTCATTCCAGGCAAAAAAGGGACTAAAACTGTAAGTTACGTCCTGCCCTATTTTATCTTTCCATCCAAGAGAAATCTCGTAGCCAAAGGTATTTACTTTAGCAAAGTTCTCAGTAGGTGTTGCGGCGCCAATAACAGCTGGTACAGAAGAAGTTAAAGCAGACAACATATTGTATCGATGAGCATAAAAGCCATCAGCACTAAGAGATAAACGATTGTTTAAAAATTGTGCATCAATACCAAGATTGGTACTTAGATTGCTATCCCAGGTTGTATTTGCATTGGCTATAGCTACATTCGGAGAATATGTTAATCCTCTATCGTTATTCCCTCCAAAAACAGCTCCTTTGCCAGTCTCCAATCTATAATTTTCCTGATACAAGTAAGGTTTAGAACTATCATTGCCCAACAAACCAACCGATCCTCGTATTTTAAAGAAGTTCACAAACTTAAGATTATCTTTAAAGAAATTTTCTTCAGACATCACCCAACCTAATGATGTAGATGGAAAAAATCCCCATTCCTTACCAGGAGCAAAGTTATTATTTGCGTCTGCACGCAGAGAGATTTCGACAAGATACTTATTTGCATATGCATAATTTAAGCGTGTCGCATAGGCCAAACGACCAAATTCCACTACCCTGCCATTTGACTGATCTGTCGCCTGGGCACCAGTTGCAAAATTCATATTATCAAATCCACCAACAAGTGTACCTTCTCTGGATGCGGCAAGGCTCTCTGCTGAGTCATGTTTTTGCTCAAACAAGGCTATCATAGAAATATCGTGTTTGCCAAATTTTCTTCCATAACTCAATAAACCATTTAATTGATAAACATCAGTTATTCCAGGGGTAAACCGCACAATATCTCCATTTTTTGCAGAAACAGTGTTAAGCACGTTACCACCTACAATGTGTTTATTTTCACCCAGGTTGGTAAAAGAATATAGTGTATACTTTGTTCCGTATTGTTTACTGAAATCATTATTTAAATTTCTGTTATAATTCAGACTCGCTTTCAATCCTTTAATAAAAGGGACTTCATATTCTGCAGTCGCTTGAATATTTAAGACGTTTGTCTTTTGTAATGTATAATTATTCAAACGTTGTACTTCAAAAAAGTTTGCTCCTTCTACCGTTCCAGTGTTAGCAGCTTGCAAAACCGGAAGTCCATTATAATAAAAAGGCATAAATTGTGGCGAAGCCAGTAGCGATTTGAAGTCATTATCTAAACTTTCAGACCCTTGTTTAAAATAATATCTTTTGTTATAATAAAGATCCCCGCTAACTCCCAATCCAACCTTCAATCCATTTGCAACCTTAGCATCAGTGCTTGCACGAAAAGTTAGTTTATTTGTATTTACACCTTTAAAATTTGAATTTTGTTGAGTATAACTACCGCCTGCAAAATAAGTCGCCTTATCTGACCCCCCACTCACATTTAATGCATGACGTGTAACATAAGAAGATTGCCATGCTTCTTTGACATGATCGCTACTATTTGCAGTAAAATACTCTAATTCATCCGGACTATAATAACCTGCTTCTTTATTTGTAGTTGTTCCAATTACACCTGTTGGAGATAGATTATATCCATTCTTCCCCTGCAGCATATTATTCAAATATGACGCCTGTTGAATGCCATTCATCATTTTTGGCAGCATTGTGGCATCAGTTATACCATAAGAGCCACTATAATTGATTTTTGGCGCTCCGACTTTACCTCTTTTTGTTCTAACGACAATAACCCCATTGGCACCTAAAATACCATATATGGCTGCAGCTGCATCTTTCAACACTGAAATACTCTCGACTTCACTTGCGTCCAACATGTTAAAGTCATTTAAACTCCTTTGTATATCGTCAATAATGTATAAAGGATCCGTTTTTCCATCTTTAGCAAAAAATATCGGGTTACGAATTGTAATGCTCGCATTTTCACCTGGTCTCGATACTCCGCCTGTTATTCCCACACCAGGTAACTGGCCCCTCAAGGCTGCGGCTAAGTTTGTGGTCGGAATATCTTCAATATTTTTAATATCAACACTAGCTACGGCGCCCGTTAAATGTGTTTTTTTCTGAGTTCCATACCCCACAACAACAACTTCATCCAAATCCTTATTATCAGAAGCTAATGAAACATCGATGTTTGACAGCTTCCCCACGGGTATGGTCTGTCTAAGAAATCCTATATAAGAAAACACCAATACATCTGCATCAGAGCTTACCTGTATGGTATACACACCTTGAGCATTCGTACTAACATTACTGGGCTTTCCCTTGATGCTCACATTTACTCCCGGAATGGGTTGCCCATCTGTCTTGTCTACAACCTTCCCTGTCACTTTTCTTTCCTGAGCATACAACGTAGTACACGCAAGCAGCATGAGCAATAGCGCCCACGAAAATTTGCTTAGTAGTTTTAGGTTCATCGTTTATTAATTTGGTTAGTACTAGTTTACTCTTTTGCTCTTATTGTTTAGTTTCCTTTTGCATTTGCGGCAGCTTTCCTACGCAACTCCCAATCCTGCCCTTCTTTCTTCAGATCATAACCTGCAGCTGAAAGGTAATTATTGATTCTACCTTTATATTTGCCAAACCAGGCATGCTTTTTATCCGATGATTCCGCATCAATGGCATGCTCGCGTGCTTCAGTAAGCCAAGTAAAAATTTGTTTTTTCTGATCTTCGGTAAGGGTTAATATTTGTTCCTGGTAAGCTTTATAAGTAATAGGTAGAACATTATAAGTCATTCCATTTTTTACCTGATCAACTTGTTCTGCAGTTAATTTAGAAGACAGTTTACTCAGGTATTTTTTATGAAGCTTTGCTAATTTATCATCTGTTTTAGTTGCTTCTACTTTTATTGCCGCTTCAGCAGCTACTTTATCTGTACTGTTGGCCTCTTTTATTGCCTTAACATTTGCATCACGTTCCGTATAAATATCATTCAAACTATTATACTGATCACGAATAATGTCTCTAACCTTTTCTTGTTTCGCAACATCATTTATGTTAAGTACAGCTGCAATCTTATCGGCGCGCTGAGTGATCACCTTTAAGTATGCAGTCTTTTCGTTCTCGGGAATGGCATTATTTTGCGCAAACACACCGACGATGCCTGAGAGCATTAAAGACAGTAATAGGTAAACACGTTTCATAATTTATTTGTTTGGTTAGTAATTGTATTTCTATGAAAATCTATAAAGCGTTGGTTGTTTTGAGGGGACAGATGACAGTTTATTTTAGACTCCGATTCACAGCAATTTTGATCTGCTGACAGTCGTAAATCTCCGTCGAAAACCAGTAAATTTTTCATGTTTTCCCGTCTTTTAATGATTCATTAATGAATACATTCTTTATATAAAAAGAATATATCGGTTTATATTTTGGTTATCTCCTATTGTCTCTTATACAAAACTCAACAATAGCACTTATCAATTACTGATGCTTATTAGCAAATTATTGTATGATATTACCATAATATCTCTTAACTTTAGTTAATTATATACAATATTTGCTAAATCATCGTTTTCAATAATTAAATATAAATATTATATTCAAATATAAAAAATAAAAATGAAGCCTCACTTCCATAAAATCCCAAGTACGCTCCAAAGCTCCTTCAGTATCCGCCATGATATTAAGCCTGATTTCGGAAACACCTGGCACTACCATCCGGAACTTGAACTTCACTATGTTGTTAAAGGTGAAGGTGTCCGTTTTATAGGCGATAACATCAGTAATTTCACACCTGATGAAATGATCCTGTTGGGAGAAAACCTTCCACATACCTGGCGCTGTAAAGACGAATACTTCCAAAACAATCCAGACCTCCATGTAGAGGCCATGGTGATTCAGTTTCTACCGGATTGTTTGGGTAAAAATTTATTGAGCCTACCTGAAGCTTACCTGATCCCGAAATTATTCGAGAAAGCTAAAAGCGGAATGGTGATCACTGGTAAGGCTAAGGACAAACTGGCAGAATTAATGAGATCCTCTATTGAGGCAACCAATCTCGATCGCATCATTATCCTGCTAAGTATTTTAAAAACCTTAGCGGAAACAGACGAGTATTCCACAATTGTAAATGGCAAGAATACTTTTTACCAATCTAATGAATCGGAAACGCTACGTATCAATAAGATATGTACCTATACGATGACAAATTACAAAAATGACATTACACTAGAAGAGATTGCCTCCTTAAGCAACCTGAGTATCACCTCATTTTGCAGGTATTTTAAGTTGATGACCAAGAAAACCTATTACGATTTCCTGATCGAGATTAGGGTAAGTCATGCCTGCCGCTTCTTAATTGAGAGCAAACTCCCTACAGAAATGATCTGTTTTGACTGCGGCTTTAATAACGTATCTAATTTTTACCGACACTTTAAAAAGGTAACAGGCATGACCCCACTAGATTATAAGCGGAAATATTTAAATGAATAAATAAGAATTTATTACTGAACATCAAGCCCATCCATACTCAATCCTTCTGCATCAACTGCAATTAGCCGTACCCTATAAGTACCGGCGTTGATCATTGTACCAGTGTTGGTATTAAAATAATTCCATTTACCCTTTTTAGTTGGTGTAAACTCTACAGCTTCCGCAGCTTTTAAGACTGTACCATCCATTGTCAATACCTCTATTTTTCCTTTTAACGACCGCTCAAATGGATTGTGATATTTTAAGGTAAGCGAATAGGTATCTGCAACACCAACTACCATCTGCCATTCCAAGATATCGCCAGATGCTTTTTTAAAGGTAACACGCTCCTTGCCCATTAACTCTTCTTTAACCAGTCCAGTGCCTTTAAAATTTGCATCCGTCGCTTTATAGGTTGTTACCGTTTTAAGGTCGTAAGCAGGCTGCATATTGCTTAGCGGCAATATAGCAATCGTATACATAGCTGTATTGGACTCCTTTTCGACCAGTTTTAGGATTTCATCTTTGCTATAGCGTTTCTTATATACATTAAAGCGCTGTCCCCTGCTATTTTGCAATGTTGTTTTAGTATCCTCATAATCAGCTAACCAAATGAGCCGCTTAGCCGCAGCATCGACTGCTACATATACATCAGCATCGGAAGTAACTTTAAATTCTAAAGCAGTACTTCTTTTGTTAGATCCCTGTATCCATTCTGCACCATATAGCGCTGAAGGCAAGGAAGTAAAATAAACAGAATCATCAGTATATTGCTGATCACCCAGATCCATCCATGTCTTAGATTTAAAACTGCTTCCATTGGTCAGTTTAATAATACTTTCGCTCTCTTTTGCTGGGCTTATATTTTTTGTTGTCGAAGCAATAGCAATTGCCGAAATCACCGCTTGTCCCGATTTTACCTGAGGAAAAGAAATAACGAGCTGTCCAGCCTTAACCTTTGCCTTTACCGTTTTCTTTAAAGCGGCATCATGCCCAACTTCGGCCCAGATATCCACGTCTTTAAGCAGCGTAGTGCCATTTACCGCCACATCAAACAAACGCATCCCTTTTGCATTCATGCCTCCGCCAGTACCTAGCCAAGGTTCAATAAAATAGAGTTCTACTAAATATTCTCCATCTGGAACAGGAAAATGATAAGTCAGCTGATCACGCCCATATCTAAATGTTTGAAATAACTTCCAATCCGTACTGCCTTTAATCGGATCAAATGTGCGGCGCTGACTGGCAAAAAAAGCAGGCATACCAGGAAAATTTGTGGTCCAGGATTGAGAACCAAAACCAACATCAGTTAGCTGTCTATCGGCCGACCACAATTGACCATTCTGATCTGTATATGCTGGTCCACCGCAATTTACCCTATACAAATAGCTATAGTCTTTTAAAGGAGCCGTTATTTTCGTAGCCTCCTTATTAAAATCATTAAAATGGGGTGCCTGCGGTAAATTGTTCAACACAATATAATCCTTAGCTACAGCTTTTCCATTTACATAACCCACAGCATACAGCACATTATACTGAATAGCTACATCATCCCATTGGAAATGCGTACCAATCTCAGCTCGTTTTCTTTTCCCTAAGGAGACCTTGTTTACATCATTAAAAAGCTCGACCTCATCACAATTAGAATACACGGTGATGCTATCCTTTTTACCTGCTTTCAACCATCTTTCAGGCCAGGTATGCGAAACAATATAAACCATTGGCTCTGTTTCCTTAGGTGCATAATTGGCTCTAAACATATAAAATACATCTAGCGGCTCTTCCCAAGGGGTAAACATACCTTTGTAATTTATGGGACCTACACGATCGAGTTCTCTTAAACCCTCGCCACCTTGCACCCTACCCGGGTTGTCGTGTGAACTGAATAGCCAGAAATAATGCCCCGCCGTTTTATCTTTTACAGATTCAGCAAGCCTAACCTTAGTCTCCATCAATTGGGTCATGTTATTTTCACTATATGGACCCTTCTGTATAAAGGGACCTTCGGTATGCAAATCAAGGGTGCGCCAGGCACCATATTCGCCAATAAGCACCTGCCTTTGTATATCATCTGCATAGGTTAAAGGATCACCTCCATAAGTACCTGTCCAGTTTTGCGGCACATCCCAATCTGTTCCTTTGCCGCCGTTACAAGTCGTTACTTTACGCTGTGCGGATGCCGTAGGATCAAGCTTGCGAATGAGCGCTGTACATTCTCTTGCAAAATCTTCTGGCAATGTGCTTTCATTTTCGAGTCCCCATAATACAACTGAAGGACTGTTGCGTCGCTCTTTTACCCAATCGGTAAGCAATGATTTAAAGTTAGCCCTAAATTCAGGGGTATCATACCAGATATGAGCAGCCATCTGTGTCCATGATAAAATCCCCAACTTGTCCCAATACTCCTGATAAAGCAAATTATGTGGCTGGTGCGCATCGCGAAAAGAATTAAAACCAGCAGCTTTGATCTGCATTACGCGCGACCTGATTTGCTCTGCACTAAAAGCATGACTGTTACCGATCAAGTGTTCATATTCTGCCACTCCGTTTATAAAGACCGGTTTTCCATTCAATAGAAATCGTTTAGGATCGGCAGGATGGTCTCCGATAGGCCAGCTGATCCAGCGAATGCCATAAGGCGTACCCAGCTCATCAATTACTTTATTTCCTTCTATAATGCTCGTTTTAAGCGTATATAAATAAGGATTCTCTATAGACCATAGCTTTACATTTTTCAGTTGCGCAGTTTGCTGAGCTACAGTTAAACGCTTTCCAGGCAATAACCTATTTACGTTCTTACTTTCAGTTACTTTTTTACCATTCTGATCAAACAGCTGGTTAACGACCGTTATCGTACGGGCTGTTGCACCATAATTCTTAATTTCCGTCTCCATTTTCAGCAAGGCCGATTTCTCGGACACCTTATCATCATTCCAGATGTGTACGCCAAAAGGTTCAATCCTGACATCATTAGTCACAACCAAATGTACAGGTCTAAAAATCCCCATAGGCTGTGAACCTTCAGAGAATCCCCTTTCTGTTGAACAGCCGCCATCTACCCAAGGCAAGTCTTGAATATTAGCCGGATGATCCGCACGTACCGCCAATAAATTAGGTTGATTGTTCAATTTAATCACGTTCGTTACGTCAAGCGTAAAAGTAGTACGACCACCTGCATGGTAGCCCACCTTTTTACCGTTTAGCCAAACGCTCGCATAAGAGCCTACGCCTTCAAAATAAAGAAAGAACCGCTTGCCTTTTTTTTGTGCGGTAGTTGTAAAGGTTTTACGGTACCAGGCATAGCCATGCCTATTGCCATGCAACATCCTGCGGTAGCCCTCATACTGATCCCAATTGTGCGGAACATTAACGGTTTTCCAGCCCTTATCATTAAAGCTGCTTTGTTCAAAACCAGTATAGGCATTGATATTTGTATCATTGGCAATACTTTGCCAGTTGTTATTTAGTGTTGTGCTTTTACGTAATCCTGTCTGTGTAAAACCTGTACTTGTTAAAAGAATACCTATCAAAAAAACAATAAGCTTTCTTTTATAATCTCTCCAAATCTCCATTCAATTTATATATTTCCCCCTTTTGTGTGGCGATACTTGTTATTTTATTTCCGTACCGCAGTAAACAAACACCTCCTGTTTTCGAAGAGATCTCTAATGCCGTCAACACACCTTTACTCCATTTAAAATTTAGTTCAAAGCCCCCACGTGCACATATACCTTTCACTTCTCCCTCTGGAATATCCGCAGGTAGTGCTGGCAACAATTCAACAAACTGGGTATGACTCTGTAAAAGCATTTCGGAAATCCCCGCCGCACCGCCAAAATTGCCGTCAATCTGAAATGGTGGATGTGCATCAAATAGATTCACATAAGCACCACCCCCCTTTTCCGCAGGACTAATCAGCATTTTTACCATTTTCATTGCATGGTCGCCATCTTTAAACCTCGACCAAAAATTGATCTTCCAGGCTAAACTCCAGCCGGTACCTGCATCGCCTCTATAGATCAGCGACTGGCGCGCAGCTTTCATCATATCCGGTGTATCCCATGTAATGTCATTGCCCGGATGTACGCCCCATAAATGTGAAACATGGCGATGTACATTGGTGGTATCGTCTTTATCTTCTAACCACTCCTGTAGCTGTCCATATTTACCAATCTGATTAGGCGCAATCAACGTCAGTTTTTCCTGTAATGTTTTTCTAAATTCAGCATCCAGCCCTAGCAGTTCGCTGGCTGCGATACAGTTTTTAAATAAGGTACGAATGATCTGGTGATCCATAGTTGGTCCAGCCACTAATCCACCATTTTCAGGAGAATTAGATGGTGTACTGATCAGCCAACCTGTTTTAGGATCTTTAACCAGGAAATCGACAAAGAAAACTGCCGCCTGTTTCATTAGAGGATAGGCTTCAGTTCTAAGAAAAACACGGTCTTGCGTAAACTGATAATGCTCCCATAAATGCTGGCTCAACCAACCGGCACCAGAAACCCAGATCCCGTGATTGGATGCGTTTATTGGCGCTGTACCATTCCATAAATCAGTATTATGGTGTAATACCCATCCATTTGCATTGTAGTGTACTTTAGCTGTAACAGCACCATTTTTTGCTAGTCCTTCTATCTTTTTAAACAAAGGCTCATTCATGGCCCCAAGATTCAATGGACCAGTCGGCCAATAATTCATCTCCAGATTAATATTCGTAGTATACTTACTACCCCATGGTGGAGTTAACAAATCATTCCATATGCCTTGCAAATTGGCTGGCTGTGTTCCCGGTCTCGAACTGGAAATCAGCAAATAGCGACCATATTGAACATATAAAGCAGCAAAAGGAGCGTCAGCTGATCCTGCAAATTTTTCTATACGCTCATCGGTAGGTAAGCTTTCATTTTCACTCTTTCCAAAACTAATCGAAAAAGGATTATAGTATTTCTGGTATTCTTTTATATGTGCTGTCTTAACCTGGGCATACGTTTTATTCTGTAAGCTTGTAATGGCCTTTATGCAGTCAGTTGCTGGATTTCCAGCTACATTTTTATCGTTGATAAAATTGGTTCCAGCAGTAAGGTAAAGTGTAACGTCATCAGCATTAGTGATGCTCAATTTACCTTGACTTACCGACAATTTACCTTTAGTAACCACTGCTTTGAGCTGACTTTGACCTTTTAAAACGCCACCTCTTACACTTAGGGTAAGCGAAATCGTGCTTTCATTTAGTTTTTTAACAGCAGAATATTTATGCGGACTAGCCAACAATGCATCTAAGCTAATGCTCCCTTTTTTATCAGCAGTTAAGCGGATTACGACGGCCTGATTTGGCTGACTGGAGAAATATTCACGTAAATAATTCACGCCGTTCAAAGTGTAGGATGTACTGGCAATTGCTGTACTTAAATCAAGCTTACGTTTGTAATTGGTAACTGGGGCAGTTTGATTCTTGAAGTTCAGATATAAATCGCCAAAAGGCTGATAACTTGCCTGAAACTGCGACACCACTGGTGGCTCATCATTCTGCATTTTATATTTCCATTCTTTAACCAGTGAAAACCCTGCCTCTGGCTGAGTACCTTCCGGATAAACTGCTATAGCCCTGCTAGTATCTTTGTAACCTGCTATACCACCTTTATCGAAATAATTCAATACTTGTATCGCAATTGTATTTGTCCCCTTTTTAATCAATTTAGCAGGAATGGTATATTTCCTTGGGTTTGTACCATCCGTATTGCCAATCAGAGTGCCATTCACATAAGAAAAATCCTGATCGCGGATGCGATTCAAGTCGAGCACCAAATCTTTGCCCTGCCAGCTTTCAGGTGCATCAAAGGTTGTACGTAACCATACCGCCCCATCAAAACCCGATAATCCTACCGTTTCCCAACCTTCGTAACTTGGAACTTTAATCGTTTTCCATGAACTGTCATCGTAGTTTTCCAAAGCCGGATTGCCCTGCATACCTTTCAAGGCTTTCATTTCTGCAGTCCATTTATCCCTGTCGCCCGCTCCACTCTGAGTACCCATAAATTTTTCGGCAGCTAGCTTTTCTGCCGCTTCCTGTTTCCCTTCAAAAAGTAACTTCCTAATCTCGCCAAGTGCAGCTGCAGCCCCTTTATGGTTATAATCTCTGGGGCCACCTGTCCATAAAGTTTCTTCATTAAACTGAATATGATCCTTTTCTACTCCGGCATATATCATGGCACCAATGCGTCCATTACCAATAGGCAAAGCATCAGTCCATTTTACAGCAGGCTTGGTATACCAAAGCTGATAAGCAGGTTGTTGGGCATGGGCATGTATAATGGTCATACAATTGATCACTACTACATACATCCAGATTGGGGAGCTCATGAATTTCATGTTGATACAAATTAAAAATTACTTAATTGAATCTCCCGAAATAACCCTTACTACTTCTGTAACTTCCCTCTCAGTTAAAACAGGAGTTTTAGCGTTACTAAAGTTATTATTTCCTAGCGTTATATTTTTAATTTTTTCTCCACTTATTTTTAAATACATTTCTGTACCAGCAACCGGAAAAGAATTATAAATAAATGCGTCTGTTACGTTTTTAAGGTCTATTACAGCTGCATTTTTATGAGGGGTATAACTCTTCAAACCATTAACAGTCAAGATATTTACATTCTCAGCTTTTACAGAAGGTCCCATTTCTGTGTTTACTTGCACATTATGAAATTCTATTCTGTTGGAATTATGGATATCGAAACCAGTTTTAGCCTCCATATTGATGTCATTAAAACTGATATTTTCAATAGGCATTTCTTCTAATCCATTCAAATAACCAGCCTGATTTACCTGCCCGGTAATGTTACTAAAATGGATATTTCTGAACCTTGGTGTACGCTCAGAAACAGGCTCAACTGTCGACTTAGCATACTGAAGATCAAGCACGATCGCTTGCTTGCCTATATTTTTCATGATGACGTTATCCACCCTGATTTCTTCTACTATGCCACCCCTACCACGAGCTGATTTGATACGGATTCCTCTATCAGTACCATCAAATACGCAATTAGAAATGGTTATTTTTCGTACATCACCAGACATTTCACTTCCAATAACCACCCCACCATGACCAGATAACATAGTGCAATTGGTAATGGTATAGTTCTCGGCTGGCACGGCCATTTTTCTGCCTGGCGCATCTTTACCCGACTTAATCGTAATACAATCATCACCAACACTAATATGGCAATCGGAAATACGCACATTCTTACAAGACTCTGGATTGATGCCATCCGTATTTGGAGCAAAAGAACCGGGGTTGTTAATCGTTACAGCATGGACAGTTACATTGTCGCAAAACTCAGGATTAACTGTCCAGAAAGGAGAATTACGAATGGTAATTCCTTCTATCAATACATTTTTACAATACATCGTCTGAATGAAAGGTGGACGAAGAAAACCGCGTTTCATCTGCTTCGGTTCATCAGGCATCAGGATATCCTTATTGAGCGCATCAAACTGATGTTGCCATTTAGACCGTGGCTGTCCTTCTTTATAGCCCTCTACAAAATCCCACCACTTTTTACCGTGTCCATCTATGATGCCACGACCCGTAATCGCAATGTTATCTGCTTCATAAGCATAAAACAAGGGTGAGAAACTAGTCACATCAACCCCTTCATATCTGCTTTTTACCATGGGCAGATAATCATCAAAATTATCACTAAAATGAAGCTCAGCGCCAGCATCAATAAAAATGGTGATGTTACTTTTCAGGTGTATTGCTCCTGTTAAATACTTTCCCGCTGGGAAATAAACAGTACCTCCACCAGCTTTTGAAGCTGCATCAATAGCCTTTTTAATCGCTAATGTCGCTAGTTTACTGCTGTCGTTCTTTGCACCATATTTTAATACATTATAATAGGATTGCGCGTTGACATTAGCTACCGTTGCGAAACAGCATATTATAAAAACGGCAGCTATTCTGATGATAAGATATGGGCTATAAAACTTCATTTTCGGCTATATTATTTATTTAGTTGAATCACTGCTGGTTTTAGACTCGCAGCGCGATAAATCTCTTTTCCATCGGCATAGATGTATAATCCTTTTCCTTTCTTGTATTTCTTTCCGGTCTTATCCCAAACTACCTTAAGCGTTTTTCCGTGGGAAGAAATATTGTCTAATGAGAACCAGGCCCATTGCCCTTCAGGGATAAGCGGATAAAAACCGATGGCATGATCTGCTCTGGGTTTTATCCCAATCAAATCATTAATCACCAAATCGCAAAAAGTAGAATGATTGTAAAAACTGCTTCTTGGATTATCTCCTTTTAGCCATTCCCCATTTTTTTCATCCTGATACTCTCCCAAATAAGGCTTACCATTCTTTTGGTGAGATTTGGCGTACTTGTGCAATTCATCATAAAAGACTTTTGAGGTCATTTTACCATGATTCTTATAATTGGTTAGCAAATTCGCTAAACCTTTTAAAGTTTGAGAACTGGCAAAAGGCCAAAGTGCACCATCCCACTCACAACTATGCCCAGTACCTCTTGTTCTGAATGTTGGCTCCCTTCTTTCAGCAGTCGTTAAGCCCCATGGTGCATTAAATCCTGCTGTATCCAATAATTGGTCCCAGGCCTTAGCATAAATGGGCTGATCTGCTGGTAGGTCAAAATCCCATGGTACAAAACCAATGGCTTCACGTGCAGAAGCATAGCTTCCATCAGGGTGTTTAGTTTTAAAGAAATTGTCTTTGCTATCCCAAAGACTATCCTGCACTAATTTTTTAAGCTGACTGGCTTTTCCCTTATATTTTTGTACCAACGCTTTATCCCCTGTAAGATCAGCTATGCTTGCCAGCGCTTTAGCATTGCCATACATATAGCTGCTAATGGTTGGGCGTCTATTTTGATCTTTCCTCGATCCGCTAACAGACTCTTCCATTCCGTCCTTCACATCAAACTGCCAAAACAAACCACTATTTAACTGTCTTTCTTTCTCCCATTTGGCATAATCGGCATCTAGTGCAGGTAAAATCCGCTTTAAATGAGCTAGATCGGGTGTTACCAAATAATTCTGATAAACCGCGTCGTCCAGCCAACTGCTAAACTGGTGAAAACGTTGCTTAGTCTGACCCACATCAGCATGATATAGCCAGAAATCAATGTACTCCTTTAAGTAATCGGTATTTTTAAGCCAGCGACCTTCGTAGATATGATGCCCCAACGCACAGCTGATGGAATTGTATTTACCGGCATGTTTAACCGGTTCTATAAACTCTGTGAAGATAAAGCCCTCAGGTGTCTTTACAAGGTGCTTACGGAAAGACCACCAGCGGTAATAATAGTTTTGCTCCAACACCTCATCCGGACAATCCAGCAAAGGCACATTTTGCGCCAACCAATCAAATGCTTGTGCATTAGGCACAAAATTCTTTACCACCTCTGTATCGATGGAGTTAAAGTAAGTCACATATTTTTTAAGCTTTAGCTGCCCAGCTTGTGACTGTGCAAATACGCCCGTTCCTGTTAATAAAAAAAGGGCGATAGCTATCAATTTCTTTCTATTCATCATTATTCAAATAACCAATCAATATCTTTTCCTTTACCGTCCAATCCTGCATTATAAATACGCATTTCCTGATTTTCGTTGATAAAACCAAGCACCATGCAAGCTCCCTTTCCTAAAGTTAAGGTATTTGTTCCTGCCTCAAACGAATAAGCGTGTACATTAATTGGTGGATATCCATCTAAAACCAAGGCGTTAGAAATCTTGATCTCCGATTGTCCGTAGTTATTTGCACTGGCATCAGTTTCCAATTCAGGCGCAGCCAGGTAGGAAGGGTCTTTTTTATTGAAGAAACCGACCAATACTTTTACTGCTGCAGTATTGCTGAACTTAATTGTAGTACCTGATTTTATTTGCTGGGCTTTAACCATTTTCAGGCCTTTAAGTCCCTGCAATTGCTCAGTCAGGTCTTTTATCTTCGCTACCGAATCAGTAAATACCAAGGCTTCTTTATTAATCACATAACGCTCGTTACCAGATAACAGCTTAACGGTAGCATTTTTAAATGGCGCTAGTACGTTCGCTTTTCCCGAACCCACTGTTTTCAAAGAATCAATGCTCCTTTTAAAATGCCCTAGTTCTTTGGTAAATACCGGCAACATTTCTTTCCAATGAATAAAAGTTTTATCCACCCCGCGCATCGGTATCTTGCGCTGTTTGGTTTGCATACTGTTTGCATACAAGTAATCATTCTGGGTCAATTTAACCAGATCTGCATAATGAGCTACACTCCTTTCCAAAAATGGCAAGGCCTTCTCCAGATCAGCTACATCATTAGAATATTTATAGCGTAAAACCCATAACGCTGATTTCACCTTTTCTGCATAAAAATTCGCCATGGCATCATAGCAGTACATATCATTTCTAAGCCTTCTAAACTCTGCTGTATCTTTAGTTACTGTCAACGAAGCTTTATTGATCGCTTCCAATGCCTTTCTGCCATGCTCTATTACTTCTTTGGCCACTTGCACAGGTGTTTCGCCTATATGTCCCTGTTTTTTCCATTCCTTCTCCGCATACTCAATAATCATTTCACCTTCGGGCGCTTCTGATTCGTACATTAAGGTAAACAAACCATATCGATAAGGATTAATCAACTGAGTCATCAACATCCCCAAGGTTAGGGTCTGTCTGTTTCCATCTGTAATCCCGTATCGACGTAAAAGCTTAGGAGAGATTTCACCAGATTCTTCATAGGCATCCAGAATTGCTTTTCCTCCATTAAGATCAGTTCCGTATTTATTGGCCAACTCCTGTCCCCAATAATTAATTTCCTCATTTCTATCCCTGGTGGAGTTCCAGGCATACCTGGCCCATTCCTTATACCAAATCCAATCTCTATCTACCTGTAATTGCCTTTCGCTAATTTTATCTGCCGTGTAAGGCCAATCCCAATAACCAGATTGTGGGTACAGGTGTAAACCTTTAGCTCCATATATTTTGTTCATGGCCTGCACCGATTTCTGGATAAAATCGGCAGATCCATAGCGAAAAGGCTCAAGATTGGCCAGGATATGTACATTGGCAATATGAACTGTACCAATCGCACTTAATTTTCTATGCAGTTCTGCCCAGCTTCCTCTTGGTGTATATGTCGTTAAAGCTTCGCCGGTATACTTATTTTCGGTATACAAATTTTTATAAAGTGGTAAAGATGCTGCCATCACACTTGGTGCATCGGTATCATGTGCTCTCAATACAATTGGCGGTTCATTTTTAATACCTGCCGCTTTTAAGCCATCTTTTACACCCGGGATAATGGTCTTTGTAAACCAATCTATATCATCCTGCCCGACTCCTTCCATGGCTTCTCCCAGCGCTACCAGCAAACCTACATTAGGGTACTTTTCTACAAATGCCGCAATCGATTTTCTGGTGTAGTCGGCTATCAATGGAATAATCGGACGGTTTCTATCCTGAGTTTTCAAATGATGTTTTTCGGCAAAAGGTTTTGGGATAAGGATGTTATAAAACATCTGAATTATCCAAATGCCACGTTTGTCGGCTTCCTGGGTTAAGAACTTAAACATCTCTTCGTTCTTTTTTAAAGTCGCGTCATCAACCTCTACCGCATAAGGATAATCTTTAAGTCGCAGCAATGAAGAGAAAGGGTGCCCATTCCAGAGATACAATGAATTGTAGCGGTTCTCTACCATCATATCTAAATATTGCAGCCATAGCGCTTTATCGTAGAACCAGGGAAAGGTTTCTGGGGTATAGGGATATTCGTATACATCTCTACCCGGCAGGTAATCCGGTTTCTGCAAACCAATACAGGTACCGCGCAACACCATTTCTGGTTGATCGGTAAGGGCTATATTTTCCGGGATTTTACCTTTAGCTTTTATCTCATCTGCCAATTCCATACAACCGTATAAGGCGCCAGAGGGATCTGTACCTTCAATAACCAGATTCTTGTTTTTAGTATAACTGATGTTAAAACCTTCTTTTCCGGCTTGTTTACCTGAATTATTTAACGCTGCCGATAAGCCAGCTAATAATTGATCTCCTTTTACCCCAATAACAATCAGGTCTTTACCATTTGTTGCTTTATCGCTCTGTACAATCTTAACATCATAACCAATTAATGTTAAAGACTTTGCCAATTTTTCTGCACCAAACTTAATCCTTGGATTGTTTTGGGCAGGGATAATGATAGTACGTTTATTTTTCTTATAGACCTCAATTGCACCGGATTCGGTAGTGCTAAAAAGCAAAAGACACAAACAAATAAAAATGGGGAAATTTCTCATTCAATACAGATTTCAGCATATCTGAAGCTTAAAAATGGTTCAGACTACATTTGGTTAAATACGCAAATATCAAATATAGCAACTGCTCAATAGGGTTTCCTGTAGTATTTCCCCAAAATACTGTAGGATGTTGCCATTGGGCATTTTATGCTGTAAAAAAGCTGTTATACTCCTCCTGGTATCTTCGTATAAATACCTATTAATGGGTATTGTAAGCCATATTTTGAATTTGTTGTTTT
Organism: Pedobacter sp. ok626; assembly: GCF_900100435.1. Classification (GTDB taxonomy): domain Bacteria; phylum Bacteroidota; class Bacteroidia; order Sphingobacteriales; family Sphingobacteriaceae; genus Pedobacter. Next base: position 322,225 of record NZ_FNEX01000001.1, on the reverse strand, counting down.
ACACAAATTTTAAAACCTACTTAAACAAAACAATTATGAAAAATTTTACGCTACTAATTCTATTACTTATTACAACGGTAAGCATCACTGGATGTAAAAAAGACAAAGACGAAGATTCCGGCGGGATTGTAGGCAAATGGTACCTCTATTCCTATATTAACATCGTATATACAAACGGAAAAGTAACAGATCAAACTAGCCAGACTGCTCCCGATCGCTCTAATTACATCGAATTTAAGAGCAATGGAACTGCTGCTGATAATGAAGGTGATCAGTTCAGTTACAAAATAAACGGCACACAATTAATTCTCAAAGACCTTGAGGATGGTGAAGAGGAATTATATGAAATAAAAAAGATCAACAACACTGAACTTGTTATATTTAACGAGCTGGTTCAGCAAGCTGGATCAGATCAAATCAAGTATACGACCGAAACTACGTTTAAAAAATAAACTCAAAGGGCCGCATCATGAATGATGTGACCCTTTTATATAAAAAAACTATTAAAACTTAAACAGCTCCTTCAAACGTACGGTCTTGTTATTGATCATCGGCTTAGCATAATAAGCAAGGAACAAGATATAGGCCAATGTGATGTAAACGAACATCAAGGCATAACGCAAGCCTATTGCGTCTCCCAATGAACCAATAATTAAAGGTACCAATGCTCCGCCAAAAATACCGGAACACAAAATCCCCGAAAAAGAACCATGATGCTGTGCAACAGAATTTAAAGCCAATGAGAAGATAATCGAGAACATAACAGAGATAAAGAATCCTGCAGCTGGAAAAGCATACAACGCCATATCTTTATCTCCAAATAGTGCAACTGAAAGGGTAACCATCGAAATCAATGTAGCTATTTTAAGGATCAACTTAGAATCCCATAATTTCAATAAAGCCAAACCTAGTAAACAACCTAGCGACATTAAGCCCCAGAACCAGGCTACTGCTTGTGCGCCCTCTTTATTTGGATCTACACCATGGTAAGCCCTTAAAAACTCTGACATCCAGTTGGCCAATGCTTGTTCCGTTCCCACATAAGCTACTATCCCAACAAAAAACAACAATACTTCTTTGTTTTTAAGCAAGCTCAGATAAACACCTGTAGCACCAGATTTCTCATCGTCCTTTAACTCTACCACAGGCATCTTAATAAAGGATAGTAGCAACAGAATCAATAAAAAGATAAAGCTAAATAACCAATACAAGGCTGTCCATGATAAATTATCTCTCACCAAACCTCCCAGCATAGCTACTAATGGATTTTCAATCGGATTGGTAGAAAGTGCTGCCAAGAGATAAGAGAATACAAATGGGCTGATAAAAGAAGCCAAACCGAATACCAATTGGCCCATTACCGAAAAGAATGCAAAGTTCTCTTCGCCACCAGCAGTACGCATGAGCGGATTAATAATCACTTGCAACATCGCCATTCCTATCCCAATGATAAATAGAGAGCCCAAGGCAATACCATACTGCGGGTATAAACCGAAAGCTAAGGCCCCGATAAAATTCAAGCTAAAAGCGATCAACATTGATTTCTTCTCCCCAATCCGCTCAATCATTATTCCTGAAGGAATAGACATAATTCCATAAGCCAAAAAGAACGAAAAGGGCAGAAAAGCCGCCATCGTAAGGCTCAATTTATAGGTCTGAATGATGATGGGCATCAATGGACCCAGGATGTTAGTCACAAATGAGATGACGAACCAGATCAATAAGATCACGCCAACCAGAAAGTTATTACGTTGCATACAATTTTTTATAAATGGTTAAAACTTTGAAAATACTCTAGCTGCGCAGCCCAGCAACCCCGCCTGATTACCTAATTTTGCAGCCACAATATGGGTATACTGTGAGGTTCCAGGCATCACCTTTTCCATCACTCTTGACTTGATTTCTTCAATATAGAATTTGCCAGATTCGGTGATACCACCGCCCAGTACTACTTTTTGCGGACTAAACACATTTACATAACTTGCAATACCTGTAGCCATGTAGTCGAAATGCTTTTGCATTGCCGAAACGGCTTTCTGCTCTTTGGCCAGGTAGTTATCTACAATCATTTTACCGGTTATACCTTCCGTATCTGTTCCGTGCAATAAGGCATAATCCTTAATCAAGGCACTCACTGAGGCATAGGCTTCGAAACAGCCAGAAGACCCACAAGAACACGCAATTCCACCATGTTGAATCGTGATGTGCCCCAATTCCGTGCCCCTATTTTTATAACCGCCATACAGCTTACCATCGATGATCAGTCCACCACCTATTCCTGTCCCAATGGTCAGAAAAACTACATCAGTACAATCGCCGGCAGCTCCGTAAACAAGCTCGCCCCAGCCCATCATGTTGGCATCGTTATCAATTACCACCTTTAAACTGGTAGAAGCGGCAATGATTTTACCTAAATCCAGGTTTTCAAATCCGGGCAGATTATCTGCGCCACCGATCACAACATTCTGATCTACGATACCAGGAAAACCGATACCAACACCAATCACTTTTTCGGGAGCATGCTCCACACATTTGCGAATGGCTGCATTAATTAAGGCAATCACCTCGCCTTCTGTTACAATATTATTTAGTGGGAATAAAAAGGAATAGATCACTTCTCCCGTGTTGCTCACCAGTCCACATTTTAATGATGAACCACCCACGTCAATTCCGATAGCGTACGATTTTGTCAATTTTTCTCAGGTTTCAATTACAAAATCGAAATTAGCGGTAAAGCACCTGAAGAGATTTCAATATTGTCTTAAATGATTTAGATTTTGTGCTAAAAAAACTTAATTAATGTCCGTTTCTTTCTTTGCAAGGTACTCTGTTGGCATACAGTCGTAATATTGCTTAAATGCCGTAGAGAAATATGAAGGTGAATTAAAGCCCGACATATACGCAACTTGTGCAATTGTATACTGCCGCGACTCCATCAATTCTACTGCCTTTTTAAAGCGGATACGCTTGATAAAATCGGTCGCAGATTCGCCGGTAATTGCTTTTAGCTTCAAATAAAGATTAGACCTGCTCATACCTATTGCGCGACTAAACTTATCTACAGAAAAATCAGATTCGGTAATGTGCGCCTCAATGATAGCGATGGCTTCTCTTAAAAACTCTTCATCAAGTGTATTGAAAGCTATATTCTCCGGAACGATCTCTTTTGAGCTGGAATAATACTCTTTTAATCGTTTGCGCGAGCGACTGATGTTTTGCAGTTTGGCTTCGAGCAGGGCGATAGAAAAAGGTTTAGTGACATAATCATCCGCGCCGACTTCCAATCCTTTAATCTGGTGATTGGTTTCATTTTTAGCGGTCAGCAAAATCACCGGTATATGACAGGTCTGAATATTCTGCTTTATCCGTTTACAAAAGTGTATTCCATCCAATTCAGGCATCATTACATCGCAAATGATCAGGTCTACAGGCTCCTCTTCTAACAGTGCCAATGCTTCCTTGCCATCATAAGCAACGCTTACCTGGTAAATATGATCAAAATAGCTTTTAAGATAACCTACAATCTCCGGGTTATCATCAATCACCATCAGTTTCTCTTTTTCAATTGCCAGACCTTCTGGCTCCAATGGCTCAATCACTTCATTTTCTTCGCTCAGACTACTGATCTCGTTTTCTACAGAAAGTTCATACGTTGGCGCTTCTGCATGTTCATCAGTAGCATAAAACTCATCTCCCAATGGTATAGCTACCACAAAAACGCTCCCCTTACCCAATGTACTATCTACGCTTATTGATCCATGATGCAATTCAACCAGACGCTTAGTGAAAGCCAGACCAACACCAGAGCCCAGGTTCATCTCCCTACCATCTACCTGGTAAAACCGATCAAATACCCGATCCTTATGTTGTACATCAATACCAATACCTGTATCGCTTACTTTAATCACCGCATCCCCATCCTTACTCGCAAATTCTACATTTATTGAGCCACCTTCCGGAGTATATTTAAATGCATTAGAAAGCAGGTTAAAGATGATTTTTTCTACCGCATCTTTATCAAAATAGAAAAGCAATCTGGCCTCAGTCGATCGGAAAGTATACTTCACCTTGTTCTTTTCAGACAAAGTGGTAAACGAACGGTAAATATCATGGATAAAACTCACCATATCCGTCTTGCTTACCTTCAATTTCTTAGTCCCCAACTCCGTTTTCTTAAAATCAAAAAGTTGCTCTACAAGATGATACAAACGCTTTGCATTGTGCATCATCAGCTCATGATGTTTTCTAAGTGGTTTATCTGTAACGGGCTTATTCAAGATCTCCTCCAATGGCGCAAGGATCAGGGTTAAAGGGGTACGGAACTCATGTGAAACGTTAGTAAAGAATTCCATCTTCATCTTGTTGATGTAATCTACCTTTTCATGTTCCATTCGCTCCAGCTTTAACTGATGCTGTGCTCTTATCCTTTCAGAAACTACGCGATAAACCATATATCCAGCAACAGCAGCCAATATGGTCATCAATAGGTAGAACCAACCACTATTCCACCAAGGTGGTGAAATCACAATATCCAGACTTTTCTCTGCGCTACTTTCGCCTAAAGGACCAATCGCTCTTACCTTAAATACATATTTGCCAGGTTGGACATTGGTATAACTGGCCTTAGCCATCCCCTCAGTCATCTGCCAATCCGTATCAAAACCTTCCAGCTTATACTCGTACTTTGTTTTGTTGGGCGAGATGTAATTGAAAGCATTAAAAAAGATCGTAAACTGCTTAAACTCGTGCTTAAAAGTCAGCCTTTTTGCCTGATCTATATGCTGATCCAATACATCATTGCCATCATCAGGAACAACCGTTTTATTGAATACTTCAAGACCAGTGAAGGTTACCTTCAGCTTCATTGGATCTTGTTTTAAGGCTTTGGGATAGAAATAGGAAATTCCATTTATACCACCAAAAAGCATCATCCCATCGGCTGCTTTGCAAAAAGCATAGAGGTTAAATTGGTTATTCTGAAAACCATCTTTATTGTCGAAAACCTGTAGCTTACGGGTATCCGGCTGAAATTTGACCAAACCTTTGTTGGTCGAGATCCACAAAAATCCCTCATCATCGGCAAGTATGCCATAGATAGTTCCTTTAAGAAAATCCTTACGTGTATTAAAGCTAACAAATGATCGGGTGCTTTCATTAAATAGATTTAAGCCATCGCGTGTTCCGATCCAGATCCGATTCTTATTATCCTGAGCAATACAGTTTACCACATCATTGCTCAGTAATGCACCTGGAAAGGATTCGAACAATTGATTATCTGGGTAAAACATGTTTACACCATTTGTAGTACCTATCCAGATTCTCTTTTTAGCATCTTCAAATAAATAAGTCACCTCATCAGAAGTCAACCGTTTCCCTGCTTTATCCAGGTAAATATGATTAAAGGATTGATCGACAACATTAAAAATGTCGAGACCAGTACGTGTCCCCACCCAGATTCTATTCTTATGGTCTTTTAACAAGGCATAAACCATGTCCCCTGCAATGCTTTTAGGATCAGTAGATGAATGTCTGTATACCCTACTGCTTCCAGTAGCTGGATCAAAATGATTAAGTCCAGCATTATGCGTACCGACCAATAGTTTACCACTCTGATCAAAAGCAATAGCTTTGATGTTGTTAGAACTTATAGCCCCTTGGCCGGACTCTTTATACGTATAATACCTAACGGTATTGGCTTTTCTATCCCAATAATTTAGCCCTTTATCATTCGTACCGATCCAGAAATCGCCTTTACTATCCTGCTTAATTACGTTTACTACCTGATCATTTAATGACAGCGTTCCCGTATTCTGATTTAAAAGGTTAAACTTAATGTCGTTGTGATGATAATAGTTTATTCCACCATAAAAGGTACCCAGCCACATTCCATTTTGCTTATCGCGATAAATACAACGTACAGAATTCTGACTAATGCTGTAAGGAATTGAGGCCTGATGATAGTAGGTTTGAATAGTACCATCTTTAGCATTAAGGATAGAAAGCCCTCTAAAGGTACCCAACCAAATATTGCCCTGCGCATCTTTATTGATACCACGAACATCATTATCAGCCAATCCTGCAGAATTACCTGGAGTATGCCTATAATTACTCAATGCAGCAGTAGCAGTGTCATATTTAATTAACCCATTTCCCTCGGTACCAACCAATAAGGATGGCCCGTCTATAAAAAACTCATTGATTCTGGGCCTATTTACCCCCAGATTTAAAGCTTCCAGCTTCTTTGTGGCTACATTCAATTTAAATAAACCTACATCCGTGCCCACCAGCAAGGTATTTTTCAACAAACCCAGACGGGTTATATTTTTAATATCATAAGCGGAGGCATCGAAATTGATCTGCTTAAACTGCTCAGAACCTTCAGCCAGGTAAAAAATTTCCCCTGCACTTGAGCTGGCCCAGATTAACTTCCCTGCATCTTGTACGATAGATGAAATAAACCATTCGCCGGATTTACGAGGTAATCTATAATTCTTAAAGCTATTGGTTGCATAATCATAACGACTTATGCCCTGATTGCCACCCACCCATAGCAAACCTTTATGGTCCAGATAGATGCTACGAATATAGTTTGATTGCAGACTGGTTTTATCACCTTTAGAAGGACGGTAAACGGTGAAGCTTTCTCCATCATAGCGATTAAGCCCATCCTGGGTGGCCATCCACATAAAACCAAGGGTATCCTGTACGATAGTGAATACCGTACTTTGTGATAAGCCCTTATCCACAGAAATACTTCTGAAATAACGCTTTAAAGGCTGTTCAGTAATATTTTGCGCATGTAAAATCTGGGCCGATAACACCAACCCTAACAACAAACAAAAAGATATTACTTTCCTCATAGCCCCCACACAAAATTATTTACGTTTAAATCCAGCATCAAAATTAACTACATCTGGCAAAAGATCCACAATTTCTTGCCTATTTAATGTCTTATTTTCGAATTCAGGCCTAAGCAAAGCCGATTGAAGGATAATTGCTAAGGTCGTAGCCATATATATCTTATTTTTTTAACGCATAAAATGAGTCCTGATGTGTTTTACACCATTTCTTAAGATAGGTACGCATTTGGTTCAATTTCTTTTTATAGCTAGGTTTTACAGCTAGATTATGCATCTCGCCTGGGTCATTTTCAAGGTCAAACAATTGCTCTCTAATCTCCCCCTTATCATAAACGATATATTTAAAATCTTTGGTAATTACAGCTCTACCTTTAATACCTAATAATATTTCATTATCAGCAAAATCTGTTTCTATAACTAGTGTATCGCGCAACTTAACAGCTGGATTTTCAATACGTTTACTTAAATCCAGGCCTTTTAAATAAGCTGGGGCGCTGACACCTACAAAGCCGCATATTGTAGGAATTAGATCAATTCCATTGCAAACCAACTGATCATCAGTTTTTGCTTTCCATTGTCCGATCTTAGAGATCATAAATGGTATTTTAGCTGATTCTTCATAAAGAACCTGTTTCTGGTTCCATTCATGTGCGGCATAGCCGTCGCCATGATCACTGGTAAAAATGATGATGGTATTGTCTTCAATACCGTATTTCTTTAATGAGCCTAAAACCATGGCTACATAGTTATCTACCTTCTCTACCAAACGGTTATAAGCCCAACGGTATTTACGCCATTGCGTTTCATCCCAACCTACTGAAGGATAGGTACGTGGACTTACTTTTTGTTGTTCTCTAATGATGGCAGGTTCATTTGGAGAGATAATCCAATTGGCAGGTAGTTTAGGACAAAATGCAGTATCAGGTGCAGTACCTAATACATCCATTTTTAATTCGTCGCCTCTGGCCCACTCGCAAATGTCGTGTGGATTAAGAAAGGAAGCCACCAACAGGAAGGGATTTGCTTTATTTTTTTTAATAAAAGCAGCACATTGTGAGGGTGTAGCTGCATCGGTATAATCTCCTGCACCGGTATTTGCAATGGTTTCAAAACCATGTTGTTCTACCTTAGTAACAGGAACAGGCAGGTGCCATTTGCCGACATAGCCGGTTTTATAGCCTCCTGCCTTTAGTATTTTCCCCATCATCAGCACAGAATCTGGCCATTGTCCGTCCTTTTCAGGAGCATTTCCTGTAAAGCCCGTTTCATGAGGCATTTTCCCACTAAAGATAGATGATCTTGAAGGTGTACAAAGTGGTTGAGCGCAATAAGCACGGGTAAAACGAGTTCCATTTGCTGCCAGCACATCCATGGCTGGCGTATGTAAATCTTTGTTGCCAGCATTACTCATTGCATCAGCAGTTTGCTGATCCGTCATGATGATAATAATATTGGGTTTTGAAGCAATACGCTTTGGAGCCTGTGCTTTAATATTTCCAAATCCTGCCAGCAATGCGGCAGTTATCAATAGTCCTTTTACTTTGTACCTCTTCATCCTTATTTCAAATAATCGTAAGCAGAATCTAAATTAAAACGCTTTTGCATTTCCTTACTTGGTTTCGGTTTTTTGTCGACCTCGCTAAAATAATCAGCCGTATCCCAAACCTCTGTATCGCCACCGGTTTCTCTCGGATCTTGTGTTTTCACCAGGTAATCATGCATTTGAGCGCCTAATTTTGTTTTAATTTTCGCATATGCAGGATCTGCCGCCAGGTTATGCAATTGATCAGGATCTTTGTTGATATCAAATAACTCTTCAGCGGGCCTTTTGCCCATTGCCAATTCAAAAAACGGCTTAACTTTTGGGTCATTTCTATTTTCGATCAGATAGTATTTAGTTGCTCCAGGCCAGTTGAACATATATGGATCTATATCTCCATAAAACGGTGGATCACCTGCCGGCCATCTGTTTGGCTCATAGTTTTTAATGTACAAAAATTCTTTGGTACGTATTGCCCTTCCTGGATAACCTAAACCATGCTGTCTAACAAAAGCATGACGCTCACGGCCAAGCACCACATAATCTCTTTGTAAATCATTTTTACCATCTTTCTCAACAATTGGCAATAGACTTTTTCCGGTCATTTCAGCAGGGATTTTAGTTCCGCCCAAAGCTAAAAATGTCGGAGCCAAATCATTTAAAGTTACCATATTATCCGCTACTACATCCTGTTTAAATTTACCTGGCCAAGATATAATAAGTGGTACGTGTGTACCGAAATCATATAGATTAGCTAAGCCACGAGGCATTTGCCAACCATTATCGCTACAAATTACAATAACAGTGTTTTCCAATTGACCAGTTGCTTTCAGTTCCTTTAGCGCCTCGCCAATTTCCCTATCAAATGATTCTATCGCTGCATAATAATCTGCTATATCTTTTCTGATGTCGATTTGATCAGGTAAATATCCCGGTACTTTTACTTTAGCAGGATCTATTCCGGCTTTTTCTCCCGAACCTTCTACATAAGGTCTATGAGGTTCGTGACTACTTAGCCAGTAACACCAAGGATTATCCTTATTTTTAAGTTTCAAAAATTCATCGAAATTTTTATACGGATTACCTGCTGGATTGTGCTTACGTCCATTGGCTTCAAAACTACCTGGCCCCCAACCTTTTCCCTGAAAACCTACTGCATAACCATTGTTTTCAAGCAGATCCGTATATATTTTATATTGTGTTGGCAGAACGCCCCATAAATTGGCACCTTCTTTTAAACGCCAGATATCTTGTCCAGCTAACATGCCTGCCCTTGCAGGAGTACAAGAAGGAGAACTACAAAAAGCATTGGTAAAACGAACCCCTTGTTTGGCAATTAAATCCATATTAGGTGTCCGTACGGTTTTGTCTCCATAACTACCTACGTGATTCCATGACTGGTTATCAGACATGATCATCAAGATGTTAGGACGCTCCTGCTTCTTTTCTGGCGAACAAGAAGCCCAGCTGAGGATTATCATAAATGCTGCTGGAATGTACTTGAAATTGTTAAACTTCATCTTCATTATTTATTTTGTAATTGTTTCTGTTGGATTGGTGTCTTTGTATTGCAGCTGTAATTTTTCAAGTTGTGCTTTTAGCTCCTTGATCACAGGCTGATAAGTCTTATCACCATATAAATTCTTCATTGCTTTTGGATCCTTTTGCATATCGTAAAGTTCCCATTCATCCACATCATTGTAAAAATGGATCAGCTTGTAACGCTCGGTTCTGATGCCATAATGCCTTTTAACAGCATGCCAACTTGGATACTCATAATAATGATAATATACTGCCTTACGCCAGTTTTCTGGTGCTTTACCTGCATTATCCAATAGCGGACGCAGCGATACACCTTGCATATCATCAGGAATTTTAACACCTGCATAATCCAATAAAGTTGGTGCAAAATCAAGATTCATGGCAAAAGCATTGCTTACTGAACCAGCTTTAATAGATGCTGGATATCTAACCAACAATGGCGTTCTGAAGGACTCATCGTACATAAAACGCTTATCAAAATAACCGTGTTCACCTAAAAAGAAGCCCTGATCAGAAGTATAAACAATGATGGTATTGTCCAGCTCACCGATTTTCTTCAAATAATCCATTAGTCTACCTACGTTTTCATCTACAGAAACTACACAAGCCAGGTAATCGCGCATATATTGCTGGTATTTCCAACGTACCAAATCAGCTCCTTTAGGATTTATTTTTTTGAACTCAGCAACACGCTTGTCATAAACCTTTCTCCATTTCACTTTTTCTTCATCCGTCATGCGATTATAAACTTCGAAGAAACGAGCTTTATCTAATGATGGATCATTGGCATGTTTATAATCATCACCCTTGGCATCTTTAAAATTTTCTTTGGGTAATTTAGCCATAGAATCTAACTGTGCCGTCGAAAGCATTTTAAGATCCCAGGCTGGCCACATATCTGTAGAGATATTCATCAGTTGCTCTTTTGCAGCCCTGCCTCTGTTATTAAAATCATCTAATAGATTATCCGGTTCAGGGAAAACCGTATTGTCGAACATTCCCAAATGCCTTGGTGCCGGTAACCAGTTGCGATGCGGCGCTTTATGTTGATAAATCATCATAAAAGGCTTGTCATGGTCTCTTTTTTCCAAAAAGCCAATAGCCTTATCCGTAATCACATCGGTAACATAACCTTGTTCTTTGATCAGTTTACCATTTTCTAAGAATTCTGGTTGGTAATACAGCCCTTGGTTAGGTAAAATACTGTAATAATCGAAGCCCATCGGCGTTGAGCCCAGGTGCCATTTTCCAATCATTGCTGTCTGATAACCGGCCTTTTTTAACAATTGAGGATAGATCACCTGTGTGCTATCGAATACCTTAGAGTTATCCGTCAAACCATTCAGGTGGCTGTATTTACCGGTCAAGATGGTAGCCCTTGAAGGTCCGCAAACTGCATTGGTTACAAAACAGTTATTAAACAACATGCCCTCATTGGCAATCCTATCCAGATTAGGCGTTTTAACAAGCTTACTACCGTAAGCACTCATGGCTTGAATGGTGTGGTCATCGGTCATGATGAACACAATATTTGGTCTTTTTGTAGTTTCGGCAGTTTTTGGTTGTTGGCAGGAGCTCAAACTCATACCGGCAACCAAAGCCGATAATATAATTTTTAAATTACCCATTGTTTTGCTTAGTTCGATAAAAACGAAAATATAGTAGTCTGCCAAGATTAGGTTTCGATATTGTTTAAAATCCTATCAATTTTGGTTAACACAGTAAATATTTTACAAAACAGGCAGTTATTGGCCCTTTTTTGCCTTTTTTCATAAAGCTGTTACAATAAATCGTCAAAAATTTCTGTGCATTCATCAATTTCTAAATGAATATATCCGATTCCTAAAGCCGCTGTTTTTTTTGCTCCCTACCTTCATAAAATCATTAATATCTAAAATTGATAGCTCGAATAGCATAAAAAACAAGAAATAATTATGAAAACATTACTAGGTGTATTTGTTGCTTCTATCGCTTTGATGGGATCAACAAATAGTAAGGCAGTCACGAAGGACAACGGAAATGATTGGTTAAGGAAGTCGACAAAAACTGCGGTATACCAGTTGACAAAAGCAGCGCAAACTTTTACACCGGGCATGAACCCAAGGTCCATCAACCCTGATGGAACTGTAAGACTTGCTCCTGTGCGCGATTGGACCACCGGATTTTTCCCAGGTACCTTATGGTATGGATATGAGTTATCGGGTGATAAAAATTTAGCAGAACAAGCTAAAAGGTTCACACTTGGTTTAGATTCGTTACAATACATAAAAGATACCCATGATTTAGGTTTTATGTTGTATTGCTCTTATGGCAATGGCTACAGATTAACAGGCGATCCTGTGTACCGTAAACCTTTAGAAAATGGTGCGGCTAATTTATATGCGCGTTTCAATAAAAAAGTTGGTGCTATTCGCTCATGGGATTTTGGTCACTGGCAGTTCCCTGTAATTATCGACAATATGATGAACCTGGAGTATTTATACTGGGCAGGAAACGAATTCAAGAAACCAGAGTGGTTTGACGCAGCTAAAACGCATGCGGTAACCACCATGAAAAACCATTTCAGAAAAGACTATAGCTCATACCACGTAATTGGCTATGATCCTTTAACTGGAAAAGTATTGGAAAGAGAAACGCACCAGGGTTTAACGAATAATTCTGCATGGGCTAGAGGACAAGCATGGGCGGTATATGGTTACGCCATGAGCTTTAGAGATACTAAAGACAAAAAATTTGTAGAACAAGCTGAAAAAGTTGCTGCGTTTATCATGAATCACCCGAAAATGCCTAAGGATAAAATTCCACTTTGGGATTTTGATGTGCATAATGCCGACCGTTCACCAAGAGATGCTTCTGCCGCTGCTGTAATCGCTTCTGCATTATTAGAATTAAGTACTCAAGTAAAAGACGGTGATAAATACTTTAAATTTGCGGAGGATATTTTAAAAACCTTGTCAACAGACCAGTATTTAGCTAAGCCGGGAGAAAACCAATTTTTCATCTTGAAACACAGCGTTGGTGCACTTCTTTACAATGTGGAAATCGATACGCCTTTAAACTATGCAGATTATTACTTCATGGAAGCTTTGAAGAGATATGCAGAGATTAAAAAGATTGATTTGAAAACAATCGCTCAATCTTAATCTAAAAACCAAATAAAGATGAACGTAAAAAAAATCATCCTCTTACTAGCCCTTGCTCCCACCCTATTATTTGCGAAGCAGCAGGGTACGCCGGTAACTAAGGACAGCTTCAGCAACCTGAATCTGAATTATCCGGGACTGGAAGAGGTAAATAAACTTGTTGCAGCTAAGGATTATGAAAATGCTGCAAAAGCTTTATTAAAATATTATAGAAAAAGGGATAATGTTAAGCATCCTGACTATAACATGAGTGATAAAGCCAACTTTGCTGGCAAAAAACTACCGGAAGGCGTATTAGAAAAAGCTGATAAAGGTATGCTACACCAATTCTATGTTCATCCGGGATATGGATTTATTGATTATGGCCAGGACATCAACTGGCAACATTGGCCTATTAAAGACAACGAGATCCGTTGGCAGTTACACCGCATGTATTGGTGGCAGCCAATGGGATTGGCTTACTGGTCAACCGGCGATGAAAAATATGCAAAAGAATGGGTTTCACAGTTTCGCGACTGGGCAAAAAAGAATCCAAAAGGCTTGTCCAAAGAAAACGATCGCTTTGCATGGCGCCCATTAGAGGTTTCGACGAGAATTCAGGATCAAACTGGGACGTTCAACATGTTTGTGAGCTCTCCTAATTTTACACCTGATTTCCTACTCGAATTCCTTAATGTATATAACCAACAAGCTGATCACATCCTTAACAATTACTCTAAACAAGGAAATCACCTGTTATTTGAGGCTCAAAGGATTATTTACGCGGGCTGCTACTTTCCAGAGTTGAAAGCTGCTGATACCTGGAGAAAAAGTGGTATTGAGATCTTAAATGCAGAGATCAAGAAACAAATCTATCCTGATGGATTGCAGTTTGAACTTTCGCCAAACTATCACGTAGCCACCATCAATATTTTCTTAAAAGCCTTACGTGTGACTCAACTGACAGGAATGTCTAATGAGTTTCCAGAAAGCTACAAGAAAACTATTGAAGGAATGATCATCGCTTTAACTGACTTTTCTTTCCCTGATTATTCTTATCCAATGTTTGGTGATGCCAAATTAACAGGTAAGAAAGAAATGCAAAAGGAATACAAAGACTGGTTGCAGGTATTCCCACACAACCAGGTGATTAAGCATTTTGCAACAGATGGAAAACAAGGTACTGCACCAGCATACTTATCAAGTGCATTAAAAACTGGCGGTTTCTATACTTTTAGAAACGGCTGGAAAAACGATGCTACGGTAATGGTATTGAGAGCCAGTCCACCAGCATTCTTCCACAGTCAGCCAGACAATGGTACTTTTGACCTTTGGGTAAAAGGACGCAATTTTATGCCTGATGCAGGTGCTTATGTATACAGTGGTAGTGCTGAAATTCAAAAATTGAGAGATGCTTACCGTCAGACTAAAGTTCACAAAACCCTAACGCTTGACAATATCAATATGGATAGCTGCAATGCGAAATTAGTAGCTTGGAAAACTAGTCCTGCCGTTGACTTATTGGTATACAATAACCAGAGTTATAAAGAACTGAACCATCGTCGTAGTGTATTGTTTATCGATAAAAAGTATTTTGTGATTATTGATGAGGCTATTGGTGATGCTAAAGGTAATGTAGGTATCCATTTCCAGCTTGCCGAAGAAAGTGGTACGACTTTCAACAAAGCAAAAAACAGTGTGCAAACTGGTTACAAAGACGGCAACAACTTGTTGATCCAAACCCTAAATAAAGGTACTGTATTGACAGAAGAAGAAGGTAAAGTATCCTATAAATACCGTAAAGAGGTTGCACGCCCTGCTTTTGCCTATGAAAAAGCTAAGAACGACAACAATACAGTAAGTTTTACAACTGTACTTTATCCTTTTGAAGGTAGCAAAGCTCCTGAAATTAGTGTAAAGGAAGGTTCAAAACATAACCTTGCTAAAGGTATTGTTGATTTAATATTCACTATTAATGGCAAAAAAACTCAGATTACTGAGCAATTAGTGGCTAATTAATACTACCTATTATTATACAAAAAACGGGCTGTCGCAATAATGTGGCAGTCCGTTTTTGTAAGCATTCTTTTTTCTTTTTAATTCAGCTCAAATACGGCCTGTATTTCTACCGAAGAATTCATCGGCAAAGATGATGCCCCTACTGTTGCCCGTGTATGCATACCGGCTTCTCCAAATATTTCTACCAACAAGTTCGACGCTTCATTCATTAGCACCGCGTGTTTCGTATAGCCTGCTGGTGTATAAAAGAAGCCTGTCAGCTGTACAGCTTGCTTTACGCGATCCAGATCGCCACCAGCAGCCTGTTTCAACACCGCCAGCACATTTAGCAAAGTTTGTCGGGTAGCCAGTTTGGCCTGCTCTTCAGTAACTTCCTTTTCAATCATTCCTGGATGCTCCAGTTTACCCGCTTTCAAAGCAATTTGGTTGATGAATACCTGGTTTCCTACAATTTTAAAAGGTTTATAATTTCCTACTGGTGCCGGAGCATCTGGTAAAGTGATATTCAGTGCTTTCAGACGTGCTTCAATTACAGGCATTTTCATAGTTATATTTTCAGTTAGTTGATCCGTCCCTAAGGCCATACGCATCATTTTATACCCTTTGGCTGCTTTAGCTAAAGCATAACCTTGCAGGGCAGCTATGTGTTTTTCACCTTCAGACGGACGAACTGAGCCCGGAACACTGGCTAAAGAAGAAGCACCAAATGCTGTATTACCTTGTGCAATGCGCTTGTCAATATCTGCGGTCCCCATAATTCCTGTCGGGACAATCAGCATCCCATGAACAGCAAGTGTATTCCAAAAGGAAAGTATAGCCGCCTCCCTTCCGGCACCACTACCGGCCGACATGAATACCGTAGCGGGCATACCTTCCAGTTTACGGGCAGTCCAAATTCCTACTGATTGGTCTAAAAAGTAACGCATATCAGCACTCATATTACCAAAATGCACTGCAGATCCAAAAGCAATACCATCGTAATCCGGCAATTCGTCTATGCTTGCGTAAGGTATAGCAGCAAATGCTTTTTCCTTCTCTTTATCCAGGGCCTTAATCCTTGGCACCTGTTTTAACACGGCCTTTGCACCCGGTAAGCGATTCACCCCAGCAGCAATTTCTTGGCCCATTTTATAAGTTCCGCCGCTTTCTGTATTGAAAAGAACCAGTATTTTTAAACTGACATCTGCTGATTTCATATTTGTCTGAGCTTTTAATAATGCGCCGCTAAACAAGAACAATACACCTAGCAGGCTTGTTTTTAAACGCATAGAATTGATCATAATCATGTATTAATTATTTATATGGATTTATTGTGGCAAAGGTCTGTAAAACAATCTGTCGCCAAATATCTATATTTGCCAATCACATGTTATAATACGACAAATGGAACGTGCCCGATTTTGCCACTTAACCGTAGACGCGGTTCAAAAACAAGCTTATGTATGGCATGAGGCTGATTGGAAGTTTTCCGCTGACTGGCATTCGCACCATATGGGTCAGTTGATTTTTGTAGAAAAAGGGGTACAATATTTACATACCGCCGAACGGACTTATCTTTTACCTACCCACCATTGTGCCTGGATCCCGCCCGGTTTAGCACACCGTACGTCGAGCCCGGTCAGTCCTGTTTACCTGCGTTGTATTTTTCTAAGCCAAACGGCTGATGATGCATTTTTTAAGGAGCTCAACATTTTCCATACCCCTAAAGTTTTGAGAGAAATGATCCTGTTTACAGCGCAATGGTCCAGACTGGAAGAAGAAGATCAATTGGAACTTGATTTCCTAAAAGCCTTAATTGGAATCTTACCCATCACATTTCAATCTGCATTGCCATTGGTCTTACCTGTCCCGCAGAACCCGAGAATTGCCAGCATGATTGATTACCTGACTGAAAATATTGCCAAGGACATTAAAATCCCAGAAGTGGCATCAAAATACAACCTTTCTGCCCGCACTATGGAGCGCTTATTTAAGCAAGATATCGGAATCACGGTAGCAGGTTACATCAAGCTATACAAAATCATTAAAGCTGTTGAACTGCTATCCATTACCGGAGAAACCGTAAAAAGTGTGGCCGTTCAAGTTGGTTATGACAGCGTATCTACTTTTAGCAATACGTTTTATAATGTACTGGGCTTACGTCCACAAGACATGATTGTTGGATAAACTATTTAATACTGCTAAAGGCTTAAGAGCTTTTACCATCAGCTTACTCAGCAAGCTATGATAAAGAGAAAAGCGTGTCCAAAAAGTATGGACACGCTCTTCAATCCTTGAACAATCCCACCTTTACCTGGCAGGTGTAATTACTATTTTTCTATATTCTATTGGCTGATGATCTCCCTGAAGATAAATTGGTCCGGGTTCGCCTTCATTACTATCTAATGCACCACCAGTGATACCAGGTATTTCCTGATTGCTGATGATTGTTTTACCATTAGCGACTACAGTTACCATTCTGCCAACCAATGTAATATCATAGGTTTGCCATTGATCAGGACCAAGCGTTACCATTTCATTGGCAGTCAAAAATCCATAAATCCCACCAAATAAAACACTGTTAGGATGTGCATCTTTAGGACTGTCCTCTATTTGTGTTTCATAACGACCTCTCAAATACACACCACTGTTTCCGCCTTTTGGATATTTGAATTCGACATGTAGTTTAAAGTCTTCAAATTTTTGATCGGTTATTAAATTAGATCCTGGTTTTGGGCTGGTTAAAATACCATCTTTTACCACCCATTGGTTTTGGCCAGTAGCCTTCCAACCGGTTAAATCTTTTCCATTAAATAAGTTGATCGACTTACCCCATACCGGAGCGGCAGTTCTTTTTAAGTACGGAGCTTTTACGCCTTTCCAGGTATATTTTTTACCCTCACTTGTTACCATTGTACCTTGAATTCCATCGCCCACCAATTCGCCTTCAATCACAAGATTCTGGCTACCGTTTTCCCATTGTGGTGGAATCTCAAACCTGAATTTACCATTATCAAACTTTACCTCAGCAACCGGGCGGGCACTGCCAGAGGAAGCTACAAAATACCCTACTAAAGTACGAAAGCCTGAAAGCTTTACTTCCAGCCATGATGGTGCAGATTTTCCGTTCTCATCCACAGTGATGTCCCAACGGCCTATCAGATCTTTTGGCGCTACAGTTTGTGGTTTAACAGCGACTTTATTACCTGATGCAAATAAACATTCGGCCGAACCCACCATCAGTAGGCAACTCATACCGAATACAATAAGATTTTTACGCATAAAATATTAATTTTAGATTATCATTTGTCAACACAAGATATAAATTATTCTATCAAAATTACCCATTGAGAAACTTAATCAGCTGCGACTTGTTTCTCTGTAAAAAAAGAGCACAAATGAAAATACTTCTCCAAGTTGCAATATTAGATGATTATCAAAATGTAGGCCTTTCCTATGGTGATTGGTCTACCGTACAAGAACATGCTCAGGTAATTGTTTTTAATGACCACATTACAGATCAAGCAGCAATAATAAATCGATTAATGCCATTTGAAGTCGTCTGTGTGATGCGCGAACGAACTCCTCTAACCAGAGAAATTCTCTCTCATTTACCCAACCTTAAACTTATTATCTCGACCGGCCTTCGCAATGCTTCTATAGATACAAAAGCTGCCGAAGAATTAGGCATTGCCATTTCAACAACTGGTTATCATGCAAGTGGGGCACCCGAATTGACTTGGGCCTTGCTTCTTGCTATATCACGGCGTATTGTACCAGAATCAAGCTCCTTGCGGAACGGTGAGTGGCAAAAGGAAATTGGCATAGACCTGAAAGGGAAAACTATTGGAATTGTTGGTTTAGGGAATATTGGCAGTGTAATAGCTCGATATGCCAAAGCCTTTGAAATGGAGGTAGTTGCCTGGAGTGAAAACCTTACCTTAGAAAAAGCCAATGAACACGGAGTAAAACTAGTTAGTAAAGAAGGATTGTTTAAGATGGCTGATTTTGTAAGTTTACATTTAATTTTGAGCTCAAGGTCTAGAAACATCATTACCTCAAAAGAGCTTTCGTTGATGAAAGCAACAGCTTATCTTATCAATACATCTAGGGGACCATTAGTCAATGAAGCGGATCTTATTGATGCCTTAATGAACAAAAGAATCGCCGGTGCCGCCTTAGATGTATACGACATCGAGCCATTACCAACGGATCATCCCTTCCGTAAATTACCCAATTTATTAGCCACACCCCATATTGGCTATGTAACAGAAGATACCTATCAGATATTTTACGAGGATACAATTCTTAGAATTAAAGAATTTCTATCTTTACGAGAAACTAAATAACAACCTCATGGAGATACCACACTAATCCATGTTTTGTACATACGCCTCAAATCCCTAACAAAACAGCATCCAAACTCCCTATAAGATGAATTCAATAAAAAAATAATAGAAAAAACATTAAGTGTCGACTTTTGTTATGGTTAACCGACGAAGCCATTACAAACGCCACATCCAGCTTAATCATACCCAGATTCCATTCGTATTTTCTCAGCACCGCAATTACATTGTTTTTTTTATCCAATTAAAAAAATAATTATGATTCATCTATTTCAACCAATTGAAGATTTTGTCGTCAAATTAGCCAAGCCTGAAAGTGATCCTATAAATCAGGCTCGTGTTAAAATGCTCTTATACATTCTTATACTATACCTGCCATTTACGGCTATATTAACTGTCACCTATATTTTAAGTGGTCAGACACTACATTTGATGCGGGTTAGTGCCGTTTTCCTGGCCAGTTTAATGCTTTTAGGTTTAATTCGTTATGCCCGTGCCTGGCGATTGGCTTCTCATATATCACTTTGTTTGCTCACATTCGCCGTTTTGAGTAATTTATCGATATATGTCCAGGATACTAATGTAGAAACGCTGCAATTTATCTGGTTTGCCTGTGCCCTTAGCTTTTATATGCATGGTTTAAAATGGGGCTGGTTTTATTCGGCTATTAACATATTACCAATAATCATATACACTGCTATTGACAGCAAAAACTATTTCTACCTGGGAATAGGCCCCAAAGAAGTTAATCAGGCCACTTATCTATTTGTCACATCCTATAATTTCTTACTAATCGTCTATCTCCATTACTATTTTTTCAAAACTTTTAATCGTAACTTCATTAACCTGACTAAAACAAAAAATGAGCTAAAAGAGCTGAATGAGAAGCTAAGTACAACATTGTCCGATCTTAAAAAAGTATCCAATTCACGAATGGAGTTTTTGTCAACCATGTCACACGAATTGCGTACGCCCTTAAACGGTGTGATTGGTATATCCAATGCGTTATTACTACAAGACCCTCGTCAGGATCAGGAGGAAAACCTTTCTGTCCTTAAATTTTCGGCAGAAAACCTATTGTTACTCGTTAATAACATTCTAGATTTCAATAAATTTGATTCAGATAAGGTTGAGATGGAGCACATTGCCTTCGATCTCTCTATCTTACTAAAAAACAATTACTCAAGCCTAAAACTAAAGGCTCAGGAAAAAATGCTGGACTTAAGACTCGCTATTGCGGATGAGCTTGAAGATAAAATTGTAATTGGCGATCCTACGCGCCTAACCCAGGTGTTGGTAAACCTATTAAACAATGCAATTAAGTTTACAGAAAGTGGATACGTAGCCCTATCTACCGAAACCATTGAAATCACCGAAACGCTGATCACCATTCGTTTTACAATTGAAGATACTGGCATAGGTGTAGCGCTCCATAAACAACAGCATATCTTTGAGCCATTTACGCAGGCATCAACAAGTACAAGTCGTCACTATGGAGGCACAGGTCTTGGCCTTCCTATTGTTAAAAAAGTCTTAAAAATGTTTAATAGCGATATTCAGATCGTGAGCACTGTGAATACAGGTGCAAAATTCTTTTTTGACATCACCTTTCCATACCTTGTTGCCGATGCGACGATCATTCATAAGCCACTGGATACAAAGTATGAATTGGCTCATCTTAAAGTTTTGGTTGCCGAGGATAATCCAGTAAATATTCTAGTCATTAAAAAGACGCTTGAGCAATGGAATATAGTTCCAATCATCGCCGAAAATGGACTATTTGCATTACAAAAGCTAGAAGAGGGAGATTTTGATGTGATACTGATGGATCTTTATATGCCTGAAATGGATGGTTATGAGGTAACCGAAGCTATTCGTAGCCTAAGGGATAAAACTAAGGCAAATGTGCATATCATTGCGCTTACGGCGAGCGTAAACAATAATGTAGCAGAAAGGGTGAAAAATTCGGGAATGAACGACTATCTATCAAAACCATTTGATCCCCATCATTTATTCCAAAAACTAAAAAAAATAGGTATTGAGGCTCCAATAGTCTATAGGACATAAGAATTGTGCTAAAAACTTCTGTGGCATCATTATTGGAATATGTTCATCAGTCTACCAATAATTTACAATCTTAAAAGCACCTTAAAATGGAAACAAACAAACCTTTTAACCCAACGCCTGTTACCTCCGACAACGGGAAGACAGCTGCTATCCTGAGCTATTTCGGTATAATCTTATGGTTGATTGCCTACTTTGCACTGCATAAAGACAAAAAAACGGACTTTGGTAGCTACCATTTGAGACAAACCCTACTGTTTGCAATAGTGTCGACAGTTATATATTTCGCCCTCAGCTTTTTTCTAGGGATGTTAATAGCAACTACAGGTATGTTTGGGATTATTTACCTGGCCTATATTGTATACGCCGGGCTATTTGTGATCTGGATTATTGGATTTATAGGCGTTTTAAATGGGGAGAAAAAACCAATGCCTTTGATTGGTGAAAGAGCACAAACTATGTTCCCAGAGATTTAGAATCAGGAACATAGTAAGCGCTATTAATTCTATTGTACAATTAGCTTGCCTCTCATCGTAGCGGCATGTCCTGGAAAGGAGCAAATAAAATCATAAGTACCTTTTTCAGGGACAGTAAACTCAATTGTATCGGACTCTCCACCTGCAAGTAATTTGGTATGAGCGATAATTTTATCGCTTTCAGATTTAGGAATGTAGTCGTTATCCTTTGCTGTTAAGGCCTTTTTCACAAAATCATCAATATTTGTACCCTGTTTTAACAGGATAAAATTATGGCCCATTGCATTTCTATCCATTGTACCAATATGTGCAAATGTTAATGTAATTGGTTTTCCTGCAAGTGCCTTTAATTCTGTTTTGTCAAACTTCATCTGGTCGTGGGCCGATAAGCTTAAAGTATTGCTGATTGCTTCCTCCACTGGCGGAACCATCACATCTTCTACAGGTGTAGTTGCAGTTTCGCTTTTGTTTTCATTACCACCACCACACGAACTAAGTGTCAATGCAAAAACGGTAACCAATGCTGTAATACTAAAGATTTTTTTCATTTTCTTATTTTTAAATACAGCACTATAACATTGCTATCAGAGATATAGTTTGTTATAATTCAGATTAGCCATGAATGGCTTCTTTATTGCCAAAGCTTTGAATCAGCTCACCTTCAAATTCAAGCCATTCTTTCCATCTTTTATCCACATCAATATCAATGGTATATTTACGGGCGAAATTTAGAAACACAGTGTAATGCCCTGCTTCTGAAACCATTAAATCATAGTAAAATTTTGCCAATTCCTGGTCTTTGATATTTTGTGACAATACGCGGAAACGCTCGCAGCTTCTCGCCTCAATCATTGCAGCAAATAAAAGACGATCAATAAACGCATTGTTCCTACTACCGTCTCTACGACTAAACTTAACCAATTGGCCTACGTAATCATCTTTACGTTCACGGCCAAGTGTATAACCCCGTTGTTTAATGATGTCGACAACCATTTGGAAGTGCTGCATTTCTTCAATTGCAATAGCCGTGAGGGCTTCTACTAAATCCATATGCTCCGAATTATTGGCAATTAGAGTGATGGCATTCGTTGCTGCTTTTTGTTCGCACCAGGCATGATCGGTTAAAATCTCTTCTAAATTTGATTCAGCAATGTTTGCCCAACGTGGGTCTGTCAATAATTTTAATCCAAGCATAACGATAAATATCTTCTCCGGGCCAAAATTAGGAAAGATTTCAGTACCTATAGCTATATTTGAAAATAATCAAATATGTACGTGAAGAAAGCATTATTACTGTTTTTAGGGATGATTTTCATCCTATCTGGTTGTTCCAATAGTGAGTCTGGTCGTAATGAGACTAAAACATTATACCAGGCTATAAACAAGGGGGACACCGCTACATTTAAAATAAAACTGACCAACAAGGAGTTCTACGGCCAATATGAAATCAATTATCATGGGGCGTTTAAAGATTCTGGAGATGTAATGGGAATTGTTAAAGGGGATACTTTAAGGGGAACTTACCGTTTTCAACATTACGGAATAGAGAAATGGCATACTACTCCAATTGCTTTGTTAAAAAAAGATGAGCGGTTAATTATGGGAGAAGGCGCGCTAGAAATTTACATGAACATGCCTTATTTCAAAAAAAACATCCCAATCAATTATAAAAATCCAAAGTTTGTATTTGAAAAGATGCATTAGTATGCGCCCCTTATCTAAATCTTTTTACCCTCAACCTTTTTCCCACCCTGATAAAGGAAAAGTTTGCTAATTTTTCCTTTATCATCTTTTGTAAACTCAACCTTAGCTGTGACTACTTTTAAATAGAACATATTGTCTGATTCAGCAAAGATCTCGTTCTTTCCCTGTCCGGTGGCTTGGGCGAATAAACGACTTCCATCTTTTGTAATCACAAGAGAAAAACCAGGCGCCAATTGATATTCGCCCACATAGGTTAATAGCGTCGCGTCCGGCACGTTGATTTCTACAGGAGGCTTTTTATTTTCAAACTTCTCCGCTTTATCTGCGATTGGTTTGCCAATAGCAATTGCTGAAATCTTCTTGCCGATCTCATCGGGCGATTTGGCTGTAGAATTTGAAAGAACAACAACTAAAACCTTCTCTGCCGGCAGGTAATTGGCGTAAGATAAAAAGCCATTAATACCACCGCCATGTAGGATAATTGGGCTGCCCTGAAGTGAATCTAAAATCAATCCATAACCATATTTCGTTGCTTTACCGGTGCTTAAAACATATGGTTTCAATGCCTTATCAAGGCTTTCCTTTTTTATAATTTTATATGAAAAAAGTGCTTGATTCCATTTGTATAGATCACCAACGGTAGACATTAGTGATCCTGCAGCGTAAGGCAAGGTCATACTAAGCAAAATAGCATTACCTAAGCCTTTTGGTCCTGGATCATAACCGGCCGCCCTATTTTTAATAATTCGATCATTGTCGCCATAATAAGAAGTGCTCATATCAGCAAGCTTAAACACGTGATCTTCAATATACTTCCCATAGGGCATCCCAGTTATCTTTTCGATAATATATCCTAAGATGAAATATCCGGAATTGTTGTACTTAAACTTTGTACCCGGTGCAAAATCAACCGGCTGAGTTTTAATAATCTGAATGAGCTCAAGCGGAGTCATATTATTGGGCATCATTTTTCCAAAATCTGTCATCCCTGTATAGCTTTTTATACCAGAAGTGTGTGTAAGCAGGTGCTCTATCGTAATTTTAGATCCTTTAGTAGGATAATCCGGGATGTATTTGGTGATATCATCTTGTAAATTTAATTTCCCTTGCTCCAGAAGTTGCAGTATGGCGACAGCAGTAAACTGTTTTGTAACGGAGCCGATCTTGAAAACCATATCCGTTGTCATAGGGACATTCAACTCCAGATTTGCCATTCCAAATGCCTTCTTATAGATAACCTCTCCATTTTTTGCGACTAGCGCTACGGCACCTGTTTCACTAGGTTTAAACTGGGCTGACAGCAATTCATCATATTGTGCAGAAAAATCCTTGTCGCCCTGCGCAAAAGTCAGTAGAGTTGAAACAAGAAGAAGAAGAATTAGTTTGTAACGAAGCGACATAATTAAATTGGTTTATCTGAAGTTAACCAAATTTATCTATTTTTCCCATTACGTTAACTTTTACCTGTTTCAATTGTTACTTATTTGATGAAAGTAGTTAAGGAAAAGTTTACCAGAAAACAAGAGCTCCTCCATGGACTAATCCATGGTATTGGTGTGCTATTTGGTGTTAGTGGTATACCGGTACTCATCGGAATCGCCACAGCACACAACAATGTCCCTGCAATAGTCGGAGCAGGTATTTACGGCTTTTGTTTCCTCATGTTATTCACCTGTTCAATGGTGTACCATCTGGCACTAGAGTTTGGGGTAAAAAGACTATTTGAAATCCTTGATCACATCAGTATTTACTTTCTTATTGCAGGAACTTATACCCCTTTCTTACTGATCTATATGAACAATAGTTTCGGGATCACGTTACTTTGCCTATTATGGGGACTCACGCTTGTGGGTATATTTTTTAAGATATGGTATACGGGTAAATACAATATCATTTCAACAATCATTTACCTACTAATGGGATGGATGATGTTAATTGGCGGAAATAAGTTTTTTACAGCACTTCCAAAATCAGTGATTATCATGTTGTTTATTGGCGCCGGATTTTACTCAATAGGAACAGCGTTTTATCTATTTGGCAAACGACCCTATTCTCATGCATTATGGCATGCAATGGTACTGGCCGCAGCCATCTTTCATTATGTAGCAGTATTGCTTTCTATGTAGAGTCCTAACTATTCCTTATCAGGATCTTTAATGTCCAAATTATGAAGATAAATATCTTGTTGAGGATATGGTATTGTGAAAAAGAGCCTTCCATATACATACCTCTTTGGGTTACCAAACCCATTTTTCCGTATAAACGGAAAAGCTAATCAAGTATGCCTATCTCGAATCGATTGAAACCATTGACCTCCTTACCTTTCCTCATTTGTTTAGCACTATTGATGCTCAATGATTTCTATCTAAAAGAAGCCTTTCATAATACCTTCACAGGAAAGCTATCCGATTTCTGCGGGTTATTTATATTCTCCATTTTCTGGTCAGCTTTTCTGCCTAAACGCAAACTAGCGATATTTATCCTTACCGGGCTGCTGTTTATCTATTGGAAAAGCAGTTATTCTTCAACATTTATTGAATTTTTCAGCACTTATATCTTCCCCATTCAACGCGTAGTAGACCCTACCGACCTTCTAGCTCTGATCGTTCTGCCGTTGGCTTGGTATAGTTTAAACAGTTTTACTTTCAGCATTAACTTTTACCCTCAATTTATCGCGGCCTTGGCATTTTTCGCCTTTTGCGCAAGTAGTGCACCGAGGTATATACAAAGTTTCGATCAACCGCAGTATGTGCTTTTTAAATCTAATGTACTACCCGATTCCAATTATTATGAAGAAGATTTTACATTTCACCGTTTCGATTCATTACTCGTAGTTGAGGTAAAACAATTGGTAACTACCAGACGACCTGTTAAAAGCGACGACTACACCAAAAACCTTTTCCTTATCAGCCTGGATGAGTCCTTACATAATCAAATGCCCGAAATTGTAAAGCCAATGACTTTGGGAAAGATTACCTACCTCAGGCTTAAAACTCCAAATTATGAAGACTCAATCCGATTTAAGGGGAGCCGTTTGGATGGAAAGTTCATCAGGAAAAATGCCGATACTACATTAATAGAAGGTTATTATAAAAATGGGATCGAAGACTCCATCTGGACCTATCGGGAGCCTACAAATACTATCGTTACTAAAAAGACCTTCATTAAAGGAGAAAACACTCAAATTCAAAAATTCGAAGGGGACCGGATGATTTCTTCTGACAGGATTAATACCCGGGCAGACACGATTACCAGGAAATATATCCAACTTGCTGTATTGACGATGCTGGTCATTTTGGTGATCGTACTCATCGTAAAAAACTACCGCGCTACCTACCCGGAGGCAGTACAGATGAAATGGGGTTGGAAATATTTTCTATGCTTTCTCCTCCCTATTTCAGTTTGGCTGGCACAGATGGGCATTACTGTATTCATAACTGACCCTTATTCCACGTCTCTCGATTTTATTTTTAACTTCATTATAATTTATATCATTACGCTCCCACTTTTTATCATAATCACATCTTGGATTAAATGGAGAAAGAAAGTTGACATACTCTGGTATTGTTTGTTATTTGCATTGATGTACACCGTTTTTCTTGAATGCCAAATGTTAGTAGCGCTGTCTGCTATTGTTTAATCCATTTGATATGTTCTTAATGTCATATCAAATCAAACATTGATTTGTCGATTGAACAATTTCTTAGCTTAGTAGCTTAAGACTATACTATGGAATTCAAAAAAAATCTATAAAACAATGACATATGTACTAGTAGCTATTAACACTTTAACTTTTCTTTTCCTTTCATTTTTGCATATATATTGGGCTTTCGGCGGCACATGGGCAAAAAAAAACACATTACCAGTTAAGCCAAACGGAGCGCTAGCCTTAAACCCCAGTAGATTTGGAACCCTGATTGTTGGACTAGGGCTATTCATATTCGCATTCATTACCCTGGCAAATATTGGATTTGCAGACCAGCTGATAGAAAGAAAATATATTCATGTGGCGACTTATCTTATTGCAGGAATATTCTGCCTTCGTGCGATCGGAGATTTCAAATATGTCGGTTTGATGAAAAGTGTTAAAGGAACCGACTTTGCAAAGGAAGACAACAGATATTATGTTCCACTTTGCCTTATGCTCTCTATATTTAGTTTATCTATTCCATTGCTGACCTGCGGACCATAGAATAGTTTTTTTATGGCGCTATAATAGTAAATAGATAAACCATAAATATCACTAACAACACGATTCCCTGCAGCACATTAGTACGCCCAGTTGCCAAGGAAAGCATGATGGTAAACTGTGCCAATAGCAGCAATACAGTAGCCTTCATATCAATTCCCAACGTAATGTTCATCCCCGTTATGATAGATACAATGGCTACAGCTGGAATTGTTAAACCAATACTGGCCAATGCGGATCCCAAAGCAAGATTTAAGCTCGTTTGTAAACGGTTTTTTCTAGCTGCACGATAGGCTGCCAACCCCTCAGGCAGTAATACTACTGCTGCGATGATCACCCCTACTAATGATTTTGGCGCACCAAAATTCACTACCGCATTTTCTATATCAGGCGCCAATGCCTTTGCCAATAACACAACAACGCCCAAACATAAAACCAATAAAAACGTACTTAATAATGCAACCTTGTTCGTCGGTGGTGCAGCATGCACTTCCTCATCACCATCAGCATCCGGTGGTAAAAAGAAATCACGGTGCCTCATGGTTTGAACCATTACAAAAGCACCATACAGCACCAAACAAACCACAGCAACAAAGATGAGCTGGACCTGAGTGTATTCAGGACCTTCCTTACTGGTGGTATAATTAGGAAGAATCAGCGTCAGCACCAATATAGCAGTAAGCGTAACTAAAGCCGCACTTACTCCAGGTAAGCTAAACACCTGTTCTTTAAACTTTGCACCCCCTACCAATAAGCACAAACCAATAATTCCAGTTAAAATTATCATCACAGCAGCCAGAACCGTATCCCGGGCAAGCGCAGCCGTATCGGGACCACCCGTTAGCATCAGAGAGACAATCAGTGCGACCTCAATTACCGTAATGGCCAGTGCCAATAGCAAGGTACCAAATGGCTCACCAACACGATGGGCCACAACTTCAGCATGGTGTACTGCAGCAAGTACTCCTGCAATAAGAACAGCAGCAAGGAAGAATATATAGAAAGCGCCAAGATCTAGTGAGTTCCCAAAATAGGCCAACCAAGCTACCATCGGGGATATAATCGTCCATAAAGGCAATGGTAATTTTTTCTTCATCAATTTGGGATTAA
This sequence comes from Pedobacter sp. ok626, assembly GCF_900100435.1. Taxonomy (GTDB): domain Bacteria; phylum Bacteroidota; class Bacteroidia; order Sphingobacteriales; family Sphingobacteriaceae; genus Pedobacter. Next base: position 293,274 of record NZ_FNEX01000001.1, on the reverse strand, counting down.
GTATAAATAATGAGCATCAAACTAAAACTACAATTATTGTGCTGAAAACCACAAAATAGAATGTAACGATTTAAAATACTATCATTTTTATAATACCTAACTACTATTTATACTATTATGATGATGCTGATTTTTTAGGGAATTTTGCCCCGTCAAAAAAATAACAAAATGGAATACAGAAAATTAGGAAATACAGATTTAGAATTGTCAACGATTACTTACGGTGCATTTGCCATTGGCGGTACTATGTGGGGTGGAAATGCGCAAAAAGATTCTATTGAGTCAATCCATGCGTCTTTGGATAACGGTGTGACCACTTTAGATACCGCTCCTTTTTATGGTTTCGGATTAAGTGAAGAATTGATTGGAACAGCCTTAAAAGGAAAAGACAGAACTAAAGTACAATTGCTAACCAAATTCGGTCTCGTTTGGGATGGCAGCAATCAAGGAAAAGGAGAACATTTCTTTGATGTCGCTGAAAACGGAAAAAATATCCCAATCTATAAATTATCCTCAAAAGCGAACATCATAAAAGAAGTAGAAGAAAGTCTGAAACGTTTAAACACAGACTACATAGATTTGCTTCAACAACATTGGCCAGATGCCACAACGCCTATTGATGAAACTATGGAAGCCATGGAAAGCCTGATCAAACAAGGTAAAATTCGTGCAGCAGCCGTATCTAATCACAGTGTGGATTTGTTAAAAGAAGCCAGTAAAACATTTGCCCCTGCTTCAAACCAGGTAGCTTACAGTATGCTAAACCGTACCATCGAAGCTGATCTGGTTCCATACTCAGTAACAAACAATGTAGGAATCATCGTTTATAGTCCGATGGAAAGAGGTTTACTTTCTGGTAAATACTTCCAGAACGAAAAACTTAAAAGTGATGACCACAGAAACGGATATTTTGGTCAATTTGATTTGGAAAAAGTAAAGGTATTTCTGGAGAGTATTCGTCCAATTGCGGCAGAAAAGAATGCAAGTCTTGCACAATTGGTGTTACGTTGGACAAGTTTACAAAAAGGAATTACCATAGTATTGGCCGGCGCGAGAAATGCAGAACAAGCAGTTTCCAACGCAGAATCAATGAATTTTGATTTAAGTGCTGAAGAATTAAGCTTCATCAATTCAGAACTCAATAAAATTTAAACAAATTAAGAAAGATTTAAGAACAAATTAAGAAATCGGTTGTAGTATGATACAGCCGTTTTTTTTTGTACACTCAAGTAACATTAAAACCCTAATTTTTCTATATGCAATTGCTACTACACCAATGACGTCATGAAATAGATTTAAAATCATAACATAATGAACATTTCGAAAACACTAATGACCGCCCTACTCTTAGGAGCGACTGGTTTAATTGCATGCCAAAACAATACAAAATCTCCTAATGATATGGGAAAGAAGAAGGAAATAATTGAAATAGACAGCGATGAAGTACTCTCGGCAAAAGTTTTAACCGCCGAACAACAGGCGAAATTAACACCGGATACAGTGCTGAATATTCTAAAAAAAGGAAATGAGGATTTTGTTGCCGATGCCTTAACGATTCGAAATACTTCCACTAGAATTCGCGAGGCTGCACTGGGGCAATACCCTAAAGCCGTAATTTTATCCTGTCTGGATTCCCGTATTCCTGTAGAAGATGTGTTCCATCGTGGAATTGGAGATCTCTTTGTCGCTCGCGTAGCTGGTAATATTGTAAACGAGGATATCTTAGGAAGTCTGGAATACGCCTGTAAAGTCTCAGGATCAAAAGTCATTGTTGTTTTAGGACATGAGCATTGCGGAGCGATAAAATCTGCCATCGACGATGTTAAACTTGGAAACATTACAGCGTTACTCTCGAAAATTCGCCCTGTGATCAATGCAGATACCCCATTCGAAGGAGAAAAGACTTCTAAAAACAAAACATATGTCGATCATATCTGCCTCGAAAACGTAAAACTAAGTATCCATACGATTAGAGAAAAGAGTCCTATCCTAAAGGAAATGGAAACAAAAGGCGAGATCAAAATCGTTGGCGGTATTTACAAAATGGAAACTGGCAAAGTAGAATTCTTCGAGCTATTATAAAATATATTTACTGCTATCCGTATCCAGGAAAAGTACGGCCCCAGTATGCTTCCGCAGGATCGTAGAAGGGAAATCACTGCATATGGCCTGAGTTAAAGTATTCAAAACAGCTTGTGCTTTTGCGGTGCCCGGCACCACACAATTGATTACTTTAGCGCTCATTAAGAGAGGAATGGTTAAGGTCAGGGCTCGGGTAGGAACAGCTACGAGACTAGCAAAACAACCGTCATTAACCTGTTGTTGCCTGCAAGGCAGATCAAGCTCAACCACCTTTACCATTTCCGGATCATTAAAATTGGCTACCGGCGGATCATTAAAAGCAAGATGTCCATTTTCACCTATTCCCATACAAACGATATCAATGGGATGGTTTTCAAGTAAGCTGGCATACCGTTTACATTCGCTGTCAATGTCATCGACATTTCCATCCAGGTAATGAACCGACTTAAAATTGTACTTCGAAAATAAACGCTCTTTTAAAAAATTTCCAAACCTTTGGGGTGCATGCACATCTAAATTGATATACTCATCCATATGAAAAGCATTGACCTGCTCCCATTTGATATTCTCGTAAAAAAGCGCAGCCAAAAATTCATTTTGTGAAGGGGCTGCGGCGAATATGATGTTAACGCAATCCTTACTTTTCAAAAACACTTCTATCTCTTGGGCAAGTCGGCTTGCAGCCGCCGCTCCCATTAATTTTCTCGACTCGTAAATCTTAACTTCTGGTAGTTTTAAATCTTTTTCTAACAACACTGGATATCAAATTAAATTGGTTTTGTATATACTCTTTTTCCAGAAACTATGGTTTCCGTAATGTTTATCTCCCCGTCAAATATCACAAGGTCTGCATCTTTACCTGCCACAAGCGATCCTTTTCGGTCGCCAATCCCGATGATATTTGCAGGGCTAAGGGAGGCCATTTTAACGGCATCCTCAAGTGTGGCATCTGCCATCACCATCATATTCCTCACCAGCCGGTCCATCGTTGCCACACTTCCAGCAAAGGCAGTCCGATCCTTTAATTTGGCTACGCCATCTTCAACAATAACCTCCAGGCCATCGCGTCTACTTCCCAAAATACTTGGTCCGGGAGGCATGCCTGCAGCACGCATCGCATCGGTAACCAATGCTATCCGATCTGCACCTTTGATCTTGAGTACCAGTTTAAGCAAGGGGGCAGGAAGGTGAACGCCATCGGCAATGATCTCGACGGTCATGGCATCCAGCAGATATGCGCTTTCAATCACCCCAGCATAGCGGTAAGCATTTCGCCTCGAAACGCCAGACATGCAGGAATAAAAATGTGTAGCGTGACTAAACCCTTTTTCAAAGGCCGGCAATACTTCTTCGTAAATGGCATTGGTATGTGCAATGGACGGTAAAATGCCATTTCCACACAAATATTGGGCAAATTCCAGGGCTCCTTCAAGCTCTGGTGCTGCACTCCAGCGTCTAATAGATTTAGAACCCGCAATAATTTCCTGGTACTCCGCAGGTACAGGTGCCCTGATGTATCTTGGATCTTGTGCGCCCCTTTGCTCCATAGAGAAATAAGGCCCCTCAATATGTATTCCTATAAACTGTGCCCCTTTAGTATTTTTAGCATGAGCAGTTTCATATATGCTTAAAGTATCTAGCAAATCCTGGTGCTCACTGCTTAATGTTGTGGGCATGAGCGCGGTGGTACCATGTTTGGCATGCAACTCCGCAATGGCCAGGTAACCTTCAGACTCGTTATCCATAAAATCATGCCCACCACCACCATGTACATGCAAATCAATAAATCCAGGTGAAATATAATTCCCCATCGCATTGATTTCCACTGCGCCTTCAAACTCGATATTTTCGGCACTTACGGCTAAAATTTTTCCCCCTTCGATTAGGATACAGCCGCCATTAATCACACGATGTGGCGTAACTATTTTACCATTATATATCTTGATCTTTTCCATTTATAGTTCGTCATTTTTGGCAACCATCCCTCCCCTTCCTAAACTATTGAAGGCTCGAAAACGAAGCGCTTTTGATGTTGGTACAGGTTGTTGATACAGTTTACTTTTTACAGTTGGAACAGTACCATCAGTGGTGTAGCGGATCTGAAATCCAGGAATATCTGTATTGGCGCTAACCATTCCCGCCGTTGGGATTGCCGGTGTAGGAATTCTATAAGCATAGCCACCCGCATAATGATCCAGCCGGTTCAATTCCCTTCCCACCGATGTGGTCAGCCTATGCCAGTCCTGCTCATACAATTGTTTCGCTTTTGCCGTATCGGCTGATACCGCCCATTCTGGTTGTGCAGCCCAGGCCTTCTCTGACAGTGCAAGAAGCCTTGGCAGATACATGTATTCCAGTCGTTCGGCTGTTTGTACAGTTTCAGACCAAAGCAGCCCCTGGATACCATATATGTTCTGCTTTCCTGCCTCGGTTAATGGTTCAAATTTCTGAAGCATAGCTTTGGGTAGTGGCCGGTTCACATAATCTGTATGTTGGTTCTTCAGGTAATCGAAAGGAATAAATTTATACGCTTGCTCCAGATTGATAAAACCACCCCAATTAAAACCAGGCTCATCAAATTCCCTGACATAAGCCATATCGAAATAAAAATTGGTTACAAAAGAAAGGATGACCTTATATCCCGAATTGGCCAATCTATAGGCCAGATCTTCATTACCAGACATGTTGTTCCATACGTTTACATGGAAATTCCTGTCCAGGAATAAAGGGTTGGGTTGCCATTTTTTACCCCCGGCTATAGTTGATTTTCGCAATGCAGTTTCTTCCCAGCCAGAGAGATATAGTTTTCTTTGATCCAGCATGCTGGCAAGGCGGCCAAAAAAGTAGTTCCAAAGGTCTGTTGCGTCTTTGATTTCCGGATGCTTTTTTTTCAGTGCGTTAACAGATGGTGATCCTGTCCAAACCCCAGCGGGTACTTCATCTCCACCGAAATGTATCGTTTGCAAGGGAGCCCCTGCTTGTTTATACATATCTACGATTTCATCGGTCACTGTTTCCAGAAAATGATATACTGAAGGCATGGATACATCCATCACATGATCATTCCATTGCTGTACCGAACGGTAAACGGAAGTGTCTGCCATATCCCTCAGCAAATAAGCTTTTGCACCAATTGTATCACCAGATTTCATCAGGTTATTGTACCTGGCCTGCATCGAAACAATCGCAGCGCGGGCGTGCCCAGGTGTTTCTATTTCCGGAATGACATTGATGTGCCTTCGCGCTGCATATTTTAAAATTTCGATAAAGTCAGCCCTTGAATAAAAGCCGCTTCCCGATGATTTTCCAGCCAGTGGTCCAGATCCATAAGCAGGCATCAGACTGTTCTGTTCGTTAATGCCATGACCCCGGTTTGCACCTACACTGGTCAATTCGGGCAGTGCATTGATCTGCAAACGCCAGCCTTCATCGTCATTGAGGTGAAAATGAAGTGTGGTAAATTTGTATAGTGACAATAAATCGATCAACTTCATCACTTCCCGCTTAGATTGAAAGTTCCGGGCTACATCCAGCATAATTGCCCTGAAGCCAAAATTAGGACGATCTTCTACCGCAACACATTTGACTTGTATGGCTTTCGTCTTTGCATTTGTGGCATAAGCAGAAGGATCTAAAAGGACTTTTAAGGACTGTATCCCATAATGGATTTCACGTGGATTATTGGCAGAAATCAGGATACCAGATGGTAATACACTAAGTGTATAACTGTCTTTTTTAACCGATGGATCTTTTTTAAGCCGAATGGTTGCCTGCGTTTTACTCCCGTTCGTAACTGCCGGTCTTTTCCCGATCAACAATTTCAATTCATCAGCAAACAATTGCCCTTCGGCATTAAATTCAGGATCTGTTACGATGTCAACCGTATGATCAAGTTTAAAGTAACCAGGTCTTTCTTTGTAAAATAATGGACTGGGAAATATTTTCCGCTGTCCCCCTTTTTCAGTTTTTCCCCGTTCGTTCAATGCATAATGCTGTGCAGAACTAAGTTCCCGATCCCCAGCAAACCGATCCATTTTATGCGAATCTGCGGGAGTAGCTATTTTAACATTAGGCAATGGAATACCAATACTGGCCGCATTGTCCCACACCAAATAAAATCCTTGGGGCGCATCGCTCTTATTGACTACCCAGGAATTGGAAATGAATTGTTGTGCCATACTCTTGCCGGCAGCAAGCGCTTTAAAATCCTTACCTGGAGAAATATAGTAAAGACCACCATTGACATGAATGATTTTCAATTGCTCGGTTCCGACAACCGTACTTACTCTTTTACCAAGGTTAAAATAAATTCTCCAGCCCGTACTTGGAAAAGCTTCTTTCGCCCCATTCCGAATGCCAATTGAAAAAAGTGTCTGGTCTTTTCCGAGGTGATGGTTCTCGTAAACTTGCCAATGCATCTCCAGTCTGTCGGGTGTTGAATATTGCTGCATAGCAGCGTGGCCAGCCGTTCCGATCAAGAACGTAAAAAGCAGGTAGCTATATACTATTTTATACAATTTTATCATCTTTAAATGGTGGATAATTGACATTACCTAAGCCTTTTCAATCTTTGGAGCAATACCTGGATTTTTCCATTTCTGAGTTCATTCTCCTGTGCCATTTCGGCCGGATACATCACAGCTGAATTGAGTGCGATAAATTTTTTATCCAGTTCTTTGGTGTGCAATGCTTCAAGTTCGGTAATCAATGGCTTAAGTTGCTCTGCAGTCATTCCTGCCGCATTTGCCCTGGATTCTATAGATTGGTAACTGAGGTATTGTACACGGATAGCGGCCATTAAGCGGTAGTGCTCAAATTCCGTTACATTTTTTACTGGTTTGAGTTTCCCAAGGATCGATAATGCATTTCTTGTACTATCCAGCATCTGATCAATACTCAGCTCTGTATTGATCGGTTTTCCCTGTGTAATTTCATATGGAACAGTTGAGATCGCTTTCCAAAACTTCCTTGCGTCATTTTTTGACAGACCATACTGCAACTGGGCATAACTATTTATGAAAATATCTGCATCAAGTGGTTTTGCAGTTTTGATAGATTCCAGAAAGGCTGCGATCAGCATGTTAAACCCACTGATTGGGTATACACGTCGGATCGCATACAGATCAATGATGTCCCGGGTAGTTTCAAATACCGGCGAATACAATCCTGAAGTAGACCATGAAGTCATGACAATGCCTTTGTAGCCCAGCTCCTTTGCCATGGGAACGAAATCAGTAATGTTTTTAAAGTGTTTTGCCCACTGGCTAAGGAAATAATTATCCGGGTGACTCCTGATGGATGGCGCGCCCCAGATCTCGAAACCACTTTGCATCAGTTTTTGGTGGTCGCCAAACATATTGATATCCCATCCGTAGTTCCAGTCGATAAAAATGGTCTCTTTGGGTAATCCTTTCAATGCTTCAGGATATTTTAAGGCAATATCTGCCCAAAGTACCGGTCTTTTACCCAATCCAACCACCACATCGCAGAGCATTTTGATGTAATCTCCATATAGCCTTCCGATGCCAACGGCTTTAATTTTCTTTTTAGATTCTTCTGAATGGCCTAACAAATAGGTTTCATCACCACCAATATGAATATATGGAGAATGGTGTGTTGAAATTAAGTCTTTGTAAAGTGTGATAAATAGCTTCTTTGCCTCTGCCTCACGTATTGGATTAACCTGAGAGTAATCCTTCTGATCCTCTCTCAGGTCCTTATATTTCGGGTTTCTCAGGATGTATTCCACATGTCCAAAACTCTGTTGGAGCGGGATCACATCTAAATTGATCGTACCACAATAAGCGATAAAAGCTTTTACTTCATCCCTGGTATATGCAAAGCGATTGGCAATCAGAGGTTCTTCCTGAAAAGGGTAAGTCCCTTCCCATTCCATAACCAATGTATTGATGCCGCCTTTGACCAATTGCAAAGCCAGTTTTTTAAGTGCTGGCATAGGAATCGCCTGAATGCGCAGATCGAGATGAAATCCCCTTACTGGAAATGGCGAAACCGGATCGCTTATCTCTTTTTGAAATGCCTTTGCCTGCAGAAAAAATGTGCTTAGCAGCATCAGGAAAAATACTTTTATTTTCATCTATTTATTGTTTTTATCAATAATTTCCATCTTTTATATCCCCTTAAATACATCCAATTCTCATTGAAAACTTTAAAGCTTAAGCAATTGATTATTGGATTGCAATATCCAGTTTTAGTGGCGACTCAAAATAACCGCCGTTTTGATCTCTAGCCTCAAAAATGATTTGATCGCTGGTACCAGATCCGTTATACAAATATTTAATCGCCCCTTTTGCAATATCAGCCTGAGAAAAAGAAGCATTTGCTGCCAGTGGAATGCCGTATTTCACTAAAAACCCAGCTACTGGAACTTGTTTCACCGTGTAAGTGATGTTTTTATCAGCGGTACCTTCCATTTTCAGATTGGTTAGCGATAGCGGTACAATCTGTTTGGCAGCAGCAACGTTAAGTACGCTGACCTGTCCAAGTTTCAAAAGCGTTTGCGGTGGCGAACTCAGCATGATGTAAGCAGCGAAAAGACCGTCAGAAAACTCCTTTGGTCTAAGCTTGATGAAATTATCAACGTTGTGCCTTAAAAACACATTGATGAAAGTTCCATTATTGGCGTAAAGTTGAGCAACTGCAGAGGTGATATCGAAAGAAACCCAACCTACGGTGGCACCAGGTATTGGTAAGGTAGACATTGGAACAGCATTATAGGTTGGTGCATTGTTCCAGGTAATTGTATTTTCTACCCAATCCTTGTTTTCGCCCAAATGTGCAGAAAAAGAGAATGTAGTTGTCGGCGTTAGTCCGGTATTATAAATATAAACGTACATTCTGGCCGCGCCGATTTTATCACCAAAAGTTGGTTTATCCAATGGATACTGCATCACACCAATACGTCCTACTGTAGCATCCGCAGCACTGATTGCTTTCAGATCCATCGTCGCCGGATCGTTAAAATTCGCATTAGAATTACCTGAACCACCACGGATAAAAACATCTTTAGCGACTTTAATTTTTTGGGTAATTACATTTCCAGCCGGATCAGCATCATCTGGTTTATCGTCTAACAAGCGGTAAAAAGTAAATTGTGAGGTAACTTGTGCAACACCATTTTTAAACTCCAGATCCTGAGATCTTACCAATGCAGAAGAAGAACCCAATGTTGGATTTTGATTGATGCTCAAAACATATTGATCTGATGTGCTTGCCGTTCTGGAGTAATAAATGTAGTTCCCGTTAATGGTTTCTATTTTCCGTGTTTCGTTGAGGCTAAGGTCAGTAGATTTTAATTTACCTCTAATGATCAGGTCACCCAGCAGGTTTTTAAGAATAACCGGAGGCACAGCATCTACAGTAGCATAACCAACAGTCGACAATAACTGTTTTACTCCTGAATTGCTCAGGAATACTACGGTATAATCATCGCTTTTGCCAAGCGTGTCCATCAGGCCGGATCGCTTCACCGCTGTTGCGAAAAGATCAAGTTCCGATAAGTCAGAACTGTGGTCAGCCAGTAAAAACTGCTGTATAGTCTGCGATTTGAGGTTAGCACCAGCATCAGATCCATTACTATCCTCATTTTTCAAAAGTTCGAATTTGCCACAACTCAGCATAGTGAGCAGGTACATGCAGAGAAACAGTGCTCTTGAGTAAAGATTTAATTTGTTCATCTCTTGATATTTTATTGATAATATGAATTTTGATCCAACAAAGGATTTAATCTGATTTCGGCAAGGCTGATTGGCCAAAGGTAATTTTCGGTCTGGCTAAGGCCGTTGATGGGTTTAAGCACTTTAATCGCTTTACCAGTACGCACCAGGTCAAACCATCTTTTTCCTTCGTAACAAAGTTCCCTTGCGCGTTCATCCAGGATTAGGTCTTCAATCTGGTCTGTACTTAAGCCATTATAAGAAGCTTCAGTATAGGCTACAGCACCCGCACGTGTACGGATTTGGTTCACCAGGGTCATGGCACCCGGAACGTCGCCAGTTTTATTCAAGGCTTCTGCACGCAATAGCAAGATATCAGCAAGGCGATAAACAATGACGTTTTTATCGTCTTGTGTTCCGCGAACAAATCCTGATTTCTCAAAATATTTGACAATGCCAGAGTTGGTATCAAAGTTAATTTTAGACCGCAGATCGGTTGATGTAAATTTACTGGACAGGTAACCGCTGGCTTTAAAGAAAGGCTGAAAGCCTATGTCGCCATAGACGGTGATTAAAAATGACCTGGTAGCCCGCTCTGCGAAATTATAATCTACTTCAAATATAGATTCCGTTGCAAATCCCTTGGTAAACATTTGCGCATAAGCAGTATTGTCAATTAAAGCTGGATTTACGTTATAATCTACAGTTGATGAAGCGCTGTAAAGCGAGGTAAGCGAATAAGTGGAGTTGCTCATGATTTTTTGTGAGGCAGCAAGTGCATTACTGTACTGGTGGCGCCACATATAGAAATCCGTATACAACGCGTTCACCGCCCCTAAGGTAAACTGTGCCCGGGTAGCTGAAGATGTGCTATAAGAAGCAGGGATTGGCATGACTGATGCAGAATCCAGATCTGACTGAATTTGGGTATAAACAGCAGTGGTATCTGAACGTGTAATGGTTACATTCTGATTTGCATCCAATAACGGTTGCGTAACCAAAGGCAATTTACCCCAGATTCGGGTCATGTAGAAATAACAGAAAGCACGCATGGCATAAGCCTGGCCACGTACACTGGCATATTCAGCATCTTTACCTAAGTACAAGCCTTTGGCTTTCATTTCCAAGGTATTTTTCAGGATTAAATTGCTCTGATTAACTACCTGGTAAAAACCATTCCAGCTGGTAATCGGAAGACTTGAATTAAGGTTGTTAGTCAGCAGATTCAATGTTTGCGAGCTTAGAGCCAGTGGATTGATCACCACATTATCTGCTCTTCCTTCTCCATAAAGGACAAATTCCGGAGCCATGGCGCCTTGCAAAAGCGTGTATGCTCCATACAACGCTGCCGTAGCCTGTGGTGTTTCTGTCCAGAAATTGGAACTCGAATAAGAAGTTGTAGGATCAATTTCTAAAGCCTTTTTACAGCTGGATAAGAAAACCAGGGTGATCAGGATAAGACTGTATATTTTATAATCTTTTCTTTTCATGGTATTAAAGACTAAGGTTCAATGATAAATTATAAGTTCTGGTTCTAGGGAAAGATCCGCGGTCTACACCAACAGCAAGTGCATTTGTTGACGAGCTGACTTCCGGATCATATCCTGTATAAGAGCCAAATGTGAGTAAGTTAACCACCGAGAATCCGACAGTAGCATTGCTGATTTTAAATTTGCTCAGCATTTTGGCTGGAATTCTATAATTGAGCGCCACATTTTGCAGCCGGATAAAGGAACCATCTTCTACAAAGCGATTCGAAATGGCATAGTTTAACATTGGATCTGTTTTCACCAATCTTGGAACATCTGTTACATCGCCTTGTTTCCTCCATCTTCTCAATTGATCGGTTGTTAAGTTCTGATCATATGGTGAAGCATCCAGGTTTCGTTTCACTTCATTAAACACATCATTACCAAAACTGTACGTAATTAAGGTTGTAAGTGCGAAATTTTTATAACTGAACTCATTTTGAAAACCGCCCGTAAAATCTGGATTAGGATCTCCGATTACTTGTAAATCAGCATCGTTAATGATGCCATCGCCGTTAACATCCTCCCAAATCACATCTCCACCTTTATAAATCGCTCCATTTGCAGAACCCTGGCGGTAAGGCACCACAGCTCCGCTTGTTGCATTGCGTTGATAAACGTTATCCGCATCATAAGCATATACGCCCAAAGCCTTTAGTCCGTAAAATACGCCAGCAGTTTCGCCAACCCTGGCCATGTTGTAGATGTTTGGCCGATAATCCTGGTTTCCTGGAAGCGCAAGCACCTTATTTCTATTTAGGGATAAGGTGAAAGTAGAATTCCATTTAAACGCTCGATCCAGATTAACCGTCGAAAGCGTAAATTCAAGACCTTTATTTTGTAGACTGCCAAAGTTTGCAGGTACGGTAGCATAGCCTGTTGTACCCGGAACCGCAACATCAAATAACAGTCCGGTTGTTTTTTTCAGGTAAGCATCCGCTGTAAAACGAATTCTGTCCTGAAGAAAAGCCAGGTCCAGCCCGATGTTTGATTGTTTGGTTGTTTCCCATTTTAAAGAAGCATTTGGCACGCCGTTAGAAACAATAGCGACATTCCCCAGGTAGGTACCATTGGTATTTAACGCGCCCTGCCAGGCATAATTACCGATAGACTGGTTACCGGTTACCCCATAACTTCCACGAATCTTTGCATCCGAAATAAAACTCAGTTGCTTAAACCAGTCTTCCTGAGATAATCTCCAGCCGGCCGAGAAGGAAGGAAAATAGCCAAATCTGTTGTCCGCTCCAAATCTGGAAGAACCATCTGCCCGCATTACTGCAGAAAAAAGGTATTTTCCTTTGTAATCGTAATTTGCACGGGCAAAATAAGAGAGCAAACTGTGCTCTTCTATATTCTGGTTATAAAGAGAAACGACCGAAGTACCGTTGATCGAGGTAATTGTTGCATCAATTAAGCCCCTTCCAATCACATTCACATTGTTGTCGGTAAACTTCTGATAAGACTGACCGAGCAGCAAAGTCAGGTTGTGATCTTTGTTTATCGTTCTTCGGTAATTCAAGGTATTCTCATTGATGAAAGAGTAGTTTTTGCCTGTGGTGAGGTATGACGAACTGATCTGACCTTGTGGTAACAAAGCCTGTGGTGTAAAATTGGTTTCTTCGGTATTCGAATAATCAAATCCTAAGGTTGTTTTAAACTCCAGGCCTTTTGCAATTTTGACCCTGAAATCCTGATTTCCAAACATGCGCCAGCGGTTGATTTTATTGGCGGCCAGATCAGCAATGGCAATTGGATTGGGTTTACTACCCTCCAAAAGTGGAATGAGTTGCCCATTAATCGGATCATATGGACTATATACCGGCATGGTGCTTAAAGCCTGGTATATCGCACTTTGATTGCTTAACCCGCTCAATATTCTATTGTAGTCGTTGGTAGATACATTGAAATTTGTATTCCCGGAAATGACTTTATTTACGGTATAGTAGACCTTTGCAGAAGCATAGGTTTGTTTGAATTTAGTATCGATGATAATGGGATTGATGTCCTTATATCCGGCGCTAATGAAGTAATTCATATTGTTGTCTTTAGAAGCACCTTTGATGCTCACATCAGCTTTGTACTGCAATGCCGAACGATACATCAGGTCCTGCCAATTGTTAGACTTGGAATAATAAGGATGCAAAGAATCGATGACAGACACTTTAGTCGTCTGCGCCCCTGTAAAATTATAAACCGCATCCATAAACGCACTTCTGAACTGTGGCGCATCCAACACCCCTATTTTCCTGGTAATGTTTGCCACACTTCCATTAGCTGAAAACTGAATTTCAGGCTTTTTGGCATTCTTTCCACTTTTGGTGGTAATGATAATTACCCCATTGGAAGCCCTGGAACCATATATTGATGCAGTTCCGTCTTTCAGCACTTCTATAGATTCAATATCTTGTGGATTTAAATCAGCTAAAGGACTAAAAGTAGAAGCATCATCTACCAATCCACCACCATAGGTATCTGAATTGATGGGAACCCCATCTACAATATATAGGGGTTGACTACTTCCGTTGATGGAAGATGCCCCCCGGATCCGCACTGTTGCGCCAGCACCAGGCTCACCGGAATTGCTGGTGATCTGAAGACCAGCAATCTTTCCCTGTAAACTTGTGTTGACATCTCCAAGGGCATGGTTATCCATCTGTTTGGCAGTAATGGATCCAACTGCACCCGTCACCTCTTTAATTTTCTGAGTTCCGTAACCTACATTGATGGTGACTTCAGAAAGCTGCTGCGCGCTTGGAGCAAGTTTAATGTTTAAGCTCTTGCGATCACCAACATTGACGCGCTGATTTTGATAGCCAATATAGCTAATCAAAATCACGGCGCCGGGGTTTAGCGCCAGACTAAAATTACCATTCTTGTCAGTAGCGGTGCCTTTATCCATTCCTTCTACTCGAATTGAAACACCGATTAAGGTTTCATTCGTTTTTGCATCGGTTACCTGCCCAGTCAGCCTAAACGATGTCCCCTGGGCGGGACTGACCTGCGCAAAACTACTCAACATGGAAAATACGAGCATCATGGTCATTAAATATATCCTTTTCATTAGCGATTTGATTTGGTTTGATATATGAGATCAGCATGAGCCTCTTCAGGTTCCAGCTAATCCTTTGCTGTAAATTAATAAACAAAAGACCTTACTCGTTTACGTACACGACTAAAAGTCAAAAAAAAGGGCTACGAAGCGGGGGTAAATTTAAAACTCCTGATGACGATTTCCACTTCTTTACCATCGCTTGGTGCCAGGCCACGAAAGCACCATAAGTTCATTTTTACCGGCATTTTTGCTGTTGGAATAACAGATAAAGGCGGTACAAAAGTATGTGTAAAAAAGAGGTTCGTATCATCGTTATAAAAACCGTTCATACTTTTAACCACCACCGAGTTCTCCGTCCAGATATACCTGTGTGTACTGGCTGTTCCTCCAGACTGCGCCCATTCTGTGGTGATGCGTTGTTGTTTTCCAGTGGTTCCCGCAGCTGGATATACACTATAATTTACATTGGGTTTAGCGGAATCTCCCCAGCGCGCAAATTCGACATCCAGTTCATTGTATCCATCAGGACCAGAATAATGGAAAAGTCCGGCCACGATATTTTTATCCAGTGTACTTACCGGGCCTTGAACCTGCCATTGATAAGTACCATATCCGAAATTTTCTGTCGAAGTAATTCCAGCACATAACCATTTGGAGGTGGCACTATTGTAAGAAACTTTAAGGTGCAACAATCCGCCCGCGTCTACCCAGGCATTCTGTTCTGCCCAGGTGTTCGGTCCGGGGCCCATCCCTGCTCCGCTTTTGACAGTCCAGGTATATCCACTAAATTTAATCGTTGCAGATGCAGCAGTCTGACCTGGTGTAGATACTGATACCACCGGGCCTTCTGATTTTTGTGTCCTGGGCTGCACAACATCTGATTTGCAGGTCCATATCAAAGGCAGCAAAAGTAAAAATCTATTCATCTTGTTTGGTTGTTTAGTTGATTAAGTAATGTGCTGAAATCTAATCCGGACTAAGATTACAACTATCTAAATGCTAATATATTAAAAAAACGGGCACGTGCACTAATTTATTTTAAAAAAAATAAAATTAAGGGTTAAAACCACTGAACACCTCCGCTATAGGCATGAATTGAATTGCCCCAAAATAGTCTGGACGGTGAAAATCAGGTGTTGGCGATACAATCTTGTTCCAACATAAAAAATGAGGATTTGGCAATCCATCTCCGCATTTATAAAAATTGGCTCTTGCAGCCAGGCCATCAAGACTTTCAATTTGGTGAAATACAAAAGTATCGACAGGAATACGCAAAACCATCTCCCAATTAAATGCGCCATCCTTAACATCAGATCTTGTCCAGGTATGGATTTTTTGCACTACGGATTCCTCCAGTAATGTTCTTCCCTGCTTTTGTTTACCATAGCCAATTTTCCCAATCCCAAGACAATTGAATTCAATATTGTAATAGTGTCCGGATTGATCAAAAGCAATAAAAAATTCCACACAATTATCCAGGTGCACTTCGCCATTAATCGGTCTTACTATGGAACGAAAGTAATCATGAGCTATTGTAAATTTGATCAGGATCTCTCGTTCCGTATGTGCGATCACAAAGTCTGCAACGCAGTCGGTAGGGATTTGAGGCCATGAATTATTGGTTAAATGATGCTTTGGATAGGCCGCTAGTTTCTCCGAAAGTTGATCCGTAGCCGTATTGGCATCTTCATCTAAGTAAAAAACGTTTAAATTCATTTTAAAATTGGTAACATATCATAACAGGTGATTTTTATTAATTAAGCCAACGCTCAAGCTTGTACCCTTTGTAAGCATAGAACAACAGGTATAGATAACATGGCAAAAGCACCAGGTAGGCGTTTTGCAATCCATAAACGTCAGCAAGGTGACCATACACCAATGGCATCACTGCATTTCCAGAAAGTCCCATAATTAGAATTGCAGCGCCAATTTTGATAAAACGCCCAAGCCTGTCCATAGACAATGGCCATATCCCCGCCCAGATCATGGAATTGGCAAAGCCAAGCAATACGATAAACCAGATGGAGATATCTGCCCGATGCCCTAATATCGTAACGCTGCCATTGCAGAACACGATGCATAAAGTGAACAGGATCCCAAGTAGAATACATGCACGCAGCGCAAAAACCTGAGAAAGATATTTCGGAATCAGCGAAATTCCCAAAACATAACCAACAATTGTAGCGGTAAGGGTGTAAGAAGGGAATACCTTGGCTTCTAAAAGCGAAATGTCCATAGAATGGGCATAACCAATAATGGTATCTACCGCAATAACCTGCGAACCTACGTGCACAAATATCGCAATGGCACCCAGGATCAAGTGTGGAAACTGAAAAATGTGATGTTTTCCTTTATTTGACTCCGCCGTAACTTCATCTTCCTTTTCTGTATTAATCTCGGGTAAAGAGGAGAAACGAACCAGAAAGCCTAACAGTATCAGAATCACTCCAACACATGAATAAGGTAGGATAACCCTTCTGATCAGCTCATCTAGTAAAGGTGCCCGTTCTATTGCCTGCATGGACTTAACCTGTTCAAACAAGGCTTGATCAGAAGACTTGAGTATAACCGCAGCAAAAAGCAAAGGTGCAAGAATACCCGCAAACTTATTACAGATTCCCATAATGCTGAAACGCATTGCTGCACTTTCTTTAGGACCTAATATGGTTACGTAAGGATTTGCAGCAGTCTGTAATACCGCGAGTCCCGCTCCCAGTGTGAAAAGGCCAATTAAGAAGAGCAAATAATTACGCATCAGCGCGGCAGGAACAAATATAAAAGCACCAATCGCCATCACGAAAAAGCCGATCATCATTCCGTTCTTAAAACCAACTTTTTTAAGCAATAATGAGGCAGGGAAAGAAATGAATAAATAAGAGATATAAAAAGCAAACGCTACAAAATAAGATTCGAGATTATTCAGCTCACAGCAAATTTTGAAATAAGGAATGAGCATGGCATTGATCCAGGTCACAAAGCCGAAGACAAAAAAAAGTACAGCAATGATATACAGCGATTTGATATAAGTCTTCTGATCCATGTGGTTTATTTTGGCTAACGCTTAAGGTTCGGTAAGTAATAAACGTTCACGTGCACGAAGAAAGGAAACATTTCTTGTATTTCCAAATTCGGCACTTGAAATTAATTTTGTTACTAAAGTCTGTATATGGTAATTAGAACTTAATTGATGTAGAAATCACAGTTTTCACTGGTGATGATATCAATTGGCATAAAATTATTTTTTTCGCCCACTTTAGCGTGCACAACAAACTGATATAAGGCCATCAATCCTTTATAGCCCTGTTCCCTGGGTTTCTGACAAATTAGAAAGTCAATATCTCCAGATTTAAGATAAGCAAGGTTCTCTTTGGTATAATCAAATCCGATTAAGAGCCTATTGGCAGCTCCACTCCTTTTCAAATATTTAGCTACGGTAGATACCCTGGAATTCGTCACGAAAACTGCAGCGACATGATGGCGCTGTAACACATCCTCAATAGATTTGCTCACATAAGCATAATCTGTCTGCTTAATATCAATTTTCAGAATGGGGTTTGTTAATTTCTTATCGATGAAATAGTTTCTGAATCCTTCCTCTTTACGTAAAAGGTGATGTTGGTTGTCAATTTCCTTTGAAATGTTAACTATCAAAATTTCTTCTCCTTCTTTTACCAGATATTTCATGAGGTGCGCTGAAAGGTAACCGCTTTTGTAAAGATCAGGACCAAAATAACTCAGACTGTCATGTCCCTGAATATCCGAATTGATAAATACATAAGGTATTTTTCTGCTTTCCAGTTTCTTTACAAAATGCTCAGACTCTTCAATGAAACTTGGTGCCAAAAGTACGCCCTGCACCGTAGATAGATCAATGAGTGCGATCTGTTCCAGAAAAGACTTTTTATCATTTAGGTCATATAAATACTTTTTCAAAGTAATTCCATAAGGGCTAATTTCCGCTCCCGCTTCTGTTATACCAAGAAGTGGCTCTTCCCAATAATTGGTTTCTAACGAGACACCTGGAATCAGTACCGCAAAAACAACCTGCTTTTTGGACGCCAGACTTCGTGCAAAGATATTTGGTTGATAATCGAGCTCCTTGATAATCGCATTAACGATATCGATGGTTTTCTGTGATACACCCGTACGATTATGGATCACACGATCTACTGTTCCTCTTGAAACATTTGCTCTTCTTGCAATTTCCTTAACGCCTGTTAGTTCACTATCTTTTGCTGACATATATTGAAAAATTAGCTAAAGATAATAGATTTTATTTTTTGAACGTTCCACCCTTCTCGTAAAATGTATTTCGTTCATCAAATTAAAAGCAAACATCATTGTTCGTGTACGATAACTTATATGTTTTTATTATAATTTATCGCCAATTATCAAATGGAATATGCTATTATTGTATGACCAAATATAGCCAGAATGAAAAAGTTCATACAATGCATCGCCGCCCTGCTGTTATTTACGATTACTGTACAGGCCACCATCAAACTTCCCCGATTAGTAAGCAATGGAATGGTATTACAAAGAGATCAAAACATTAAGATTTGGGGCTGGGCTGATATTGGTGAAGAAATCACCTTAACCTTTAAGAATAAAAAATACGCCACAAAAGCTGGCTCAGATCACAAATGGGTGATAAATATTGAACCGCAGCAAGCTGGGGGACCATTCAATATGCAAATCAATAACGTTGAGCTTAAGGATTTGCTCATAGGTGATGTTTGGCTATGTTCCGGCCAGTCTAATATGGAGGCTACAATGGGTAGACCTAACATCAAAGCAAATTACCCTCAAGTAATTGAACAAAGTAATTATCCGATGATCAGGCAATTTGCTGTTAAAAGAGACATGGCTTTTAACCCAATACCAGATGTAAGCAGCGATAACGGCTGGGTAAGTGCAAACCCCAAAACGATCTTGTCTTTTTCGGCGGTAGCTTATTTCTTCGCAAGAGATTTACATGAAAAATATAAAGTGCCCATAGGTATTATCCTTTCAAGTGTAGGTGGTACACCAGCCCAATCATGGGTAAATAGCGAGTCCTTAAAACAATTTCCAGATTACGATAAGGTAGCCCAAAAATTAAAAGATACCGCCGAAGTAGCACGCCTACTAAATGCACATCAATTAACAACAAAAGCCTGGAATAAATCAATAAAAGAAGATGATTTAGGGATAAACGAGAAATGGTTTTTAACCGCATATCAGGATGTAACAGATTGGCAGGAAACTGCAAATTTAGCACAGCTAAATGAAAAAATAAAAACGCCAAAATATGGCTCTATCTGGTTTAAAACTGAAGTCAATATCCCAGAGCATTTAGCAGGTAAAGCGGTCAGTCTTTCTTTGGGAATGATGCAGACTCAAGATGAAACTTACCTAAACGGACAAAAAATAGGATCTCTAAACAGCGGCTATACCGAGCGTAATTATACCATCAAACCTGGAATACTCAAAGCAGGAAAAAACACCATCACCATCAGATTGATCAGTCCAACAAACCCAATTGCTTTCAATTTAAAAAGCAGGTATCAACTTAAATTCACTAATGATTCAATAGCCTTAGATGGCGCCTGGAAATTTAAAACTGGAATCGAAACTCCAGTTTTACCTAGAGGGAATGGATTGTCAGGACACAGCCCAACAGCCTATTACTACGCCATGATTCAACCCCTTTCCAATTACAGCATTAAAGGGATAACCTGGTACCAAGGCGAGAGTAACGCACCTAAACCAGAGCAATATCAAGCTTTACTCAGCTCCTTAATCAATTCATGGCGTAAGGATTGGCAACAGCCAAATTTGCCATTTTTATATGTACAATTGGCCAATTATTGTAGTACAGGCACAGAACCTCTAAATAGTAATTGGGCCTTATTGAGAGAAGCTCAGATGAAGACCTTAAATGTACCGAACACTGGCATGGCTGTCATTCATGATATTGGAGAGAAAGGCGACATACACCCCGCCAATAAATTAGATGTAGGAAAGCGACTGGCTTTGGCAGCAGAGCGAATAGCTTATCATGAAAACCTTGTTTTCTCGGGGCCCATTTACAAATCTGCAAAAGTTTCGCGTAATCAGATATACGTATCCTTTGATCATGTTGGAACAGGACTAAAGTGTTTAGGCGAAAAATTAAACATGTTCGCTATATCTGCTGATGGGAAAGAATTTGTCCCTGCACAAGCCAAAATAGTTGGAAAACAAGTGGTAGTTTGGAGCGATACCATCAGCAGACCAATTGCTGTGCGGTATGCCTGGGCGGATAGTCCAGATGGTGCAAACCTTTACAATCAAGAAGGCTTACCCGCTTCAAGTTTCAAGAGCAATTAATCATTTATAAATCTTAAAATTTCCGAATGAATTATCAAAAAATACTGTTCACAGTTTTATCAATAAGCCTATCCTTAACTGTTTGTGCACAAAGTTTCAAGGTTGATCAGAACTTAATCCCTACCCCGCTTACAGACAGCACCAATTTCTCCTTACTAAATTCACGTTTGGGTAGTCGCTTTACTTTCTCCTTGCTGAATGAAAAACAAAGCATGCAAACAGGTAGTTTGGGCTTCGATATGGACGAACAAACAGGCTTACTCATCGGCTTAACCGTTAACAAAAAAACATATTGTTTTAGAACAACAAAGCTGCCTAGAAATGCAAGCTATTTTAAAAACCAGCAACTCCGATTCGGACCATCATCCATGCTCATTAGCGGCGAGACTCCCGAAGGTGTAAAGGTTAATTTTACACTAATTTCTGCCTTTACTTCTTCGAAAGACCTGGCAGATACTGCAGCCATCAAAACTCAGATCTTCCCGGGCTTTTACTTGCAAATTAATGTAGCCAACGAAAGTCAAACTGCTATAGACTGCAAGCTTAAAGTTGCGATTGCAAAAACACCTGTAAAAGGCTTCAACTTCATGGCCCTTGAACCGATGAAACCAGACAATACTGAACAGACCGTTCTATTTAGAGATAATGCCAATTTAAATGGCAAAATGGCCCTGTCGGCGATTAAAACCCCTGCAAAAGGCACGTTCAGCGAAGCAGGGTTTGGCGGATTATTTTATGAATTCAACCTACCTCAACAAGCGAATAAAGAGTTCAATCAAATTTATGCAACCTATCACGATCATACCGTGATTGAGGATAAACGAGTAAACCTGCCACTCAAATTTTACTATACCCATTACTGGAAAAACATCAATGAGGTTTTGCAATATGCCACAGAAAATTTTGAGCAGAACATACGTCTTACCCAAAAATTTGAGGATAGTTTAATGAATGGTGCTCTAACAGATCAGGAGAAATGGGTTTTAGCCTTAACCTTTCATACCGATTTGGCAAATACCTTCTTCCTATTGGATGAAAATAAAACCCCTCGATTTTATGTTTCTGAAGGCAGATTTAAACACCTCAGTACGGTAGATGTGGCGCACGAAACTGAAGTGAGTGCTATTTTCTGCCCCTGGCGTTTAAAACTTCAACTGAGCCAGTGGACAAACTATATCGCCCGTGCAGAGCTTACCGTTCCGGCCAATCCGGTTCAAAATAAACCCGCTTACCAACAAGGTATGACAGCTGCAGAATATGGCCCCTACTTGTATCATGATGTGGGCGATTTACCCTTTGTAAGCGAAACGGCAAACTACAACTACGGTCCACATATGGCTGTAGAAGAAAATACATCCTTCGTATTGCTGCTTTATTACTATTGGAAAATTAGCAAAGATGATACTTTTGTAAAATCGATGCTGGGCACAGTAGACGTGCTCTTACAATCTGTCATCAACAGAGATACCAATGGAAACGGAATCGCCGATAAAGCATTTGGCTGGACCACCTATGATGCCAACGAAGCGCTCAAACTTTCGCCAGACAATACCTTCTTAGGGGCCAAACAATTGAGTGCCTATGCCGTAGCGGCCGAAATGTTCAGAGCCTTATCCAATAAAGCACAGGTTCATGCAATAGATGCTACAAAAAAAGGTGTAGTTGATGGAGAAGGTGCTGGTTATAAAAACATGGGGGTAGCTGTAAATAATGAAGGCTTAAGAAACAAACAGGCCCTGCATTTTGAAAAAGAAGCCAACCTCATCCTCAACACCTTAAAAAAAGCACAACAGAAATACGGCTTTATTCCGGTAAGTTTAGATGAAAGCTTCCCAAAATGGAACCAACGTTCGGTAGTGATTGGCGAGGGGCTATTTTTACCGGGCCTTGTCGGCGCTAAATTACCCTTACTCAACCAACTTGCCGCAGTATTGAAAAAAGATTATGCTGAAACCTACAGCCAAAGTATAACAGATTACGGAATCAAACTAACCACCCAAGAAGGCACCACCTGGTTCAGCAAAACCATTGTTGCCGATGTGGTAGCGGCACAATGGTATGGCATTAAACATTCATCGGCATCCTATGTTTACAATTGGAACAAAAACAGCCCATATGCGTACAATGATGGACTGCTTAAAAAAGATGATGTTTGGATTGGCTATTGGTATCCTAGAGGAATATCTATCTTAGGCTATTGGTTAATGCGATAAATGAGCATATCGCTTTTCTAAAAAGCTTTTCATAAAAAGGTTTACCTCCCACAAATCGCTAACAGGCTCTTGATTAAATGGCAATTGTGGCATGTAAGGATAAGGACCAAATTCACAAGTAATAGTCAAGGTCTTGGTTTTCAAAGCAGCGTGACGTTGCACAATCGCATCCCACCATGCACAATGAAAATCAAGTGCCTCTTTCCATTCTGGAGCTGCTGGATGATTGACCTGAGGGCCTCCTGGAAAGCCTACACGAGAATGAAAATGATCTGACCGATCAATAGCCAACTGTAGTATTTCTTGTTGATCTTGCAAATACGATTCCGCCACACAGCACCAATGAGAAAAATCTGCTGTTAATCTTAAATCTGGATACTGACGTAAATAAAGACCGGTAGCCGAAGTGCAAAAACTAAATTTACCACGATGCGTTTCATGCAATATCCGCACACCAGTTTCCTTACTTATTCTGGCCGCTAATGCGATCAACTCAGAATTTTGCTCGAACGTAAAAAAATCCTTCCCCGTTTGCGAATTGATCAAAACCGGATTTGCCGCTGCTAAAGCATACAATCGTGTTTCAAATTGCGGAACATGCGCCGCAAAATCGGCGGTAGCTGTTTCAAAGTGTTGGCCGATCCAACGCAAACCCTTCTCTTTTAGTTGTCTAAACATATCCAACTGCTCCTCCTCATCTACAGGCAAACCAGCCTCTACCCCAGCATAACCTGCAAGCTTCGCCTTGCTTGCAAAGTCAGCCCATGATAAATGCCTATTCCCCCATCTAGGGATATAAAATTCTAATTCCATTCGATAATTAATTTGTGCTTAAGTACTGCGATTGATATTCAGTTGGTGTCAGTCCTTTAAATCGCTTAAACAAGCGGTTAAAATAAGAAGGGTTGTTAAAACCAGATTCGAATGCCACCTCTGCTATCGTAAGGTCCCCTTTCAGCAATAATTTAGCCGCATTTCCCAACCTGATCTCATTCATAAAATCTACAAAGGTCTTCCCCGTTTTTCGTTTAAAATACCTACAAAATGCAGCGGTATTCATGTTACACCTTAAAGCAATATCGTCCAGGCTCAAATCAGCTTTAAAGTTGTTCAGCACATAATCATAAACCGCATCTATTTTTTCGATGTCGTTACTTTTGTATTGATGCGCATAACCGATGCTACATAAATAATCATAGGATTTCTGCGTTGCAATGCTCAATAAAATAGTGGTTAAAGCTATAATCCTCTGCGCCTCATCAAGCGTTAAAAAGTCGATCAACTTTTGTTGTAAATCAGGATGTGGCTCCCGAATATGAATGCCCCTTTTTGCATCATTCAGTAAATCAAGAACAGGTTTCATCGGCGGAATTTTAAGAAATTCGCTGCCCGCATAATCCTGATTAAAGCGAATAATAATGGCTTCTGCACCTTTTTCCGCTGGCGCTTGATAATAACTGCTGTGATTACGCCAATAATGTGGTAAACGGGAACCCAAAAGAATAATCTCACCCGGTTTAAATTCTGAAATGTGATCCCCAATAAATTTAGTGCCCTCACTTTTAATCACAAAAGTGATCTCCAACTCATCATGAAAGTGCCAGGGATTAGCAAAATAACTGACCTGCTCCCGCCTCGCATCAATGTAAAATTTACTATAAGCCGGAACTTTAAGATGAAGTGCTTTCATTGCACAAAAATTAATCATTTAATCCCAAAAAAAACCATAAGCGCAAAATTTGTTCTATAACTAGCAAAATTAGCGCTAAAGGCTGCTCCCATTTTGTCATAGCTTCGTTTAAGCCAAATATTTAAACACACGAGAATGAGCTTTTCCATTCTTTAATTGAACGACATGAAAATTTCTTACGGATGGAAAATTTGCATCCTCCTTTTTTTTAGCACCACGATCAATTACCTGGATAGGCATGTGCTCAGCATTTTGGCCCCAGAACTACAGCATTTGTACAATTGGAGCGAAGTAGAATACAGCTATATTGTAACTGCATTCCAGGTTTCGTATGGGCTGGGCGTTGTCTTATCAGGAAAACTATTAGACAAGTTTGGTACCAAATGGATCTTCGCCATTGGCGTCGCTTTATGGAGTGCAGCTGGTATGGCCCATGCTTTCGCAAAAGGAGCAATTGGCTTTGGCCTTGCGCGTTTTAGTTTGGGATTGGGAGAGTCTGTAAACTTCCCCGCCAGTGTTAAAACCGTGGCCGAATTATTTCCCGCTTCTCAAAGAGCCTTTGCCACCGGATTTTTCAATGCAGGTTCAAATATTGGCGCCATCGTGGCTCCTCTACTGATCCCTTTTATTGCTTATAAATTTGGTTGGCAATGGGCCTTTATCTTAACAGGTGCATTAGGTTTTATATGGATGTTCTTTTGGATCATTACTTATAAAAAACCTATACAAACGCCTGAACCAGCTTCTGCGCAAAATCCAGAAGAAAGGCCTGAGCAAAACCCTCAAAGAAACCAAGCAACAACACTCAAAAGCTGGAAACAAGTCGTTTTCAAAAAGGAAGTACTAACCATTTGCCTGGTTCGATTTATATCTGATCCAACCTGGTGGTTCTTACTGTACTGGCTGCCTAAATTCTTAAACGAAACCAAGGCCGTAAGTACCGGCTCTTTAGGCTGGCCTTTGGTTACAGTTTACGTTTTGGCTGATATAGGCAGTCTTGCAGGAGGTGCTTACTCATCCTACTTGATTAGAAAAGGCAAAGGTGTATATGGGGCCAGAAAACAAGCACTATTGGTATGCGCCTTAATTGGCTTATTACTTTGTGGAGTTGGCTTTGCCGATAATTTATGGATGGCAGTAGTCCTGATTGGCTTAGGAGCGGCCGCACATTGTGGCTGGACGGCAAATATATTTGCCACCATTACCGATGTTTTTCCGAAAGAAGAAGTTGGTACAGTGATGGGCGTAGCTACACTTTCTGCAGTAAGTGGCGGAATTGTCCTATCCCTGCTAACCGGACGAATTTTAGCATTAACAGGTAGCTACAGCAGCATCTTCATGATGGTCGGCTGCACCTATTTACTGGGCTACTTTTTACTTACCCGTTTAATCCCCGCAATAAAAACAAATCAAACATAAGAACATGGACTATAAAAAATTAAGTGCAGCAGACAAAGCCCGCTTCAACGAAGATGGGTATGTATTGATCAAAGGAATGCTTAAGCCCGAAGAGGTGAAAAAGCTATATGATATTGCTATCCACGACCAGGTGATCAGCAATAAATCATTTGACAGAGGCGATGCAAATGGCCTCAGGACCAAACTGGCTTTGTGGTATTCATTAGCTGATGATGCCTATAGCCTACTAGCCCGCTCTAAACGAATTGTCGAAGGTGTTCAGCTTTTACTAGAAGGCAAACCAGCACACTTTCATTCCAAATTGATGCAAAAAGAGCCCAAAGTTGGTGGCGCATGGGAATGGCATCAGGATTACGGCTATTGGTACCGCGATGGCTTCCTATATCCGCAGATGTTAAGCGTGCTCACGGCACTAAGTCCGGCCACTAAGGAAAATGGTTGCTTACAAGTTATTAAAGGCTCACACCTAACCGGAAGGATCGAGCATGGCTTTAGCGGAGAACAAGTTGGCGCAAATCAAGAAAGAGTAGATGAATTATTAAAGCGACTAGAACTGGTCTATGTAGAAATGGAAGCTGGAGATACTTTATTCTTCCACAGCAATACCTTACACCGTTCGGATGCCAATCTTAGCGATGCACCACGATGGTCCTTAATCTCGGCCTACAACCTCATCAGCAACAAACCTTACAAAGGAAACTACCCATCCGCAAGCGAAGCCATACAAATGGTAAATGATGAATCTTTATTAGCCTCAAACAGCGAAGGAATACAAGAAGACGCTAATTTTTTAATTAAATAAAAGGCGCATTCTTTTTATATATTTAGGTTTTTATTCTCGGATTTAGTAATACTTTTACGGAAGAATTCGATATCCAAAAATGAAATCAAATATGCAAACTGGTGTTAAGGAAATAGCGAGGAGGGCGAATGTTTCTATAGGTACTGTTGATAGAGTGTTACACAACAGGACTGGTGTTTCAGACACGACCAAGAATAAAATATTGGCCATTATGAAAGATCTGGATTACCAGCCTAACATTTTGGCCCGTAGACTGGCCTCTAAAAAAGTATTGCGCTTCGCGAGTCTAATCCCCGCTGTTTCTACAGAAACTGAATTTTGGGATGCACCAAGTAAAGGCATAGAAATGGCCGAAGCCGAGATTAAGCAATTTGGCATTGTGATCGATAAATATTTTTATGATCAAAATGACAAAGCTTCTTTCGTAAAACAAACGAAAAACATACTTAAAACCGAGATTGATGGCATATTAGTCGCACCTATTTTCATTGAAGAATCACTAGCCTTTTCTAAGCTTTGTAACCTTAAGAAAATCCCGCAGGTCTTTATCAACTCTGATATCCCGAATGAATCCAGACTGAGTTACATTGGTCCGGATTTATTTCAAAGTGGTCATTTAAGTGCCCATATGGTCAACTATTTAGTCAAAGAAGGGGATAAAATCCTGATCGTAAACATCTCGAAAGAGATCGATAGCTACCATCACTTGTCGCGAAAAGAAGAAGGTTTTAGAGCTTACTTCAAAGACCATGAAAAGCAGGTTCGAATTGTGAAAGCCGACATTACGCCCGAAACAGATTACCTTTCCGTTGCGAAACGCATGACCGAAGTATTAAGCGAGCATACAGATGTAAGGGCCATTTTTGTAACCAATTCCAGGGTTTTCTCTGTGGCCCAATTTTTAGAAAAAACCAATCAGGAACATATCTTTTTAGTGGGTTACGATTTCTTGCCTCAAAGTATCGAACACTTAAAAAAAGGAGTAATAGACTTTTTAATCTGCCAAAAACCACAAGAGCAAGGATATAAAGGTATCATGGCCTTGTACCAAAATGTGGTTTTAAATGGAGAAATAGAGCCTACCTATTACATGCCTATTGACATCATCACCAAAGAAAATTATAAATCATATAGAAACTAACAGCGCTTATATAGCTGTTAGTTTTTTATACCTTAATAAAGCCTCTAAGTAATAATAATCTGCATAAACAATTGGCGTATTGATCTCAGACTTTGCCGGCTTATGCCCTACCGAATGCTTTAAGATAAAATTATTGTTCTCATTCAAATTCGCCGTGTATGCCGGAGAAGCTAAACTAGCCAACATTTGCTCTGCCGTATTGAAATATAAGTCTTTGTTCTTTTTGCTAAACGTACTCAATTCCAAAAATGCAGAAGCAAATACAGCTGCTGCCGAAGCATCTCTTTCTTCGCCTGGTCTATCAAAATCCCAATAAGGTACTTTATCCGCAGGAAGATTTGGATGGTTAATCACAAAATTTGCAATACCTTCTGCCTGTTTAAGGTACTTCTTATCCTTAGTTTCTCTGTACATCAAAGTATAACCATACACTGCCCATGCCTGTCCCCTCGCCCAAGCCGAAGAATCCGCTGCACCCTGGTGCGTTTTCTGTCTAAAAACTTTGGTTCCAGGCAAATAACAAACCACATGGTAACTGCTAAAATCTTTTCTAAAATGATGTTTCATCGTATTGTCCGCATGCGTTACCGCGATGTCATACAATCTTTTATCTTTTGTTTGTTTAGCCACCCAAAATAAAAACTCCAGGTTCATCATATTGTCTATAATCACCGGATATTCGCAATCTGCATGCTTATCCCATGATTTGATCAAACCATATGCAGGATTAAACCTTGTCGCCAAAGAGTTTGCACCCGTAACCATTGGCTCTATGTAATCCTTATTCTGAGTAATGCGATAGCCATTTCCATACGGACAGTAAAGCATAAAACCTAAATCATGCGTGCTCTTATTGTACTTTTCCTTATCTAAAGCTCTGGTCCATTTATCTGCGGCAACTTTCCAGCTGTCTCCCTGGGTGTATTCATATAAATACCATAGAGATCCGCCAAAAAAACCGCTACACCACCATTCAGAAGTCCTGTCATAAGGCTCTCCGTTCGGTTTTGTCGATTGTGGAAATTTGGTTAAATCCTGGTGACTGGCCAACATATTTGTATATTGCTTAGCGGCAAAGTCGAATGCTTTATCTACGTCTACCAATGGCTTTTTCTGGGCAAAACCATTCGCAATAATCATGGTCATTAAAATGAAAAGGACAACTGTTTTCTTCATGTTTGGATAGGTACTATATGTTATGATTGAGGTTTAATTAAATTGGAAACTTACAGTTGCTCCCTTCTGATCTCCCTGTGGTAAACTGATCGGGAAAAGTTCCTTGATGTCAAGGAATGCGGAACTAAAGCTAATATGTAAATCTGTTAATTTTTGAGTAGGATCTGAAAGGTATAGGACTGGATTTTTAGACTTCAACGCTTTGATTAACAAAACACAAGGCTGATCAACAGTGACAGAGAAATTTGGCTTGGTCAAACTACCCGCCTCATAAAACACCACCTGCAGCATTTGTAAATCTTCATTTTCAACCGCCTGCACAGCAGGTGTATTTACTAATATTTTTGTATTCAAAGCCTTGTTACTTTTCATCTCATTTTCACTGATACTTGGTTTTACAATATAGGCATAAGATTGATTAACTGGGTCATGTCCATGATTAAACCATAATTTAAACACCTTTCCTTGAACCACTTTTTTAGATCGATTCGCATTGATTAAACTCCAGCTACCGCTTTGCTTTCCACTGGTCCATTTAAGATCTCCCTGATTTGGAAAATAATAACCAATACTATCCTGCCAGATCCCTTTGATACCATTTTCAAAAACCTTTACCGGACCTTTTGCCCAGGCTTGATTAACGGTTGTGGTAATGGCTTCTTTAGCCAAGCTATTGATATCCGTACCTAAACATACTATTTCATCATCAAAGAAAAACCAAGCCTTTTTTGCCGTAACCTCATCATAATCCAATTGGTAAACGGTTGTTCCATACAAGCCATCAGATGTCCCACCAATAAAAGAGCCCACTCCTCTTTCTCCCCACTCAATCGTTGTTCTTTGGTCCACCTTATAATCCCGACCCGTCACACCCGGAATTTTATCCCATTCCCAAACCGGCATAATGTTAAAATATTCCGCCCCAGTACGCTGAATATTAGTAGAACCATCAGGCAAAAATTTACCGATTAAATTCTCCTTGTTCCCAAATTCCGTTCTAACTGTACGTCTGGAAACTGTCCTTACATTAAAGGAGTAAGCTGGTCGATTGTGTAACGTATAGTCACTCTTATAAAAATGAGTATGACTAGGTTTGACCGCGAAAGATGGTGCTTGAATTTGTAGAATTCGTTGTTCCGCCTCATCCAATACCCCTACATTTTTTGGATTCACTTCTTTGGCTAAAGCCAATAAACTATGCGCTCCTGCTTTAGTGGTAATATTTGTTTTATCTAAAATATCATTCCTCGAAATCCCCCGGCCTTCGGTATTAAAATCAATATATCGGCCCCTAATGGTCTTTAAAAAAGTATTTATTAAGTAGTGATCAAGAATCTTTAACTTTTCTGACTGGATTGCATAACTGGTTCCCGACAACCAGGATGCTACTTTATATTCACCAATTAAAAACACCTGACCATAACTTGCAATCTGCAATTGCGGCCCGTGTTGCAAATAAGAATAATCATATTGTAAACCTTGCCTATTCCCTAAGGTAATAGGCATAAATGCCTGGTTAACGGCTGAATCCATCAGTACCTTATCTCTGGTGAGACAAGCCCTATACATCATGTGAATGGCAATATCCAACTTATTGGCACCAGCAGCCCTTACCACATCCCCCTGCTTCATCGAATTGATCAAGGAATCTTGCAAAGTTGAAGGCAACGTATGGTTACTTTTTAAGAGCATCAAGATCTCCCCTATAGCGGTTGGCGATGCAATATCATTTTGAAACCAATTGACACTCCCTGGGCGCTGTTGCAACCAATACCGTAAAGCGCTAATGGTTTGTGAGGCCAGTTTCTTATCTCCTGCAGCCCCTGCATCGTTTAAAGCCAGGGCAAACTGCTTAACTCTGTTTAAGTGGATCAGCGGAGCCCAATTTGTTTCGGCTCTAGACGAATAATCAATCCCCAACCAACGCCCATCATTTTGAATCGCTAATGAGTTCTTTTTGAGGTCTTGGTTGAACTGATTGCCTTCAACGTCTGATTTTATATACCTTGTAATTTTTGATTCAATAACTTGAAATTCATCCTGACTATGGGCCTTACTTACTGTAAAAAAAGACATAGCCAGGACGCTATAAAATATGGGTAACCTCATTTAACTACTCTTTTTATTCGGTGCCAAAGCCATAACAAAGGTTAATTTTCCACCGCCAACAATTTCAGCATGGGTAATATATAAACGATTTAATACTTTTCCATTTAAAAGTACCTGCTTCACGTAAACATTTTTGGTACTTTGGTTTTTAGCTTCCACAGTAAACTGCTTACCATTTTCGAGATTAAGGGTCGCATTCAATACCGATGGACTGCCCAATTCATAACGATCAGAAGCCGGTGCCATTGGATAAAAACCAAGAGAAGACATCATGTACCAGGCGCTCATTTGTCCACAATCATCATTTCCGCCCAAACCATCAGGTCCGTTATGGTATTGTTTTCCCAAAATCATCCGCACAGTTTTCTGTGTTTTCCAGGGCTGAGAGGTATAATTGTAAAGGTAAGCCACATGATGTGCAGGCTCATTTCCATGTACATAATTACCAATAATCCCCTCTCTGGTGATGTCCTCTGTATGCGCAAAAAAGACATCGGGTAAATCCATGGTAAATAGTGAATCCAAATGCGGAACAAACTTTTTGTCACCACCCATTAGCTTAATCAAAGCCTCTGGGTTTTGAGGAACATACAGACTATAGTTCCATGCATTACCTTCAATAAATCCCTGCCCCTCAGTTTCTAAAACATCAAACTCTTTTCTAAAAGATCCATCCGATAAACGTGGCCTCATGAAACCAATCGTAGCATCATACACATTTCTCCAATTTTCAGACCGTTTGATAAAGGTGTTGTATACTTCCGTATTGCCTATTTTTTTCGCTAACTGTGCGATACACCAATCGTCATAAGCATACTCCAGCGTATTAGAAACCGCAGTCCGGTTTTTATCCGATGGCACGTAACCTTTATCTATATAATCTCCTATGCCTTCAAAATTACGCTGATTTGCCGTCCGCACACAAGCTGCTAAAGCTTGATTTACATCACCACTGAAATTGCCTTTAATAATCGCATCCGCAACTACAGATACACTATGGTAACCACTCATGCACCAGGTATCGTTGGCCGAGTTAGACCATACCGGCAACATCGGTAAAGCACTTTGATCAAAGTGTGCCAGCATAGATTTCACCATATCGTTATTTCTTTGCGGCTGAATCAGGTTAAAAAAGGGATGTAAGGTTCTGTAAGTATCCCATAAAGAAAAGGTGGTATAGTTTACAAATCCCTTGGTCTCATGTGCTTTTTGGTCTAAACCTTTGTACTCATTATTTACGTCCATGTAAACTGTTGGACTTAAAAAAGCATGGTACATAGCCGTATAAAAATTGATCGCCTCTTCCTTTTTCTCTGTTTTCACTTCAATCTTTTGAAGCTCCTTATTCCACAGCTGCTGACCTTTTTCTTTCACCTGATTAAAATCCCAACCCGGTATTTCTGCCTTCATATTCATCAAGGCATTGTCGCTGCTCACCGACGAAATCGCAAACTTGATCTTTACCTTTTCTGCCTCTTCTGTATCAAAATTAAAATACATTCTAATTTGCCTTGCAGCTAGTTCCGGGAAGTTTCTGGTTTGATCAAACTTTCCCCAAAACCCTTTGTAAACCTCTTTTTTAGTAAAATCTTTAGCCCCGTAAGACTTAAATGGTTTAGAGAAAGACATCGCAAAATATACCGTACGGTTTTTCGCCCAGCCATTGGTTTGTCTGTAACCAGTAACCAAAGTATCATTGACGACCCGGACATAAGTCCAAACGTTTTTATTGTCGTAGTTATAAAGACCATGCATCAAATCCAATATAATATTGGCTTCCTTAGATTTCGGAAAAGTATACTGATGAAAACCCACTCTTGCAGATGTGGTTAACTCTGCCAAAACACCATCATCATCCAGTTTCACCTTGTAATAATTGGCTTCAGCAAGTTCATTTTGGTGGCTAAATTTTGAACGGTAACCACTTTCCGGAGACTTAGCCGTACCTGGGTTAAGTTGTACTTTTCCAACAGTTGGCATCACTAAAAAATCACCCAAATCCGAATGCCCGGTTCCACTATAATGCGTGTGACTGAAGCCTACAATCGTTGGATCATCATACTGATAACCTGCGCAATACCGGTAAACATCCTTATTGTACCTCCCATTCTCTTCGTAGGAAAGCGTATCGGTATCCGGGCTCAATTGGACCATACCAAAGGGCACAGTAGCTCCTGGATAAGTATGCCCCATTTTTTGAGTACCAATAATGGGTTTTACATATTTATATAAATCGTTTTTATTTTGCGCATTTACAACACATACGATATTCCCGATCAAAGCGGTAACAACTAAACATCTGCTAAACTGGTTCATTGCAAAGAAGAATTAAGATGGAATTAAATATAGGTCATTTAATTAACCTTTACATTGGTTGACTTATAGGTATGCAATAATTTTTTCTGATCGATTTGTTGAAAGGTAATTTTTTTCAACTCTGCACCATGCACATCATCCATTACAATTGGTAAACGGTAATCTTTCTTTTCTGCTTTCAATGATAGATTAGAGAAATTGATGTTTTTCGCATGTCGCACGTAAATACCCCATGCTGGAATCTCTTTAAACATAGAAAACTCTGGATAACCTGCTGCCTCTTCCGGAATGCTGTCTAGTTTATCTAATGCTACGTAGGCCATGTATTTACTGCCCGCACCAGGATAAGAAATGTCAAAATTGCTGAAGGTCACATCCTCAATATATTGCCCTGGTAAACCAGCGATAATAATTGGAGAAATATTTCTTGGCATGTCTTCAATCGGTCCCTCATAATCGTAACCAGCATCTGCTTTACCAATAGGCACATCCGCTACCACATTTTTGATGGATATTCTTTTCATGGTCGATTTTTTACCTGGGATACGTTCTCCTAATCTTAAAAAGATCACATGACCAGTGTTCGTACTTTTTAAACCATCTACTACAATATCTTCTAAAAAGCCTCCATCCACACTTTGCAATGCAATAGCCGAGCGATAAGTATTGTATACCGTATTGTTCAATATTTTAATATTTCTGAAACCACCTTTACCAGCAGTACCTAATTTGATTCCGTTTGCACTGGTGCGTACAATGTTATTTTCGATTAATATATTGTGGCAGAAAAAGCCCTCAGTATGCGACTTAAGACAAATTCCATCATCAGCAGCATCTATTTTGTTATTTGTAATCACCACATTATCACAGTCCACAATATCAATACCGTCACTATTCCAATAAGCAACGTTGTTTACCGTAATATTGTCGATCACCATATTTTTGCAACGCTCATAAGTCTGTAACCAACAAGCCGAATTTTGAAGAATCAAGTCTTTGATATTCACATTTACGCAATTGTAAAAGTAAATCACCATTGGTCGGATGGATTCACGGGTACGGTCATATTTCAGAATATCGACAATCAATCCATCATTTGCATAAGCGATAGAATTATTGGCCAATGGCCTACCTTGTCCATCAATCATTCCTTTACCGGTGATCCCTATATTTTCTACATCCCGCGCATGAATAAGTGCTGTATTGCCAATTCTATCATAATCAAAAGGATTGGTCGAACCCAATAAAACTGCTCCTTCTTCTAACTGAATCGTCACATTAGATTTCATGTAAATGGAACCTGTCAAATACCTGCCCACATAAAAAACCAATCTACCTCCACCATTTTTGCTGATGTAATCGATCGCAAACTGAATAGAGCGGGTGTTCATCGTCGAACCATCTGATTTGATATGGAAAAATGAGGCTTTATAGTCTTTCGCAAAAACAGCTGTACACTGAATCATAATCAGCAGCATCAGAATTACTTTCTTTTGAATTTTCATTATATTTTCGATTAAAATAAGTTAATAGGGCCAACCAAACCCATGGATTGAAGTGGTTGTTCTTTCTTTTTATTGTTCGACCAGTATTGTGCGGTCGCATTTTCCGTTAAAGATTTCATGTAATTCAGCATTACCGTAGTCACTTTAATTTCAATAGTATTTGTACCCTTTTTCAACAGATTTCCTAGCGCATAAGCCCTACGACCGAACCATTGTGCGCCTAAGTTTTCCCCATTCACAATCAATTCTGCGATGCCAAATACCTTTCCTAAATCTAGATAACGAAGGCTTGTAGGGTTGGATAAACTGATCGTGGTTTTATAGGAAACCGTGCCAGAGAAATAAGTGTAATCAGGTAAATCCTTTAAATCAGTAAGCTCTGTCAGGTCCTGAGTTTTCACTGTCCCATCCATATGGCTAAACTCAGCCTTCCAAGGGGATTTTAGGCTCATTGCATTGGCGCTGATTTCAGGAACCGGATCCCAGTTCTTCCCATTTCTATCCTTATTAAAAACAATAATTTTAGAATCAGCCGGACAGAGTTTCACTTTAAAATTCCGGTCTTTCAAATCCAGTTTAAAGCGTTCTCCACTTACTGCATCCCAAATCCAGGCTTGTTTTTTATCTGTAATCTCCGGTAAAAATGTAGCGTCTAAATCTATGCTGAGATGCGCACTCGCATTGTTAAACAAAAAGATATCCGAGTTTTTTGTTTGATACCGCACCTGGGTCACAAAAGTATTTGGATTGGCGATTTTAACATAAGGCGTAACCTTATACTTCGCTTGTACCGTTTGATACCATTCCTTAAAGTTTGCCGCTGGTTTTGGCAACAAAACAAATTGATCTGGATAAGCTTTTAGTTTCGTCACCCATTCCTTTACTGCGGCATCTTTTTCTTCGTGCTTAAACCAACCTAATGACTGCTCCGGATAAGCTTCTATACAGAAAATCCGACCACCGGCCTTCACAAAATCATATAATTTTTTAGCCGTTTGAGGCTGAATACTTCTTACTTCTATTAAAAATAACGCGTGGTACTTTCTCGGACCATAACTCATCCAACCGCCTTTAAAATCCGCATCCGCAATTACCTGTTCCGAAACATAGTCGCAGGCATTTCCATTTTGATGGATAGATTCCCAAATCAATTGTTGATAGGGAGGCGTTACACCCCATGGAAAAGGTTCCATTTGCGCACCAAACTCAGCCCACATATCGCCAATTGGTGCCATAATCGCTATATCCGCAAAAAAAGTAGCCTGTTGCAATAATGCAGATAACCTTGCTCTATAATCCGTATAATGCTTAAAATACGGCCACATGGTATTTTGCTCATTAAAATAGCCACCATAGGTGATCCAACCTGGAAAAGCGGCATCTGGTGGCGAGTAATTAAATCCGTGAAAAATCGGATGCGTAACTCCCGAAATGGTACTTTGATCGCCGGCTATTTTAAACAGCTCCAACGACTCATTAAATACCATATCTGTATTCGTTAATTCTTCAGAGCTGATCAGTTTTTTCCCTTTCAAATGCGCCGCTGAAGAAACATATTTATTGATCATGGTATTCCCACGACCTAAATGCCAGGGATACTTCATAAAATCTCTTTCAGAAATCTCCTCCCCTATACCATATTTCATCCAGGTTTCGCATTCCGGGATGTCCATATCAAAGGTACCCTCTAAAGGAAAATGTCCCCTACCATAAGCCTGTGCCCTTGATTTTATTTTGTTTTCAGCACACCATTCAATAAAACTCTTCGAAAACCGCTCTCTAAAAAGCTCAGCTTTGGTGTATTCAAAATCATACCGCATCCTGTTCAGCATTTTTTTCATCTCAGGACTGATATTTACGGCATAGTATAAGTCAATCGTATTCCCCATTCTACCTGTTTTAAAGAGTATAAATGGTAGGTAAGGATATAAATCATAGCCCCTTCTTTTTTGAAACTCGACCATCATGTCACCCGTCCAATTGGCGCCTTCCATTTCTAAACTATCCAGAAAAAAGGAACGTACATCTGGTGCCAATGGGCCAATTCTTTTTTGAATGGTACCGCTGATTTTATTCAGGTAATTTTTAACTGCTTTTTCATTGTAATGATTGAGTACAGGTCCTGTCCCACCGGGGGCACCTTGTATCACCTTCATAAAACCTTTTATTTTCACTAAACCGTACACTGCGAAATTCCCTTTCGGCAAATCAATTTTCACAGCATCATTGACCACTTGATGGGTAATGTTTTTCACCTGATCCATGCTGGTCAAAGGATCTGGAACAATACTTAATCCCAACAATTCCATTTTACGTCCGGTATAAGGACTCAAAGTTGCCGGGTCTGCTTCTTTAAAAATATCAAATAGCGAAAATTCGGTTTTTAAAGGACCTACCAGTTTTTTCACAGCCACCACCACCACTTGGGCACGGTCTTCCTCAGGTAAAAATCCAGCACCATATGGGAATCCTGTACCAGCTAAAAGATCGCAGGTCATCCCTAGTTTTTTAGCTTCAGTTAAGCTAAACTTCAATAAATCTATCCAGTCATCACTTAGCCAATCCACCGATGGGATCCCCATATCATCCGTATTGGATGGAAAGGAAATCGGATTGATTTCAACCCCACCAATACCTGCCTCTTTTAACAGTTTAAGTTCTCTCACCAATTCCGTTCTTTCTATCTTATTCCCGTTCCACCACCAGCGTACAAATGGCCTATAGCCAATGGATGGGTTCTTAAAGAGCTGATATAAATCATCATCCGTATCGTCTATCAGTGTATTTACTACCGACTGAGAAAAAGCATTATTCTTCAACATCAACAAGCTGGCAACAGAAAAAATAGCACTTTGCTGTAAAAATGTTTTCCTCTTCATAATTCCTGGTTTAGCAGTACCGCTTTTGTAAAAAGTCTTTCATCCATAAATTTATTCGCCATTGCTCCTCTCTTAAAGAGCTCGTCCTATTCCCCTTTACCATATAGGGAGCTGGTCCAAACTCTGGCGTAATCGTGATCGGCATTTGATTAGTTTTCATTAAGTTAACCCATTTATCCCATATCTGAACATGAGCTGCTAAAGCATCCGCATACTCGGCATCCGCCGGATCCCAAACCTGCGAACTTTGTGTACTCCCAACCCTTGCATGGATATGTCGCGCATGTGCGATGGCGCTGTTTACCGCAGCTTGCTGATCTTCCAAATAGCTCTCAGAAACACAAAACCAATGCGAAGCATCCAGGGTGAGTTTCAAATCCGGATGTGTGGCCAATACTGGTGCTACCCGATGTGCCGCATACGTCCATTTATTGCGGTGTGTTTCCTGATGAATTGGTGTTTGATATTGCGCTTCAAACTGATCGCAAAGATCCAGACAAGCTTGTATTTGATCATCGTTAAAGAACTCTCTACCAGTCTGGGCACTGAAAAATAAGGGTGCTTTAAACTCATCTCTGATCTCCATCAATTGACTTAAATCCTGCTTAAGACCTTCCAGGTATTGCTCAAACGTGGCATAAGGCTTAATCACTGCCATTACGATGGCAAAATCCAGGTCATAATACTTCAGCAAATCCAATACCTCCTGATGATCACAGTTTTCTCCAAAAGGGAACCATTCAATACCAGCGTAATTGGCTTCTTTCACACGTTTCAAAAAAACGGGCCAGGGCAGTTCTTCAAATCCCCAACGCGGACACAAAAACTTTAGGGTCGAACTCATGACTTAGGATTTATAAATCAGCGGATTTTGTTCATCATTATTCAACAAATCACCAACTTTAAGCGTCTTCAAATAAGCTTCAGGTAAAATATTAGGTTCACCATTAAAAGTATTGCCATCAGGCATGTAAGCACAAGTCATGGCTCTTCTATGTCCGCTGCTCATATTGGCACCCGCCCCATGTATGGTTAATCCGTTATGGAAAGAGCAACTTCCGGCTTTCATACTGGCCGACACTGAGGCCACCTGCGCAAATTGTGGGTAAGCTTCAAAAATGCCGTCCATGTTTTTACCTATTCCTTTATTCACGAAGGTTGTTTCTTTAAATGATGCCGGGATAAAATATAAGCAACCATTTTCTAAAGTTGCATCATCCAGGGCTACCCAAATCGATAAGGCTCTTCTATCCGAAAAGGACCAAAATGGGGTATCTAAATGCCAGGAAGTTGGATTTGCCCAGGGACGTTTAAATAAAGCCTGATCGTGCCATATTCTTATCCCATCAGCACCCGAAAGCTGTGCAGCCATTTTACCAATGCGCTCATCCAGCATAATCTCTTTCACTTTATCATTCGTTTGCCAAAGATTTAGCAATTGATCAAAAACTTTAGAGAAATATTCTGAGTCTTTATTAATGCCATCATCCATCCCAACTTTCCCTTCCTTTCCAGGCATTTTTATTCCATTTCTATCTTTTACTGCTTCCGTAACCGCTTCACGCCATTTCGTCAACTCTTCAGGAGATAGAAAATCTTCGATGACAATAAATCCATTAGTTTGAAAAAACTGAATCTGTTCTGTACTTAATTCACATTTCATTTTCGTTGGTTCTTTAGGTTTAAAAATCGCTTTTGTATGGATCAGATGCGTAAACTGCTCTGATCATCCAAAAACAAGACTGCATTTTGGTGATTTCTCAAATGGGTAGAAGGAAATCTATCACTGATTTCTTCATTTAAGGTATGGTAAACGGCTTGCGCCTTTTTCTCGGTAGGCACAGTACAAAAAGCATAAGGCGCTTTCAATAAAGCAGGCAGGGTAAGTGTCAAAGCATGTGTAGGTACTTCGTCTACAGTCTTAAAACAGCCATCATTCACTTGTTGGTTGCGACACTGCTCGTCCAAATCAACGCGTTTCACCAAATAAGGATCATTAATCGCTGCTACATGTGGATCATTAAATGCCAAATGCGTATTCTCTCCAATACCTAAGCACACAATATCCGTTTCAAATTCATTCAATAAGGCAGTATACCGTAAACATTCCGCCTCATAATCGGCTTCATTTCCATTGATATAATTTACGGTGTTAAAAGGAGCTAAATCAAATAAGCGCGTTTTTATAAAATTGCCAAATCCTTGCGGAGCATCCGCAGCCAGGTTTACATACTCATCCATGTGGAAAGCATTCAATCTGGTCCAATCGATGTCTTTTTTCAGCAATTCCTCAAAAAACTCATTCTGAGACGGTGCCGCACCAAATATGATATTAACGAAGGCTTGGGTACTCAACAATATATTTATCCGCTCAGCAACAGCCGAAGCAACCGCCGCACCCATTAGGTTTCTATTGTCAAAAACCTTCACGGTTAATTTATCTTTTATAAACTCTTTCATTTTTGATAGATTACTTTTCCATTAATGATGGTGGTTTTGATATTGATGTTTTCATCAAAAATTAGCACATCAGCATCTTTACCCACAGTTAGTGTTCCCTTTCTATTTTCAACACCCATAATGGTAGCAGGTGTTTTGGACATCATCCGAACCGCTTCTACCAATGGGACATCGGCCATTTGAACCATCGTTCTTACCAATCGATCTGTCGTGGCTACGCTACCGGCAAAAGAAGATCTGTCGGCCATAATAGCTACTCCATTTTCAATAATCACTTTCAGTCCAGTGTCTTTATTTCCGAGAATGCTCTCCCCTTCTGGCATTCCTGCCCCACGCATGGCATCTGTAATTAGCGCAATGCGATCAGGTGCTTTAATTTTACAAACCAGCTTCAACAATGGCGGTGGCAAATGGATTCCATCCGCAATAATCTCTACATCCATGGCATCAATTAAAAAAGCACTTTCAATTACGCCTGCATAGCGATAGGTATTTCGTCTGGTTACGCCCGACATCGCCGAATATAAATGTGTGGCCAGACTATAGCCATTTTCTACTGCATCTAAAACTTCTTCATAAATGGCATCAGTATGGGCAATCGCTGCAATAATTCCATTTGATTTTAGGTATTTACCCATTTCAATCGCCCCTGGTAATTCAGGCGCAACACTCCAACGTTTAATCAGGTTCTCGCCATAGGCAATTACCTCTTTATACTCTTCCACATCAGGATTTCTGATGTATCTGGGATCTTGCGCACCACTCTGACTAAGCGCAAAGTAAGGACCTTCCAGGTGCATGCCTATAAACTGCGCACCCTTCGTATTTTTAGCATCAGCACTTTTATAAAGATCTATCGCTTTTAACAGATCTGCTTTGGCACAGGTTAAGGTTGTGGGAGCCATTGCGGTGGTCCCGTAAGTAGCATGAATTTCAGCAATTCTCAGATAGGCCTCTTCTGTTGCATCCATAAAATCATGCCCGCCTCCACCATGAATATGAATATCGATAAAGCCTGGAGAAACATAATTCCCCTTTGCATCGATAACCTCATAATCTGGTGCTTCGATATCCCCCTCCGCTACTGCTTCTATTTGATGCCCCTTAATTAATAGCGTACCGTTTTTAATGATGCGATAAGGTGTGATGATCTGCCCATTAATTATTTTAACTTTCTTCATATGTAGATTTTATATTTTGAGATCAGCAGCTTCACCAAATGCTAATGATCCAAAGAACTCAGGCAAATGAAAATTAGGCGCTTCGGCCTCAATCTCATTCCAACTGCAAAAATGTGGTTGCGGTAAATCATCACCACACTTAAAAAAATTACCGAAGCCAGTTTGCTGGCTTAGCGTTTTTAAATTACTATACCCAAATACCACTATCGGAATCATTAAAGTGATTTCCCATACATATTTGCGCTTACTGTTTTCTGCTGCCGTTTTAATCACAGCATGTGTTTTTATCATTTTCACCAACTCCTTTGGCAAGAAATCTCTATTTGATCTTTCTTTTCCGTAAGCGATTAAACATATGCCAACGCAATTCACCTCGATGTTGTAATAAGACTTATCTGTACCAAAGGACACAAAAAACTCAACACAGTTGTCTTTGTGCACAACCCCATTTAATTCCGATGTGGCCACCTTAATGGTATCCTCATGTACTTCATATTTTAACCATATGGCATCATTACTATGGGCAATGGTAAAATTGGCTTGTATAGGAGTATAGAATTCAGGCCATGGCTGATGAGCGATTTGATTTTTCGGTAAAGC
The DNA here is from genome assembly GCF_900100435.1 of Pedobacter sp. ok626. Taxonomy (GTDB): domain Bacteria; phylum Bacteroidota; class Bacteroidia; order Sphingobacteriales; family Sphingobacteriaceae; genus Pedobacter. The sequence goes on along the minus strand of NZ_FNEX01000001.1, from coordinate 251,093 downwards.
ATCTAATAAAGTCGAGACGGTTTCCATGCTGTCATTGACAGCATATTGATCCAGGAACGGTACAAATAAATTTTTCATTAAATAGAAGTAGTCATATATGGTAAATAAAACAGGCTGTATCATTAATCCGGTCGTAGGATGACGATCGCTTTATCGTAACCGGATTAATGATACCTCCTATTTTCAGACTTTATTTAAAATAGCCAAGGTTTTGACCCAATGGCGCATCCTTATTGAGGTCAATTTCAGTCTGCGGAATCGGTAAAAGCACATTGTGAGGCTTAATGGTCGTATTTTCCTTAAAGTTTAAGCGCTGTACCCTATCCAGTAAAGTTCCTGTTCGTACCAGAGTCATTCTTCTATTTTCCTCGCCAATCAATTCTCTTGCGCGTTCATCTAAAATAAAATCAAGTGTAATATCAGCTGCAGATACCTGTGCAGCATTTGCTCTGGTTCTTAATTTATTGATGCTGATTGCAGCACCACCAGGGTTGTTTTGCTTGAGTTGTGCTTCTGCCAACAATAAATAAGTTTCACCCAAACGCATCATAATTAAATCTTTATAAGATCCAGTACCAGTGGGATCTGTAGGGATAAAATGATTCCATTTTGTAGTGTAAGGAACAAGATGAAACAGGGTATCCGCGTTAGGTATGATAACTTTTTTTCCGACTAGCAAGGGTTTACTTGGGTCGTTGTAATAAAAATCACGACGAAGGTTGTATTTAGAATTACGCATATCATTAGCCCCTGAGGTTGTGTATAGTTTTTTTACCACCCAAGGACTTAAACGTAGACGGCCGATACCACGTCCACCTAATGAATCACAAACCACTAGTCCCCCCGTACTGGCGCCACTATAAAAAGGCACCCAAACTCTACGGTGTTGATCCAAATTCGCCGCACCGCCTGGAATATTGTATTCCAACTCCTGCACCCAAATGGCTTCAGTATTTCCCTGACGACGACGTTGATTACCAGTAATAAACATATCCGCGAAAGGATCACCTGGTTCAGTTTTCTTAACTCCGTATCTGGCATTCACTAAACTAAACTTATTACCGGTAATAATCGCTTGGCATTGTGCCTCGGCTAAATCATTTTTACCCTGTCTCAAATACACTTCTGCAAATAATTGCTGAGCGGCTTCTTTACTGATACGGCCTGGTTTAGAAACCTGATCTATAGCCGGTAAGTTAACCGTAGCGTATAAAAGATCATCATTCATAAATTTGTTTAAATCGGCTACGCTGGCACGGGTAAAATCTGTTTTAGGCTCATCATACGGGCGATCAACCAGGGGAACTTCTCCCCATAAGGTAACCAGGAAATTGTAAGCATAAGCTCTATAAAAGCGGGCTTCAGCAGTGTATAATTGTCGTTGAGCGTCAGTTAAAGCAGCCGAAGGATCTGCTGTACCTCTCAAAATTTGATTAGCGTTGGTAATCACTCTATAAGCCCAGGTCCAGTAGAATACGGATGCCGCATCTGGAGAAGCAAGAAGCGAATAATTATGGTAAGGTATGGATTCACCACCCTCCCCACCAAAACACGCTACATCCGTTCCCACTTGAAAAACACAAAGTAACGACTGTAAAGCCTGTAGGGTATATTGCTCTCTAACAGAAGCCTGTAGGCCTGCAATCCCGGCTTCCAAACCGGCAACATTTTTAAAACTATTAACTGGCGAATAACTAGAGTCAGATTTTTCATCTAAAAAACTCTTACTGCAAGAAATTAAGCCAACACTTGCAATAAATATGAATGATAAAAGAATATGCTTTTTCATAATTTTATTTTTAAAGATTAACGCAATGTTATGTTTAAACCAACGACAACGCTAGTCACTAATGGGTATACTCCGTAGGTTAGGGGTTGGTTGGCCGATCCAGCTTGTATAGCAGGGGTTGCATTCACACTCAATTCAGGATCTGCTCCAATCCAATTGGTAAAGGTGTGTAGATTACGACCACTCGCAAACACCGACAGACTGCCTAATTTTAACTGCTCTGCAGCTTTATTAGATAAGTTGTAGCTAAGCGTGATGTCTTTTATTCTAAAATAGTTTTGTTTTGATGGATAAGCATACAAACGTGGATTAGTAAAGCTTAAAGAAGGTGCCTCATTATTGTTGTTTTCTGCCGTCCAATATTGAAGTTCTCTTGGCGTATTTACCCGACCACCATAACCTTGAAGGTTTAGCATCGGATTATTGATCAAGGATCCCTGAGAAGTTTGAACGAAAACACTCAGTCCAAAATTTTTGTATTTAAAATTATTGATCATACCGCCGGTCCATTTAGGCAAACTGTTGCCCAAATAAGACTTATCTGCTTCCGTAATTTTTTTATCGCCATTAAGATCAGCAAACTTTAAATCTCCAGGCTTTGCAGTCGGATCAACATTTGAGGGATCTTCACCGGTTTGCCAAATGCCTTCTAACGTATAATCATAGATGGCATACAATGACTTACCAATAAACCATTTGTTACCTATATCATCTAAATTATCGCCATACAAGGAAACAATTTTGTTTCTGCTGGCTGAGAAGTTAAAGTTTGTAGACCAGGTAAAATTCTCATTTTTAATGTTTACTGTATTTAAAGTAAATTCTATCCCTTTGTTCGATACTTTACCCAAGTTGTCAAAGATGATCGGGTAACCGATGATGGCTGGTAACTTACGTTTCAATAACACATCTTTAGTTTCCGTTTTATATACCTCTACAGTACCCGAAATCCTGCTGCCAAATAAAGAGAAATCAACCGCTAAGTTTGTACCGGTAGTACTTTCCCAATTTAGATTTATATTTCCTAATACTCCATTAACAAGTGCAGAACTAGACACTAATCCAGTAGTAGTTACGCCATTGTAGATATACTTGGTGACTCCTTGGGTGGTAATCGTCTGATAAGCATTAATCGCTTGATTTCCAGATTTTCCATACGAAGCTCTCAACTTGATATTATCAATTTGTGATACATTTTTTAAAAAGCTCTCATTAGAAATATTCCAACCTAAAGCAATGGAAGGAAAGGTGCCATACTTACTTGTTCCTGATCCGAAAGCCGAATATCCATCCCTTCTTACTGTGGCTGTAATTAAATATTTACTCTTATAAGAATAATTTAAACGGCCCATTTGAGAAATCATCGCATCTCTGGAATAAGTAGAACCGGCCTCAATTGTTCCCGCTGCGCCAACGTTATTGAAGGATAAATCATCATTTACGAAGGTGCTCCCTTTAACAGTTAGCCTCGTATATTCCTTCTCTTGTGCGCCATACAACGCAGTTACATCCAAATGATGATCATTCCAATCTTTATTGTAAGAAAGGATGTGCTCTAATAACCAACCTTGAGTTTCTGTTTTTTCTCTAAATGCCGTTCCGTTTAAAGTATTACCTGCATCCGGGCCAGCATAAGTATCTTCGGTAGTAGGCTGAAAAGTATAGTTTCCATTGAACCTATATTTTAATCCAGGAATAAAAGCTGGCTTAACTTCGGCATAAAAAGTACCGTTCAAATTCTTTTTACGATCTTGCACATCACTATTTAAACCCAACATTGGACTTTTAAAAAGGGTTTCGCTAAACATTGGATAAATCGTATAATCCCCATTTGGCTCATACAAGCGTCCATAAGGGCTCATCTGCATTGCACTACTGTAACTTACCTTTCCCCCATCCGCATTGTTGTTAGAGAAAAATAGCGAGGTACCTGCTGTTAACCATGAGGTAACCGTCGCATCCAAATTAGAGCGTACAGAAGCACGATTAAATTGATAGCCTTTTAATACCCCTACTTGTTTTTGATACGCTCCAGATACGAAATATTTAATCTTCTCTGTACCTCCAGAAATGCTCAGGTTATGATCTTGAATACTACCAGATTGAGAGATTTCCTTCATCCAATCTACAGTAGTACCGGCATTATAATTTGGAACTTCATATTGGTTAGGTACAGGTGGATTGTTAGGCGTCCGGTTCATCTGCTTTGAAAAATCCAGATATTTCTGAACATATGCTGGCCCCTCTAATGGATGTAAATTTTTGTTCTGGTACTCTGGGCCGGCGTAAACACTGTATCTAATCGTAGGCTCTCCTGTTTTTCCTCTTTTTGTGGTGATTAAGATTACACCACTAGAACCACGTGTTCCATAAATAGCTACTGCTGATGCATCCTTAAGGATCTCAATAGAGGCAATGTCATTAGGGTTAATGTCATTCATGGAACCGCCCAGATTACTAAATGGTACTCCATCAATAACTGTTAGTGGTCCGGTACCCGCATTGATAGAGTTCACCCCTCTAACCAATACCGTTGGCGAACTACCAGGTACAGATGAGGTTGAGGAAACATTTAGCCCCGCAGTCGTACCTTCAATGGCGGAAAGCACGTTGGTAACCGGCAGGTCAGATAACCTTTCCTTTGGTACCGAAGTTACCGATCCGGTGATATCCGAACGTTTTTGCGTACCGTAGCCCACTACCACTACCTCGTTCATTTGGTATTTACCTTCATCAATCAACATGGTTACATTGATTACTGACTTGTTACCCACGCTGATGTTTTGCGAAACATAGCCCAGATAACTAAAGATTAAGGTTGAACCTTCCGGTGCAGTGAGTTGATATTCACCAGAAGCATTAGTTTTAGTACCAATCTTGCTATCCTTAACAGTAACCGTGACGCCCGACAATGCAGCACCGCCCTCGCCCTTTACTGTACCTTTTATTGTTACATCCTTAGCGCGATTGATCGCTATGGTTTTATGATTTGTTTCCTTCAGAAACTTCTCCGAAGCTGCGTTTACACTTGAAGAGAGTATTAAAACAGAAGTGCATAAGAAAGCTTGCTTAAATAGTTGTTTTTTCATCCTTTTGAATTAAAATTTTTTAATAATTACAGGGATATAATGTCCCATCAGAATTTGCCTCTTAAGCTAATGTTAGTTTGTTTCCGTGTTCATATCTTGTTTGGTTTAGGTTATGCTTGTTTATATTTGGTTGAATTGAAAGGTTATTTTTGATGATGCTAGTTGGCCTTACTCATGAGTTCCGACTCTTGCGCATTGTTCTTTTTAAATGTGGGCAACCAACGTTTGATCAGGTGTCCGTAAAAGGCATAAAACATGAGGTAGAGGTAGCAAGGAAACAATATCCAGTATGCTGTTCTTACATCATATAAATCGGCTACATGACCATATATCAATGGGAAAATAGCACTACCACAGAGTGCCATAATCAACATAGATGCCCCGACCTTTGTAAATCGGCCAAGGTTATTTAAAGCCAATGGCCAAATCCCTGCCCAAACCAATGAGTTGGCTAAGCCCAACAACACAATAAACCAGATGGAGATATCAATCGTATGACCCAAGATGGTATGAGCACCGGAGCTGTAAATAATTAAAAGGGTTAATATGGCGCCCAAAAGGGTACAAAAACGCAGGACATTCACTTGTGAAATGTATTTTGGAATCAAGACGATGCCTAAGCCGTAGCCTATAATGGTCGTAAATAAAGTATAAGAGGGAAAAACTTTAGCTTCCATAATGGGCATCCCCATTACACTTGCATAACCAATGATGGTATCGATAGCAATTACCTGTGTACCTACGTGAAAGAATATGGCTAAAACCCCTAGTATTAAATAAGGAAAATCAAACAGGCTTTTCTTATCTGCATTGATGATGGTTAGCTCTTCGTTCTCCTGTTCGGTATCAATTTCTGGCAGTGGAGAAAAACGGATTAATATTCCAAGTGTAGCCAATACAGTACCCAAAACACCATATGGAAGAATTACTCTTCTAATTAACTCATCTAAAACTACACCTCTTTCAGTAGCACCCATTAAAGGCAATTGCTTTAACATTTCGTTGTCGGCAACCTTAAATATCACATGAGCAAATATGAGCGGAGCCAAAATACCCGCCCCTTTATTACATATGCCCATAAAGCTAATGCGCTTTGCGGCTTTCTCTATAGGGCCTAAAATGGTGATGTAAGGATTCGCAGCAGTTTGCAATATGGCTAAACCCGATCCTATAGTAAATAGGCCAACAAGAAACACTTCATAGGTTCTACCGAGTGCGGCTGGGATAAATATAAATACGCCTATAGCCATCACCCAAAGGCCATACATGATTCCTTTTTTGAATCCTACCCGCTTCAACAGATAAGAAGAAGGTAGCGACATAATGAAATAAGAGATATAAAAGGCAAAGGCTACGAGGTAGGATTGAAAATTGCTCAGTTCGCAAGCGATTTTGAAATAAGGAATTAAGATTGCGTTGATCCAGGTGATAAAACCGAAGACAAAAAACAAGCCTCCTAGAATAAACATAGAAATTAACGTCTCTCTTGAACTAAGTGAATTTACTTTTACTGATCCCATCTGTTTTTTTATTTAAACATCGCATTAAATCATTAATAAAAAGGGCTATCACTATTACGTTAACGTACCCGTAAATGAATTAAAAAAATTCGCTTTGATTATTTTTAATTAAAGCGAGTTTCAATACTCCTAACAACCTGCCTATATTTGGTACGTTGAACGTGTTAACGTTAACGTACACGAATATATAAACTTTTTATTCAAACAAGAATTTTTATTGATTTTTTTATCTTTTCTGAATTGCGCACGCAGCGCGTGCGCAATTCAGAAAGCCCTACTATAATATTGTATCCAATTTAATTACGAACGCAAGCGTTCGCAATTGAAAATGCCCAGCCCTCCTCTTAACACTTAAATATAAAAACCTGAAATTGAACCATTTCCAATTGCGAACGCAGTGCGTTCGTAATTGGAAATGGCTAGTAATGCTATTAATAGGACGATCTGATTTCCTTGTTCATCTCCTCTATCAGTTGTTGCGCTGTAGGTAGATACAGTTGATATTTACTAGCTACAATAGTTTCATTGTTTTCCGGTAGTGTAAACTTAACCAGTGCATCATTTTTGTCTGCGCAAAGCAATATCCCAATTGTTGGATTTTCAGTTGGTAGTTTTTCCATACGGTCATAATAATTAACATACATCTGCATCTGGCCGATATCACCATGGGTTAGCTTATTCTTTTTTATCTCAAGGATAACAAAGCAAGACAGTAACCTATTGTATAGTACTAAATCACAAAAGAAATCATCACCACCTATATGAATCCGTTTTTGTCTGGCTACGAATGAAAAGCCATTACCAAGCTCCAACAAGAATTCTTGCAAATTTGTAATGATAGCGGATTCCAGATCTTTCTCACAATAAGATGATTCATTTTTAAGTCCTAAGAATTCGAGATACATTGGATCTTTTAAAATTTGTTTCGCATCCGTAGGGTATTGTTCTGCTTTTGCAATTGCCATTACAGCTTCCTGATTGTTACTCATTAAAAGCCTCCCAAATAGATTACTGTTAATCTGCCGTTCGAGCTGGCGGGAAGACCAATTATTTTTGACTGTTTCAGCGGTATAAAACTCAATTTTATTCTGGTTGTCAAGTCGAATAAGAAGTCTATAATGTGTCCAACTCAATTGCGAACGCAGTGCGTTCGCAATTGGAAATGTTCGATAAAACTGGCGGCACATCTCCATTTGACGCACCGAAAACCCGCTTCCAAACTCCGGTTCAAGTTGTTTCGAAATAGTTTTAATCAAAAACTTCCCGTAATCTGCTCTGTCCTTCCCCTCTTGTTCTTCCAAAAAAATCCGCTGGCCAATATGCCAGTACATCAAAACTCTTTCAGTATCAACAGCACGTATAGCTTTTTCCTTCGCACTATTGATAATACGCTTAATATCGGATATAACATTGTCGCTTAACATCATATAAATAATATATTAAGCAAACCTCAAAAGATATCTAACGATAAACCTTACTTGACTAAAATTCTGCGTTAAACATCAAATAATTCAATTTTTCTGCCATAAAATAATGTTGGGCAAGAGTTAGAAGGGATTCTACGTAATATTATTTTGACTAACGTTCAAGAGATAAACCTCCAAAGAAAACAATAGCATCCTACCACTCCTATTAAAAGGATAATAAACCCAGATGTAAAGTTAATTGTGCGTTCATATCGCTGCCACCCTTCCCAAATATTCACTATTGGCTACTTTCTTTCCATTCAAGGAGATCAAACTTACGTAGACATCAAGGCTTCTACCTATCAATTTAGGATTCAACTTTAAACTGCATTTCAGATCAGCTCTTCTTACGCCACCAATAAAACCATCTACAATTTTAAGTTCGCGATTGTATACAGTGAGGATCAACAGGTCGTCTAAAGAAGAATCATCGTTATAATTCTGTTCCCAAGTCAGCTCCAGCTCTTTGGCATTGGCAGAAAACTGTGCCTTTGCATTAAAAAATCCAGGTAGATACCCCTTACTGAGCACTACTTTGCGGTAGTCAATACTTAAATCAGGATAGACCCCAACAGTAGCCAATTTGTAATTTATAGAGAAAGCTGCGTTGATCTCTGTTTTTTCATTCGCATGGTTTTTAAAACCGACAGTTACATACGGGTGAAAAGGCACTAACCATTCCGTTACGAACTTAAACTTTTCTCTGCAAGCTATTTGTGCAGGAGTCCCTGTTTTACCGTTTTCAGTTTTATTGGGCAGCACACGTAGGTAAGGGATATTTTTCCAGGTTGCTCCTACCAGATTACCCAATTTCCCCTGTATTGGTCCAAATATCCCATTTCTAATTTTTGCCATGATTTCTATTTTTTAAATGTGAATTGATAATTTTTTTCGATTTTTTTTCAGGCCCTTTGCAGGCTGGATAGCACTCATTAATGTGGCATTACTGCTACTCGTCTGGGGATGCTCTTCCATTTGGGTTTTTACCGAACAAAGACGAACCAGAGACGAAGCAAAGTCGACTCAATAACGACTTTGTAAAGAGCCTGAACACCGCCATCCTATAAGGGTAATACAGACCCGAAAATGATCCTGAAAATTTGTTAAAGGGTTGTGTTTTTGCTTTCATAAACTAAATGTAGTGCTAATAAAAATAGTGCTTGTCGCGAAATGACGCTTTTGTCGTATTTGTCGCATTTATACGGATTTGTCGTGAAAAGACGTTTCTCTACATAATGTTTATCCGTTTAGTAAAAAAATATACATACACCTAATCAACCAAATTTTGAACCCACCGACCAGTAGGCCTGTTAAAGAGGTTGCATCAAAGGTTGGTTACCCAGATTCGTTTTATTTTAGTAGGGTGTTTAAGAAATATCATAAAATCAAACCGAGCGAGGTTTGTTAAAAACCTAAAGTTGGAGCCTTTCCAAACTTCTTTTTAAAGGCATGTGAAAAATGCGAAAGGCTTTCAAATCCCAGTTCAAGATAAATAGCAGAAGGTTTTTTGTTTTTATCTTCTATGAGGTATCGCGCCTCTCCCAATCTTCTGTCCTGTAGCCAAGTCCTGGGCGGCATGCCAAAGACTTTTTGGAAGTCACGCTTAAAGCCCGCAAGGCTTCTTCCTGTGAGTTGTGCAAATTTTTCAACAGGAACATTAAAATGATAATTATTGACCATGAATTTTTCAAGGTCCATTTTATGAGGTTCTGAAAAGTCAAACAGGAATTCCCTTAGCCCCGGCATGGTATTTAATAATAAATGCACCGCCTCTCTCACCTTTAACCCACTCAATGTTTCCGTTATCTTTTCTCCCGGATGGCTTACATAGGGCATTATGGATTGAAAAAAGCCACTCAAAAAATCATTTCCCGGGATAAGCACATTGGAGAGGCCGGTGTATTTTTGCACAGCTTCTATTTGCTCTTCGAGGGCAATCTTCCTGAGCAGACCTTCTTTTAGGACTATAACGATGCTTTGGTAACCTTCACTTTCCAAAGGAATCTTAGTCAGTTCTCCCAGTTGATTTTTTCGTATCAACAGCATCTCACCACGTTTTATTGAAATTCTCTCATTGGCAGTTTCCAAAGTAAGCTGACCAGATACCATTAATACCAGGATACTTTGCTCAAAAAAACCTACTCTTTCCTTTCTCATCGTCGAAAGAAAAGAGTAAAACAAAACACCAGGTATGATTTCGGTTGGGTTTATCATTACTTAAAGATATAAAATACTTAGGTGTTATCGTTGCAGATAAGTCCCTCCAAGTATTGAGCCCACTGAAAAGTGCTCATCTAGCGTATGCATCTCCTTAGTAGAGAACACAATATCCATGGCTTCCGTGTTTTCAGGTAGCCTGGATCTCCGGCTCATACTTACTAAGGGCATAATATGGTCGCCCTGTGCATTAACCCAGGCGATCGCTAATTGTGATGGGGTATATCCTTTTTCCTTTGCCAGGCTCTTTAATATCTCCACCTTTTCCAAATTTTTTATCAGGTTCTCTCCCTGAAAACGCGAGAAGTGGTTTTGGTAGGCATCCGGTGAAAGCGGTGCCTTCATTTCGCCAGTGAGTAATCCTTCGGCCGTATTGGCAAAAGCAACGACTCCGATTCCCAGTTCTTTAGCAGTAGGAAGCAAATCATGTTCTATTTGACGATCAGCCAGTGAATAGCCTATCTCCAATGCCGTTACAGGGTATATGTTATTGGCCTTTCGCAGCTGTTCTGCAGCGATTTCAGATACACCAAGATGACGTACCTTCCCTTCCTTAATGAGCTCGGCAACAGTTCCTATTACATCTTCCATAGGTACACTATCATCCAACCTGCAGGGCTGGTAAAGATCGATAGTATCAATGCCCAAACGTACTAAAGAATAATTGATAAAATTCCTAATAGACATTGGGCGAAGGTCTAAGCCAAGCCATTGGCCATTGTCGAATATAGCGCCAAACTTGACACTTATAAAAGCATCGTCCCTGCGGTCTTTAATCGCTTTCCCAATAAGTAATTCATTGTGTCCGTTGCCGTAAAAGTCTCCCGTATTCAGAAAATTAATACCATGATCTAAAGCAGATTGAATAGTCGCTATACCTTCGCTTTCGTTACTTACGCGGCTACCGTAAATTGGCGACATGCGCATACAGCCCAATCCGAGTTTAGATACCATTGGACCATTTTTACCAAGTGCTATTTTTTTTATTGTTGACATTCCAGTTATTTTAATGATTACAGTACAAAGGTCAATGTTTATTCCCTTTGAAGCTTTCGTTTACGGCTCAAATAACTTGCCTCAGTGGTTCAACATATCTTCAACTTGAGTTATTGGCCAAGTTAAATAGAGGTATAATTATAAATGGTTGTTTGATTTTTATAATTTTACAGAATGAAACAAGCAGAGAGTGTCAGCGATTTTTACAATAGGCTGCCAAGCCATGCTCCAACAGATGTTCCGCTGGATAATGCAGGCATTGGCCATATCAATGTATTCAGCAGAGAGACATGCGCCGTGGTAAGCCCATACAGCCGTCGGGATTTTTATAAGGTTTCCCTGATCATCGGCAAGGGGAAGATCTATTACGCGGATAAGTGGATACAGATCGACCGTCCTGCATTGCTCTTTTCAAATCCTGTCGTGCCTTATTCATGGGAGGCAGAGTCCGAACAGCAGTCAGGCTGGTATTGTCTTTTTACTGAAGATTTCATTCAGCATAGTGAGCGGGTAACCAACCTGCAGGATTCACCATTGTTTAAGATCGGTTCTAACCCGATATTCTTCCCGAACGAGGCTCAATTGAAGGAACTTTCAACTATATTCAAAAAAATGCAGGCCGAGATGTGCTCCACTTACCCGCATAAGTATGATATATTGCGCAGCTATTTGCATCTGATCATTCATGAGGCAATGAAAAATAATCCGACTACAAATTTTCATGCTTATGCAAATGCCGCGTCAAGGGTTTCCGCTTTATTCCTTGAATTACTGGAAAGGCAGTTTCCTATTGATTCTCCCGCACTTACACTCAAGCTGAAAAATCCCGCGGATTATGCGACCTCCCTATCCGTCCATATTAATCACCTCAACCGCTCGGTAAAGGAGGTAACCGGTAAAACCACAACCACTCACATCGCTTCCCGTATCATCAGGGAGGCTAAAGCTTTATTGCAGCATACCGACTGGAACATCTCCGATATTGCCTACAGTCTGGGCTTCGAATATCCTTCCTATTTTACCCTGTTCTTCAAAAAACACACAGGTTTGGCCCCTACTCAATTGCGCTAGACTGTTTGAATATTATAACAATCTGTTTGAAGGTTATAAGTCAGAGTTTTGCTTCTCTACCGACATTTGAGGGAACAAAAATTTGACAATAATGAAATACAGAAATCTCGGAACAACTGGCGAGCAGCTATCAGCACTTGGCCTGGGCTGCATGGGCATGAGCTTTGCCTATGGCCCCACAGACGACAAAGAAAGTTTAGCCACACTGGAGAAAGCTCTTGACCTGGGCATCAACTTTTGGGACACCGCCGATATGTATGCAAACGGCGCTAATGAGGAACTGATCTCGAAAATACTGGTACCCAACCGCGACAAGGTATTCATCGCAACGAAATTCGGCTTTCGTTTTAAGGACGGAGTTGCCGGGCCTAGCAGCGCTAAAGGAACCTACTTCGACGGATCACCTGCATGGATGAAAGTTGCCGTCGAAAAAAGCCTGAAGCGTCTGAAAATTGACACCATTGACCTCTACTATGCCCACCGGGTTGACCCAAACATCCCGATAGAGGAAACTGTTGGCGCTATGGCTGACCTGGTAAGAGAAGGAAAGGTACGCTACCTTGGATTGAGTGAAACCTCTGCCACTTCGTTACGAAAAGCTCATGCCGTGCATCCGATTGCGGCGCTGCAAAGTGAGTACTCGCTGCTGACAAGAGATGTGGAAAATGGGATATTGCAGACTACCCGTGAGCTTGGGATTTCACTTATACCTTATTCTCCTTTGGCGCGGGGATTGGTTACCAATACACTCGATGTGGCTACCCTTGCGGCTGATGATTTCAGGAGAACCCTGCCACGCTACCAGCAGGAAAACATAGCCAACAACAATAGGCTTGTTGTGGAATTTGCGGCCTTGGCAAGCAGCAAGGATTGCACACCTGCTCAGCTTGCCCTGGCATGGGTATTAGCACAGGGCGAGGATATTATCCCTATTCCAGGCACAAAAAAAAGAAAATATCTGGAAGAGAATGTGGCTGCGATTAATGTTAACCTGACAAGTGCAGATCTTACGGCAATTAATGAGCTGATCAAGCGATACCCTATAGTTGGCGAGCGTTACAGCGAAGAAGCAATGAAGATGGTCAATCACTAACCCTAACGGGATCACAAAGAATAGCAATAAAACGCATAAAAGCTTGCAAATAAGGGTTGCAGGCTTTTAGCTTTCATACTGAATATCTATCAAGAAGAAATTGAGCTTACACCCAATAAAAAAGGAGCTCTTTCTTAATTTTGTCTTAGTATCCTTTTTTACTCCTGTTCGATATTTAATTTTGACCAAATGTGATTACGCTGCGTTTTCAACCAAATTTCAGCAAAGTGAGATTTATCACTAATTATCTCGAGAGGTTTGCTTAAATAATTAGGGGAAAATGAGTGAAGAAACGGGCAGCAAAACAGATCCAGTAAACAAAAATAAAGTTACACGATTTATTGATCCTTATAGCGACTTTGGATTTAAACACATTTTTGGTAAAGCCCACAACAAAAACCTATTAATCAGTTTTATCAATCAGGTGCTAAAAGGAAGGAAAGTAATTGTTGATATTCAATATAATAATACCGAGTTTAAAGGTTCTGGCGAGGATTATAGGAAGACCGTATTTGATTTACTCTGTACTGGTGACAGGGGTGAAAAATTTATCGTAGAAATGCAGAAGGCAAAACCTAAAAACTTTAAAGACCGAAGTATTTTTTATACAGCAAATCTGATTCAGGAGCAGGGCATCGGTGTACCAGCAGACTGGGATTATGAGATTCCTGAAGTATTCTTTATAGGGATCATGAATTTTAATTTCGACAACAGTCACCCGGATCATTTTATACATGATATTAGGCTAATAGACAACAATACGCACCAGGAATTTTATTCAAAGTTGTCATATACTTTTATAGAGATGCCTAAATTTAAAAAACTGGAAGCTGAATTGGAAACTAAACTGGATCAGTGGCTTTACATCTTAAACAACCTGGAAAAATTATCTGAAATACCGCTATCTTTGGTAGGCAATAGAGAATACGAAAAAATATTTGAGCTTGCTGAAGTTGGCAATTTAACACGAGAAGAAATGTGCGAATACAATCAAAGATTAAAAATACAACGGGATAACTATAGCGTGATGGAAAATGCGAAAGATGAAGGCCGTGAAGAAGGCCGCGAAGAGGGACTTAAAGAAGTCGCTATTAAATTAAAAGCAGGAAATATCGCTTTAAGCTTTATTGCTGAAGCTACAGGACTCACTATTGAGCAAATAGAGTCTTTGTAGCAACCATTTTCACCTTAGAGACAACAAAACTTAAAACGGGGGGTAATGAAAAATAAAAAAAGTGGATTTTATCAATCCACTTCAAAATAATATATTCGGTTACAAGAATACGTAACCTACTTACTTATTTTAAAAACTATACATATTGAACTTCTAAAGTAATATTTACGCTTAAGGCTTTAGAGATGATACAGTTCGCTTTCGCTCCTTCTGCAATCTTTTTAAAAGTTTCTTCATCAACACCATCAATCGCTCCACCAACTAATTTCAAATGGATACCAGTAACACTCAATGTAGCCATATCCAGATCTAAAACTGCTTCTGTATTTAAATCAGCTGGAGTAAAACCCGCATCTGATAATGCAGCACTCACTGCCATGGTAAAACAGCCTGCATGTGCTGCTGCCAACAATTCTTCCGGATTGGTACCAATTCCATCCTGAAATCTTGTTTTAAAAGAATATTGAGTTTCATTTAAAATGGTACTCTGAGTAGAAATTTCACCTTTTCCGGCAGTCAGGGTGCCATTCCAATGCGCTTTTGCTGTACGTTTCATTATTTTCCTATTTAAGTAATAATTATGTCCTAATTTAAAACAATATATGTTATTTATAAAGCAGTCAATTGATAAGTTATATTTTTTACAGTTTTAAATTTAGTCTGATAGCCTACAGCATTTTTTTCGGAACTAAACTTTACACCAGTTATTTTTATTGGCAAATCTGTTTGCAAAATGCACTCCGCTCCATTTATGGATTTTATGGAGCCACTCAACAATTTTCCTTTTTTCCAGTTAACTGCGATTTCAAATCCGCCCCTGGCTTTGAGCCCTTTTATTTCTCCTTCAGTCCAGGCTCTTGGCAGGGCAGGCAATAACTGAATAAAGCCAAGGTGACTTTGCATCAGCATTTCGGCCATTCCAGCAGTACCTGCAAAATTACCATCAATCTGGAACGGCGGATGTGCATCAAAGAAATTAGGATAAGTTCCTCCTTTTTGACCACCTCCCGTAGTTTCTACATAGTTTAACAATTGCCTAATCAAGCTATAAGCATGGTCTCCATCCAACAATCTCGCCCACCAGTTGATCTTCCAGCCTTTACTCCAACCGGTACCATCGTCTCCGCGTATTTCCAAAGTTTTTCGTGCCGCAGCAAAATACGCTGGTGTTAAAAACGATATCTCGCGACCTGGGTGTAAACCAAAAAGGTGCGAAACATGCCGGTGATGAATTTCTGTTTCAGGGAAATCTTTGTACCATTCCAGAATCTGTCCCTTACTTCCGATTTTTAACGGATAGAGTTTTCTTTGTTTTGAAATCAGTAAGTCCCTGAAAGCAGGATCCGTACCTAAAACATTTGCAGCATCTATCACATTTGCGAAAAGATCTCTGATGATGGACATATCCATCGTGGTGGCTACAGATACACTTTGCTGATTTCCGGATGCATCTTTAAATTTATTTTCTGGCGAGGTTGCCGGGGCTGTAACCAAATAGCCATCCTTGTCTTCAACCAACCAATCCAATGTAAAAAGTGCGGCTTCCTTCATCAAAGGGTATGCTTTTTCAGCAAGGAACTTCTTGTCTCCGGTATATCGGTAATGTTCGAATAAATGCTGGGAAAGCCAGTTTCCACCCATAGCCCAGTTTGCCCAAACCGGATCACCCGCACCACGATCACCTACCGGATTACTTATAGCCCATAGATCGGAATTGTGATGTGCAACCCAACCGCTTGCATTGTAAAATTCTCTTGCAGTTGCCTTTCCTGTCTTCGCCAAACTTTGGATCCAGTTTAAAAGTGGTGTATGCATTTCTGAAAGGTTAGTAACTTCAGCAGGCCAGTAGTTCATCTGGGTATTGATATTAATCGTATAATTTGAACTCCAGGGTGCACGGAGTTCCTTGTTCCAAATTCCCTGAAGATTTGCTGGTGGTCCACCCGGACGAGAAGAGGACATCAGCAGATACCTTCCATATTGAAAATACAGCGTCTCCAGGCCAGGATCATATGCTCCGGAACTATACCGCTTTAATCTTTCATTTGAAGGCAGATCAAGGTTTGGATTATGAAGCAAAGTATCTTTTACACTGAAGGATACCCGATCAAAATACTTTTTAAAATCGGCAACATGTCGATTAAAAATATTTTGATAAGTTTTTTTTGTGGCTTTACTAATTAAATCTGATGCCAGTTTATTTTCATCCTTACCTTCTTTATCCGGGCATTTATCAAAGCCATTATAACTTGTCGCCGCAGCTACATATAACCATACTTCTGTAGCCCCAGATACCAGCAACTGCCCATTTTGCGTATTCACAGTTCCATCTTTATTAATTGCCTTAATCCGATATTGAAACCTCATTCCATCGCATCCGCTAGTATCTTCATAAACAACTGGTTCTATCCCTTTAGGGTTATAATAAGAGGGGTTTACACGGGCTGGTGCTTTACCACTTACAATAATTTCATTTTTTACCGGTGTAGATAAACGATATTTCAATAAGCTCTTTACAGCTACTGAAAATTTGAGTTTACCGACCTTATTTGCACGGATTCTGATCATCATGATCTGATCCGGTTCGGAAGTAAAAATTTCACGCGTATATTCAACTCCGTCAATTGTAAAACGCGTAGTGGCGAGGCCATTTTTCAAACTCAAATCACGGTAATAATTACTGGCCTTCAATCCTCCAAAATCTTGTTTAATGAGGATATCCCCCATAGGCAAATAAGACTGCGTGTAAAGTCCCTGCATCTTTTTGGAGAGATCGTTTGCTGCTGTATAATCTTCATTTTTCAATAAGGCTTCACGTAATTTCGGAAGGTAATTTTTAGCCTCTGGATTTACATCCTTTTTTACCGGCCCACCGCTCCACAGTGTACTTTCATTGAGTTGTAGCAGCTCTTCTTCTACGCCTCCAAAAATCATGGCTCCGATTTTCCCATTTCCAACCGGTAATGCTTCTACCCATTTCTCTGCGGGCTTATTATACCATAATTTCAGGTTCTTTCCATTCTGAGAAAAACAGCAAAGGGAAATGAATGATAAAAAGCTAGCCAATAGATATTTCATGTTTTAAGGTTTAATTTGTACATATCTACAATTATTTCATTTAAAAAGGTAAATATTTTATAAAACATTTTGCAATACTAGGTGTTCACACCAAGCAATCACAATTAATGCTATTGCCTCCCTATTCTAAAAGATTTTTATTATGCCAGTTCATAGCAAATCATCTTTTGACTATCTCGCGCATCTAAAGGATGCTGGGGAAATGGGCAATCTAATATATTCGACCAATTGGCCCAACACGAGCTTAGGTACTGCGGATACATGGCCGCAAAATTTACTCACCGCATTGGACATTATGCTAGGCTCAAAATTTCCAATGTTTCTATGGTGGGGTCCTGAGCATATTCAATTTTATAATGACAAATATAAACCAACCCTCGAAAAATTACACAAACATCCTGGAGCATTAGGGGCAAGAGCTCAGGATTGCTGGCCGGAAGTCTGGCAGGCAATAGAACCCAGTATTGAGATGGCTATGTCCGGTGATAAAATATTGGAACAGGAAGACCAATTGATTCCAAAACAACACAATGGAAACCCTGTCAATAGTTTCTGGGTTTTCAATTGCAGCCAACTCTATGATGTTAAGGGAAAGGTTTGTGGACTATTCGTTACCTTCTACGAATCAAATAGCCAAAAAAAATCTGAACATCAGATTTACGACACATTAAGGCAACTTGCAGAACGCGAAGCCAGATTTCGATCGCTACTTGCAGATGCACCCGTGGCCATTGCAGTATTTAAAGGAAGAGAACTAATTATTGAAACGGTAAACGAGAAAATGCTTGAAGTTTGGGGCAAACCATCTACAATTATAAACAAGCCACTTAAATTAGCCATACCTGAGATAGAGGCTCAGGGTTTTCTCCGGATCATGGATCAGGTTTACCTTACTGGTATTCCTTATTATGGAAATGAAGTGAAAGTTTTTCATAAACACGATGATAAAACAGAGGAAGTCTATTCAAACTTTGTCTATCAACCCCTGAAAAATACAAAAGGAAAGACTGATAGAATAATGCTGGTAGCCAATCTAATTACAGAACAAGTAAAGTCGAGGATGCGAGCAGAAAAAAGTGAAAAGCGATTCCGTTCTTTAATCGATGCGCTTCCTCAAATGGCAATGACCAATACGGCGAAGGGAAAAATGACTTTTTTTAACCAACGTTGGTATGATTACACAGGTCTTAGTCCCACTGAAACATACGGCAGAAAATGGCTTAAAGTAATTCATCCAGATGACTTACATGAAACACTCCGCAAATATAATTTGATTAGATCAGGTCAGGAAGGAGGAGAATTTGAAAACAGATATCGTAATGCTGACGGAACCTACCGCTGGCATTTAAACCGAATGCAACCAATTCAGGAAGATGGGATGGTTGGTCTTTGGATTATAACAGCCACCGATATTCATGACCTAAAACAACTCCAGCAACAGAAAGATGATTTTGTGAGTATTGCCGGTCATGAACTAAAAACACCCATTACCAGCTTATCTGCTTTTATGCAACTCATCAGCAGACTTCAGAAACATCCAGAAACAGATTTCTTGCCTAGTCTAATTGAAAAGGCTTCTAGAAGTTTGGATAAAATCAACATTCTGGTCGATGACCTGCTAATCGCAAGCAAGTTAAATCAGGGGGAACTTTATATCAAAAAAAACTGGTTTATCCTCTCTGAATTGGCAGTAGACTGTTGCAATCACCTCAAAATTGAAGGCATATATACCGTTAAAACTACCGGCGACCTGAATTTGAGTGTATATGCAGATCCTCATAGAATCGATCAGGTGATTATAAACTTTGTAAATAATGCCAGAAACTATGCCCCGGAGTCTAAAGAGATCATTATTGATATTCAAAAAATAAAAAACAAAGTAAAGGTTTGTGTAATAGACAAGGGTCCAGGAATACCACAAGATCAGATCCCCCATTTGTTTAACCGCTATTTCAGAGGCGATAAAAGCCGGAGCCCTTATTCAGGTTTAGGCCTTGGCTTATATATATCGTCAGAAATTATTAAAAAACATAATGGTGAAATTGGAGCAGAAAGTGAGCTTGGAAAAGGCAGTACTTTTTGGTTTACGCTCCCAATTGAGTAATAATGAAAACCCAAAAAAGGCCGTATCATTTTTTAGAATGATACGGCCTCGATCCACTAAACGGCATCAATTGCCTCACGCAATGCTTTAGCAGCCAAAGCCGGATCCTCAGCTCCATAAATTGCAGCACCAGCAACCACCACCTGCGCACCTGCTTTAACCACAGCAGCTATGTTACTAATGTTTACACCACCAGCTACAGAAACAGGAACACCTACTCTAGCGGCCTCATCAATCAATACCTGGATAGAATAACCAGCTGTCCACTGCTCATCTAAGCCAGCATGGAGCTCTACGAATTCTACCCCAAGTTTAGTCACTTCCTGTGCTCGTCTTACACGATCGGGATAACCAATGGTATCCACAACAACACCTTTGCCATGAGCTTTTGCTGCCTTAACCGCACCAATAATCGTAGCATCACCTGCGGCCCCCATTACAGTTACCAGGTCTGCCCCAGCCTTAAAGGCTATATCAGCTTCCAGTTCACCTGCATCAGCCGTTTTAAGATCTGCAAAAACTAGTTTATCTGGATGTGCATTTTTCATCGCAGTGATCACTGCTGATCCCATGTTTTTGATTAAAGGTGTCCCCAATTCAATGATATCTACATAGGGAGCGACTTTAGCCGCTAATGCCAATGCTTCTTCTGTGGTTAATAAGTCTATTGCTACTTGTAATTTTGCCATAATGATAATATATAATTGATTTAAATGTGCTTATTCAAGATTTGCATGCCTTTTCCAGAGCTCCGCTGCCGGTATGCCTTCCAATTTCCATAAGGACTGAAATACCGAATCAGTTAACAACAGCAGGAATTGTTCAAATAGACTGCCGGCATACTGCGCAGAACGACTACTTTCCAGATCTTGCTTTCCCGCTGCAGGAACCAGGATCACCTGATCTGCAAGACCGGAAAGTAAGGAATCTTCTTGTGTGGAAATCGCAACTACCATGGCCCCCATTTCCTTAGCTTTCTGCGCTGCCCTTACAATGGTACTTGTCGTACCTGATGCGGAAGCAGCAATTAACAGATCTCCCTTTAAGATTGCAGGTGTAGTGGTTTCTCCTACAAAGTGGACTTTAAGTCCAAGGTGCATCAAGCGCATCGCAGCTGAACGCATCGCAAAACCAGAACGTCCGGCTGCAGTAATAAAGATATGATGGGCAGATTTGATATCATTGACCAATGTGGCCACTTCGTTGAAATCCACCTGTTTTAATAGCCAGGTATTTTCCTTTAAAATCATCTCCAGATTGGCGCGGATATCTTTTGCAATCTGCTGCTCACTTATATTTTCAACCTCCATATTTCTTATGCTTTAATCTGGGGTAAAAGTAATCAGGCAGAACAGCTCCAGCCTTATACAATCCGCCCATTCTGTTGGACAATCTGGAAATTGGAAGCTCAAAAAGTCATAAACAAGCCACAAAAAAACAAGGATTTCCGAATAGTCCACCATAATTTCCCAATCGTCCAATACGCCAAATTCATAGTCCTTATCTTTATACCATGATGAATTCAGCATTGCAACCGGCACTTGAGAAATCGTTAATCTATATCCGCAATCTGGGCAATTGCCCTCCTAGCTACCTCAATGATCCGGGAAGAAAGGATTTTTTTGAAATTGTATGGTTGAAAAATGAAGCAGCACTTCATACCTTAAAAGATATAGCACTTGATCCTAAAGCTGACTGGATTTATCTAATTCCACCATACAGAGTCCATCAGTTGAACAAGGCAGGAAAGAATGGCGAACTGATTTCTTTCAAAAGAAGTATGCTGGAAGAAGAAGATAAGGAGTTTCTCCTCGATCTTTTTAAAATCTTTAATGTACAGGGAGAATTCTCCTGCCTGAGGTTAAATGAAACGGCTGCGGCTGAGCTCTCCGGAATATTCCATTTGCTGGAAAAGGAATATACAAGCAATAACTTCGTAATGGTAAAAGCTTTACTCAAAGTCTTCCTGCTTAAACTGATCCAGGTAAAGGAGCACGAATTCACCAGTCAGGATATCCATCAAAAAAGAGTGTACGAATTTTTAATGCTACTGGAAAGTAATTACCAGCACGTGCGTAACACAGACTTTTATGCAGGCAAATTGGGAATCAGTTCCAAACGCCTCAACCAAATCCTGAAAGACAAACTAGGTAAGACAGGTATGCAGCTGATTCATGACAGAATCATACTGGAAGCAAAACGAAGTATCATCCATAGTGAACTCAGTATCAAAGAAATATCCTACGAATTAGGTTTTTCAGACCGTCCGTACTTTAGCCGGTTCTTTAAAAAACAAACTGGGCAAACTCCCGAAGAGTTTCAAAAACAAGCCAGGACACATATCAAAGAAAAATTCAACACTTTAGTAGAATAATCAAATTGAATAGTCAAAAATCACTTATCCACCCAAACTTTTAAATCATCCAATAGATTTGTTTTCATAAGCTCTTTAACTGCTGGGCTATTAAAATGCAAATGACAAGGTCTGGTACCTGTGATTGAATTCGTAAATCGTCCATCTTCAATGATCATTTCGTTCAACAAACGATCTTTTTCTTGGCTTAACACAACCTTTTTCAATTCTTCGGAATGCAAATACGCTTTGGAAACTGGAATTTTACTGCAAAGCGTGTAAAATATTTCGCAATCAACGTCAATTTTAATTACATCTTGTTCATTCAAATAGATTTGATTCCATACGTATTGGTTACTCCATAAATGCTGAGAAAGCTCGATTCTATTCTCAAAATAGTATTTTTCAATTAAATCTACGATATCCCCACTCCTCCCAATAAAACCGCCACTATTCAGATATCTGAAATGAGTATCTTCAGTAATTCTTGGATAAAACCTACTTAATGTTGGTTCCGGCCAGCAAGCGATTTCACCAGAAAACACTATCGGGATATTAAATCTGTTGTATTTCTCAATGATTTCAGCTTCACTTGCAATAAAATAGGCATCGAATGCATCAGTAAATAAAATAAGCTCGTTCTTATCGATATCTTTTAAAAACTCATATAAGAGAAGATCCTTCAGCCTATGACCAGTGTATTTATCTTTAACTGTGAGAACTTTTAATTTCAAGTTATGGAATTCACAAGAAGGTTTTAAAAAGTCGATTAATCCTTCGTGATCATCTGTTGTGATTACACAAACTACTATCATGATTAGCGTTATTAATTGGTTAAATATCTATATATTAGTGATACTAGATCAACAATTATAGGATTATTTTTTCATTATATTTTTTCGCTCCTCATGAGTAATATCAAAATTTCCTTCTGCACTACCTGTATGAACAGGTTATCCTATCTCAAGCAGACGCTTCCAAAGAATTTAGCCGACAATATGGATTATGAAAATCTTGAGTTTGTGTTGCTCGATTATAATTCTTCGGACGGTTTAGAAGAATATATAAAATCAAACTATTCAGAATTTTTAAGTACTGGCAGACTTGTCTATTTTAAGATCGATTCTGTACAATTTTATGACTGGAGCCATTCAAGAAATCTTGTCGTTTCCTTAGCGACCGGTGATGTAATCTGCAATATCGACGCAGACAATTTTACCGGAGCAGGTTTTGCTACCTATGTGAGCGAAATTTTTAAAGAAATGTCTAATGTTTTTTTGACGACCTACTATACGTCCATGAAGAAAAATGATGTATTGGGCAGGATATGTATGCTAAAGAAAAGCTTTGTGAAAATCGGAGGATACGATGAGCGCATGAAACACTATGGTTTTGAAGATATTGATCTAATTTACCGTTTGAAGCGTTCGGGAGTTGAGAAGGTAGATATTGATAATCCTTCATTCTTGAATGCAATACAGCATTCTAACAAAGAGAGAATGTTAAACTCTAAAGAAGGCTTTTATCTCAAAGAATTATACATCAGATATATAACCCCCTATAGTTCTGAACTACTTTTTCTTTTCCAGGATAATACAACTAAGCTTGCTACGATGGTAAACAATTTTTTATTCAGCAAGCTAGAACCTGAGATACCTTTAAATTTTTCATTTCAATATAATTTCTCTATCCAGGAAGACTCCTGGACAAGCGGAGCCTGGCAAACGGATGGGCCGACTAACATTAGCGATTTTAAAAGCTTTTATAAGTTAGAATCTAAGCAGTTACGCGAAGACGCACTATTCTTTTTTCATCAGATTTCCAACAGATTAATTATGGAAGAAAACACAGAAAAGGGAATCAGCGTTGTAAAAAATAAAACTACAAAGAAAGGTAGCCTATATAGAAACTTCTCTCATACGCCTTTATTGGTTTAATTTATACCGCAAATTATCAAACAATCGTTCTATCAAACGGCGCTTATGAACAATGATATCACCCGTACCTTTTGTCTCAAAGCGAAATCCAAGTTCAGAACCGTAATTCGTTTTTAACTTGTCTGGTAAAGAAACATTCACCAAATAATTTTCAACAGCTCCATTTACCGTATTCTGCACATTGGTCGTCAATGAAATAGAAGACACCAATCCCTTGATACTTCCATATTCCATATAGGGGTAATTTTCCAATTTTATAATGACTTCCTGGCCAACCTCTACCTTCCCTGCCCCCTGAACTGGTAAACTCATTTGCCCCAATACATTATTTTGTAATGGAACAATCGTAAAAATAGGCTCACCGCTCTGAACAAACTCACTTTCCACCCAAAATTTCAGAAATTGTACCTTACCATCCATCGGTGCCTTCAGTACATATTTTTCCTCCCACATCTTAAAGTTATCCTCCAAATCTGTAAAAGCAGAAATCAGTTCCAATTCCAGTTGATTTTCCTTCTCCATTTTTTGTATCATATTCTGTTGCAACTGGTTATCCGTTTGCTGCAATTGGCTATTGGTAACAGAGTACTCTTTAAGCATATTTTGGTAACCATCCTGAGCAGAAATAAATGTGATTTGTGACCGGTCGTTTTCAGCTTCGGAAAGTACTTTTTTAGAAAATAAAATTGAATCCCTACCTGAGAATTTACCGACAAGCCCCATGCTTGCTCCGCTCATTTGGATTCGATGCGCAGTAATATCTCGAATTTTGCTATACTCTTTGATCAGCTTGTTTAATACTTCAGCTTGTTTATCATACAGGTTTGCATGATAATATTGGGCTGTCTTTGTAAACGCGTTAAGAAAGGCAAAATATTTAATGCTCAATTCGCCCAATGAAACATTTTTAGGGAACAAGGCTAACTTATCAAAGCTTTTGATATCCTTTACACTAAATCCTCTGATTAAACGCTCTACCTTTCGGACATCATCTAAATTTGCTGCATTATGGATCATCCCAACATATTCCCCCTCTTTCACCTCTTTCAAATTTTTAAGGTCATTCAACTGGAGTTTACCAGAGGTATGGGCTACCAGTTTCACAACTGCACTGCTCGCATTTATAGAAATTGATCCCGTTACAATGTCCGGATACTTGATCATCCAGCCAAAAGCGAAAAAAATGGATACCAATGCTAAAACAAAAAGGGTGATACGTAAGCCAAAGTTGGCGGGCATCCGATCAATAATCGCCTGGACCTCTTCGGTACGCTCTGCATTTTTAAATTTTTCTGGTGTAACTTCAGTTTCCATTTCTTATCCTTTTGTTTCTAATAACTGACTATCAATATTCGGTGTTAGCTCATTAATCAATTCTACCTGAGACGCTACCAATTGATAATAAAGTCCACCTTTCTTCATGAGCGTATCGTGTGTACCGATTTCTACAACACTTCCCTTTCTCATTACAACAATCTGGTCGGCCTTACGAACAGTACTCAACCGATGCGCTACTACGATGACTGTTTTATCTTTAAAAACACTTTCTAAGGCAGAGATAATTTTCTGCTCATTGATGGTATCTAAAGAATTGGTTGCTTCATCAAAGAATAGAAAATCCGGATTTTTATAAAGCGCTCGTGCAATCAATACCCGCTGCTTTTGGCCACCACTTAGGCCCCGACCACGTTCGCCCATCATTGTTTGATAGCCTAAGGGCAATTGCTCTATCTCAGTAGCAATATTTGCAGTTTCAACGGCATCACGTAAGCGCTCATAATCAATTTTCTCATCGTCTAATACAATGTTATTCATTATGGTATCACTAAATATTTTACCATCCTGCATAACTACGCCAACCTTGTCCCGCCATTGTTTCAGGCCAATGTTATTTAAATTCATACCCCCGATCATAATTTCACCGTATGTTGGCTTGTAAAGACGGAGCAGCAACTTAAGTAATGTTGATTTACCACTGCCACTATCCCCAACAATAGCGGTCACCTTCCCTTCAGGTATGGATAAATGCAAACCATTGATAACGACTGGTGAATTGCGGGTATACTGAAAAAACACATTTTTTAATAACAAGCTTTTGTCTTGTATAAGCGCCAGGCTGTTGTTGCCCATATGTTCGTCTTCTTCCTCTTGTTCATGTATCTCATTCAACCGGAGAAAACTGAGATGCGCAAATTGAGCCGAGACAATAAAACTCACAAACTGTTGTACCGGACCGCTTAACATACCAATAATAAATTGTGTGGAGATCATGACTCCAAAGGTGATCTCTCCCGCTATGACTGCTTTCGCACAGAAAAATGTAATCAATAGATTCTTAATGCTGTCGATACATTGAGCGCCCAGGTTTTGAATATTATTCACAGTAAGGCTCCGTAAATTCACTTTATATAGCTTTGCCTGAATGTTCTCCCACTTCCAACGTTTCGCTTTCTCATAATTATTCACCTTGATGTCTTGCATCCCTTCTATCGTCTCAACCCAGTAGCTTTGGTTTTTGGAAATTAATTCAAAATAATTCCAATCCAATTTGCGTCGTAGCTTCAAAAAAGCCAATACCCAAACTACATAGAGCGTACTGCCAACCAAAAAAGTATAAAAGATAAAAGTATTATAAACCCAAAGAATAATTCCGAAAACAACAAAGGTTAAGACAGAGAAAACCATGTTTAAGGAGTTGTTCATGATGAAACTTCTGATGCGTTCATGGTCATTTGCCCGTTGTAGAATATCCCCCGTTAACTTAGTCTCAAAGAAAGTTATAGGTAACTTCATCAGCTTCATGAGGTAATCCGAAATGAGTGCAATATTTATCCGCGATGTGATGTGAACCAAAATCCAATCGCGTACGGCATTCGAAAGTGTGATCGAAAGAATAATTGCAATGTTTGCTATGAGTACGATATTGATGAAATCGACATCCTGCCGCTGTATACCTACGTCGATCACTGCTTTTGAAATAAAAGGCAAAAGAGCCTGCAATAGCGTTACGATAAACATAACCACAAACAGATTTACAAAGTTCTTTTTATAAGGTGTAAAGTAAGCAACTAAATTACCAATCGTTTTCTTCCTATTCCGCTTCTCATTTTCATGTATTAATTTGAAGTCTGCCTGTGGTTCTAATGCCAACAACACCCCTTTTTTCAAATCATATTTCTGCTTGTACCAGTTTTCGGTAAACTCTGGATAACTATAGCTGACTAAACCTTTAGCCGGGTCTGAAACGTAAATTCTCTTCGCAGTTGCTTTATAAACAACCACAAAGTGACTGTTCGCCCAATGAATAATACACGGTAAAGGCACTTTTTCGTATAAATCCTGAATCGTTGCTTTTATACTGATACTTCTTAATCCAATACCTTCGGCTGCATAACTCAGATCAAGAAAAGAGACTCCCTCACGTGACAAACCACATTTATCCCGCAAATATTGCAATGAATAGTATTTACCGTAAAATTTTGAAATTGTTTTCAGACAGGCCGGACCACAGTCCATTTTATCTAACTGCCTGTCTACAGGGAACGTTTTGAGCATGGTTAATTTAGAGATTTGGTTTAGTTTTTTTTAAACGTTTAGCTAATATAAAGGGTCAACACTATTATTTTCTCTACACGAAAAACATTGAGACAAAACGACAAAAAATTGAACAAAATATCGCAGTGAAACTTTTTAGACTTGTATATAAATACACAATCCTAAATGGTGTATTTATAAACCAATATAATGATAAGACGCTCTCCAATAAGCTTTTCCATATACTATTCCAGACAGGAATGGCCTAATTTATTAAAGAACTGCTTAGCTCCCCTTATACAAGAGTTGGAAACAGCTGGTATTTGTAGCCAGTATACACTATCTTTCTGCGAAGAACAAGGGGAACATCTAAGATTAGTATTGCATCTGCAATCTACGGATCTGCACCAGATCCCGTTTTATCAATCTACTATTGAAACGTTCTTATCTGCCCATCCTACAAAAAGGATAATTAAACCCCTACCCCTCCAGGACACTTTTTTTTTAGATCTACCCAACAATAGTGTATACCTCAATATTTTTAAACCCAATTCAACTTGCACACCGCAACTTAATTCCGATCAAACTGCTTTGATCCGAAAAGAGATTTCCGCATTAATGTTGGACACCTTTGCAGAGCACATGCTTGATGAAGAATCGTTGTTTAACTTTTATCTCTGCTTAGAAATCGTGGCTTTAGCCGTATTTGGCAACCCATTAAATGCGGCAAAAGTCCTGCAGGCCGATTGTGAGAAACTTGCTGACCGATTACCTGTAGCAGACTTGATCCGACTTCAATATGAAGCCAATAAGCTCATAAAAACCAACCTTGATGATTTAAATCAAATGGTGACTTTGATAGCCGATGGCGATTGCACAGCTGACACAGAATGGCTGGCAAATTGGCTACAAATATGCAGACAAATGGTCCCGACGGTAGAGCCGATTAGCATTTTTAAAGATATCAGTATGCTGATCTGCAGGCATATAAATTTTTATCATCCCAAATGGAGCACATTGGCACTTATGGTCATGAATCGCCTATTAACCAACTACATAAACCAATCTATTTTACAACCTAAATAGTTAGAAATGAAAAGACTAAAATTAAATCTCGACCAGTTGAGCGAAGAACTGGAAATGCTAGACCCCGAGCACCTACGCGGCATTAAAGGTGGTTATGGTGAATCTGGGGGAAGCGGTGGATATGGCGGATATAACTCATGGGAGGAATTATGGAATGCCATGCAAAACGGCTATGTTCCACCA
This sequence comes from Pedobacter sp. ok626, assembly GCF_900100435.1. Classification (GTDB taxonomy): domain Bacteria; phylum Bacteroidota; class Bacteroidia; order Sphingobacteriales; family Sphingobacteriaceae; genus Pedobacter. The sequence goes on along the minus strand of NZ_FNEX01000001.1, from coordinate 222,403 downwards.
GAAGGTACTTATAACCCTGGTGGAGCAGGCGGTTATGGAGGATACAGTGGTGAGGGTGGTTATGGCGGGTATAATGGCGGAGGGCCGGGATGGTATCCGCCAGGAGGCAGTGGTGGTTATGGCGGATATTCTCCTTCTGGCGGGTATGGCGGCGGATATGGTGGGTACGGTGGATCTGGCGGATATGGTGGTTATATGGGGGCGGTTGACCCGAGCTGGGATTGCGTATTAAATTGTTTCGATTACTTAGATGGTAGTTCTCATGATTGGAATTTTTACAATTTTAGTATCCATTATAATTTAGGATATAATGGCGCAGATTATGGAGGAGTATTCACTGAGCACATTGTCAATATTGGAGGCTTCGGCGGTATGGCCGTAACCGAACTTAGTTCGGGATTTTCGATGTCAAGCGATGGAAAAGTCGGTGGTAACCATGTAATGATCACATACAACACTGGCGTTGCAGGAGCAGGTCATGCTGTCATTGCAGAGGGTTGGTACAATGATGCTAATGACGGGGGAAAACTCAAGATCGAATTTTATGACCCTACAACGGGCAAGAGGAGTCATCTGAATATGTCCGATGCAACTGGATTTTATGCAGTGAGTGGTACATCAATAGGGAGTTAAATAAATAATATGAGAAATTCTATAATCTGGATTGTTACCGCTTTGACCTTTATCCAGGTCGCTTATGCACAGGAAGTGCAGACAATGACGTTTGATATTGGACGGGGCAGGACGATAACAGTGACTGGCGACCCAAGTCCTAAAGCACCTCTAAAAGAGTTGAAATTAAAATATTCCAAACCAGATGGATTCAATGAAGTACATAAAAGCGAATGTTTTGATGACAATATTAAATTAAAGTCAATGCTATATTGTATATCTAATCAGTTGGTATCTGAAGATGAAGAGTTTGTAGCCTTTTTCCCCCTACATAGGCCTTATGCTAAATCTGATTCAATTAGCATAAATAAAATGTTCTCAGGGTCACTTCGCTCATTGAATGGCATGCATTTAAACGAGCTAAAACATCATATTGGGAAGGCATATGATGCCGAGGCAGCGAGGCACTGGAAAGATTATGTGACATACTATTCTTCAGCAGAGGCTAAGACAAAATTTAATGCTGACACGGCAATATCTTATACAATCCGATTGGACAGTAATGCATTTTATCGAGGTAAGTATTCATACGTGGCTGCACTACTTCTGCAAAAAAAAGACCTTGGGTATGTTTGTATGACATTCTTTTATACAGATAGCGCAAACGGAAAATTAAAAAAATATTGGCAGGCTATGGAAGGTATGCTCAGGTATGAATACTAATCAACTCAAGTCCAACACCTTGGAGTTAGGATAGTTTACATTGAACTGTGTCAACAAAAAAGCTAAACCAATCTATTTTACAACCTAAATAGTAAGAAATGAAAAGACTAAAATTAAATCTCGACCAGTTGAGCGAAGAACTGGAAATGCTAGACCCAGAGCACCTACGCGGCATTAAAGGTGGTTATGGAGAATCTGGGGGAAGCGGTGGATATGGCGGATATAACTCATGGGAGGAATTATGGAATGCCATGCAAAACGGCTATGTTCCACCCGAAGGCACTTACAACCCCGGCGGATCAGGCGGATACGGAAATTACGGCGGATATAATGGCGGATGGCCGGGATGGTATCCTCCAGGAGGCAGTGGCGGTTATGGAGGCTATTCTCCTTCTGGCGGCTACGGCGGTGGTTATGGTGGTTATGGTGGCCCCAATCCCTCTGCTACATTGGAGTTGATTAACAGAGTTCAAAATAATTTTTCCCAATTCTATGGTCACTTTCCTAATGCAATAACAATAGCAGGCTCTACAGCCCCCCAGGGATATACTATAAATTCCGAAGGGCAATATATAAATACAGTATCGGGAGCCGCATCATACGGCTTAACTTATAAAAGCGGAGATTTAACATTTGTGTATATATCTCCCTATATTATGAACCTGGATGAAACTACTTCTATGGGTCTAATCGGTCATGAATTAATTCATGCAGCTCATTTTAGCGAACATTCCGCTTTATATAATTCAAATTCTAGCCAGTTCAAATTGAACTCCGAGTATGCAGCCTATAAATTTCAACGGGATTATTATATTTCCACTGGTGATACTGAAAGTAGAAATTTATGCCAAGAACAGATGGATAGTCTTGAAGCTGCAGGAGCCGACACGACCTGGAGATCTAGCCTGACTAGCTTTTAAAGCTCATTAATTTATATCTACCATGAAATCATTTTATTTAATTTGCTTGCTTTTTCTGTTCACTGAGGTATCTGCTCAAGATAGGAAGGGAAATCTGGAAGCGCGACTTAGTGTTATCCAGGATCCTGAGGATCAACGTCATTTGATGGCCATTGGCGTTACGTTCATTAATCATACTGAAAAGGATATTTACTTACCGAGAATAGATGTCATTTCAGGATCAAGAAGCTCTTATAGTTTAATTTCCTTCTATGAGAAAAAAAATGGTGCTTACGAGATTCGAAAGCATCGAGAAATAGTTCTAGACGACAATCCCCATGTCATGTCTAATCCGATTCCAGGAGCCTCCAATCTTACCGCCAGCTTGAATTTGGCTAGCGTAAAGTTGAAAAGAAATCGTATTTCCGAAGTAAAAAAAATGATTCGGAACAGCGCGCTTAGGATTGACACCACTGCTTTGTTCGCTTATGATAACCTACCATTATTTCTGAAATCTGGTGAGGAACATACTTATTATTATACAGTGGAAATTCATCATCTCGCTAAAGGACAGTATAAATTTGCCTATGAACCAAAGGCTCTGGAAAATGAGCGACCAACTTTACCGGACGAACTGGTTGGATATAAAAAGTATAAAGGAAAAATAGTTTCCCAGCCTGTTTATATAGATTTTATTACAATAAAACGAAGGGAACATAGCTATTGAAAAATCAAAAAAAACACCGGCTTTTATTTTTGTTTCTTATGCATCTTTTTGTCATTTCAAGTGCACAAACAATGCGCGAAAAATATGATCTAAATTTTCAAAACGTAACATTATGCAGGAGGGCATGGTTATCATCAGGCAATAGCATCTTCTTAGTTGATACAACAAACATTAACGAGAATAAACCGGCATTCAAACTATATTATAATAGTAGGGCAAGAGACAAAAATATGCAATGCAACCTGTCAAGAATGATATTATTACCAAAAGTTGATCAACCAAAAGAATGCGAGATATCCATAATTTCCAAAGACAATGTAATTCATGATCTATATTTCAGACTGACGCTATTTGATCAGAATGAAAAGGAGATCTCAACTAAAGCAATCAGAATAAATAGTAAACAATGGGAAAAGAAATCTATTGTTTTACCTCTTGCGAAAGCAAAGGCCATCAGAATTAGCATAAATTATTTAGGTGATAGCGCCAATGACCAAAGTATCTGGCTCGACCGCATAGCTATAAAAATTGATGGAAATGATATCACATCACAAAATTATTTTTCGAAAAAGAAAGAAGACAGCCTGGAGGTCGTTCATAGTTTGAAAAAGAGGTATATTGTTCCCTTGGCTTTTGACAATGACAGTACATTGTTAAAAAAAATTGGTGCAATACGTCAAAAAAAAATTATTGGCCTTGGAGAATCGACCCACGGAAGCAGTAGCATACAATTGGCAAATTATCAGTTTATTAAAAATCTGATCCTAAATCAGAACTGCAGATTGATTTTAATGGAAATGCCAATGGATAATACGCTAATGATGGATCTGTATGTATTGGGAAAAATCCCAGAAAGCTATCAAAATCAGATTATATCTCATCTAAAACCTTCTATATGTGGCTATAGGAATTTAATTACTTTTCTCAATTGGTTAAGATCCTACAACGAACATTCAGTCACTAAGGTTCACCTGTTAGGTGTTGATAATCCAAAATATCCAGAACTTTATCTCTTTGAATATCATTTGACCATCTTAGGAAAACAAAAGGGTAAGTTCTATTTGAAGAAAATAGCCGATGAAAAGTATGAAGAAATCCTAACTCATGCACAACTAGATACAGTGCTGAAAACAAAATTAGGTTATAAATCATATGAGTTATATCTACTCTTTCTAAAAGAAGTAATCGCCAATCAAAAAAGTAATGTTGAACCACTGGCGAATAGAGACCTCAATATGTCTAACAAAGTACAAAACTTGGTGAAGTTATTTCTTAAGTCAGATGAAATCGCCGCTATTTATGCCCATAGTGGCCATATTACCAGCTTACCTGAAATGGATAGTTATTTAAACACGGACCCATCTTTAGGTTTTTATTTGAGAAAAATCTATAAGGATCAATATTTCTCCATCAGTTTTCAAATTGGAGAAGGAACATATTCTCAAGATGAATGCTCAATGAATGGAAAAATAGTCTCAGACAGGCTACTTTATCCACCTGCTTATAGCTTCGAGTACGCTGGACTTGCTACTGGATTAAATTACTTTTACTATCCGTCAAAGTACCTTGGAGATGCTATTCTTTCTTACGGTAAGATTTCTAGAGGGAGCAGATATGCAGACCTATATCGTTTTTCCTCATTAAAGAAAAGATTTGATGCATATGTGTTTATTAAAGAGAGTAAACCGATTGAAGAGGTGGAATCATTTCCTATAATATATAACATGGATTTTTTTGCTTCAAGAAGAAAAGCAATGAATGATGTTTTAAATGAAATAGACAACTAGATACAATGGAAGGTCTAAATTCAATCGACAAATCGAAACGCGATATATTTACTTCTGTTTATTTTATTTTTGGGCTCCTATTATTGTTGATAAACGACTTCTACCTCAAACAGGCTTTCCACAATCAGATCACAGGAAAACTTAGTGATATTGCCGGATTATTTATTTTCCCAATTTTCTTTTCGCATATTTTCCGTGCTAAAAAAGCTGTATATGTATTAACAATCGTATTATTCGTTATCTGGAAATCAGACCTAGCTACGCCAATAATCATTTATTGGAACAATTTGAATTTATATCAAATAGAAAGGACAATCGACATGACAGATCTCTATGCTTTGCTTGTAATTCCAATCAGTTATAAATATAAAGGAAGGTTAACATTCCGCGACGATGTATCGTTCAAGTATTTACGGCTATTTATCATGCTATTAGCTTGCTTTAGTTTCATTGCTACAGCTGGAACTCATGGGAATATAGCCAGATATAATATTGATGCAAGCAAAGCGGATGTTTATAATGCTTTGAAGCTTTTGGAAAAAGATAATCCCCAGAATGTTGTGCCAAATCCCTTTCCTGGACCTCCTGAACGTGTAAGCGTTAATGGTGAATCAGTGGGGAATGAAGATGATAGTTTGGTCGATAGCTTATATTTTAAGTTGTACAGACCTGACGAGAAAAAATACCCGGTAATTCGGTACTTTTTTAGCGGTGGAAACAGTAATTGGCAGGACAACAATTGCCAATTGGTATTAGTTGGTGTGGTGAATGGATATGGTAATAGTCTTTTTGAAAAAGACTTAAAAGCAGATGATAAGTCAAAGGCAAGAGATGATTTTAAAATATTAGTACTAGATAATTTGGATAAATATTTAAAAAAATAAAGTATCTATTTTACAACCAAAATAGTTAGAAATGAAAAGGTTAAAATTAGTGCAGAAGGAAATTTTAGTTCAGGATTAGAATAGATTTATTATGAAAGTATGCATCATCTTTTTCTTAGCTGTGTTTATGTGGATACAGGATTCAATCGCTCAAATGCCAATAGATGCGAGAATTATCTTAGTTGACACGTTGTTAAAAAATCTGAATAGTCACGAATTGAACTTACAGTTATATATTATAAAAACACCGGCGGCCAGAATTATTTTATTCCAAACATGTTAAATGGGTTCTATTATCAAAATAGGGATACACTCTCAGTCTATAAATTAAACGATGGAGCTTATAATTTAATACTTAGGTCAACGGGTTCTAAGGGCGGATTGGCTGTGTATCAAAAAACAAATTTTCAATCGGAAAATTGGAACAAGCTGTTCTATCGAAAAAAAGAATACGGAGATAGTATAGCTACCACTATACCACCACTCAAGGCACGCAACAATCAAAATGTGCTTTTTCTATCTAAAGGTGAAACATTTTGCTTATATGATATAAGTGCTCTAACTCATAAATTAAGAAATGAAGGAGAATATCTTTTTAAGTTTAGTCTGAATGTAAAATCAGATCCAAGCCTGCCGGAAGATATTGCTGGATACAAAAATTATGCAGGTTATAGTATAGTGGTTAAACCATTATACATCTCTGTAAAGCCAGTTAAACAAGGTAGTAAATTAACAATCCGTGATGAGAATCATAAGAAAACTCGCTCATTTGTTTGGAAATTTAAGAAGAGTATCTAACCTCCAGCTTTCAATATGAAAATATTTTTCCGCGTCCTACTTCCCATCCTTATCAGTGCGTTGGGAACTAAAACTGTTTGTGCACAAAAAAAATTGAAGGACGTCCCCCTACTCACCATAAGTGATTTTCGGGCACCTGTACCTCGCAATGCTAGGTTCCCCATTTATTTCAAATACAGGATTTATTATAAGATAGATACGGTCATCGAAAAAAGCAACAACAAGTACCAAGTCTTCGTAAAAACCAAGATAGAGCCACGGCCAGAAGAAAGCTATTGGGATACCGAGCGGGTACACATGAAAGACGTTTCACAAATGTTGATGCATGAGCAGGGACATTTTTACCTTGCGTACATCTGTGGCAGCAATATCGAAAAAACTATGTCTGCTTTTAATTTCACTGTCAATTGGAAAGAAGAAGTACGAAAAAAATTCTTCGAACTTCTAAGCAGTGAACGCGAATCTAATACCAGGTACGACGAGGAAACTGCACACGGGCTTAGACTAAAACAACAAACCAAATGGAATAAGTGGATGCAGGAAGAGTTGGGAGAGTGAGAAATAACCTTACCCTACGACTTTGTCCTTCAATGTAAATAAGTTCGCTAAGGCCTTACCCATAGTATTATTGAAATAACAATAAACTGTTTTTCCCTCCGACATCCAGTCCCGGATGTAACCAGCGTACTCATTTAAAACCTCATCCTCATAGCTCCCTCTATAGCTCCCATCCGGACCATGAAAGCGCAAGTAAACAAAAGGAAGTTCCGTTTCCAGCATTGGCGTAGCTGCTGGCGCTTTATCATGGATCACGATACCCAACCCAGCATCTTCTAATAACTTATAAACCAGATCTACATATAGCGAAGTATGCCTAAACTCCAATGCAATATTCCAATCACCATTTGGATCAGATTCACGCAACGTATTTACCAATAAAGCCAGCTGTTTAAATTGAGAGATCCGGACACTGGCTGGGAACTGCACCAACAAACAGCCCTTTTTGTCGCCTACCAAATCTATGATCCCTATAAAACGTTTTACGGCTTCAGTGTCAAATGCTAAGCCTTTATTATGGGTAATCTCCCTGGAGAGTTTAAAGGTAAATCTAAATTCTTTTGGTACTTCTGCAGCCCATTTAGCTACAGTGGATGCCATAGGTACTTTATAAAATGAACTGTTCACTTCGATACTGTTCATCATCGAACCATAAAAACAAAGCCGGCTTTTGCCTTTAAATTCTTCAGGATAAAAAAATTTATTAGGTACAGGCAACAATAAGCCACTAGTTCCATAATAATAAGCTGGTTCTCGATTAACTGGTAACATCAATGCCACATCCGTTAAATTTTAAGTTTTATTATTAAAAAGAACAGGCAAACAGAAATATTGTTTCCTCTGCAAGATCATTTACCCTGATGACTTAATTACAAAATAAAAAACAAAACCATCCCCCATGCGTTATAAAGTGACATCTTAACCTATAAAATAAAATATCATGGGAAATCTACTTTATGCCATCGCAGTCATTTTGGTTCTCATTTGGGCCATCAGTTTTTTTGGCGGTTTTTATACCGGCGGAATCATTCACATCCTGATCGTCATCGCCATTATATCTGTAATTCTGGGTGTCATTCGGAGGGCTTAATGAAGGAGCATACATCCTGTAAATTATTTTCTTAATTCAGATTCTGTATGCATAGCACAGATCCAATTTCCATTCTCCTTAACCCAGGTTGATGTACATGCGCATTTCCCTGAAGATTTCTGATCTTTCACCTCATATTCTAATTCTATAAGGTAGGCTAAAGTGGCTGTCCTTTCATCTATGATGTCGCTTTCAGCATCAGAGATATTGAGAACTTTCATTTGACTTCCTGCTCCAGAATCAAACATTTTTTTGAAAGAAGCTTCATCCACACTCCTTACCCCATCTTTTCCTGCTACGATGCAGGGGAAGCGGGTAAGTTTTTTTACAGTATCAAAATCGCGAGTTTCCATCGCTTTCCAATACCTTTTTTCAAGTTCAAGAATTTGATTTTCCATAATATTAGTTTTTGATTAAGCAGCCATTTTTCTACATTCTTCTGCGCAACGCAGACAGGCCTCTGCACATTCTTCGCAATGCTCGGTATTGTGCTTACCACATTCAATTCCGCAGGCATCACAGAGTTCTGCACAAATCCTGCATATATCTTTAGCCTGGAGACTTCCCAAGCTCATCAATTGAGCAGCAGCATAACAAACCGTGGCGCATTGCATATCCAGATCAATACAAGCAGCCATCATTTTAACATCTTCTTCTTTGGTGCAGGAGCTAGCGCAGTGGTTGCAGACTGCCGCACATTCCAGGCATGCATCAATGCATGATTTCCATTCATGATATCCCATAATTTTCACATTTAGTATTAAAAAAACATCCCTAACTCAGAATTGATTTGAATACTTTATAAAATGACATATCTGCTGCCGAAAAACTGAATCGAGAACTCATCAAAAAATACCCATTTCTAGGTATTTACTGCTAAAAAAAGCCGCCTTACTTTTGAAAACTAAAAGCCATCCTTATGAAAAACCTATTTAAATTAAAGCTATTGCTTTTCTTTCTCGCATTAACCTTTGTCCTGAATTCTTGTAAAAAGAATAAATCTGTGCCTCCCGCCGAAGAAGAAATACCTGGAACAGCAGATGGAACACTAACTTTAACCACAGTCAGTATTGAATATTCTGGCATTAATGTTTTTGTTAAAATACAGGCCGCTGGGACTGCTACAATGAGAAACTGGGGAATCTGTTGGAGTACAAACCAAAATCCAACTACTTCAAATACAAAAAATTCGGGTACAATACTCCCCGGCACCACCAATATGTCTACCAGCGTTGGTGCTACGCCGATTGAAGGTTGTGTTAAATATTACGTTCGTGCCTTCGCCATTACGACAACAGGCGAGACCTATTACGGTAATCAACTGGATTTCAAAACTGTTGGAATACTAAATGATTGCCATCCATTCAACGGATTTTGGCAGAACTCAGCAGGAACTATTGTATTCAAAGGAAATGCAGCGCATTTCTCCTTCAATTCGATCACTCCTACAGCAAAACCTGAATATGGCTGGAGAAATGCATTGGATAGAAATTTGATTTCTATTGGAAGTGACTATATCTATAATATTGTTAAAAAAACGGCAACTACCTGGAACTGCACAGTGATGTGGACCAAAGCTAATGCCGCTGGCACCCTTACGGAAGAAGTAAAACCAGCTCCAAATTCAACACTCACCTTAAGTACTGATGAAAAGACAATAACAATTAACTCTACCAGTCCGTTTGGAACCGGACCGGGGACGGCTGTACTTTCCAAGCAACCGTGAAACAGATAATAATTAGGGGAAGTCCGGATCAGAGAGCGAAAACAATCTATTCCAGACTTCCCCTCAACCCAAAGTGTAAGTTTTAGTATGGCGAAAAACCAGAGCGGTCAATAGATTTTAGCCTTAAATTATGCCGACCGCTGCTGACTTCCAACAAGCCATAGCCATCTTTAAAGCCTTTAATTTTCAGGTGATCACTTTCTTTAATACTGTTTTTGACATCATTTTCTGCCAACTGAATAACTGCGGTGCAGTTCGGCGGAACGCTCAGCTCCAGATTTAAATCCCTACCTTTTCTTTCCCAGGAAGTCTTAATTAAACCTGCGGGGGAATCAAAGGATGCTTTAGCCCAGGATAAAGAAGAGGCTTTTAAAGCTGGGAGTTTAATTAGAAATTTTTGAAAGCCGGGCGACCCGGGGTCTCTTTGAATACCAGCTACCCCCTCCACATACCAGGCACCAGGATAGAGGTAAGAACTATGCAGCAGGGAATGTCCGGGGAGATCCTTTTCCCACATTTCCCAAATCGTCGTCGCACCATTCGCCTTCATATACCCCCAACCCGGATAATCCTTTTGTGAGGTCATCGAATAAATCAGATCATCCCTTCCTTCCTGACGCAACAATTTAAACAGAATCGCTCCTCCGGTAATTCCGACATTGATATGCCCCTTATGTAACACCAGAATATCTTTTTCCAATCTTTTCATCACCCCGGCCCTTAAATCTGCGGGAGGTATCTCTGCCAGCAACGCAGCTGCAAGGTTAGACATAGAGCCATCTGCATAACTTTGATCAGTAGCCCGGTAAAATCTGGAATGGATAGCAGCCTTGCATCGCTCCGCTTGCTTTTCCCAACGCCCAGCCTCTTCATTTTTACCAATTACCCGCGCAATTTTTGCCGCTGTACGTAAATTAAATACCCTATAACTATTATTTAAACAAAGGGTCTCCTCTTTATCATTGTTCATTCCCGCTGCCGTGGCACCTGGCCATAGCCAATCACCCAAAAAATCCCAGCTACCACCAAATCGTTGTAATATATCATCTTTGGTGTGTAAGTCGAGGAAAGCCAACCATCCCTTTATCAGCTCAAAATTTCTTTCCAGAATGCGCTGGTCTCCCTCATGCTGGTAAACAAACCAAGGCAAGGAAACTACAATGCCACCCCATGCCGGTCCCCCGCCCCCGGAGTAAGTCGGAGCAGTATGCGGCAAAATTCCGTTATTAAATATTCTGCCACTCATAACATCTGTTCTGGCGAACTTCGGATCGTACATATTGCCCACAATGGATTCCGTCCCTTGTACATCTCGCCAGTCCTGCATCCATTTAGTGTAAAATGCGCCCAATTTGTAATTGTACATTCCCGTTTCACAGGTAGCGTGTGCATCACCTCCATACCCCAGTCTTTCACGTTGTGGACAATCGACTACAAAACCGCCAATAGCCAGATTTTCAAAGGTCCACCGTACTTTATTATAAATCCAGTTTTGCAGCGTATCCGAACATTCAAAACTGGTAGCCGTCTGAAAATTCGTTCTTACCATCCACCCCCTCACATCACTTAAACGAGGTTTATATTTCAATCCATGGATGGTGATCCACCTACCGGAACTATAATTAAAACGATTACGAAAAGTCCCCTTACCGCTTTCACCAATGATATAGGCACTATGCAGGTTGAAAGTCTGGTCAGCTTGCGCTCTTTCAGAATATTCAAATTCTATTCTATCACCCTTATTTCCCATCAGATCAACTTCCGTCCAGCCGGCAAAATTAACGCCCATATCCACCCTATATGAACCATCCGGCCTGGCCTCAATACCAACACTTTTGATCTGGTCAAATACGCGGTTCGGTTCAACGTTTTGTGCAGACAAAATCAAGTCAGGCTGATAAATGACTGCTTTATTCCAGCTTGTTTCATCGCAGGTTACCGTATTCCAATCGGGAACCTCTTTATTCGCGTCCCAAAGCTCACCACCCATTTTAGCAAAATCCCAGGTTCCCAATAATTTATTCGGACTTTCATGTGTTTTCCAGCTTTCGTCGGTTTGAACAACCATGACAGGTTTGGTTTCCGCACCAGCATTTTTTTTATTATAAATAGCCAATTGCGCGATCACTATTGGGGTGTTTGGCCTCCCGGGTTTTACATAGGGGCCAAATATCGACCAGGACGTTCCTAACCAAATGCCAATTACATTTTTCCCTGGCTCCAACGCAGCCGCAATATCATAAGCCACATAACGTGCACGTTTGGTATGATCCGTTACTGCGGGAGCAAGAACATCATTGCTAATTTTCTTTCCGTTCACATATAACTCATGGTACCCTACCGAGGCGAGGAATATCACAGCCTTTTCGGGTTTCAGCTTTAAGCTAAAAGTTTTTCTCAACCAGGGATCGGAAATGTTGCAGTCCTTTTGTGAGGGATCAAATAGCTGATCTGTTCCGACCCATTTGGCTTTCCAATCTTTCTGCTGAAGTAATCCTGTTACCCAATATGCAGTTTTACTCCATCCGGAAACAATTCCTTTTTCATCTTTGGCAGCTACCTTCCAATAATAATAACGATCTGACCGCAGTCCCTTCCCCTTATACTCTATTTGTTGCATCTGATCAGAAGCAATCCAGCCAGAATCCCATTCGTCGCCTCTGTTCTGATTCAGCAGCTGCATGTCAGAAGCCACTATAATGCGGTAAGCTGTTTGCTTCTGTCCATAGGCAGCTGGATTTACAGCTTTATAAGTCCAGTTTAAACGAGGGATCAATTCATCCAGTCCAATGGGATTATTCAAATACTCGCAACGTAAATTCTCAGGCTGCATGCTACTTTTCGGAACTACCGAAAAAGCACTTCGTATTCCAAAAACCAACACTATGAATAGCAACAGCAGATTTTTTTTTATCATGATCAGAAATTATTTTACCCAGTCTAATAAGTAGGTTCCAGAACCCAAAACAATTTTCAATTTACCCTTTTCAATATACGCTTTCCTAAATTCTTTGCGCTGATCTAAGGGGTGTTGATTCAGCTTTGACAGCTTCGTATCAGAAATCGGCAAAACAATTAAGGCTTCTGTATTTGCAGGGATGGTTACCTGCAATAACACTTTACGTTGCTCCACCTTCCAGTCGACCGCAATACGGCCACTAACGGCCTTATAACTTGCTTTCAACCATTCTATCCCTTCTACAAACTGCGGCTCTATCAAAATCTTGCTAAAGCCAATGTCCCCCTCCTGCTGTTTTATTCCTGCCAGGCCGCTATAAAACCATTCCATTAAATGGCCCAGCATCATGTGGTTATTGGAGACATTTTTCAGTGCAGGCCAGGATTCCGTTAATGCAGTCGCACCGCTTCGGATCTGATAACCATAGCCTGGAACATCATCCCTGTTGTTCATTTGGTACAGCAGCTGTGACGCTCCTCCCTCTTCCAATACCCTGATCAGATAACGATATCCAATGTCGCCCGCTGTAAGCGCATAACCGCTTTGCTGTATAGATGATTTCAAATTAGCAAATACCTTTTCCTTGAAGGATTCGTCTACCAGCCCCATATACAGCGCCATGGCATAGGAGGTCTGGCTACCAGTTGAATAAATACCTGTTTCCGGCTGGAAGAACTTTTTATTGAACGCTTTTTTAATACTCCCCGCCAGTTTCCTGTAACCTTTTGCATCTTCTGTTTTTCCCAAAACATTTGCAATCTGGCCAAGTAAATCTGCGTCATAGTAAAAGGTAGCGGTCGCAGTTAAGGATTTAGGCGTAAGCTGTGATTCTCCCGGCTCTTTTGGACCAAGGTCAAACCAATCACCCAAACCGTGTGACAAAATATGGGCTTCAGCTTTACTTTCCAGGTAACTAAGATAACGTTTCATCATCGGGTAAGCCTTTTCAATTGCTTTTTTATCACCATACCATTTATATAAATACCAGGGTATAATAATAGCAGCACTACCCCATTCCGGAGAATCCCTGAAACCATCATCAAATACAACATATTCAGGAACAATATCCGGCACCAGGCCCGAAGACAGCTGTGATTCAGCCATATCGTCTATGATTTTATTGTAAAAGAGCTGAATATCATAGTTATATTTTAATGAGCCTCCGACTAAATGTGTCTGTTCCAGCCATCCCAGTTTCTCTCGGTGTGGACAGTCGGTGCTTACATGACTCATGTTACTCTTCATCGCCCAATCGATCAGCTTAAAAGTTTGATTGAATAAGGTATTAGAGCAGCTAAATGTACCTACCTCCGGAAGGCTGTTACGGGTATGAAGCATTTGAAGCCCCTGTATTAAAGGTTTGTCTGACATTCCAGACTGACCCGCTGGAACTCCGCCCTCAATCAAGGCATATCTGAATCCGTAATAGCTAAAACGAGGCCCCCATATTTCTTCGGTACCGCCTTTAAGGGTATAATCGAAATAATAGGGACTTCCCGATGCCTTCTGATCCGGCATTCCCTGAACGGTCAAGATTTCCGCAGGAATAATCCGGACCCGGTCTCCCTTTTTTCCCTTAACTTTCAGCCGAATAATACCAGAGGTGTTCTGACCAAAATCATATAAGTAGCTGCTCTCGGTTATTTTCCTGATCGTTTGCGGCTCAAAGGTTTGCATCACCTTTAATGGATAGCTGGTTTCTGCCTTCATCGCCCCCCCTAAACCGGCCAGTAAAACTACCTTTTTCCAGTGCTGATCATTAAATCCAGCGCTATCCCAACCGGGTTGTTCAAGGCCCGCATTATAATCTTCACCGCCATAGATGCTACTGAATACAATGGGCGATGGACTTGTTTTCCAGCTACCATCGGTCACAACCTCCCCGCTACTGCCATCCTTATAACGGATCAGCAGTTTCAACCTCAGCATAGGGAAACCTTCGGCCCTCGCCATTTTACGGTAACGTTCGCGGTTCACATACATAAAGCCGGGTCCTACTATCGCTCCCAATGCATTTTTTCCTGAAACCAGCGCAGCAGTTACATCATATGTATTATAAAGATTAGTTTTAGCATAGTTGGTCCAGCCGGGAGCAAGAAAGTCATCTCCTACTTTTTTACCATTCAACTGCAGCTCGTAGTGCCCCAGTCCGGAAACAAATACATAAGCTTCAGCAATCGGCTTTTGTACATTAAAGAGCCTTCGGAAGTAAGGAACAACGGCAGGCTGAACAGCCTTTTTGCCCAGTGATTCTCCATTACCATGTAATCCAGGAACAACCTTCATAGAATCCTCCAGCACCTGGTAAGCGATCCAGTGGCTTTTATCCCATTCTTTTACGTTTAAAATACCGGTAGAGAAAGATGTTGGCCTGCTCCATTCGGATGGTTTACCATTTGCAGACCAAATTCTTACACGCCAATAATACCGCTTGCCAGACACAAGTGGTTCTCCTCTGTAAACTACGGACATAGCAGAACCAGCATTCATTTTTTGTGAATCCCAGAGGTCCGCCTTCCCTGACTCAGCGTTTTTGGCCTTGCTAAACACCTGTACCTGAAAGGCCCTTTGTAGGAATGACCGCTGCGTAGCACCGATCTCCCATCTGAATTCAGGATTAGAGTTTGCGATGCCCACAGGGCTTTCCTTTTGATCACAATGAAGGTTTATGGCGACAATTCTGTCCTGTGCCTTTATGATGCCATTAAACGCAAAAAAAGCTAGAACGATTAAACCATATTTAACGTTTTTCATTAGTATGTCTATTTCTGATGATTCCCAGTTACTTTACCGTGTACTCAGTAGTTTTTCCGATCTGCACTCCGTTTTTAAAAGTCGCAGCCTTAATTTTCGCGTCAGGATTCACATTAAATGGCCCGATATACCTAATGGATTTTTGATCAGGATCTGTGCCATCCAGGCTATAATAGATTTCAGGATTATAGCTTTGTGTTTTTAACACCATCTGAGGCTTTTGAGTCCTGGCTCCGCTAACCATTTCAAAACCGACCTGGTAAGCACTCTTGGAATAATTGATCCCTAAAGCCTCGTAACGGTTGTACTCCCTTTCCATTTTGCCCTTAAATCTCTCCCAGTTCTTTTTTTCCGGAGAAGACCATGCTACCTCCGCCAGGGCGGCAAGGCGGGGGAAGGCCATGTATTGCAAATGATTAAAATCCGGTATAAACTCTGTCCAGATATTCCCCTGTAAACCTTTAATATATTTAGCTTCGTCACCATTTAGTTCTGATGGGATCGGCTCATAACTATACACACGCTCAAGGGTATTAAAGCCGTCAATAGTAAGTGGCTCAAGATAAGGTGCACCCTGGTAATAATCCAGATAAAGGTAGGTGGTTGGCGTCATCACCACATCATGATGTTTTTTTGCTGCCATCACACCTCCCGTTGTACCTCTCCAGGACATTACGATTGCATCGGTGGCGAGCTCCTTTCCTTCCAGAATCTCATCCCAGCCAATCACCCTTTTGTTTTTAGCCTTAAGTATCTGAGCTATACGATTGATAAAATAACCCTGTAATTCGTGTTCATCTTTCAGCCCCTCCTTTTCCATACGTGCCTGGCAATATGTACAACTTTTCCAGTTCGTTTTGCGACATTCATCGCCACCAATATGAATGACCTTTCCGGGGAAAAGCGCAGCCACTTCCGTAAACACATCTTCCAGAAATTTAAAGGTATTTTCTTTGCCGGCACAGTATACATCATCAAATACGCCCCATTTATCCTTCACTTCAAAAGGCCCAGGATTTTCGCCACAACCCAATTCCGGATAACCTGCAAGTGCCGAGGTACAATGCCCTGGAAGGTCTATTTCGGGAACAACGGTGATGTATTTTTGCTGTGCATACGCCACAATATCTTTAATCTCTGCCTGCGTATAAAATCCACCATGCGGGACAGCATCGAAACGTTCCGGCTGCTCTTCAAAATGTCCGATCAGACTTCTTTTCCGCCATGCCCCTACTGATGTCAACAAGGGATATTTTTTGATCTCTATCCGCCAGCCCTGGTTATCAGTTAAATGCCAGTGAAAAGTGTTGAGCTTATAAGCAGCCAGAAAATCAATGTATTTTTTCACCTGCTCAACGGTAAAAAAATGTCTGGACACGTCCAGCATAGCTCCTCTCCAACTAAACCGAGGTTGATCTTGAATGTGGAGTGCAGGAATGGCGACTACATCCCCATGATTTACAGGTAACAATTGTAATAGAGTCTGCATGCCATAAAAACACCCCTGGGGCTGCTTTGCTGTGATGACAATACCACTGGAATTAATATCTAAGGTATACCCCTCAGCACCCATCCCCGGCAGTTTATCTGAGAGTTTAAATACAATCTGGTTTTTACCAGGAACACCTGGTAACGTCCTTAAAGGTAATTTACCACCCGTATGGGATTTTAATTTTGCTGAGAGCTGATCCGCAATGAATTTCAGCTGGCTATTTTTATCCTCATATGAGATAACTGTAGCGCTATTAGGTATGAAGTTTCCAGGCATGACCTTTACCAGTTCCGGCTCAGGAACGATTGAAAATTGTTGCAACTGCTCCTGTGCTCCCGCATCGCTGTTTATAAAACAAATCAAAACGGCCATCAATAATATTTTTAATGCATTCATATCCTAACAGATTATGTGTAAAACCAGTATCATTATTTGTAAATCGCATACAATTTACCTTCACCAGGTAAAAAACTATCTGTTAATTTATGGTCTGCGACCTTGTAGTCAATGGTTATTTCCAATCCATCCACTTTAGAAATTCCTTTAACGTTTGTAAGCGCATTACCTGTTTTAAAGGTGAAAGACTTACTTTCAGTTAAAGATTTATTCACCACCATAATGTAAGTTCGGTTATTCGCAGGATTCACAAAATGAGTAATCAGCATAGGCTCATTTTCATTTTCTGCTTTCCAGATAAAATCTGAGGGTGTTCTCCTGGTACCGGCAGGGATGGCAAGTCCAACATGATAAACATCTATTGCATCCAGCTTGATCAAAGTTTTACCCAGTTGTTTCATTTCAGCGTTAATCACTGTAAACGGATCGTAGAGATCAGTCTTATTTCCTTCCACATCTACTATAGCATTGGTAAATTGTTCCGTTGAACCAATTGGGGTCCAATAGGTAAACCATACCGGCAGTTTAATGCCATAAGCCAGATTCGTAAATGCACTGTAGCGAAGTTCATTGGCATCTGGTCTTCTTAAACCAATAGAGCTGCCTATGGATTGCAAATAAGAAGAGGTTCTGATTTTGTATTTCAATCCTATTCGCCTGAAGAGGTCCAGGTCTTTGTAGTAAGGAATTTCCCTTAAACTTCCGTCTTTCATAAAAGGATAATTATCAAATGAAAGATATTTAAGGTTAACCGCCCCTACTTGCGCTATCCACTTCTCTACATATTCCTTTTCATACTCCACATTCGCTAAAGCCCCGGTTGCATAGCTGGGGAGAAGGTTAACATGCGGCACCTTTTCGGGATCGAGGTTAATCAGCTTTTTATATCTGGCAGCAGCATCCGGCAAATCAGGCACAAGGGGTTCATCCTTGATATAATACCCGGATGTTGCCGGATGATTTTTGTAAGCATTCACCATCGCGGCCATCTCTGCATCTGTGCCATTAACCCGTTGATCTCCTACAAACATTTTCAATTGATGGGCAGCGGCCATATTCAGCATTGATAGCTTATTAGCCTGTGAATAACTTAAAGATATGTCTTGTATAAGGTCAACATTCGCATCCCTGATGTTTTTAAAATGATGGTCAGTAATGTAACCTATTCCCGGCGACACATAGATACCGATCATCATCTCGTCTTTTACTTCAGCAACCGGTGGTTTAACCGGCTCAGTCTTTATTTTTTCGGTTTGTGCTTTACTACAGCTATAGATACTTGTAAGTATGAGCATACAAGCACATACTAAAGATATTTTAATCGATCTGTCCATTTGTGTGATGTTTAGATGTGTGATATACAAAAGCTTTCTACCCTTCAGAAGAAGAGCAGAAAGCAAATTTTAGGGTGATACAATTTTTCTGATGCGGTGATTGGCTTTATCCACGATATAAATAGTGCCACCAGGAGCAACAGTAATTCCTGTAGGAACAGTAAATTTTGCGACAGTACCCGATCCGTCCAGATAGCCTTGCACAGCAGTGCCGGCAATAGTGGTCACTTTATTAGTCCCCGCTTCAATCCTCCTGATATTTGACGCATCCGGAGCAATCGTTGGCGCATCAAATAAATGACCGCAGCCTGCAACATAAATATTGTCGCTGGCATCAACGGCGATACCCCATGGATGTTCAAATCTTGCGCTAAGTCCAACACCATCCGCCTGTCCGGTCGTACCGGCCAGACCCGCAATTTGTGTAACAGACCAGTTGCTGGTATTCACCTTATAAACATTCGAGCTACCATTGTCAGCGATTACAAGATTTCCCTGACTATCCATTGCAATTCCTCCGGAGATTACAGGTACGCTCAAGGTTCTTGTAGTCATTGCTCCGGCAGGGCTAACTTCAAAAAGCTTATTGTTGCTAGCTGAAGGCAAGGCGCTCACAAGGTAAAACTTACCCGTATTTTTATCAATCGTAATTCCCTGCGGAAAGGGTATTACCCAACCAAGTATAGTTGTTACCGTACCTGTAGGCGTGATTTTACGAAGTGCCCAGTTCCAGGTATCTGCTACATAAATGTTGTTATTCGCATCAGCGACTACAGCCGAAGGATGATCAAATAAAGCTGCTGTACCTACTCCGTTGACATTTCCGGCTACACCAGGATTACCAGCGAAGGTGCTCACCAGACCTGCTGGAGTAATCTTTCGGATGCAATGATTATTGATGTCAGCTACGTATGCATTACCATTGTTATCAGTAGTAATCCCCGCATTGGTTACGAAATTAAACTTAGCAGCAGTACCCTGCCCATTCACAAAACCAGTGATTCCTGATCCTGCGAAAGTACTTACAGTAGTTGTATAGGCCGCTTTTTCCAGGACATACAATTTGCCTTCACCTGGCAGGAAAGTATCCGAAAGCGAATGGCTGGCCACAGCAAAATTTGTGGCTTCTTCCAGGCCTGTAACTTTAGAGATAACTTTGACATTGGACACCTGGTTTGCCGTTGTAAAGCTAAAGGTATTACTAGCTGTAAAGGATTTATTGACCACCATGATGTATTCCTTACCTGCAAGGGGATCTATAAATTGAGTGATGATCATAGACTGCGCAGCATTCTGGGCCTGCCAGATAAAATTTGCCGCAGGTCTGACCGTACCAGTCGGAATTGTTGTTCCGGTATGGTAAACAGCATTCGCATTTAGTTTAACCAATGTTTTCCCCAGCTGCTTCATTTCAAAGTTTAAAGCTTTAAAAGGAATGTACAAATCGGTCTTATTTCCCGCAGCGTCTATTATTCCATTGGTAAAAGTTTCTGCTCCTCCTGTTGGCGTCCAGTAACTAAACCAAACCGGCTTTTTTATTCCATAAGCCAGGTGCGAATAAGCACTATATCTCAATTCGTTTGCGTTTGGCCTTCTCAAATCTGTTGAGTTGCCTATAGATTGGAGGTAACCAGAAGTTTTGATGTTATATTTTAAACCAACGCGCCTGATGACATCCAGATCATGAAAATAGGGGACATCCCTAAACGTTCCATTTAATAGGAAAGGATAATTGTCCATTGCCAGATACCTCAGGTTTGCAGCAACCACTTTCTGAATCCAGTTTTCAACATAATCCAGCTCATAGTTGATACTTCCCAAAGCTCCTGTAGCGTAACTAGGAAATAGATTTACATGAGGGTCATGGTTATTGTCAAGCGTCAATAGCTTTTGATAGCGATTGGCCGCATCCTGAAGCTGACTAACTGTTGGTTCATCCTTCACGTAATAACCGGCCAATGCAGGATGGTTGATATAGGTATTAACCATAGCCGTAATGTCTGCATTAGTACCATTTACTCTATTGTCTGCAACAACCATTTTTAAACCGTGGCTATCCGCCATATCCAGCATAGTCAGCTTATCAACCGGTGAAATCCAGCCGGCGATATCTTGTATCACATCGATATTCGCTTCACTAATCGCACCATATTGCAGGTTTGTTGTAAACTCAAATGGAGGAGCGATGTAGATCCCTATGGGCATCCCATCTTCAACACCATTAAGTAACATGGGCTGATCAGCCCTGCCAATATCTTTGACTGGCATCTCTGTGATAAATTTCTGACAGCCAGCAAAAATAAAAGCAAAAAAACTTAGTGTAAGGAGCGCAAAGCGCCCCTTATTCATGTGTGATCCAGTATTCATAATTAGTTAAATTAAATTGAACTACTTATTCTGATACGATTTTTCTAATTCGGTGATTTCCTTTATCCAATACATAAATGGCACCATCCGATCCGATAGCAATACCGGTAGGCACTGCAAACCTGGCTACTCCTCCTAAACCGTTGGTAAAGCCTTGTGTATCACTCCCGGCGATAGTTGAAACTTTGTTTGTTCCCGCTTCGATCATTCTGATATTGGAGGCTGAAGCCGAAATATTCGGTCCCTCAAACCTATGCCCGCAACCTGCGACATAAATATTATCTTTTGCATCCACAGCAACGCCCCAGGGGTGGTCAAACCGTGCAACTGCAGCTATTCCATCTACCAGACCTGCTTCTCCCCACGAACCGGCAATTGGGGTACGAACCCATGTCGTAGTATTTACACTATAGATGACCGAGCTCACATTATCAGCAATAATCAGGTTGCCCTTGCTATCAACAGCCATTCCTCCTGAGAAAATTGGTACGTCCACCCCACGCTCACTTAATACCCCCGAAGCAGAAAATTCATAGATTTTCCCGCCGTGATAATTTGCAGCTAATGCACTGCTAATAAAAATTACTCCTGTACTCTTATTTATTGCAAGTCCTTGCGGGAAGGCAAATGCTTGTCCACGGATAGAACTCACCACACCATCAGGAGTAACCTTACGTACGGCCCAGTTCCATGCATCAGCAACATAAAGGTTATCATCTTTATCCACTGCTACATCCATCGGGTGGTTAAACAGCGCGACATCTTTATTTCCATTTACATACCCTTCCACGCCTGGTTTACCGATAAAAGTACTCACCACACCGGCAGGGGTAATTTTACGGATACAATTGTTAAAAATATCTGCTACGTAAAGGTTCCCCTTAGAATCGATATCCATCCCCGCATTACTCCTGAAATCGAACTGCGCAACAGCAGCAGCTCCATCTGCAAAACCTGCAACACCAGAGCCGGCTAATGTACTAACGGTTCTTTTTAAAGTATAGATAAAAGGTTCTGTAGTATTAACTGTTTTTCCGGCTATCGTAATTTCAATTATCCCGGAGCCTAAAGCTGCTGGGATTTTAACAATGATACGTCTCTGACTTGAGCCCATAACCACTACAGACTTTCCATTAATCTTTACACTAATGTCTGATACTTTACTGCTAAAATTATTACCATTGATCACCACTTCACTAGCTTCACTCCCTTCCAGTGGAGAAAAATTATTGATAACAAAAGGTGTATTTATATCATGGATGTATGAATCATCAATTTGCTGGAAAAACTCTTCTTTACATGAGGCCAATCCCAATTGAAGGAGCAGCACAAAGCCATAAAAAATGGCACTTATTACTTTATGTTTTTTCATTTTAAATAGCTTAAACATTAGTTGTAACCATTATTTTGATCCAGCGCAGTATTTTTATTGCGCTCCGACTGAGGAATTGGATACAGATCAAAAGCATCCTCATAAATGCGTGATTCAATAAGGAACGGTGTATAAGAAAAATTCCCTCCACCTTGATTTAACGCACGCATTCCTCTGGCTTCACGCATCACACTTTTTCCGATACGCCATCTCTTGATATCCCAAAAACGGAATCCTTCAAAAGCCAGTTCAACCCTCCTCTCCCTTCTGATCCTTTCTCTCATTTGTATTTTTGTGAGACCAGCAGGTAAAGCCGGCATATTAATGCCAACCCGCGTACGCACAGCATTCACAGCATCATAAACGCTGTTATCCGGATTTGTTAATGCCTCATTCTTAGCTTCGGCAAAGTTCAGCAGCGTTTCTTCGTAACGCATATAAACCCAAAAATGATCACCCGGTTTGTTGTCAGGAGTCAAACTTCCATTCTCGTCCAGGAGCTTACGCAGGTAATAGCCGGTCAGTGTTTTTGCACCTTCTTCCGAAACCAGTCCATCTAAACCATTTACAAAAGTTTCAATGGTATTTTCTCTCCATTTACTTCCATTGTAAATTATAGAGGCCGCAAATCTTGGATCACGATTGGCATAAGGTTTATTTGCATCATACCCCGATCCAGTTTCATCGGGCTTTAACCCATTTGACATTTCATAATCATCAACTAAATTTTGCAATGGCTGAATCCAACCTGAACCGCCCTGACTAGGTACAAACATCTGTTTAACCCAGCTCGTATTGTTAAGTGTAGATTGAAATATGATGTTAGCGGCAGTTCTTTTATGAAACAGTCCAGCATAATCTCCGTCAACCTGATACAAATTAAGCTTCATCACCTCCTCAGCGGCATCAGCAGCCCGTTGCCATTTCTGAACATCCGAAGTTGGATTATGTAATAAACTCGCAGCATAGAGTAACACACGAGCTTTCAACATCATGGCAGCTCCTTTAGTAGCTCTTCCAATATTTGCTGAGGTATGAACAGTAGGTAAAATAGCAGAGGCCTCATTACAATCGTCTACAATAAAACGCACCAGCTCTTCTTCAGAATTCCTTGGAATATTCAAGTTATCGCTAATCTGTAAAACCCGGTCTACTATCGGGACTGTCCCATAACGTTTATGCAATTCAGCATAAAAATAGGCTCTTAAAAAATAGGCTTCACCTTTCATGCGGCTTTTTCCAGTTACTTGTGTAGCATTCTTTACCGGAACAGCATCTATCTTTTCAATAAAGCGGTTAACTTTACGAATAGCGGCATACAGTGATGCCCAGGCATCAATCGGATTGTGATTGGGACTAATCAGCCCTCGGGTAAATACCTGTGGGCCATTAAAATACGAAACCGGGCACTTAGCTTCATCAGAAGCTGCTGCATAGGTGAAACTATTTGAAGGCATCCAGTCATTTAATAATTGAGCATATACATTCGCCAGATAGCGTTCTGTTTGTACATAATCGCCAAAAACCTCTGTTTCTGATAAGCCCCCAGTCTCAGCTTTATCCAGGTATTCGTCAAATTTCTTACATCCGGAAAATGTGATTACTCCCAGCATGCAAATCACTATTATTTTAAATTTCATGTGACAATTAAGTTAGAGGGTTAGAAACTAAGAGAAGCACCAAAGTTGATGATGCGCTGAGCCGGGTATACATTACCAATAGTATTGGGTTGCCAATATTCCGGGTCAAACATAGGTTGTGCTTTTGTCCAGGTATACAAATTCATTCCATTTCCGTAGATGCGGAAAGTAGATAAATGAGCTTTTTTTGTCAGCTGGATATTTTTGAAAGTATAACCTATCTCTAAATTTTTTAAGCGGATATAACTGTTATCTTCCAGATACAGTGACGACATACGGTGGTTGTTGCTATTCCCGCCATAGTGAAGTGCCGGCCATGTTGCTGTACTTGCAGTCTCAGGGGTCCATCTGTCCAAATGTTGAGTTCGTACCTTTCCGCCTTCATAAAACTCCCATGACATTCCTCCAACAAGGGTCCTACTGCTGTTTGCAGCACCTTGAAAAAGGAAACTGATATCGAAATTCTTCCAATTCAGCCCACCAGAAAGACCAAAAGTAATTTCAGGAATATTGCTTCTACCCATAGGTCCCATGTCATTGTCATTAATGACACCATCGTTATTCAAATCTTTATATTTTACATCACCTGGAATTAACTTTCCATATTGTGCAGGACTAACCCTGATGTCCATTTCATCTCTGAAAAAGCGATCCGCCTGTAAAAGAAAAATTTGCCCCAATGGATGTCCTGTTTGATATTGATAATCAAATTCCCTACGCTCCTCATCCATAAAAATGATTTTATTCTTTGCCAGCGCAAAATTACCGCTCAAAAAGTAGCCTCCATTATTGAACCTGTTGCGGTGAGACAGTTCCACTTCAAATCCCTTGTTATCTACTTTACCCATATTCGCAGGCGGCAAATCCTTTCCAGTCATACCGATCATGGATGGTACTGATGAACGCAGAATAAGAATATCATTACGTTTTTCTATAAAGAAATCAGCAGTTACAGAAAAAAGATCTTTCAACAGCTTCAGTTCCACACCTATATTTCCTTTCTTTGCCGTTTCCCAGGTAACAGCTGGATTAGACATTGCACCCTCGTAAATACCTTCCACTCCAACAAGCTGGTCTCCATATAAATAACCATTACTTCCACTTCTGATGTATTCAGAACTAAATAACCATCTTCGTCCATCTATCTGGTCATTTCCGGTTAATCCATATGAACCTCTTATTTTTAAGAAATCTATAACAGAATTCCCTTTTAAGAATGACTCTTCAGAAGCAACCCAACCTGCTGAAAATGCAGGAAAAAATCCATAACGCTTATCTTTAGAGAAGTTATCTGTTCCATTATAACCTGCATTAAACTCTGCAAAATATTTGGATTTATAGTTATAAGTTAACCTCGATACAATACCTTGTGATACAAAAGGGACTTGATTTCCTCTTACTTCCTGGGCACGATTTATGAGTAACAATCCTGTAAATCCATGATCTTTATACTGCTTTGCATAATTTAAAGATACATCCATCCACACGTCCCTTTTTTGATTGTAAGCCGAACTAGGTGCAGAAAGCGGAACATCATTGCCCCTGTAAGTATAATTAGCAGGATCATTATAATCACCTGAACCTTTGTACTCGGCAGTCATTACAGATTTAGACCTTTTAAAGTCATTCTGGAAATAGCCATCAAAAGAGTAATTACCTTTAAGTGTAAGTCCTGGAGTGATAAAATTCAATTTCCTGGTTAAGGATAACATTCCTGATAAAGAAGAATTGAAAGACTCACGGAAACCAGTCTGGTTTAATAACCTGGCTGGGTTAAGAAACAATCTTTCACCGTAGCTTCCGGTTGGGTATTTTACAGGAAAAGCATTTGGAGGAACCTGGTTTAAGGTCCAGAAAAGATCAGCAACAGAAACATTGGGATCTCTTTTGTTTTCTATAGCGCCAAATAAATTTAAGGCCATAGAAAAGTTATCATCAAAATCGATGTCGATATTAGAACGGAAATTATAGCGTTTAAAACTTGAAGTTGGATCATATTTAGGATCTTTCTCCGTTTTATATATCCCTCCCTGATCCGTATAGCCAACGTTAACAAAGTAACGGGATTGTTGCCCGCCACCGCCAATATTAAAATTGGCCTGAGTTTGCATTGCCGGCTTCATCATTTCATCCAACCAGTCAACATTCGGATATTTATAAGGATCCGATCCGGAACGATACCCTTCTAATGCCGCTGCATTATAAGGCGCTGTTCCACCCGGGTGATCATTGAGGTAAGCCTCATTGGCCAAAACCGCATAATTATAGGAGTCCAGATATTCAGGCAGACGAATTGATGTCTGCACCGCACGTTGTACGCTTGCTGAAACTTCTGGCTTTCCTTGCTTACCTCTGCGTGTAGTTACAATGATCACACCATTTGCTCCTTTAACACCGTACAATGCAGTGGCCGATGCATCCTTTAGTATGGTAATGTTGTCAATTTCATTTACATCCAACAAAGCGATAGCACTATAATCTTTCTTTACCCCATCAATAGTGATCAAAGGTTCCTGACCGTTCATTGTTGCACGTCCACGGATAAGCAGTTGTGATTTATCATTGCCCGGCTCACCACTAATTTGTATTGCCGTAAGCCCCGGTAATCTTCCTGCCAACGCATTGGTAATATTTGCGGTAGGACTTTGTTTCAATTCTTTTAAACCAATAGAAACAGAAGAACCGGTTTGCGCTACTTTTTTCTGTGTTTGTCCGAAACCAAGAATAACCAACTCATCCAATGACTGATCACTTTCTTTTAGCGTTACATTCAGTACCTTGTCTCCATCTCCTACTTTAATCTCCTGACTGATAAAGCCTATGTAAGAGTAGACCAGCGTCAGATTTCCCTCCGGCAACTTAATGCTATAACGACCATCTTTATCAGTAGTTGCCGTTATTTTAGTACCTTTTACATTTACAGATGCACCAGGCAGGGGTATCCCCTTTTCATCGACTACTTTTCCATTGATTTCTACTGTAGCCAGATAACTACTTATTTTATCCAGCAACGTAGCCTCCTTCTTGGAAAGGATAATGTTATTATCTACAATTTTGTAATTAACAGGGAGTCCTTTAAGGACGGTTTTAATGGCGTCTTCAATATTCGAATTTTTAAGCGTAACACTTACTTTCGGTTTGTTCAGGTCATAATCCCGGCTCAAAAATACATACCCGGTTTGTGCTTCTATTGCATTCAGGACAACCTTAAGTGGTACATTCTTTTGTTCCAGATTTACATTCTGACCAAAAGAACTGGCAAAAACATGTGCCAATGATGTGATCAATATGAAAATGGTCAACTTCATAATCAATAATAATTTGGGTGGCAGCCACAGTTTGGGCACGCCTAGGTTAAAAGCATTTAATTTCATACTTTTGATTGGTTTGGGCTAATTCGTGAATCGGTTGATATAGATTTATCCCGGCTTTCCGGGAAGGGTTGACCCAAGCTATTTCCGCAGAGGTGCGCTAACACTTCTGCGGTTTTTCACCGGCCACCAAATGGACATTAAGGCCCTTTTCGTAACTGTTTTTTCATGTTTGGTTTATTTGGTTATTTATTGTTTTGTTTATTGAATTCTTATCATTGCCCTTAAGGCATAATAATGATGGTTTTTCCTTCAAGTCTGAACTTAACATTGGCATATTTCAGCACTTCAAGTACCTTTGAGAGGTTAAGATTTCGGTATACTTTACCATCAAAACTCGCTTTAGGAATCTCTCCTTCATATTTGACGCTGACGTCGTACCATCTCGAAATTTGCCGCATCACCGCCGGCAGATCATCTTTATCGAATAAGAAAAAGCCATTTTTCCATCCTATTGCTTCTTCTATGTTTGCCGTAGTTACTTTTATGCTGCCGTTATCTGATAATTGAGCCTGTTCTCCCGGCCTCAACAGGGTTTCTCCATTAATTTTCACCGAACCTTCAAGCAGTGTCGTCAATGTTTGTCCTTCATCAACATAGCTGTTGACGTTGAAATGGGTACCCAATACAACAACCTCCTGTTTTGCTGTTTTTACAATGAAAGGGTGTGACTTATCTTTTGAAACCTCAAAGTACGCTTCCCCATTCAATTCCACCGTACGCGTTTTTAAACTGGTAAAAGATGCAGGATAGGTTAAGGTTGTGGCTGCATTTATCCAGACCATACTTCCATCAGGCAAACGAACCTGATAGGTTTCTCCCCGGGCAGTTGCCAGCGTATTAGTTTTAGATCCTGAACGATTACCTTTGTCTTTAATTTCATAAATAATCTGACCATCACTGGTCTTTGTGATCACTACTCCAGCCTCCTCAGACAGCTCCCCATTATGGGCTTCAGCCAATGCTATTTTTTTACCGTTTGCTAATGTTAACGTCGCCGCATTTTTTCCCGGCAGAATATTATTGGCCAACACAAATGAACGTTGATTAACTGAATGCTCTGAAAGAAAATAATAGTATCCACCGATGGTGCAGGCGATCGCGATAGAGGCTGCAACCGCTATTCTAAGCCAAAGCCTTTTTGCCGGTCTTAAGTGCTTACGTTCAAAGCTGGAAAAAGCATCTGCTGCGTTGAAGCCATGCATAATGTTCAGTTCTTTCCTCAGCTCAACCTCAGAAGTAAGTCGGTCAAAAAGCAGTCGATTATTCTCATCAAGGGCAATCCAATCCTCCAGTTCTTTCTTCCCTGCCTCATCAATTTCCCCTGAATTGTAATCGCCAATCAGTGTAATGATCTTATCATATTCTTGTTTCATTCCAGTCTTCTATATCTGATTTAATACTTAAACTACATGAAGGCGAAAAAGTACCGGGAAAATGCAAATTATTTTTTATGTATATAAAATATCAAAAACCCTCACTTTTAATAAAGCGAAATATTGGCTGCATCCATTCGTTTGGAGGAAGGTGTAATACGAACCCATGGTCGCCTTTAGGGAATAAATGCAACTCTGCATTAACTCCATTCTTTTGCAGAGCCTTATAAAACACAATACTATTGTCAACGCTTACCACCTTATCATCACCACTATGTGTCAGATAAGTGGGAGGAGTATCCTTGTTTACCTGTTCTTCGTTAGAAAACAATCGCACTTTTTCTGGCCTGGGCTCCTTTCCAAGCAAATTTGACCTCGAACCTGAATGCGTAAGACCAGTCTTCATGCTGATTACCGGATAGACCAGAACCATAAAGTCAGGTCGAAGGTTAATACCTTCCATATTCGAAACATAACTGGTTTTAAAATGTGTACCTAAGCTGCTTGCCAAATGTCCTCCCGCACTAAAACCGATGATTCCAATCTTTTGTGGATTGATATTCCAGGTTGCGGCTTTTGATCTTACAATTTTGATAGCTTGCTGGGCATCCATTAAAGGTCCTAAACTTTTATCCTTCATTTTATCCGCATCGGGCAAACGGTACTTTACAACCACTGCCGTTATTCCTTCTTTTACAAAAGCCTGGGCTATTGGGGTACCTTCAGTATGTGTAACGATGGTGCCGTATCCCCCACCCGGAAAAATAATTACTGTGGTACCGGTGGCTTTATCTGCAGGCGGCAAATAAATAGTTAATGTTGGCTTTTCATCTTCCTTCAAACTAACCTTACAATTGGGAATACTATCCGGATAAAGCGGCAATATCTGTTGAGCAAATGCATTATAGCTGATGAGCAGCAGGATAATCGTTTTTAATGATTTCATGATAATCTTATTTCGTTTTGGTTTAAGTGTTGATTTAATAATTAAACCACACCATAGTTGAAAAGTACCGATAAAATGTAATTTCATACTTAGCCCTTCCTAAAGCCGTAAATCAATAAAAACAGCATGAAAATATCAGGTTTAAGCAAATGTCGTAAACTGTCCAGGCCCTTTGATTTTAGATTTTTTACCGTTTGTACAGAAATTCCAAGGAGCGCTGCAATTTCATCATTCTTCAAACTTTCAAAATAGCTCATTTTAATAATTTTTCCGGAATGACCCGGTAACTGGTCAATCACCTTCATTACCTCACGCAATACCTCTGCCTGAATAATGTCATTTACATACCCCTGCTCTTCTGAAGGCAAATTAGAATTATAATGCCACTGACGTTCTTTAACTCTGGTAGATACTTTTATATAACTTAAACAGGAATTTTTAACAGCTGTATAAAGATAAGCCCTAATGTTCTCGTCCTCTGATATTGTTGATTTATGGTGAAGCACTTTCAGAAAAACATCTTCCACAATATCCCTGGCCTCCTCCTGATCTCCTACAATTTTAAATGCGAAGTAACAAAGGGCAGCATAAAAATCAAGATACAACTGTTTAAAATCCAGAACTGCTACGGACATATTATCTCAAATATTGATTGATGATCTGATGGTAAGGATACAGCTTATTTTTGAAATATAAAAAACCTTCAAATTTTTATTGTTTAGAAATTGCTAATTTTAACCCGTCGACAAATTTCTAAAACCGAAAACAAGCAACTATAAGATGAAAAAAGTATTACTCATTTTCCCTTTACTTTTACTGCTTACTTCATTCAGTGGCAAACAACAGGTTTGGACTGCCATTGGCGATTCCATTACTTATATGAATGAGCATCCAGAGGAAACAAACAACAGGATTAGCAAAGGGTACATGAGTATGGTGACTGCAAAACTACCCAACTTGAAATACATTAACCAAGGTCATAATGGCTGGACAGCTGGAGGCATTGCTGAAAAAATAAATAACCTTGATTTGCAAAAGTCGGATATTTACTCTGTGTTCTTAGGAACTAACGATTGGTGGGCTGGCCGACCACTGGGTAAAATAGCCAACTATCTTGAGAACAAAGGTAATGACACATTTTATGGTTCTTATCGCATTATTGTTAATAAGCTGCGAGCACTAAACCCGGAGGCCAAAATCATATTGGTTACACCAATGCAACGTGTAGATTTTGTATATCTAAAAAATGCAAAGAATAATGCATGGGGCTCTTACAAACAAAAAAATGGGCAATCATTGTCCCAATTTGCCGATGCGGTAAATGAGATTGGTAAATATGAGCATTTTCAAGTGGTAGACTTATTTAACCAAAAGGCGTTGGCCTTACATCATTTAGTGAAATATAAACGACTCAAAGACCCCGAGACCGGAACGTACAAGAATTTTAGTTATCCAGATTTTATTGATGTACCCTTTGATCCACAAAAGGACGAATACCCATACCCTGTTGATGCTATCGATATCACATATGATGGGTTACATCCTTCAGATAAAGGGTATGAAATTATTTCTAAATTGCTTATAAAGGTCATTAGGAAATAGCAGTACTAGTCTGGCCTACTAGTCCCCTGCCTTAGTAACATCTGCCAGGACATAAAATATGGATCAATTAAGAAAAGCCTGAATCAAAAAGCAAAAGCAATCTGTTCCAGGCTTCCCTTTTACCAAATACATTTATCATTTACCAAATCGCTTTTCTTGCAGCTGGTCATAGTTTTTTACATAATCCGGATTTTCCGTTCCCATCATCCTATCCCAAACCCTTAAATACAAACCATAATTGCCTTTAAATTTCTGGTGGTGCAAATTATGAAAGGTAGAAGTATTGATAATCTCGAACAGGAAGGTAT
Source organism: Pedobacter sp. ok626 (assembly GCF_900100435.1). Lineage (GTDB taxonomy): Bacteria > Bacteroidota > Bacteroidia > Sphingobacteriales > Sphingobacteriaceae > Pedobacter. Next base: position 190,682 of record NZ_FNEX01000001.1, on the reverse strand, counting down.
TCCTGAAACCCCTGGGCATAATTTCATAACCCAAATGCCCATAAACGTTAATGATAAAGGACGACAGCGCAAAAAGTCCAATGGTTAAAGGATGTAATGGCATCGTAAAAACCAGCAAAATGATCACCGCCCCTTCTGCTATCGCTTCCAAAAAATGGAAGGAATAGGAAGTCCAGGGCGAAGGATTGGTAGACTGATGGTGCACCAGGTGGGTTGCTTTAAACAGTCTTTTATGGTGCAATATTCGATGCATCCAGTAGAAATAGGTGTCGTGTACGATTAGGGTTAATACGAGACTCAGCGGAATCCACCATAAGGGATAGGCCTGCAGATCCGTATAGATAAATGTATGCGGCCGGAGCTTGTCGGACAATGCGATAATTGAAGTAATGGCCAGCATGATGCTGGATATAGAGGAATGCAGGATTTCCCTAAGAAAATCGGCCTTGCCCGCCAGCCTGCTTTGAATTTTATTTCGCAGCAGACTTTTGGGGAAAAGCAGATAAAAAACTAAAAAAAAGATACCTGCGATTATGAAATAACGGCCAATGGTAAGGAGAAAGGCCCAGCTAATGGATTCTAATAGATGGTTCATGTTATTTACGTTTTCTACGGATTAAGATGATCAGTCCTACTAAGAATATAGCGCCCGGAATCACGAAGTAATACAAGATCTGTATCGGTTTCACATAAGCCTTATCCAGTGTAGTCATGTTATCGTTGGAAGCGGGGCGGCTGACATCAATCGGAAACTCCCCGTAAGAGAACCACTTGAATATACTCATTGCAAAATTGGAATTTAAGGTTTGCAGGTTGTTCCGGCTCAATTCTGTATTGCTGAAAAAATCTGCATCGGCAGATACGATGATCCGCTGTTCCTTATTCTTCACATTTCTTGTGAGCATCAAAGCTGTAGGGAAACTACCCTCCTGATCACCTTTTAGGTAATCAACTACCAATGCTGCTGAGTCCAACGTAAACTTACCCTTTTTGATCCAGCTATTCTGTGCATCAGACATTAACAACGGATGAATACTAAAGCCTCTCTGTTGTGCATAGTTTAACGCCCCGGCATTGGGCATAGATACCACCATTTTATACATATAAAACTGCTGCAAACTTTTATCCATTGCTACAGCGCCCGCAGCCAGACTTGGCGTAAGCAGATCAAAAGAATAATCCCTGCTTTTTTGAAGAATTGTTCCGTTAAGCATTTGAACACCCAATGAATCTAGCAAAGGATTCACCACGTTTTGTTTACCGGGTTCTCCGGCAATCATCAGGTTTCCACCCTCGCGGATGTATTTTTGAAGCTTTGCTTTGGCAACAGCACTAAACTCTACCCTCGGATCAGCAATGATCAGGGCAGCAATATCCTTCGGAATCTCATTCCGTTCTAAAGAAACACTATCTACATCAAACCCCTGGTTAACTAAAGAGCTTCTGGAATACTTACTATTGGCCAATACCTTATAATCCCGATCGCCCATTTTATCCATACTCCGTTGATAACCGTCAGTAGCAAAAACAAGCTTAGGTGCGGTAACAATCAATCGTTTTAAAGCAGCTCCGGTTTCAGCTTCAGAAGGCCAAAATTGAGTATCAGGAGCAGGAAATGTCCGTAAAAAAGTAGTCTTCCCTTTATACTTCAATTGCATCACCAAACGTGCACTTTCTCCTCGCAAATCAACCTGCGTTTTAAGCTCTTCAGGGCTCAAAAAATCAGTAATATCGATTTGTTGCAAATCAGCCATAATGGTCACATATTTATTGAAGCTCACTTTCTGCTCAATCAATTGTGGCGTAACACCAGGAACACTGTCATAATAATAAACCCATTTCAGCTTAATATTAGGCTTAAATCGCAGATAAGATTCCCAACGGGCAATATTAGAAATGCGTTCAACAGGTGCTCCTCTAAAATAGGAATCGTCTAATCCATTAACGTAGGTAGTCACTTCAATGGGCTCGTCACCCATATTTTTAAGGATCTCCCGTGAGGCTTTAGTAATCGTATTTGTTTTAGTAGCCGTGGCATCATAATATCCGATCATTGGCTGACGTGAACTGATATAGGCAATGCTTAAACCGACCAATAAGATCAGTGCATATCTGCTAGCCTGCTGTAAAAGCGATCTGGACAGCCGTTCCAGTTCCAATTTTGTAATGGTAAATGCCAGGAACATTCCTGAAATCACCACATAATAAATCACATCACGGGTATTTAACAACCCTGCAATCATGCGTTCGGTACGGCTAGGCATGGAAAGACTATGTGTCAAATCACGGATAAAATCAAGATCCTGTCCAAGCGTTCCTATGTAATTCATAAAAGCCAGCATCACAAAGGTGCTAATCGCGGCTACTGCCTGATAAGTGGTTAAACTGGATACAAAAATCCCAATCGCTGCATAAGCGCTTAACAACAAGTAAACCGCCAACAGGGCAACCAAGGCATGTGGATAATCAAAATTAACGAAGAACACGGCACCAATCAGCATAAACAAAACAAGTATGCCTACAATCACCAGGTTATAAATGAGCATAGAAATAAACTTCCCATAAATTACCTGGCTTAGTTTTACCGGGGAAGAATAGAGTAGTTTGATGCTTCCGCTACTGGTTTCCCTGCTGATAATTCCCATGGTAATCAATGGAATGTAGAGATACAGATATTCCAAAACTCCTGTAAGGAGATTCGTTTTATCCGGTACATTGGCATAAATTGTAGTTAAAAAACCGTAAGTCCCTCCTTGCACCAATCCGGGAATACCTGACATAAAAGCAAGGTTTACCTGTGTAATCAGCACAATGATTAATAACCAGGCTATTGGTGAATAAAATAGCAGGCTGAGCTCCAGCCTGGCTATTTGTATAATTTTCTTCATATTTCGTATATCAATAGTTAGTTTTTTCGGGCATCAATACCAGCTTTACATAGTTTTTATCCTGAATGTAAGTCGCTGCAGCCTGCTTAATGGATTGAACAGTCATATTATTTATCGCACTTTCATAGTCAAAAAACTGTGTGATAGGCTCTTTATTGATGTTCCTTGAAACCAGGTAATCCAACCAGTATCCATTATTTGTTGAACCGGTTTGCAGTCCTGACTTACTTACTGCTTTAAATTTCTGCAGATTTTCGGCAGAGGGACCTGATGTTCTCATTTTATTCAATTCATCCTGTGCAGAAACAATCAATTTATCTACATTCTGCGGGGCACAATCAAAGGAGATGGTCAGACTAAATCTGCTCTTCAGGTATTTGGTCATGCTCATTTGTACGTTTGGTGTATAAGTACCACCCTGCTGATCGCGAAGTCGCTGTGTAATGCTAATCTTAAGGGCATCGGCAATGGCATTCATCTTAAAGGTATTGTCAAAACTGTAATCAAAAGAACCAGAATAAACCAGCATCACGCTTGATTTCTGTGCCATACCATTGTATACGGTCTTAGCAATCCGACCTGCAGGAATGTTAATGTTCAGGTCGCGAGCTTTTTCTTTCAATCCTTTGGAAGGCAATGAACCCAGGTATTTTTCCAATAAAGGTTTCATCGTTTCCAAATCTATGTTTCCCACAAAAAAGAAATTAAAACCTGATGCATCAGAGAAACGCTCTTTGTAAATATCATAAGCCCTGTCCAGTTTAACGGCATTTATGTTTTTTATGCTTTGGGGCTGTTTACGTACATGATAGTTCCCCAATACCAGGCTTACCGTGTCCATAAATACCTGGGCTGGACTACTGCCTTTATTGGCCAATTGTTCTTTGGTACGGCCAATCAATACATCGAATGCTTCCTGGTCCTTTCGGGGCTCCGTAAAATAAGCATTGAGCAGTTCAAGCGTGGTTGCCAACTCTTCTTTAGAGCTACCACCGCTAAAACCCTGGTAAGTATCATTCACAAAAGGGCTTAGCTGTACTGATCTGCCTGTAAACAACTTACTAAGCTGCTCGGCACTATAGTTCCCTGCACCCGAAACTGACACTATGTTTGCAGCATTAATGGCGTTTTGATGATCTGCATCTGCATATAGAGAAGCTCCCCCCTCGGCAAGCCCTTTGAACAAAATCTGATCATTCTGGAAGTTTGTTTTCTTTAACCATACGGTTACTCCATTGCTCAATATAATCTTCTGCACACCGATCTTTCCATAATCTTCTACTGCAGTAATTTTACCAGGAATGGGCGCTTTTTTCAACAATGGAAGGTCCTGCACTTCATCTACAAATGGACTTAAAGGAGCCGAATAAACTGCGTCTATCCAAGTCAGCACAGTAGCCTCATCTGGCAGAAAAGCTTTATTTTCTTCAGAAGATTTCACAATGATGTCCCTATCGGTATCCTTCAGATAAGATTTCAATAAGTCGTTAATTTCTGTTAAGGTAATATCAGGCAATAGCTGACTGGTCAGTTCATTTTCCTTAGCAATTCCGGGAGCAATATTGCCTGTCAGGAAATGTTGTAGATAAGGTTTGATCAGCACTTCGGAAGCCGTTTTATTTTGCTCTTTCAGTGCATCGGCCATTCTCTGCTGATAGCTCTTTTTCACCCGGTCCAGCTCAGTTTGTAAAAAGCCCTGCTCCTGCATCCGGCGTAGTTCTAACCAAACACCCTGTAAAGATGGTTGTGTCTCTGCGGGCTTGGTGCCTAGGTTAACTGAGAAAGCAGAAAGTCCACCGGTTAATGAAGTAAATGTGGCGAATGGCATTTGCCTGAACCTTGCATTGATCATTTGTCCCAATAGGTTTTTCAGCAGCGCGTTGCGGTAGTCTGAAGTAGTAGCCATTACAGCTTGTTTCTGTTTCATCAGTATCTCGACACCAATACCTCCAAATTCAGGATCGATGAATTGCATATATTGATTTTTTCCAGTCAATTCTGCGCGATATACTGGGCGTTCTTTCTCTTTTTCCGGATTTTTCAGGTCTGCAAACTTCGCTTTGATGGCTTTCTCCATCTGGTCAACATCAATATCCCCCACAACAATTAAAGCCTGCAAATTTGGGCGGTACCAGTCTTTATAAAAACTACGGATTTCTTCTGCTGTAACCTTCGAAATGACTTCCTCTGTTCCAATCGGCAAACGCGATCCATATCTGGAGCCATTGGAACAGAGCTGTATACTTTTTTCTTCGTAACGTTGCTGCATGCCCTGGCGGACACGCTTTTCTTCTAAAATCACATGACGCTCCTTTTCCACATCTTTTGCTTCTATATTCGCATCTTGCGCCCAGTCCCGCATAATTTGTAAACCGTTGTTAAGCAGTTCAGGATTATCGGACGGCAATGGCAGCTGGTATACAGTTTCATCAGGGCCCGTATTGGCATTGATGTCTGCGCCAAAACGTACCCCTGATTTTTCCAGGTAATTGGAGAGTTCCTTTTTAGGAAAATGTTTGGTTCCGTTAAAACTCATGTGCTCTATAAAATGGGCTACTCCTCTTTGCTGATCGGTTTCCAGAATAGAACCTGCCTTTACTGCCAGGTACATCATGACCCTTTTTTCAGGGCTTTTATTTTTGCGGATATAATAGGTAAATCCATTAGCCAGCTTCCCGGTCCTCAATTCAGGATCAAGTGACAAAGCCTGGTTATCCAGCTGAGTTTTACAAGCCAAAAACATGCAAAGGGCCGCAACAGATAGTAAGCCTAAGAATCTATATTTAATTAACATTTTGTTCTGCTTTAATAATCTCTACAATCTTTTCATTTTCGATGATGATCATCCCTTGTCTGTCGGTAGTGATTCCGCTGGCTAGTGTATATGGATAAGTAGGTACGCCATCTTTCATCACCGTAGGCAAGAAAGAGAATTGTACATTATCCGATACTTTACCTAAGGCTTCCCCAACTTCAATGATATGGGTGGATACCACAAAGAAGCTGTTCCTGTTCTCAGAGAAAGCTTTGGTAACCGCCAAAGTAGCATCGTAAGCATCCTTCACATTCGTTCCTTTAAACAACTCATCAAACAATACGTATAAGTCCTCCGATTCACTGACTGCTTTAGCGACCGTTTTTGTACGCAACACTTCTGCATAAAAATGGCTGTAGCCCATATCCAGATTATCTGATACGTTAATTGAAGAGAACAGTCCATCTTTTACCGAGAATTCCATACGTCTTGCCGCTATCGGGAACCCCATGTGCGCTAGGTAAACCGCAATTCCCATAGATTTCATGAAAGTAGATTTACCCGCCATATTGGCCCCCGTCAGGAACAGCATATTGCGCTCCCTGGTTAAATGCAGGTTGTTGGTTATTCCATTTTTTAAAGCCGGATGCCGGAATCCTTCCATATCCAATAACATCTGTGTGGCTGGTAAGGCCTTGGCATATACAAAAGCCTTATCTGCCGCTACAGCGGCTACCCCCACATACACATCCAGTTCATAAATCATTTTCAATAAGCCCTCCATCTGACTGATCATCGCATGGCGGATCACATAGTCATTGCGGATCAGCTGCATCAGTGAAAGCTGGCCTTCTGGTGCATCTAAGATCCCTTGTAATCTTGAATCTTGTAATACTTTCAATGCGGTATCTAAATCGCCCTGATATACTGAAACACCTGCTTTTCCTTTCAATTCAGAGAAGAAATCTCTGAAAGACTGCAATACTTCAATGGTTACCGATTGTCCGGCTTGCAGCTGCAATAATTCGGCATTATGAAAAAGCACTTGTTTAAATTTCTTGGCGAAAATGCCCCAGGCTACTCTTGGCAAAGCAGCGCCAGCTCCCCCGGCCAGGTAATCTTCCATCGATTCTACCTGCGAACGGATCACCGGAAAAATGATGCTGTGTTGCTGAAAAAAAGCAAACAAGGCACTACGCTTGTTGATCTGCTCCACGTTATTCAGCGGACGGGCGAACATGCCTTCCAGTACCTTTTCTCCTCCCCGGGTTTGCAAGTGATTGAATAGGCTATAAACGGATTGTTGTTTAAACTTACCCTGCAGGTTCAAATCTTCTACTGTTTGCTTATCTGCGAGAAAGTTAGGATGCTGTTGTTTCGTTTGCTTTTCATCTTTGATGAGTTCTATTACCCCTTCGTTATTGATGATGATCATCCCATGACGGTCATCCGTAATCCCTTCGGTAAGCGTATAGGTGTAAACGGGCTTACCGTTCTCCATACGTGTGGGCAAATACCGGAAGATCATGTTACTGCATCTTTCTCTTAACACCGATCCGGCTTCCATAATGTGCGTTGAGATCACAAATAGAGAATGTGGCTTTTTAGCAAAAGCTTCCATGATGGCAATGGTGCCTTCATAAGCATCCTTCACATTGGTACCTCTAAACAACTCATCAAATACGACAAAGAGATTTTTTCCTGCACCCAGTTCTACCGCTACTTTCTTTACCCGCAATACTTCCGCGTAGAAATGACTGGCGCCCATGGCCAGATTGTCGGGCAGGTTGATGGTCGTATACATGCCGTCGCACACCGAAAACTCCATTTGCTTTGCAGCAATAGGAAAGCCCAGATGTGCCAGGTACATGGCAATACTCAGCGATTTCATGAAGGTCGATTTTCCCCCCATATTGGCCCCAGTTAGGAACACAATATTACTTTCCGGGGTCATCTCTAATGAATTGGCTACCGGTTTATGCAACAATGGGTGATAAACACCCTGTAAGTGCAAACGGTTGGCATCTCGCTTTAATGCCGTAGCAAAAACATAGCCCCTTTCGGTGGCTACCCGGGCAATGGAAATGTATACATCCAGGTGATAAATATGTTGTAGTATTTTTTCCATCAAGGCACGCTGCTGAAAACGTAAAATATTATCATATTCTACAATTTTTCCAGAGGAGATTTTACCCTTACCATGATCAGCAAAAATGAGTTCCAGCTCTTTGGCGTTTAACAAAGTGATCACTAACTCCACTTGTTTAGCATAAGGATTAGTCGATAGTTTAGGCTGAATCTCCTGCATAAATCTTTTCAGGCCCTTCAAAATTTCGATCAAAGCCTCTACACTTTGTCCGGCAGCTTTAAAATCGGCCATACTAAAGCCCTGGTTAGATAGGCGGCTACGCGGATCTGTATTCCCTAAATATCGTTCGGCTTCTTCAAAGCGATTCCCCTGTAAAGGAAATTCCGCTTTGCTTTCCTGGAAATACCGTAAAATGGCTACCCGGTCGTTAATTGCCCCATCATCCGAAAGTGGGTTCCGGAACATATCTCCCAGCAAGGAAGCTCCGCCCTGAGTATAGGTTTTATTAAAAATATGGTAGATTGAATCACTCCCCGATTTGGAGAAAACATTCAAATCGTCGATGGTTTGTTTATCGGTTATAAAGCTCATAATTATTTACGTTTTCTGCGGATCAAAAGCACCATGCCCAGCAGGACAATTACACCCGGGATCAGACCATAGTACACTATCTTTACAGTTTTCACTCCTGCTTTATTCAGCTTCAGCTTGTTGTCTTTCGAGAGCGGACGCGACATATCAACAGGGAACTCATTGTTGGAGAACCAGGTAAAAATGGCCATCGCTAACGTGCCGTTAACTGTTTGCAGGTTTGATCTTCCCAGCTCTTTGTTACTGAAGAAATCTGCATCTCCTGTAACCACAATCCGCTGTTCTTTATGCGTCATTTTCCTTGTTAGCATTAATGCCCCAGGAAAGGCACCTTGTTGGTCGCCGTTTTTTGCTTCAAAAACCAATGCAGCCGAATCCAGTACAAAAGATCCTTTTTTAATCCAGCTATATTTGGCATCGGTGCTGAGGATGGCCTGGGTTTTAAAATCCGATTTCGGGTCAAAACTTAACGCAGCTACACCTGGCATCGATATGATCTCTTTCTTTTGATAAGGACCAATTAAGCCTGAATACATGGATAAAGAAGCTTTAGTCAACTTAGGTGTAACCAGGTTATAGGAATAATCTTTGCTACGCTGTACAAGTGTTCCATCGAGCATTTTAACACCTAGTGAGTCCAGTAAAGGATTAACTACGGCTTGTTTGCCCGGCTCGCCCGCAATCAAAAGATTTCCGCCATCAGCAACATATTTCCTGATTTTAGCTAATGCGGCCGAACTATAGGCTACCTTTGGATCACCAATAATAAGCGAGGCAATGCCACTTGGTATTTCATGGTTTTCTATAGCAACACTATCGACATCAAATCCATGGTTTATCAATGAAGAGCGTGCAGTCTTGATATTAAAGAACATTTTATAATCGCGATCGCCCACCTTATCTACACTTCGCTGATAGCCATCTGTAGCAAAAACAAGTTTAGCTGGGGTAACAATCAAACGCTTCAGCGCCGCAGCCGTTTCGGGTTCTCCCGGCCAGAATTCGCCATCATCGAAAGTTCTTAGAAAAGTGGTTTTGTTCTTGTATTTGACCTGCATCACCAAACGTCCATTTTCTCCATTCAGGTTTACCTGCTTGCGGATCAGCTCAGGTTCCAAAAAGTCGTTGGTATCCAGTTCTAAAGCTTTTACCCTTTCCTTAAACAGGGTTTTTAAGCTTTTTCCGGGATTGGCTGCATAAAATTGTGGAGCAGGGATACTATCATAATAATAAACCCATTTGAGCTTAATATTCGATTTAAAGCGTAAATAAGCCTCCCAACGCGCAATATCAAGAATCCGTAGTCCAGGGTCACCATTGGAGTAAGTATGATCCATGACATTGATGTATTCGGTCACTTCAACAGGCTCATCCCCCATATCTTTTAGTATTTTCTGGGTTGCCTTAACGATGGTATTCACTTTAGTATCTGTAGCATCATAATAGGCAATTAGGGGCTGTCTGGAGCTGAGGTAAGCTAATGTGAGGCCCACAATCACAATCAAACCGTATCGGCTCAGCTGTTGCAAAAATGGTCTTGCACGCCTTACGAAATCGAGCCTGGTAATGGTGAAAGCCAAAAACATTCCGGAAATAACCAGGTAGTAAACGACATCTCGACTATTCAGTAAGCCCTTGATCATCAAATGTGTGCGACTCCCAATAGCCAAGCTATAAGTCAGGTCACGGACAAAATCAATTCGCTGTCCAAAACTGCCAATGTAATTTAAAGATCCAAGCACCATAAAGGTACTAATGGCCGCTACAACCTGATAGGTAGTCAAGCTCGACATAAAGATCCCGATGGCTGCATAAGTACTCAACAAGAGGAAACAGGTAAACATCGCGACCAAGGGATGCGGATAGTCAAAATTTTCAATAAACAGGGCTCCAAAAATAAAAAACAGCCCCATTACACCTATAATAACCAGGTTAAAAGCCAGCATGGAAACAAACTTTCCAAAAATGATCTCACTTAACTTTACTGGGGAAGAGTACAATAACTTAATGCTGCCGCTATTCATCTCCCTACTGATGATACCCATGGTAATCAAGGGTGTATATAGGTACAGGCTTTTGAGTATTAAGGCATAAATACCACCTACACCTGAATTTGTAGCAGTAAAGAACCTGTTGGTTAAAAAATCAAGGTCAAAACCGAAATGTTGCAGGTGTTGCAATTGCCCCACCATTAGGCAAAACGTAAGCACCATCTGCACAAAGAGCACCATGATGAGTAACCAGGCAATCGGGGAATAAAATAGCAGGCTGAGTTCCAGTCTGGCTATCTGTATTATTTTTTTCATTGTGTGTGATAATACTTTAATTAGAGATCCGGGACAGTTGGGCAAAGGTTTCATCTAGGGAATTCTTTTCCATATTTAGTTCACGCAAGCGCCAACCTCGCTTTGCACTTTCCAAAACAATGGTTTCAGAAATATTGCGATCACCATTAAAATAGATGCGTAACTGCTTTTCAGTCAGTATTTCTATTCTTACAATGCCTTCAATAGCCATTAAAGCTTCTACCGGAGGTGCATTCTCCATCACTACCAACATACTGTGTGGGGCGATATAGTTGTCGAAAGCCTCCATGGTATCTGCAAAAACGATCCTGCCGCTTTCAATCATCACAATATCCTTGCAGAGGTACTGTACTTCGGTCAGGATATGGGTAGAAAGGATTACTGCACGTTCCGCAGCAATGTCCTTGATCAGTGCACGCACTTCAAGAATCTGGTTTGGATCAAGGCCATTGGTCGGCTCATCAAATACCACCAACTTGGGATGATGAATAATGGCCTGGGCGATGCCTACCCTTTGTTTATAGCCGCCGGACAGGTTCTTGATCAATCTTTTATTAATATGGGTTAATCCACAGCGCTCTTTTACCTCTTCCAATGCTTTTTTCAGCTGACTTCTCTCTACCGAGCGCAAGATTGCGGTATGCACCAGGTATTCATCCACTGTCAAATCCATGTACAAGGGCGGGGTTTGTGGTAGAAAACCAATTTCCTGCTTAGCGCGTTCCGGTTCTTTACTGAGGTCGATACCGTTGATGATCACAGATCCCGTTGTTGGTGTCAATACCCCGCATAGAATACTCATGGTGGTAGATTTGCCAGCGCCATTAGAACCTAGCAGGCCTACAATCCCGCTGCGAGGAATTTCGATGTTAATGTCTCTGATAGCCCAGCTGGTACTGTAACGATGCGACAGTCCGCTGATACGAACAATTGGTTCCATATTTTTTGAATTAGGTGTTTTTATGATGTACAGGTGATCGGGTATTTTTTGATTTTTTAGACAAAAACGTCCCCGATCACCTGTTTAATGGTGATTGATTTGATGCGTCAACCTGATGATTTTACACGCTTTCTATTGGTATGTTAATAGTTGTTGATCATGAATGTTTTTTGTTTTTGCTCCGGGTCAACAGTATCTGGAATACCTATCAGCGCCAGGGTAAAATTCCTGTAGCGCCATAAATTCTCGGTTGCCTTAGCGGCACCTTCCAGTGTATAAACAGCAAGTATCCGTTGTGTTTCCTGATCCCTGAATTCAAAAGTATAAGTACCTGTTTTATCCATTGCAGCATAATTTTTATACCCGGTAATCCCTTTATAAATCAATCCTTCGACCTCTTTTCGCTCTCCATTGCTGATCATGTATACATTAACCGGTTTGCTTTGGTAAGAAAGGTTGGTAAATCTTAGGCCAAATGTACTGTCTGCTTGATTGTGATATGGCGGTATTGTAGTATCCAGTAAATAATCTGGGTGATTAGCCGTACCTGTTAGCAATAAAGAATTTATACTTCCCTTAACGATCTGAAGTTTCAAATCAAACAAGGGCTGACTTGTAGCAGTAGTGTCTGGAAGTTGAAACAAACGAAGTCTTTGTGTGGGATTTTCTACATTTAACTTCCCAACATCGCCTTCAAGCACTCCATATTTCAAAGCACTAGCCGTGCGATATAGATAATAGCTAGGATTTGCGCCCTCATTTAAATTGACGACAAGCGGCTTGCTACCTGCAACAGCATTGGCAATGGTTAACGAAGAGGTAGCTGGTAATGGTTCTTCTTTTTTACAGGATAAAAATGCTATGGAAAGCAGCATACTCAATAGCAGGGTATTTATTTTAAAGTTCCTCATGTTCTTTTCATTTAAATGTTAATAGCCTGGATTCTGGCTCAGGTTATTGTTTGCCCTGATCTCTGCATCTGGAATTGGATACAGGAATTGTTCATCCCCTAACCAGGGTTGTTTCCTTTGAAGAACCGAAAGTACATCATGTGCCCGTCCTGTTCTTTTCAAGTCAAGCCAGCGGTGACCCCATTCTGCAAAAAGTTCCGTTCTTCGTTCCTTTTCAATCGCAGCAATCGCCTCAGCTTTGGAAAGTGTTGCTGACAGGTCATCCACACCAGCTCGGTGACGAATCACGTTGAGGTCATCAATGGCAAGCCCCAGCCCAGCGGCACCTAAAGCACGAGCTTCGGCCCGGATCAGGTATTGTTCAGCCAGTCTCAATACCATGTAATATTCAGTTAGTGGATCATAAATATTATTAACCCCTTTTTTATATTTATAAGGCGAATAAAGCGTCCTTCCATTCTTAACGACGCGAAGTATCCAGTCAATTTTTCGTTTGTCGTTGTTTTCAAAATCCTGTAGTAATTCGTCAGAAAACAGAACACTGCTTATTCCTGTGGTTAAAAAATTCGGTAGAAAACCATATCCCTCCGGTGTGGTAGTGCCCGTTCCGGTACCTGTTGGATCACTTTGCTGTAATTGCCAAATGGCTTCTGTACTATTCTTCAAAAACACCTCATTCAAGTCATCTTTTAACTGGAACAAGTTGGATTGACCGATCACTTCGCTAGCCATTGCTGCTGCATTTTGATAATCACCCATAAACAAATAAACCCTGGCCAGCAAAGCTGTGGCAGCCCATTTGTTTGGGCGGATCCGGTCACTAGTTTTTGAGCTGGAAAAATCAATACCAAGACCTGACCTTGCATCTTCAAGGTCTTTGACCATTTGTGCATAAACTTCAGCTTTAGGGGTACGTTTCATCCGAGCAGTCTGATTAAAATCTACGGTAAGTGCCAGCGGCACGTCGCCAAAAAAATTGACCAGGTAAAAGTAAGAGAAAGCCCTTATAAACTTAGCTTCAGCAGTCAGCCTGATCCGTGTCGGGCCTTTAAGTGTGGCTGCTGTTGAAGCTGCAATACCTTCAATGACATCATTGGCACCATAAATTGCTTTATATGCCGAAGTCCATAATGGATGACTCTCTACCTTAATTAAACTGGTCGGGTTAGGATCAGGAGAATACGAAACAAATTCATCAGAAGAGGAACCTCCATACATGGTACTACTGCCACAGGCAAAACCACTATAAATATTTCCACCTCCAAGTCCCAGGTTAATCATTTGAGAATACACTCCAGCCATGGCCGAAGTTGCCTGGGCGTCAGTTGCAAACACTTTACTTGTCGTTATGGTATCAACCGGATCAGGAACGCCGACCATCTTTTTGCAGGAAAAACAAAACAATACCACTAAAGCAATCAGACAGCCATAGGTATTTATATTTCTTTTAATTATCATCACTTTAGCAATTAAAAATTTAACGATAGACCGAATAAAATGGTTCTGGCCGGTGGAAGTGCTCCAAATTGTATATCAGGATCCATCCCTTTAGAACTACTGATTAAAAAGATATTCTGTGCATTCATCTTCAAGCTTAGAGATTCGGCTCCAAGCTTTTTAACAAACTTCTGATCAAAGGCATAAGAAACAGCCACATTAGATAAGCGTATATATGAACAGTTCTCATATGTCGCATCAGAATTGGTATAATTAGCAAAATTAATATCTTGTAAAGTGGTCGGTTTTGGATACTTTGCCAGGTCACCTGGTTGTTTCCAGTAATTACCAATCACATCATTCGGTAAATTCAGCATTCCGCCTATCCCCGTACCAGGGCTAAGGCCTGGTTTCATTCCCATTTGGTTCCTGAAATCAAAGAAACAGCTGACACTAAAATTACTATAACTAAAATCAGTACCAATTCCACCGTTAAATCTAGGCGTAAGGTTTAAACGAACGTACCGGTCGTCTAAACCTGTACCAGGTGCACTGGTGTTACGGTTATCCACTCGACCATCGCGGTTATAATCTTCAAAAGTGTATCGACCGGTAAGCGGATCTACACCGGTATAGTGAAAAAGATAGAGATTGTTCAAACTTTCTCCTACTTTGTACTTATCGGCATAAGGAGAGTGTTCTATATTGGGATAGTCCAGCAATTTATTAAAATTACGTGAGCCATTAAACCTGACACTCCAGTTGATCTTATCGGTGCGGATGACTTTTGCATTAATCGTAATCTCCCAGCCACTATTCTCAACCAATGCAGGCCAGTTGGCAGATACGAAATCGAATCCAGTGTATATTGGTGTAGGATATTTGGTTAGCTGATTACCGCATCGATCACGATAAAGTGCTGCTTCGAGGGTAAGTTTATCTTCCAAAAAGGCCATCTCTAAGCCTCCTTCCAGTTTTTTATTTACCTGCCATCTGTATTGCTGATTTACAGCTTGCGTGCTCACCAAAGGTGTACTACCATCATAGTCTGGTAAGAGTGGAGAACCTGTCGGACCTTTCGTCCACCTGGTTAAATACTGATAATCTCCAATGCCATCACTACCAGTCAATCCATAACTTCCTCTTAGCTTCATAAAACTAACAAAAGATGGAACTATATTTTTAAACCATTCCTCACTAGAGAGGGTCCAAGCGACAGCAGCAGAACCAAAATTACCAAACTGCGTTCCTGGTGCGAAACGAGATGAACCATCTCTCCGGCCGTTCAGGCTAAAAATATATTTTCCGTTTGCTATGTTGTAATTGATCCTGCCAAATACAGCTGCGTATTTGTAAAAGCCCTGGTCTTCCTTGGTATCGGTAAATGGAGCGAGCGAAATGGAGCCAAGAAGATCATCACTTTCATAGCCAAATCCAAATGTTCTGAAGCCGCTGGTTGCTGTTTTCTGAAAACTTCCTCCTGCTAAAACACTCAGTTGACCTGGCCCCAGCTTTGTATTATAATTGATCTGCGGCTCAACAATCAGGTTGTAATTGTTATTTGTCCCTGTAAATAGTCCTCCTTTCGGGTTTAACGAAGGGTCTTGGGCAGTTATTGCCGTAGTGGCCTTATTGGCATTGCTCGTTTTTTGGTAACCAAATTTGGTTGAAAATGACAAGTTATTAAGTATGGCATAACTGACGTCCAGGCTGCTGGTCAGGAAGTGTGTATCTGAAGAAGATGGCATTTCTAGTGCAGAAAAAGGGAAATTAAGGCTCATATCTGCCTTACTCCAGGGCTCATAATTGAGCAAGCCATTTTCATTATAAATATCGGGCGCATTAGGCGCCAGGGTAACCACACTTGGTGTCATCGTATTGTGAACGGATGTATAGGTATACATCGCACTCAAGCCAACTTTAAGCTTCCTGTTTAAATTGCTATGCCCTATATTGAATGAAAGGCCTCCCCGCTGGTTCCCCCCCGTACTGTTTAGGATCTCTGTCTGTTTTCCATAATTTCCGCTCAGTGTGAACTGGGTTTGTGTATCTCCACCAGATAGGTTTACAGATGCATTGGTCTGTTTACCTACTTTGCCCCAAAGCTTTTTTTGCCAATCGGTATACTTGGTGGTATCCCACAACATCAAATCTGGTGCATTAAATATTGTAGGTGTGATGTTGTCATTTTTTAAAGCCGCTCTTCTCACCTCCAGGTATTGCTGGGTATTGAGCATATTCCAGCGTTGTGTTACGGTACTGAAGCCCTGTTCCACATTCGCCGAAAATTTAGTAGCCCCGGGCTTTCCTTTCTTGGTGGTGATCAGGATCACCCCCCTGGCACCTCTTGAACCATAAATTGCCGTAGCGTCTGCATCTTTTAAGACTTCCATGCTTTCTATATCCTTTGGATTGATGTTATAAAAAGGACTTTGGCCTCCACTTGGAGAATATCCATTTTGAATTACGCCTGAAGACCCCCGATCATAACTGGACATGTTAGTTAATTCCAGATTGTTCATTGGGACACCATCGATAATGTACAGTGGATCTGAAACAAAATCAGCGCTGATGGACTGACGTCCCCTGATTTCAATTTTTACTGGACTGCCTGCATATCCGCTAACCTGTGAAACGATCAATCCCGGCACTCTGCCCTGCAAGGCCATTAAAGGGTTTTGTACAGGCTGCTTCTCGATATCAGCAGCAGAAACGGTGACAATATTCCCGGTCGACAAGCGTTTGCTGGTTTTTCCGTAAGCCATTACCTGCACTTCATCCAGTTTTGAAGTACTTAACTCCAATTTCAAGCCCAGAAGGTTGGAATTTGCTTTCACCTCTTTGGTGACGTATCCCATGAAGGAAATCTGTAAAATCGCATCTTCAGGAATATTTTTCATCGTGAATTGTCCACCGGCACCAGTTGTTGTACTGCGCTTTCCGTCTTTAAGGGTTACTGTTGCACCTGCCAAAGGGTTGTTTTGAGCATCAACAACAACTCCAAACAGATCAATACCAGCAAAAACATCAGCAATTTTATCCAGGAAGGAGGGTGTTTTTGCTTTCAGTAAAACGGTTTTGTTTTCAATCTTGTAGCTGATCGGCTGATCTTTGAAACACTGCTCCAGCACATCTTCTATCTTAGCGTTTTTTACCGCGATTGAAATGCGCTTGCCCGACCTGATGAGCCCCTCGTTGGAAAGGAAATCATAGCCGCTTTGCTGACGAATGTCTTTCAGCACCTCCTCCAGGGCCATATTTTTAGCATTCAGGGTAATGCGCTGGCCGAAGCTGCTGGCACTCACCTGCATAAAAGTAGCTATTAAAATTACGGTGGTTAATCGTATCATTAGCAAAAGTTTTTTCACGTACCTGTTTGGCACGAGTCTGTTCGTATATTTCTTATACATTTCATCTTGTTTACGACAAAGTCTTAGCGGCCGATGAAACCATAATATTGCTTTAACGGGCAATATTTGCTAAGTTTGTTTGTCTGGTTTAGTTGATAGGATCTCAAATTTTTATGAACGTATTCCGACATCGGTCAGGAGTGTTTCAGCACTTCTGGCCTCTTTTTTTTAAGGATTACGCAGCTTAATGGTGTCTATTTCTTTACGATAACCCTCCTTCCTTCAACTTTAAAGTGCAGGTTTCCTGTGTATTCGAGCATATTTAAGACCTCGGAGAGGTTTTTATTTCTGGAAATTTCGCCCTTATATTTAAACTCGGGATCTGGTTGGCCCTCATAGCTTACATCTACATCGTACCACCTGGAAACCTTAGCCATAACCGATTCCAGATTTTCACTGAATTTGAAATAACCTTTTTTCCAAGCCATTACATCTTCCAGATCGACGTTTTGGATCAATTTCATATCCCTTGGTGATACCTGCGCCTGTTCTCCAGGTTTTAAGGTTAAAGATTCCTTTTCAGCTGATACCTTTACGCTTCCTGTTAACAAAGTAGTTTTAATTAGCTGCTCGTCTGGATAGGCCATAATGTTAAAATGAGTCCCCAGCACTTCAACAGTCTGCCCTTTCGCAACTACCTTAAATGGTGATTTTTTATTATGAGAAATTTCAAAATAGGCTTCTCCCTTTAATTCTACTTTTCTTTCTTTAGCAGAAAAGCTAACAGGATATTTTAAGCTGGATAAAGCATTTAAGAATACTTTAGAGCCATCGGGCAAAACTACTTGCCACTGGCCACCACGAGGAGCCTCAACAGTATTGTAAGCTGTACTACTCTTGTTTGAAGTACTGGCTGCAGCTTGATAGATCAGCTGCCCATCTGCAGTTTTACTGATCGTTACCCCGGCATCACTGGCTAACTGGCCATTAACAGCATCGGTTAAACTTATTTTTCGGCCATCGGCCAATGTCAGTATTGCTTTATTTTTGCCTGGATTGATGTCATTTTGAACAATTTGAGGGGCATCAGCATATTTATGGTTTACATAAAAGAATACTGCGGCTATAGAAATGAGTGCTACAGCAGCGGCAGCAGCGATATTAAAACTCCAGATCGGTTTACGCACAGGTGCGGCAGGTACAACCTTGGCAGCAATATTGATCCACATCTGCTGTTTTACCTTTAGGTAATCTAAATCCTGTGGATCTTGCTGATAAATGTTAGATTGATGAACAAACCAGTTTTCAACCAGGCGGATCTCTTCCACTGAAGCCTTCCCTTCATTGTATTTTTTAATCAATTCTCTTGACGCTTCCTTGTTCATTTCTGCTGATCGCTATATGCGGGTTTATAAGTAATAGCGACGAAAATGAGTTAGGGCGTAGATAAAAAAGAATAAAAAGCAAAAAACAACACAACCATCTGATTTTCAGTAAGATTATTTTATCCTTTTTTAGAGAGTTCCAGAATAATAAGCCCTAAAGGTGCATAGGCAGATAGTTTTGTACGGAGTATTTTTAAAGCATTATTGACTTGCTTTTTTACGGTTTGATCTGAAAGCCCAAGCTTTTCCGCTATTTCGGCATGAGAAAGGTCGTCCTTACGACTCATTTCAAATATCAGCTTCATTTTTGGGGGCAGGTTATCAATCTCCCGCTGTACAATCAGTTTTAACTCGCGCTCATCGATGTCCTGTATGGTTTCCATACTCAGTTCTGAGGCATATACTGCTAAAGCAGTTAAGTGATCATTCTGAAGCTTATTTCGTTGTATAAATTTCAGCACCCTATTTCTGGCCCCAATATAAAGATAGCCGGACAGGTTGTTGTTTTCTTGAATCAATGCTGATTTATCCCAAAGGCCAACGAATAGGTCTTGTATCAGATCTTTCGAGACCTCTTCATCCCTCAACATTTGATTTACTTTATAAAACATCAAAACCGAATACCGGTTATAAATTTCTGTAAACGCAGCATGGTCCTTATTCTTGATAAGAACAACCAATTCAGCATCAGTAAAATCAGCATACGTTTTCATTAACCGGTATACAACCCCTTATGTGTGTAAGTGGTAAAAATAGGATTTAAATCTATATTTTACTTATTCAAATGCCTTTTATACAACTCTGCGCAGGCCAGCGCATCGCTCAACGCATCGTGATGATTTAGCGGAATCCTGTACTCTTGGCACAAAGAGGCCAATTTTTGCCCATAAATTTTATAGGTACATTGTTTATTATACACTGGTTGTTCAATCTGATAATAATCTAAAGTTTGAGACAGACAACTGAAATCGAAAGCACCATTGTGAGCTACTACAACTTGTCCCTGAATAAAGTGAGAAATTTCTGTCCAAACGCTTGAAAAATCAGGAGATCTGCGGGTTCGTTCCGGTGTAATACCATGAACTTCAATGTTCCTATAAAAATAGAAGTTATCGGGTGGACAAACTAGTCGGTTAATGGTCTCTTTAATTATCCCATTTTCAACACGTACCAAACCAACTTGACAAATACTCCAACGTTTACCATGGGCAGTTTCAAAATCAATTGCCGTAAAATTATGCTCCATAAAGGTTACAAGGATACGATAAAATTGCCAGGCTTTTAAACATAAAGTGTTTGTTCGTCCGTATAATAAGTGGTTATCCCATCCTGTATTTCCACTTTTATAGGCTTTCCGGTCGGACTAGAAATTTTGTCGGGATTGTGAATCATCAATAAATCAACATCCATTTTATCCAATTTCAAAAAATTGATTCTTTTTATTTGTTTGATGGCATCTAAAAAAACATACTTAATTGTCCTATGAAGGATTTTCATCCTGTCTGCAGGGATTTTATTGACAATAGAAAAAGGAGAAATTTCTGCATACCAGAGAATTTCATCAGCGAAGCACTCCTCTATTCCTCTAATCAAACTTTGATTCATCAATACATGTTTAATTTCTTCATCTCTATCAGCAAATAGATTGATTAAGTATTCGAGTGTCATCTCCCTACTAAATACATCCGGAGCATCTGAATGAATAGCGCTCAAACGAAATATATTCAATTCATTAGCATCCTTAATGCTAAGCGTCTGTCCCCCGCTAAAATAAAGATTGAATACCCCAGAATCAACTTCAGCTTCCTGTCCCTGCTCTAACACCTTCAGCTCCGCAGAAGGTAAGAAGGTCATTTCCAGGACAGCATAACTATCGAATTGAAACCACAAAGACAAGCCTTCCCGCCAAACCTTTTTCAATTCATTACCAATCAGGTGTTCACTTAGTTCTGCTTTTGAAACATTTCCACATTTCTCCTGCGGAATGTCCATGCTTTCCAGAGTTCTATTTTTAAGTCTCTTCTCGAAGATTTCAGCATAAATCTCTAAATAAGGTAGTTCAAACATAATTTAATTAAAAACTTGATGATGTTTGATTAAAGATACGATGACTTGAAACGTTCTGAGTTATCTTTAGTCAATTCAGTATTGATCTAAATCAAATTTAGCTCAACATCGAGGGTCGGGACACTGTCTCCCTTATACTTATAATCGAAAAATACTTTGTCATAAATTTTATTTCTACAAACCATTTTTCAATCCCTCTGTTACCATTAGGCTCTTCTAAAAAATTAATAGGCTGGAATCTACGGCGAGATACGCTGGAGAAAGATCGAGTGGCTGAGTGGTGAGGCAGGGATCGGCAAAATCTCTAACACGGTTCGAATCCGATCTCGATCTCGAAGAAAGAATTGAGAATAAAAAGATGGAAGACATTGCGATAATTTGTGCTGGTGGCTTTGGACGGGAAGTTAAAATGCTGATTGATCAAATCAATAGTGTAGAGCAGAAATACAATCTTTTGGGATATTATGACGATGTTATTCCAGCTTCAACCTTAGTGAACGGCTACCCTGTTTTAGGAGAAATTGAAGCTTTAAATAATGTTTCAACTAAATTAAATACTGTTGTAGCTATAGCTTTACCTGTTTTAAAAAGAGAAGTATTAGATAGAATAAGTAATCCCTTAATTGTTTATCCCATATTGATTCATCCCAATGTGCAAATTGGCCAAGATCAGGTTTCGCTCGGGGAAGGTTGTGTCCTATGCGCCGGAAATATGATAACTGTAAATATAAAAATTGGCAAACATGTGATATTTAATTTGGGATGTACCGTGGGGCATAATACGACTATTGGCGATTATTGCTCTTTTATGCCCTCAGTTAATATTTCGGGAGAAGTGAATATTCGTGACGGCGTATACGTTGGTACTGGAGCAAAAATTATCAATCATTTAGAGATTGGGGAAGGGACAGTTATTGGCGCAGGAGCTGTGGTATATAAATCATTACCGGCAAACTGTACCGCTGTTGGCGTTCCTGCAAGACCTGTAAAGTTTCATGATCCTATTTAATCTATTATAAATACTAAAATTAATTTTTATGGAAGAGCAAAAATTTATCATCAATTTTTCAAAGCAATTTGATGAAACTGACCCCGAATTGATTGAGTTCAATACTAAATTTAGAGATCTGGATGAATGGAGCTCCTTAACCGCTTTATCAGTTATGGCCATGTCAGATGAGCAATATGGTGTTAGTTTAACAGCAGAAGATTTGGGAAAGTCGACCACATTAGCCGATATATATAGAATTATAAAATCAAAATTATAGGGATGCGAGTTTAATCTTGAGGGTTTATGATGAAAGCAAAAATTAAAGCCATATCCTATTATTTACCGGAAAAGGTTTTGGCCAATCCTGAAATAAACGAGCTTTTCCCGGAATGGTCGATAGATAGAATCTCGGGCAAAACTGGAATTTATAATCGTCACATTTCCGGTGATGATGAATTTTCGTCGGATATGGCTGTTAAGGTCGCTGAAAAATTATTTGAAGAACATCAGATCGATCGAAAGCATATCGATTTTATCCTTTTATGTACGCAAAGTCCAGATTACTTCTTGCCGACAACAGCTTGTATTGTCCAAAATAGATTAGGGACTCCAACTTCTTGCGGCGCTTTAGATTTTAATTTAGGCTGTTCGGGATTTGTATATGGCTTAGGCCTTGCAAAGGGTTTGATTTATGGTAACATTGCGACTAACATCTTATTGATCACTGCAGAAATCTACACTAAATTTATTCATCCACAGGATAAGAGCAATAGGACAATATTTGGAGATGCTGCTTCGGCTACTTTAATAACGCTAAATGAC
This sequence comes from Pedobacter sp. ok626, assembly GCF_900100435.1. Lineage (GTDB taxonomy): Bacteria > Bacteroidota > Bacteroidia > Sphingobacteriales > Sphingobacteriaceae > Pedobacter. Next base: position 168,150 of record NZ_FNEX01000001.1, on the reverse strand, counting down.
GGGTTTGCTGAAATAGGTGATTTTGATCTGGGTACTGATGGTAGAGGTGCTGAAAACCTAATGATCAAAAAAGGTGGTGCAAAATACCCGGGTATTAGTATACAGGAAGAAGATGTTCTGGACGAATTTGGGAATGTTACCAACCCAGCTAAACTGTACATGAACGGTGCTGAGATTTTTAGTTTTACTTCGGCTGCGGTTCCTGAATTAATAAAAAACGTATTGTCTAAAAATAACCTTCAGCCTGATGCTATCAATTTATACATTTTTCACCAGGCCAATAAGTATATGCTCAATCATCTTCGGAAGAAAATACAAATTGAAGAAGAAAAGTTCTACTACTTTTTAGAGGATTGTGGAAATACGGTTTCATCAACTATTCCTATAGCTTTAACTGAAGCAAAAAAAGAAGACAAACTAATGGGAAACGTTTTGCTCGCAGGCTTTGGAGTAGGTTATTCATGGGCTGGTTGCATCCTAAGAATTCACTAATAACTCATTAATTATGGAAAGGTTATGAAATATTAATGTAGTAATTACAATCATGTTGTCAATCATCCTCTTCCGTGACAGGCATCATTTCATAATTGATTTATTTCCTTGAAATTTACAAATGCCCTACAAACATTTGTACAGTAAAGAAATAAAGATAAAGATCTAAGTCATGAAAACTATTCTCTGTCTAACAGATTTTTCATCAACCGGCAATCATGCGGTTAAGTATGGATATGAAGTAGCTAAACTACTGGAAGCAAAAGTTATTTTTTGTAATGTAATCAATATACCTGCTGAAATCCCACAATATGAAGTCGTGCTATGGCCACCTAAGGATTATGGCTCAATCGAAAACGATACGATGGAGGCATTAGAGGATATGAAGAAAAGCTTAGAAGCTCATGACCATTCAACTGGCTTTCGCCCGCCAATAACTTGTATTTGTGAAACTGGCATTGTCACTAATGTTATTAATCTCATCATCAATCAGAGAAAAATAGATTTAATTATCATAGGTACACACGCGAGTAGTGGTTTGAAGCATTTACTACTTGGAAACCATACCAGATACCTGATCGACTCTGCCACTATTCCACTGCTATTGGTTCCACCAAAAATTCAGATCCACAAAATATCCTGGGTTGCCTTTGCAACAGATTTTAGTGCGGAAGAACTTGGAGCAGCTGATAAACTCATAAAATTAATACAGCCATTAAATCTAGAATTAACCCTCATGCACATCATCAATAAAAAGCGTATTGAACCCTTAGAAATTAAACAGCAACAGGATCAATTCATCACGCAACTTTCCAACAACCTGGGCAACCAAAAGATTTCTTGTAAATCACTTTTGAACAAATCTGTTGCCGACGGCCTTGAAGAACTCTGTGCTGAAAATGAGCAGCATGGATGGCTTGCTATTGTACATAAAAACCGCAATTTCATTAATGAAATCCTGAAGGGTAGTCAGACCCAAAAGGTAGCAAAACAACTCTCCCTACCTTTACTTGTCTTACCCCCCACCGAGCCGGCAGCCTTTCTAAATTAACCCCATGGGTGAAAAATACGCTACATTAATCCTGCTCAGACATGGACAATCCTTGTGGAACTTAGAGAACCGCTTTACTGGTTGGAAAGATATTGATATTACCAAAACTGGAGAAGAGGAAGCGTTACATGCGGGAAAGCTACTAAAAAACGAGAAAATAGACATTGCGTTTACTTCTACGCTTAAAAGGGCTCAGCATACATTGAACATCATCTTAAAAGTATGCGGGATTGAAAACATCCCTGTAGTTAAGAATAAATTGCTAAACGAAAGATGCTATGGAAGCCTCGAAGGATTAAATAAGTCGGATACTGCTTTAAAATATGGTTTGGATCAGGTTATGATCTGGCGACGATCCTACGATATTGCTCCCCCAGGTGGAGAAAGCCTCAAAGATACTGCCGAAAGGGTATTACCCTATTATCATAAATCGATTGTCCCCCAATTAATGGAAGGTAAAACGGTATTGGTTGTCGCACATGGAAACAGTTTAAGAGCGCTAATGATGTTCCTCGAGCACTTAAGTCCTCAAGAAATCATCAACACAGAGCTCCCTACCGGAATTCCAAAAAAATATACAATGAACAAAAGCCTGCAAATCCTTAAAATGGAATTAATGATTTGATTTTACTGGCGTGGGCGATACAATTTCATAATCGCAGGTAAATAGCAACACATCCTGATTTTGCTTCATTATTTTAACTGGTAGGTGTAATGCTGTTTGAACCTTAACTCTAAAGGACTCCTGTGCACAAGGCTCTCCGTGAACCAGGAAGATTGATTTGGGAGCAGGTTCAAATTTCTTAATCCAGTCTAATAATTCGGCCTGATCAGCATGAGCCGACAAGTATTGTATTTCGGTAACCTTCGCATTTACCGCATAATATTGCCCATGAATTTTAACTTCATGTGTGTTATTGAGCAATGCCCGTCCCCTTGTACCTTCGGCCTGAAAACCAATCATTAAAATGGTGTTCTTATTATCTCCTACATAATGTTTTAGGTATTCCAGTACGCGGCCCCCAGTTAGCATTCCACTTGCAGCAATAACAATTTTGCTTTTCTTATCTTTAATAAACCCAATCGTATTGTTATAATCCTGATTGATGATGATGTGATCGCTAATCTCTTGAAATTCCCTTTGGCTTACCTTAGTATATTCATCTGCATACTGCAGCGATATTTTTGTTGCTGCAGCGGCCATTGGGCTATCCATAATGATGGGAAGGTTTAATGGTATCTTACCTTGTTGCTTTAACAGATTCAACATATAAATCAACTCCTGGGCACGACCGACAGCAAAGCTTGGGATAAGAATATTGCCTCGCCGACGTATCGTTTCGTTTATCAGATCTGCTAACTCATCATATGGATCAGTATCAGGATGAAGTCTATCGCCATAGGTTGACTCCATCACTATATAATCTGCCGAAGTAAAATAATCCGGAGGATTTAAAATAGCACTCTGCGGTCTCCCTATGTCACCAGAAAAAATGATAACTTTCTCAAAACAGGTCAATTCTACGGAGCAGGCTCCCAAAATATGCCCACAGAGTTTAAACCTAAAGTGAATATGATCGCTTAGCCGAATAAAAATATCACAATCCTGGACATAAAAATATTTAAAACAAGCTTCGGCATCTTCAATTGTATAAAGCGGCTTAGCTGGATGATGTTTACTATAGTGATGTTTATTTGCACGCTCGGCATCTTCTTCCTGTAGTTTGGCGCTATCCAATAAAATCAGTTGGACAAGTGCAGCGGTTGGCTTAGTCATGTAGATTTTCCCTTTAAATCCTTTCTTTACCAACAAAGGGATATAGCCGCAATGGTCTAGATGAGCATGGGTTAAAATGATCAAATCAATTTCATTAGCGGAAATATTTAGTGGGAACCAGTTTTGCTCCCTTAAAGATTTGATTCCCTGAAACAGCCCACAATCTATCAGAATAGTCAATTCAGGCGTTTTTAGTAAATGTTTTGAACCTGTTACTGTCTCCGCAGCTCCAAGCGATTGTAAGATTACTTGATTCATTTCCAGCATATTTAAACTGATATAAAATTGATACAATATCTTCATTACTACAATGACGATGAACATGCCAGATAATGATTAAGAACACAAATATGAATGTGCGCTATCATATAAAGAATGCCTGATAATACCGATTTTTACCTAATGCTATATTGTTCAAATTGTTATTATGCGGGATAAGATTATAACACTGACATTTAACCCTGCTATTGATAAGAGCGCCTCTGTTCCTCTATTGATACCGGAGAAGAAGCTAAACTGCACTATACCAACCTACGAGCCCGGTGGTGGTGGGATTAATGTTTCGAGGGCAATCAGAAGACTTGAAGGGAGTAGCACTGCAATCTATCTGGCCGGCGGTTATACAGGAAGAATTTTCACAAAATTAATTAGTGCAGAAGGCCTTGATATCCTGCCGATCAAAACCAGGGGAAGTACCAGAGAAAACGTGGTTATAAAAGAAATGCAAAGCAATTTGCAGTACCGTTTTGGGATGCCAGGAGAGAAAGTCTATCCCAGGGAATGGCAAAAATGTTTAACAGCAATAGAACAGATTAAAGATGTAGCTTATATCGTGGCAAGTGGCAGTTTACAATCAGGTGTACCACCAGATATATTTGGGAAAATCTCAGAAATAGCCAGATCAAAAAATGCCAGATTAATCGTTGATACTTCTGCTGAGCCATTAAGGCGGGCAGTTGAAGCTGGCGTTTATTTAATCAAACCTAATTTAAAAGAACTGGCATCATTAGTCAACAAAGATTTCCTTAGCATTGATCAGGTGGCCGATGCTTCCAAAGAAGTAATCCGGAAGTTTAAATGCGAAATTGTAATTACTTCCTTGGGGCCCGAAGGTGCCATACTGGTTACAAAGGATACCACATTTAAAATTACCGTACCCAATGTGAGGGTCCAAAGCACTGTGGGGGCCGGCGACAGTATGCTGGCCGGCATTGTACTTAGCCTGGCTCGTAAAAAAAATCTGATCGCATCCGCTCAATATGGCGTAGCTTGTGGGTCGGCAGCAACGATGAACCCTGGTACGGAACTATGTCATTTAAAGGATGTAAACCTCTTGTACAGCATCATTTCGAAAAACGCTTCTTCCATTTAACCAGCTCGTACCAAATCACGCTGATAAAACCAATGCCTATGGCAATTCCCAACTGCCTTAATGTCAATGCCTCAAATTGAAAGAAGGCGGCCAATGGTTTAATGTAGATCAGTGATCCGCAAGCAGTAATCGTTAGGGCTATAATTCCCAAAACCAAATTGTTCTTGTATTTCAAAGTATTCAATAGACTATAGTAGAATGACCTGTTAACCAATGTTAAAAATATATTGGCCGTAATCAAAACCGTAAAAACCATCGTTCTTGTTATTGATTCTCCAAAATTGCTGCCAACGGCATACTGATAAGCAATCATCGCAGCGATTGCGATAACCAAACCCTGAACGACACTGGTAACCAATTCTTTCCAGTTAAAAAACGTACTGCTAAATGGCCGTGGCTTTTGCAACATCGCATTCTTCTCCATAGGTTCATTCTCATAAATTATCGAACAAGTTGGTCCCATAATCAGTTCTAAAAATATAATATGCACCGGAGAAAATATATTGGGATATATCCAGCCTAGGGCTAAGGGGACAAATACAGTCAATATAATAGGAATATGAATAGATATGATGTACTGTATAGCCTTTTTAAGATTGGCATAAATCCTCCGGCCCATAGCAACGGCAACGACCATTTTTTCCAGGTCATCGGCAACCAGCACCAAGGATGCTGCCTGTTTTGCGATTTCAGTCCCTTTTTTACCCATTGCAATACCGATATGCGCTGCTTTTAATGCTGGGCCATCATTTACACCATCTCCTATCATGGCCACAATCTCGTTGTTGGCTTTCAATGCATCGATGATTTTTAGCTTCGCTTCGGGAAACATTCTGGTAAAAATAGAATCATGGTTAACCCTTTGTTGTAATCCCTGCTCCGAAAGCTTCATCAACTCATCACCCGCAATGCTGTTCTCGTATCCCCTAAAACCAATCTGCCTTGCAATTGCCGAAGTTGTTATGGCATTGTCACCCGTCACAATCTTCACTTCAATTCCTGCCTTATAGAAATCCTCGAATACTGATGAAATATTTTTTTTAGGGGGATCATAAAAAGCAACCAGCCCCTTAAATACAAACCTAAAATCCTGTTGTTTTGCAGGAAAATTATCCCCCTCAAAAATTGCTTCCCCTACTCCAAGTACCCGATAGCCTTCGGAGGCCAAGGTTTTAACAGCGGCTTCGACTTGATCCTTATCGGCAGGTTTTAAATCAGAAACAGCCAATAAAGCTTCGGGCGCCCCCTTAGCAGCGATGATACGGTGTCCATTTGTGTCCTGAAAGATATGCGTCATCATCGGTGGTTTCCCAGCCAAAGGATACTCATGTCTCATTTTATACTGCGGTCTTTCATCCAGGGGAAAAAATTCGGCATAAGCCTTATGCAAGGCCATTTCCATCGGATCAAATGGTATTGGCTCACTTGCCCACATTGCAATTGCTATCAGCCCCTTTTCTGTCTCAGCAAGTTCTTCCGTATCGGGATTTGTGAGCTTACACAGGGTCATATCATAAAGGCGAACCAGGGCCATTTTATTTTCGGTAATTGTACCGGTTTTATCTGTACATATAACTGTAGCACTACCCAAGGTTTCAACCGTTTTCATTTGTTTCACCACAACACCCATTTTCATTAACCGCCATGCCCCAAGGGCCATAAATGTGGTAAAGGCTACAGGAATCTCCTCGGGTAAAATACTCATCGCAATGGTAAGGGCTTTCATCAGGCTATCTAAAGCATGACCGGAATTATAAAAATTGATGCCCCATACAATTAGAAAAATAATACTGCCTACAATTACCATTTTCTTCACAAAATCATTGATTTGTGACTCTAATGGTGTTTGCTCCTCTTGGATACTTTCAAGACTTTTACCTACTTTCCCTAGTTTTGTCTCATTTCCTATTGCCGTAACAGTTGCAATCGCTAAGCCACTTGCTACTGTTGTACCTGCGTAAATTTGATTATCGGCCAGCGTACGATCTTTATAAACAGGTAATGATTCGCCGGTTAATATAGATTCATTCACAGAAAAATCGTTGGACTGCTCAATCACTCCATCAGCGACGATAAAGGTCCCCTCCTCAACGATTAGGCTATCGCCAACCACAAGTTCTTCGCTTTTTAGCTGAATAGTATGGCCCTCTCTAATCACTTTACAATCGGGGGCTGTCAGTTTTTTGAGTTGAGCAAGCGCATTTCTGCTTCTGGAATCCTGATATAAGGAAATGACCGAGACCAAGATGATGGCAGTCCCCATAAAAATCCCGTCGCCAATATTGCCATTTATAAAATAAATAGCTGTAGCAACAAGCAACATCACCACCATTGGCTCTTTAATCAATCCTTTTGCTCCTTGCAAGAAGCCGCTCTCCTTTTTATGATTTAATAAATTACTTCCGTATTTCTGCCTGGCAAGGATGACTTCTGAACTATTTAAACCTTGTATGGAGCCTGTTTTCATATCTATTTACTTAATAACAAACAATAAATCAACTAACTTGTTATAAAAATCTTCCCTATATTGTAAATCAAACATACTCATATGATCTAATCAAAAATGAAAAGTATTTTAATTATTGAGGACAGTGTAGATATCCGTGAAAATTGTTCGGAAATTCTTGAGCTTTCTGGCTACAACGTATTTCAATCTGAGAATGGCAGAACTGGAGTTGAAATGGCAATTCTTCATCGACCGGATCTCATATTGTGCGATATTATGATGCCCGATCTTGATGGTTATGGAGTTTTGTATTTGCTTGGAAAAAATATCAGTACGGCCGAAATTCCTTTTATTTTTCTAACCGCGAAGACCGAACACTCAGATTTTAGAAAGGCGATGGAAATGGGCGCCGATGATTTCCTTATTAAACCATTTAATGATGTAGAATTACTTCAGGCAATTGAAGCCAGGATCAATAAATGCCAAAGGCAGAAAAAATATTATAGCACCATATTTCAAAGCATTGAAAATCTCACAGTCGGAAACCAGAGTGAAAATGGAATCAAAGAACTTAGAGCCCTGACTACTGGACGCAAAATTAAACAGCTCAAAAAAAAACAAATCTTGTATTACGACGGCGACAGTCCGCAAGGACTATATATCGTAATTGATGGCTGCATAAAAACGGTAAAACAGGCCCAGGGTGGTCGACCTTTTATTACCGGATTATACAAAGCTGACGACTATATTGGCTTAGATGCCCTATTATTGGATGAAATTTTTACAGAAACTGCCGAAGCAATTGAGGACAGTTCGGTTTGTTTATTACCCAAAAACCTCATTATTCCCTTACTGAACAAATACCCTGAAATAAGTCGCCAGTTTATCCGCATCCTTTCAAAAGACATACACGAAAAAGAAGAGCAACTTGTTGAATTGGCATACCTATCGGTTCGTAAACGCATTTCCCAGGTTTTGATTCGATTGAGTAAAAAATCCGCCACCCAGGGCATGATCAACATTTCAAGAGAGGAACTTGCAGCTTTAGCAGGAGTTGCCATTGAAACCATTAGCAGAACCTTGTCTGATTTTAAAGATGAGGGTTTAATTGAAAAAAACGGCAATATCATTGAACTCAAAGACCTAAACAGAATTGTTGGCATGAAAAATTAAAACCAATTATCTGGAAAGGGCTTTATTCATATTTGCTATCCCTTGCAATAAGGCATCAGCATTAAATGAAATACTATCAATTCCCGCATCGACCAGCAAATTAGTAAAGGTTTCCGAATCACTTGGCGCCTGTCCGCAAAGCCCTATTTTCTTACCCAATGCTTTTGCCTTCTGAATCATTTGCAGGATGAGCATTTTGCTGGCTGCATTTTGTTCGTCAAAAAGATCAGCAACTAAGGCCGAGTCGCGATCAATCCCCAAAGTTAATTGGGTAAGATCATTAGAGCCAATCGAGAAACCATCAAAAACCTTGGCAAATTCTTCGGCCAGGAGTACATTACTTGGTATCTCTGCCATAACAAATATTTCCAGCTGCTTATCTCCCTGGGTTAATCCGAATGTTTTCATCAACTCGATTACTTTTTTACCTTCCTCAACTGTTCTGCAAAATGGTATCATCAATTTAACATTGCTAAGCCCCATCTCATTTCTGACCACTTTCATTGCTTCACATTCTAGCTGGAACCCTTCTTTATAACGCTCATGATAATATCTCGATGCTCCTCTGAAACCAATCATAGGATTTTCTTCCTCGGGCTCAAAAGACTTACCACCAACCAATCCTGCATATTCATTTGATTTAAAATCACTCATTCGAACGATAACTTCCTTAGGATAAAAGGCTGCTGCTATAGTTGCCACACCTTTTGACAACTTGTCAATGAAATAAGTTCTTTTATCTGGATAATCACTCGTAATTTCTTCTATTTGAGCGCGCTCTTTTTCATCCTTAACCTTGTCAAATTTCAACAGCGCCATGGGATGAATTTTTACGGAATTGCTGATCATAAATTCCAGCCTTAGCAAACCGACGCCATGATTGGGATAAAAAGATAACTCAAAAGCCTTTTCCGGATCGGCAATAATTAATTGCGCTTTGGGTCTAACCGGGAGCTTAATATCTGCGATTATAGTACTCGTTTTTTCCCAGTCCAATTTACCTTTATAAACATGGCCTATTTTACCTTCGGAACAAACTAAAGTAATCAGCTCACCATCAAAAATATCTAAAGTTGCAGAAGTTGTGCCTACAATTGCAGGTACCCCTAGTTCCCTTGCAATAATTGCGGCGTGACTTGTTCTGCCACCCCTATTAGTCACAATACCGGCCACCTTTTTTAGAATAGGATCCCAATCCGGACTTGTTGTATCTGTGACTAAAATATCTCCTTCAGCTAACTTATGGGCATCTGCTGGTGTATTCAGATATCTGGCGGGTCCGGAAATAATCTTGCTACCTATCGCTTCTCCCTTAGCCAGTACCACTCCTTTCTCTTTCAGGCGATAAGCATTTAGGCTTAGTGATTTTTGTTTACCATGCACAGTTTCGGGCCTGGCCTGAAGTATATATAACTGATGTCCAATTCCATCCTTTGCCCATTCAAAATCCATAGGCATCTGGTAGTGATTTTCAATAATCAATGCCCAGTTGGCTAACTTTTCAACTTCCCTATCCTCCAGCACAAATCTACGCTGCATATCAAGCGGTGTCTCCTTATTAATTACCGAATTTACATCGTCCTCGGCATCTGCATAAATCATCATTTTATCTTTTCGACCAAGATTTTTCTGTAAAATTGATTTAAATCCATTTTCCAAACTGGGCTTAAATACCAGAAATTCATCAGGAGTAACGCTACCCTGAACTATATTTTCGCCGAGGCCCCATACACCTGCAATATGTATGACATCCCTAAAGCCGGATTCAGGCTCTAATGTGAATCCCACCCCTGAGCAGCCAATATCCGATCTAATCATTTCCTGTACACCTACGGAAAGAAAAACTTTGTCGTGGGCAAAGCCTTTATCTTCCCTATATTTGATGGCTCTATCGGTATACAGCGATGCATAACACTGCCTAACGGCATACAATAGCGCATGATTTCCTTTTATATTTAGATAGGATTCGTGCTGACCAGCGAAACTTGCCTCCGGCAAATCTTCTGCCGTGGCACTGCTACGAACTGCGACTTCCTGGTTTCCATCACTAAACATGTTTTCATACGCACTTATAATATCCATTCCAATTTCATTGGTTAAGCGGCCTGATAGGATCAATTTTCTCGCTTCTTTCCCTATTTCCGGTAGATTACTATAATCATTTTTATTTAATTGCTGCATAAGTTTAGCCAATGGAAGAGCCAGATCATTGCAATAGATAAAATGTCTATAAGCGGCTGCAGTTACGGCAAAACCCTTTGGTATCAAAATTCCCTTGGGCGTTAAATGTGTGAACATTTCCCCCAATGATGCGTTTTTACCACCAACTTCAGCAATGTCGTGAATGCCGATCTCGCTAAATTTTTTAATGTAATTTTCCATTTTCAGGTTATTTTAATAGAGCGTGCTAATAATTTTTGTTACAGCCAAACAATGTGCTCGCTTGGCGGAAATACCAACATTGGGATTTTAGTATGTCTTGAAAGTTTCTGAGTATGACTACCTTTAAAAATTTTCGCAAGGATATGATGACTTTTATGAGCTATTGACAATATATCAAAATCCATTTGTGAAGCCATCCAATCCAATCCATTATCAACGTCATTATACCATAAGTATTCAAATCTAATTTTGGAATATTTAATTTTTGAAACGACCTCATTGAGATACTCGTTTTTTTTATGAGAAAATTCTTCAGTGAAGTTTACATTTTTAGTGCTGATATGAATGAGAACAATTTCAGCATCTAAAGGTGCAGCAAAATGGACCAAAGCCTGAAGTGCCTCGAGATCATCATTACCTAAGTTTGTAGCAAAACCAATTTTTTGTATTTTTTTGTAGCTCGCTTCATACGGGATCAATAATATTGGGAAATCTGATTTTTCAATTATTTCCTTTGTATTACTTCCCAAAACAAACTGAACTAGTCCGCTTGCACCTGCGATGCCCATAACGACTAAATCGATCTTTTTCTCTTTAACCAATGCAGCAACGACATCACATACCTCTCCAACGCCACTTTCATAGAAGATTTGGGGACAATAAGCGCTTTCATCTACCGAACAATTTGGATCCGATAGTTTTTTAACTAATCTATCCAAATCAGTAGTTACTTCTTCTTTTAAAGTATAGGCATCCATTAACGGCCAGACTACCTGGGCAGCCATCGGGGCTTCTGCAGGCACCTTATAGGCATTACATAGCCATACATCAGCTTTTAGGGATTTTGCAAGTTCAACTCCGTACTTAGCCGCATTTTCGGCTGGAACTGAGAAATCGGTTGGAATTAGGATCTTTTTCATGACAATATTTTAAAATTTCACAATGACTAAAAGCGGTTAAAACTATCCTTTAATGGTTTTCAAACAGCCATTTAAATGGCTCTATTTTTCGTTCCGGATGTAGTTTATACTGCTTAATACTTCTTTCTTTAATCCAGTCAACAGCTTGCTTAATATCATCTGTGATCAGAAACAATTGAGTATCCGAAACTGAGATTGTCCCGTCCTTTTCCATTTGTTCGATATGCTTAAGCAGCTCTTGATGATATGCTTTACCAAATATTATAATTGGAAAATTATGGATCGTTTTAGTTTGTATTAATGTTAATGACTCAAAAAATTCGTCGAGTGTACCATAGCCACCAGGCATCACCACAAATGCAAAGGAATATTTGACTAACAAAACTTTTCGTACAAAAAAGTGCCGGATGTAAACCCATTTATCGAGGTATGAATTCGTTTCTTGTTCGCGAGGGAGTTGTATATTACATCCTACGGATCGGCCATAAACATCTTTCGCCCCTCTATTTGCGGCCTCCATTAAGCCTGGCCCACCCCCTGTTAGTATCGTGAAACCCAATTTTGCAAACTCGGCGGCAGCTTTTCTGGTAAATTCATAATAAGGATGTCCATCTCTAAAACGCGCTGAACCAAATATGGTGATACAGGGGCCAACAAAATGTAATTCCCTAAATCCCTTGATGAATTCCTTCATTATGGTAAACACAAAAAAAAGCTCTTTCCATCTTGAATGGGGGCCTTCAAGGAAGATGATTTCCGATTTGTTCATTATAAATTGGTGCTATTATTCGAATTCTTTATTTAAGTTAAAGTTTCAAAAAATATTCCATCCCAAACATGACGAAAATCACATAAACAAATGACAATCAACACTGTAATAAACTAAATACACAGTTTAATATAGCTGCTAACCCGACCTTTTCCTATAGTTCAGAATTGCCCATCCATTAAAAAATATGGCAAAACCAAGCATCGCTAAAATATGATGCTCAATATCTGCCAAACTACTACCTTTTAACATCACCATACGCATGACTTGAATAAAATAAGATACGGGATTAAACCAGGTAATTACCTGTGCCCATTGAGGCATACTTTCTATTGGTGTGTACAATCCACTGAGCAGATTAAAGATCATCGTAACGAAAAAGGAAACCAGCATGGATTGTTGCTGGGTTTGTGCGTAGGTAGATAGTAGGAGGCCCAAACCTAGTATCGCTACCAGATAAATAGAGGCGAAAAAATAGATGGTACTATAGTGTCCAAGCGGTATGATACCATAAACAAGCCTGGCCAGAATCAATCCTAATGTCAAAACCGTAATAGCCAATATCCAAAATGGAACTAGTTTCCCAATAATGAACTGTGTTTTTTTTATAGGACTGACATTAATCTGCTCTATCGTACCCATCTCTTTTTCGCGCACAATATTGTTCGAAGCGAATGATGATCCTATCATTGTGACCAACATCACCAATATGCCTGGAACCATAAATACGCGATAATTCATATTTGGATTGTACCAATTTGTCGATGTTACGTCTATAATCGGCAGCGGATTGAACCTTAGATTTTGGATCCATTCCATCCTGATTTCCTGATTATAATCGTGTATGATTCCCTGTAAATAAGCCGCACCCAAACCGGCCTTAACCCCATTGATTGCATTTACAGAGATCAACAGATCAGACTCACTTTCCTTAACAAGATTACGTTCAAATTGGCTGGGAATTTCAAGTATCAAATCTGTTTTATCTTGCTCAATTGCATGGAGGGCCTGGGTATAGGTTGCACTGTAATCTCTTAGCCTGAAATATCCTGAAGATGTAATCTTATCTATCATCTTACGTGAATAAGTTGAATGGTCGTGATCAACTACCCCCAGATTAATATTTTTAATTTCATAGTCTGCCGCAAGCGGGAGTATTAAAAGCTGAACCATTGGCATGATGAATAATATTCTAAAAATTGCAGGGTCACGAAATATTTGCAACAATTCCTTTCTAAGTAAAAACTTTAAAGTTCTCATAGCCTGATTTTAAACTTGTAAATACTAATACCCAATAAAGTAGCAGTCATTCCAACCAAAATGAGGGTTTCTTTCCATATTGCTGCAAAACCCAGCCCTTTTATCATTACAGCTTTTACAATAATGAAATACCACCGCGAAGGCACAACGTTAGAGATCACCTGGAGTGGAATAGGCATATTCTCTACTGGAAATAAAAAACCGCTAAACAAAAGTGTTGGCAAAAACAGACTCATCATGGCCGTAAACATTGCGGTTTGTTGTGTTTTAGCAGTATTCGAGATCAAAATTCCTACGGATAGGGACGTGATCGTAAATAAGATACTTTCGGCCATTAACAGCCATACACTTCCTGTAATAGGCACATCTAAAGCAAAAACGCTAATGAGCATTATACTAATGATATTAAGCATGGAAACCATCAGGTAAGGAACGGTTTTGGCGATAATGATCCTAAAGGGTTTTAAAGGTGAAACCAGGATAACCTCCATAGTTCCAATCTCCTTTTCTTTCACGATGGCGATGGCGGTCATCATGGTACAAACCAACATCAGTACCAGGGCCATAACGCCCGGCACAAAATTATAGGCTCCTTTTAACTCCGGATTATATAGCATACGAACCTGAATTTTAATCGTATATGGCAGCTGTTGGTTATCGTTTAGGGACTGCTGATAATCGTTAATGATGGCTGCAGCATAATTGCTAAGCATGCTGGCTGTATTGGGATCTGAAGAATCAGCGATCAACTGTACTTGTGCATGATTGGTATGTAAAAGATCATTTCTAAACCCTCGGGGAAAGACGACGGCCAGCCTGATCTTTCCTTGTCGAAAAGTGGCTTCAATTTCATCGTAGGAGTTTACTGTTTTGTAAAGACTAAAATAACGACTGGCTGAAATCTCGTTGGAAATACTTCTCGAAGCCTCATCCTTCGCCTGATCAAAAATAACAATTCTTGAGTTTTTAACTTCATTAGTAAGCGCAAATCCATACAGCAAAATTTGGATGACAGGCATCCAGATCAATATAAACAATGTTCTTTTGTCCCGCCAGATATGGAGCCACTCTTTCTTTACAAAAATCAGAAACTGTTTCATCTTAGCCTTCTATCCTTTGTGCATTCCTCGCCAACTGCAGAAATACATCATCCATGGAGTTTACCTCAAATTCTTTCATCAGGTTCATCGGAGAATCCAGGGCATCTATCCGCCCGTCTACCATAATGGACACCCGATCGCAATACTCAGCTTCATCCATATAATGGGTAGTTACAAAAATGGTAATCCCCCTGGCAGAAGCCGCATAAATCATACTCCAAAATTCACGTCTGGCAATGGGATCAACTCCGCCAGTTGGCTCATCTAAAAAAACAATTGCGGGATCATGTACAATGGCTATCGAAAAGGCCAGCTTCTGTTTCCAACCTAATGGCAGCGACCGCACCAGACTCTTCTCTTCTCCGACAAGATGTAATTGGGCTAACAATTGACTGGTCTTTTCCTTAATTTGACGGTCATTCAGGCCATAGATACCAGCATAGAAGCTTATATTTTCGGTGACAGTAAGGTCTTCATAAAGTGAAAACTTCTGGCTCATGTAACCTATGTTTTTTTTTATCGCTTCACTCTCTTTGTAAACGTCGAAACCAGCAACTGAGGCTGTACCTGATGTAGGGAGCGACAAGCCACACAACATTCGCATTGCCGTTGTTTTACCCGCACCGTTTGCACCTAGAAAGCCAAAAATCTCTCCCTTTGCCACCTCAAAACTGATATTGTCTACTGCTGTAAAAGCGCCAAATTTCTTTGTCAGCTCCTTTGCACGAATCACTTTTTCTGTTTCCATCTCATTCTTTCATTAGGGCCATAAAACAGTCTTCAATATTTGCCTGAATTGGAAATATTTCCACATCAGTATAATTGCCATTTTTGATGATCCTTTCCAACTGTGCTTTACTTTCTGCTTTATTGTGAAAGGTGACGTGATGATACTGGCCAAAGGGGTAGCAACTCAGTACGGAGGGGTCCGCTTTAATGGCTTCCATTAATGGATACATTTCCTTTGCCCGGATGGCCCATAGGGCATCTTTAAATTCAGAAATCACCCGTTTAGGTGTATTCACTGACAATAAAACTCCTTTCTGAATCAGACCAACCCTATCGCAAAGTGTTGCCTCGTCCATATAGGCCGTAGATACCAATATGGTGATCCCCTGCACTTTCAACCTGTGCAACATTTCCCAAAACTCTTTACGGGATACCGCATCAACCCCTGTTGTAGGCTCATCTAAGAATAAAACTGATGGTTTGTGAATTAGTGCACAACTTAGCGCCAGCTTCTGTTTCATGCCGCCCGACAATTGCCCTGCTCTACGATTTTTAAAAGGCTCTATCTGACTGTAAATCTCCTTTACCAGGTCGTAATTCTCTTTAATCGTCGTATTGAAAATCGCTGCAAAAAATTCGAGGTTTTCCTGAACAGTTAAATCGGGATAAAGCGAAAATCTCCCCGGCATGTACCCTACCTGATTACGGATTTTTTTATAATCCTTAACAACATCAAAACCATCTACGGATGCAAATCCGCTATCCGCAAGGAGCACTGTGGTTAATATCCGGAACAAAGAAGTTTTACCTGCGCCGTCGGGCCCAATGATTCCGAAAATTTCTCCATGATCTACCGAGAATGAAATCCCCTCTAATGCCGATACTTCGGCTTTGCCAACCCGGTATTTCTTAACTATGTCTTCAACCACTATCGCCTTCATGATCCCGATTTAAATTTTACCTCTCCATACATCCCGATTTTTAGTAAGCCATTATTTTTTACCCGGATCTTTATGGCATAGACCAAATTGGCGCGTTCATCTTTTGTCTGAATCGTCTTTGGCGTAAATTCGGCTTTATCAGATATCATGCTGATCACACCTGTATATTTCCTATAACTATCGGAAGTACTGTCGACCAATACCGTTACTTTCTGATTAATTTTAATCTGTGCCAATTGCGTCTCCGTAATATAGGCTCTTAATGTAATTACAGAAAGATCTGCGATCCTATATAAAGCCTTTCCTGCAGAGGTTACCTCCCCGGCCATCGCATACTTGGTTAGCACAGTTCCTTGAATCGGGTTAACGATAAGTGTTCGTTTCAACTGATCATTAATCTGAGCTACAGATTGAGATAAGGGTTTATATTCACTAAGTATGGCATTATTTTGGGTTCCTGTGACGGTTTCCTGAACTTTAATCTGTTGATTATTTGCAATAATTTGCTGTTTTAAAACATTAATCTGCAAATTGATATCATCCAGCTGTTTGGTAGTGGCTGCATCTGCTCTGATCAGGTTTTCTATTCTGCCGCGCTCATGAAGTGCATTGTTCAATTGGGTATTGAGTATTTTAGACTGATCCTTTAACAATTTTACCTGCGGCTTCACATCCATTGTCTTTTGACGCAATGCACCAATTGTAGCCTCAACTTGGGCCTTTTGTAGTTGTAATGGGATAGAATCAATCATCCCTACAATGCTACCTTTTTGAAGTAAATCTCCTTCTTCAATTTTCAACTCAACAATCTTCCCCGCAACTTCTGAGGATACAATTACTTCATCAGCTTCAAATGTGCCTGATGCATCGGATAATTTTTCAGGAAAATTACAACTTGCAAAAAGCATCACTAAACTGAAGCATAGGGGGACATAAATTTTCATTAGTAGCTAGGATTAAGTTTTATTATTTAACGTTACCGATAATGTTCTGATAATTGTATAGGGCCTGCAGTAGTTGAGTTTCATGTAAAATTTTATTTTGGCGAGCCTGATCTTCAGCATTAAGTACCGTAATGTAATCATGTACATTGAGCACTCCATTCTGCAATTGGGCATTAGCTGCATTTTTTACGGATAACCTCAAAGCAATAATCCTGTCATCTGTATTCAGTAACTCTTTATATTTATCTATACCTACAATTTGTTGCTTTTGAACCATACTGGTATTGAGTAAAAAGCTCTCTTTCTGGAGGTCGATTGTTTCGCGGCCAATATCTAGCAATTGCATTTGTTTTTTATGGGTGTAAATACTGCCAAAATTCCAGGTCAGCTTCAATCCACCTAAATAATACCAGGCAAAATTATTACTCAGCATATTTAATCCAGGCCTACCATACCCTCCCTGAGCAAAAGCACCCAATTTTGGCAAAAGCTGCAAATTCAAAAGCTTTTGCTGATCATTATATACGCGTTTCTGGTTATCATATAATAGAAGTTCCGGACGTCTGATTTCGGCTGCCAAAACTGGCATAAATGGCCTTTCAAAGGTTGTCCCCGAATCTAGCGCTCTACCAATAAAAATAGCAAGCATAGCTATATAGCCCTTTTTGTTAGCCATTAAAGAGATTCGCTCCTGTCCCACCTGCAGAGACTGGGCCTCAAGTTCATCGACACTACTCCTGTAAGCAACTCCATTCGCCACCAGTGCTTTTGCCTTATCAATACCGTTCTGGATATCATTAAGTAAAAGACCATTTTGCTTCAATTGTTCATCAATCAACAGAATACCAAAAAACAATTCATTAACCCTGCTGTACAACTGATATAATTCAACCTCCAAACTCTGCTCCTGCACAGCTTCAGTTGTTTTAGCCACTTGTTGCTGATTTTTGATCAATCCACCATCATAGATTATCTGATCTCCTTCAACATATACTTTATATTGGTCCTTGCTGTATTTGGGTATGGTGAATCCCGGGAGGGGAATTGAAATCGGGAAATTAGTTACAGCTGATTGGTAGGTTGCTTGTCCATTTATACTTAGCACAGGTAAATAACCTTTAGCTGCATTCGACACTGTAAATTCCGAGGTTTTTGCGATTAGCTGCTGTTGTTTTGTTAAAGGATAATTACCACGGGCAAGTTGGTATACCTCGTTAATATTTAAAGCTGAGGGCTGCTGCCCATAAGATGCCGGCCCTGTTATCAATGTGATGAGGATACAAACCGCAATTAATCGCCTAGCATTCTGCAGCATTTTACATGATATTAATTAAATCTATTAACAGATAAATAACTGAGGTGTTTGTTTTATTTCGCCTCAGTAGGTATATATGCTTAAAGCCAAGCCTCTAATTTCTAAATTCTCGTCTTTAACAACTCGGGAAGCACTAGCAATGGCAATTTAATTCGATTTTTAAGTCGTTGTGTATGACTTCCTTTAAAAATTTTGTGGAATATATTATGTTTCCTATGGACCATAGCGAGCATGCTTACCTCTCCATGTTCTACAAGCCATTCCAAACCATTATCTATATCAATATTCCAAACATATTCATAGTAAATCTTATGGTAATTAACTTTATTGGTGATTTCATTTAAAAAAGCCTCTATTTTTTTCTGATTTTCCTTCTTATCTTCTGGACCTTCATCATTCACATGCACCAAAAGAATTTGTGCGTTAAACAAGCGTGCAAAACCAGCCAGTTCATGAATCAATTCGATATCTTTTTTACTCAAATCTGTAGCAAAAGCGATTTTATGTATGCCTTTGAAACGGGCTTCTTTGGGAACCAGCAAAACTGGTATTTTGGCATCTTGCACCATTGCTCTGGCACTACTACCCAATAGAAATTGTGTAGTCCCACTAGCTCCATGCATCCCCATTACCACCATACTTATATCATTATGATCTGAAAATTCGGCAATAACATCAGGTGCAGATCCCACTCCTGTTGAATATTCGATAGGAGGATGAAAAGCTTCTGCTTCTACCTCATTTTCAAAAATAGCATCCATTCCTTTTGCCAATTTTTTTAAGGATTCGATAGCTTCATGCTCCAATGTGCTAAACTCAACCAATGGCCAGGAAATTTGTGCTGCCATTGGCACGTCAACAGGAACCATAATTGCATTGCATAATTTAACACTTGCCTGCATCGTTGTTGCAAGATGCATGGCATAAAAAGCAGCATTTTTAGCTGGAAATGAAAAATCAGTGGGTACCAATATCTTTTTCATGGTAAAATTTTTAAATGATTAATTCTTTTTTAGCTTAATTTCTTTCAGCACCGGAACTTTTTTCGCCCCGTAATAAGCCAATTCGAGCGCAGTGTCATTTTTATATACATCCTCATAATTCGTAATCAGACCATCTAAAATTTCACATGTGAGATAGTAAATACAAATAGGCACTGGATTTCTTAATCCAAAATCCTTTGACTGATTAGACTTTACGGAATGTAACAGCGCGCTCACCTTTTGTCCTGACTGATCGCCTTTCAACAACAAAGAAGCCAGTTTTTCCGCCTTTTCTACCTGAATATTTTTATTGCTTAAAGCTCTGTTTTTGAGTTTAAAACTTTGCTGATCGGAGCTACCATAAAGCTGGATCCCATAGGCATTTGGGAATTTAAAGAAAATGCGAGCACCTTGCTTATTCTGGGCAGACAAAGAACTAATATAATTAACCCTGCTTTTCAAAACCCTCGTACGATTTTCCGGCTTACCAACAATGATCTTAAAATTATAGGTGCTGTCTCCTTCTATCAACTGTAAGGTATAGGCTGGAATATTAATCTTTATAGCTGGATGTTCATCCGAATCAATCCAACGTAACCTTTCCATATTAATCGCCAACTTCCTTACAACTCCCTCAGGAGTTTCGTAACAGTCATCAACATATTGCCCCTTTATAAGTTTCATATACTCCTGCATTAATACGTATGTTTTTGATCTGGGCTGGACATTCATGATCATATCCTTCAAGGCTGACTTTCGCATGGCCCGCATTAAAATTTCTTCGGTACAGAAGCCTGAAATCTCCCCCTTATCGATCTTACTGGCAGAATATATTGGATTTAACTTACCGTAATGTAGATTGTTAATCAGTGTAATCATTGCATCGGTGAGCATCATATCAAACATAGCTTTTTGCCTGATTGTAGGTTTTGAGCGCTCTTCAAAAACATTGCGCATCCTGTCATAAGTAAGCACATCAGAATGGTAATCTGCATGAAAAAGTCCAAATTGCAAAACGCAATCCAATAATAACATGGCCTCTGATGTCTGCTTTAAATCTCGATCTTTATTTGTCCAGGCTGATTGAAAATTCCTTTGCGCATAAAAACGCTCAACAGAGTTTGGGTAATGAAAAATATGTTTTTCTGCTTTCTTTGCTAACAGTTCTTTAATAAAACTATTTACAGTTGAATCATTATCAGTTTTGATGGTTGTTTTAAGTTTATATGCCAGAGAAGACTCACTTGCCCACGCAGTTAAATGGGTCAACAAAAAACAAGCTACAAAAACCACATACAATTTCTTTGTAACCTCAAAATGCTTATTTACGAACAACTTCATAATGGTATTATTAACTTATTTAAAGATGGGAACTTTCGCATTTTTAAATGATGATAACCATCATCTTTTAAGATGATGTTAGACACAATGTATTTTACACTTGTTAATAAATAAGCTGTTTTATGTGGCATAATCAACTGCAATCGTGACGACCGTCACTCGTACTGTTCAGCGAGTTGTCTAATTTTACTTCAGTTCTAAATGTTACTTTATATAACAAATCCATGAAAGCAATTTTTTATAGTACTAAGGTTGTCGAAAAAGACTTACTGGAAAAAGCAAACGATAAAAAACACGACATTACACTAATTCCGGATATGTTAAATTCAGAGACTAGCAAGTTTGCAAAGGATAACAATGTGGTGGTTGTTTTTACCAATGATGAGTTAACTGCACCTGTAATAAAAAGACTGGCTGCCCTTGGCATTAAATACATACTTACAAGATCTGCTGGGACTGATCACATCGATAAAGAAGCCGCATTAGACCATGGAATTAAAATCGCTAATATTCCCGCTTATTCTCCGCAGGCCATTGCCGAGCTTGCAGTGGCACTTGCATTGGCATTGAGTCGTCACTTAATCCTGGCAGACCAGCAATGTCGTTTATTTAACTTTAGCCTTGATCACTTAACCGGTTTTAATTTTTATGGAAAAACCGTTGGATTGATCGGCCTGGGGCATATTGGTACAGCTGCAGTTCCTATCTTTAATGGCCTAGGCTGCAAAGTGTTAGGCTATGATATGTATCCGAAACAAATCACCGATATTGAATTTGTTGATCTCGATACGCTATATAGCCAATCGGATATCATTTCGCTCCATGTTTCGCTAACTCCCGAAACAAAACACATGATTAACGAAGGAACATTGAAAAAAATGAAAAAAGGAGTAATGATCATCAATACGGCACGTGGAGATCTTATAAAAACTACAGATGCATTAGCAGGCTTAAAAAGCGGTAAAATAGGTTACCTAGGATTAGATGTTTATGAGTTTGAAAGGGGCTTATTTTTCGAAGACCATGAAATCGATGGTGTTAGAGATTTTTTTTTATCAGAGCTCATGGAATATCCCAATGTACTGATTAGCCCGCATCAGGGTTTTTTAACTAAAGAAGCTTTACAAGAGATAGCAAAACAAACGATAGATATCCTGGATCATTGGGATCAAACCGAATAAAATGACCCAGGTTTAACTAGAATAATTTCTCATTTTTTCAAATTGGATTGCTTTTCCTTTTCCAGTTTTTTAAAATAACCCCTAAACAAAAAGTTATGTTTTAAAGCCTCCATATTCTGATTAAAGCCATCCGTTCCCTTTTCAATATTATCCATACTTGAATTTATCTTATTAAGGAACAATGAGTCTTTAATTAAAAAGTTAAGGAATCCTTTACCGTTTATATCATTTTTCAAGTCTTTAGCAATTTGATCAAGCTCAAATGTTAGTCCGTTAATCTGGGCTCCGGCCGATTTGATTTTGATAGCAGCATCGGATAGATTCGCGGCAAAAGCAGTATCAGTGAGTATCATTCCAGCTGCTCCCTTACCATTTTTGGTATCCGAAACAATTGTATTCAGATTCTGGCTAAACATATTTGCATTTATACTCGTCTGCTTTATTTTATCAATAGCAGTTTTTAAGTCGGCGGCAGTTTCTTTATCTCTTAATAATTTCCAAATAGGACTTTCGTCAAACTGCTGGACGGCTTTCTCCAAACCTGCTGATAAGCCAGCTACACTTTCATTTGTTTTTGATAGGGTTTGCAACATTTCGTCAATACTTACCATTTTACGTGTTGCTAACACATCTCCATCTATCACTTTTCCGCTCTTTCCTTTTGAAGGCAAAATTTGGATAATCTTGTTTCCCATTAAACCCTCTGTAACAATAGATGCGATGGCATTTTTTTGAATAAATGATTTCACTTTGCGATCGATTAACATCGTAACCTCAATTGTGGTGTCATTAATCATCTCTACATTTTTTACTGTTCCAGCCTGAATTCCAGAATAAAGTACATTGTTCCCTTTAATTAACCCATTGGCGTTGGAAAACCGGGCTTTGATTTTAAAGTTCCCACCAAATATGGTCTTGTTCTTTCCAATCATAAAAAAAACAAATATGAGGGTGATTAACCCCGCCAATGCAAAAATGCCTAATCGCATATTATTTCCTGTCTGGTTTGCCATCACATTTCCGATTCAAAAAACTGTTTCACTTTTTCATCAGTCGATTGCTCAAGTTCCTGATAGGTCCCTTGTGTATAACATTTTCCTTCCAACAACAATATTACCCTATCAGAAGTATGCTTTACACATTCCATATCATGAGATATGATAATTGAAGAAGTATGGTATTTACGTTTCATTTTAAGAATAAGGGCATCGATTTCTCTTGCAGTAACGGGATCAAGACCCGCAGTGGGCTCGTCATAAAAAACAATTTCAGGCTTTAAAATCATTGCCCTTGCCAGTGCTATTCGCTTAGCCATCCCCCCCGACAATTCGGCGGGCATCATGTTCAGCGTATGTTCGAGGCCAACGTTAGCCAAAGCTTCCGAAATCCGAGCATCAATCTCAGATTTTTGCAAACTTTTATCATACCTTAATAATGGAAATTCAAGGTTCTCTCTCACTGTCATTGAATCGTACAATGCATTGCTCTGAAAAAGAAAACCAAGCTTCATCCTCAACGCATCAAGTTCTTCGTCATTTAATGTAGAAATATCTTCACCAAGGACAAAAATACTTCCGAGGTCTGGTTTTAATAAGCTCACAATACATTTTACCAATACAGATTTTCCTGAGCCTGATTTCCCTAAAACAACCACATTCTCTTCTTTAAAAACACTCAGGTTAAAATCATCCAATACCACATGATCACCAAACTGTTTGCTCAGGTGTTCTACAACAATTACCCGAGGACGGTCTTTGTACTTATCTGCCGATTTCTCAAACATTTTCATGGTCATTTAATTAAATCCCATTAGATCGGTCAACTGTACTGCTAGAAGATCGATTACAAAAACCAGTACCGATGACAATACTACAGCAGAATTGGCAGCTCTTCCAACCCCTTTGGTTCCTTTCTTAGAGTTGAACCCTTCGTAACAACCAATTACTCCGATTGCGAATCCGAAAAAAAAAGTCTTGATTACAGCTGGTAGTATATCATAAAAGTCAAGGTTTTGAAATACCTGTGTAAAAAACAAACTAAAGCTAGTCACCGAATTGATGTTTACTCCTATATAGGCACCAAACAAAGAAATTGCATCAGCAAGTATGCTAAGAATAGGCAGCATTAAAGTAGTAGAAAGAATCCTTGTTGCTACCAGATATTTATAAGGATTGATACCACTCACTTCCATTGCGTCTATTTGCTCGGTTACTCTCATCGACCCCAGCTCGGCACCGATGCTACTTCCGATTTTCCCCGCAAATATTAACGCGGTAATCACAGGTCCAATTTCTCTTACAATCGCTATACCTACCATTGCAGGCAATTGTGATTCAACGCCATAGATAACTAGAGAAGGTCTCAACTGCATCGTTAACACTAAGCCCATGATAAACCCAGTTAAGCCAACTAAAGGAAGAGATTTATAGCCTATCAGGTAACATTGTACCAGTAATTCTTTAAATTCAGATCCTGGCTTAGTCCCAACAACGAAAAAACGATTCGAAAACTTGACAATATTTCCTGTTTCATTAAAAAATTGTTTGCTACCGTTTATCAGAGACTGCATGCTCATGTCTTAAAATCTATTTCATCAAACTATAATTTCAATAAGTAACCAGGGCAATATGATCTAATTCTTTTAAAGCATTTGGCGCCGTAAATTCAACTTGACCACCATTTAAGATCACTTTTTCTATAAGGTCATCCACTGCATCTCTTATATAGGAAAACTCATTATATGGTGCTGTTAAGTCGTCAATTACATATTCGTTACTCCCACGTTGAGCAGAGAAAACGAAATCCTTCTCTACAAATAGTCTATTCCCCAAATTATTCATTACGGCTTCCCATACTGGTTTTACACCTGTAACCAATTTAGTTTTTCCCATGGCATCATCCAGAATCTTCAATATTGCTTTTTCTTTTTCCAGACGACTCGAATCCAAATGAGATTTCAATAGTTCTTCAAGCTTAGGTAGGCTAAGATGCTCATAATTGCCGCTAATGTATCCGACAACTCGATCCCCATTTTTACTTGTTTTTCTAAAAAAACCTAAGACTTTTTCAGCCCCCAATACAAAAACAGGTAGTTTATACTCACTAACAACACGAGTAAGTTCTTGATCTATATGTTGTAAATATTTCTGGAGTACAATCTGCTTGCGATCATTTCCATCTGTAAAATTAGCAACCTTTTCGGGCCACTCATTGGTGTAAGCATCAATAGAATCGGGAATATTTGATTTAATTTTAGTAAGTCCGGAAGTGCTCCCCAGATACATACTAAATTGATTTCCACTCAATAAAAGCACCAGGTACTTGTCACTTTGCTGCTTACTATAAATAAGGTCACGAATTTCAAATGAATCATCAATAACAATCCTCTCCTGAACCATAGTATCCATAAACATTACTTTTTGGAATACTGGCGAGACAAAGATGGCTACCCCCTTTTGATGAGGCTCGATAATTATGGCGTCAATTATAGCCTTCAACTTGTCCATCATCAGCTGACAAACTTCTTCAGAAAAGTTTTTGCTAAGTTCGAGTTCTACTTTATCTAAAGCGATCTTAAACGCGTGTTTTAATTCCGTTTCCAGATTTATTTTAGCCATAAATGGCATTATGATTGAAATTGCGGGTCTATAGTGCAGTGCGCCGACAACCTCTTTAAGTTCTGGGGTTAATCCTGTATTCATCATCTTATTGATTTTTATAGTTATCGTGTAACCCTGGTGTAGTATCAGATAGGGATTTAGAGTAGCTCAAAATGCTATGGCATTTTGAGCTACTCTAAATATTTAATCCACACTTATTTCCTTTTTATTGTGAAGGCTTTTATTGGATTTTTTTAAGGTAACTTTTAATAAGCCATCCTGATAATTCGCCTTTACATGATCATCTTCAATGTTATCTGGTAAACTAAAACTCCTTGAAAAGGAAGAGCTAGAAAATTCTTTTCTCGTATAGTTCTTTTTTTCTTCCTTATGTTCAGTGCTTGTTTCTCCACTAATGGTCAAAAGGCCATCTTCAGAGGTAATCTTAAAATCACCTTTTTTAAATCCAGGGGCCGACATTTCAAGTTCGTAACGATCCTCTTCATCCCGAATATTTACAGCAGGAAGAAGTTCTGTATTGGTAAAAGGTTTATTAAACACATCGGTGTTGAAAAAGTCTTCCATTACTGAACGCAGGGATGGAAAGTTGTTCGATTTTACTAGAGTTGTCATAATATTTGTATTTAAGTTTAATAATGTTATTTATAAGTATATCACATGGTTATTGGTTCTTTTTGGCATCTCCGCGATTTCATCTCCATAACCGATCACAACAGCAAGATCAACAACCTCATCATCTGGAATTTTTAGCAGGCTATAATCATCAGTTTGCATTACAAATTTTGCAAATCCAACCGGACAACTGTCTAATCCCTTTGCCTTAGCTGCAAGCATAATATTTTGAGCACACATACCAATATCTATCATACCCCATTCATCATCACGCTGATGGGTAATAAAAATTACTACCGGAGCGCCATAAAAGACATGATCCGCTGTCACCAAAATATTCTTAATGGTAGAGAGATGAAACAAACTCAAGCTTAACTTAGCGAGTTCTTTAATGCCTTTCTCTTTCAGTTTTTTTAAAGCTATTTTTTCAATATCTTTTGAGATCTTTTTAATTTTTACTGGGTCGGTAAGTACATAAAACTTCCATGGCTGCTTGTTCATTGCAGATGGCGCCATTTTGCCTGCCATAATTAATTCATCGATGACATCGCGTCCAAGGGAAACATCTTTGTATTTTCTTACGGCCCTTCTTTGATAAATATTCTCAATAATCTGGTTCATAAAACTGTATTATTTTATAGCTAATTATTCGTAAAAAACATACTCTGATGTGTCTACTCTAAGCTGACTGTCTACATCCAAAACTCCAGGAGCAGACCAGGCAGCATCCTCAGCATCTTCCTTTTCAGTAAATGAGCGCACAGTTCCTGTTAGAATTACCTTATTTCCTTTAACATCTACATTTATTCTTTTTGCATCAATGGAAGCATTTCGCTCGAAGGCTTCATTTATTTTTTGCACGATATTAGTCGAAGCAAGCTTTGGTTTTACCGTAATTAAATTGATAACGGCTATTACACCATTTAGATTTTCAATAGCGAGTTTGGCATTTTTACGTTGATACTCCCACTCTACTTCACCATCCAAGCGAACGATTCCATCTTCAACCTTTATCTGTATCTTATCTTCCTGAACAGCAGTATGCCATTTCAAGGCATTAAGAACTGCAATAGCGATGTCTGTATCAGACCTTTGATAACTAGGGGAAACTCCAATCTGTATATCTTCAGCTATCGCTTTAACCCCTTTTACTCTTTTTACTGCTTTTTCTGCCTTTTGTTTCTTAAAATATGAATCAACCTCACCAGAAAGTGTTACCACTCCATCTTTTACAGCTACCCCAATCTCTGACGGATTTAGTGATGGTTCCCATCCCAATTCATCCCTCACATCTTTTTGAATTTCCAAATCGCTTTTCATAATTTTCTATTTATCGATTAAACAACCATTTCATGATCACTAATTTCCGAACATAAATGCAGCATTGTGATGACCATAGTCATCCAATGACATGATGTTCATCATCGCATTAGTTGCCAAATAATCGACGATACTTTAATACCTCACAAAAATTTAATAGCGGAACGGAGGGAAGAATGGTTTAAAACCGTCGACTTTCACAGAATGGCGATAAACTCAAACAAATTAGGTGTATACTTAGCAAATTCGTAATTTGGCCATCTACAAATACCTGTGTTAAAAATGAGTAAAGAACCCAGCATCGCAAGTTATATAGAATCCCTATTCCCCAGTTTTGAGCCAGAGTTAAAAAGGGTTCTAATTGAAAATGGCACACTAAAAACCTTTGATGCAGGGGAAATGTTAATGCAGACGGGGCAAAATATGCGGTCCACAATTCTCATAGTAGAAGGACTGGTTAAGCTTTATCGTGAAGGCGATGAGGGCAACGAATTTTTCATGTATTATCTGCAACCGGGGAATGCTTGCGCGCTGTCTATGATCTGCGCTACGCGGCAAGAAACCAGTCAAGTGATGGCTAAGGCAGTTGAGCCTACCAAAGGCTTAATGATCCCTATCTCACTGATGGATACCTTAATGAAGGAATACAAGACCTGGTATTATTTTGTACTGGAAACCTATAGAAACAGATTTGAAGAATTATTGACTGTGATCGACAATATTTCATTTAAAAGTATGGATGAACGATTGGAATTCTACCTGGCCAAACAGTACAGAGATTTGAACACCCGAAAGCTACAAATTACCCACAGCGAGATTGCTAATGACCTAAACTCTTCCAGGGAGGTCATCTCCAGGCTTTTAAAAAAAATGGAGCAGCGAGGCGAGCTCAGCCTACATAGAAACTATATTTCCTATCTTAAATAATTTTTTAAGGTGACCTAAGTCACCTTCATTGATTCCTGAAACTTCCAACTTTGTCTAAAATATATTAGATATGGAAGTCATTGCCTACTTAGCCGCCGCATTTATCGGCATATCGCTTGGCCTTATAGGAGGCGGCGGATCAATTTTGACCATGCCGGTACTGGTTTATCTTTTCGGCATTAACCCACTGCTAGCTACGTCCTACTCTCTTTTCGTTGTAGGTTCCACCAGCTTGATCGGTGCGTTAAGTAATTATCGTAAAGGTCAAGTGAACCTAAAAGCTGCATTTTTTTTTGGAGCGGCCTCGATTGTAACGGTCTTTCTCACCAGGAAATTTATTGTGCCTGTAATTCCTGAACATCTATTTTCAATAGGTAGCTTCCGGGTAAGCAGTGCATTGGCAACTATGGTATTTTTCGGAGTGCTAATGCTGATGGCATCAATAAGCATGATAACCAGGAAGCAAATTGAAGGAGAAGAGCAAGAATGCAAAGATTGCATTAAATTCTTTAAACTACTTGGTTATGGAATTGCTATTGGACTGGTAACTGGGCTTCTGGGTGCAGGAGGTGGTTTTTTACTGATTCCTGCACTGGTATTCTTATTAAAGTTACCGATGAAAAAGGCTATTGGCACATCACTGCTCATCATCGCACTCAATTCACTAATAGGATTTGCGGGAGACCTCGGTCACTTTGTTATTCAATGGAAGTTTTTACTGAGTGTTACCGCTATTGCCATAATAGGTTTGCTTATCGGTACCCTCATCAGCAAAAAACTTCCCGGAGAAAAACTTAAAAAAGGATTCGGCTGGTTTGTGCTGATTATGGGGATTTATATCATTCTAAAAGAAATTCTAAAATAAAAGGATTCGGTGACTAAAGTCACCGTCCTGTACCCTCGTTTCTAACGAAATTTGTATTGCCAATAAAAAATTAAAGATATGATTATTGAACAGATTTATACCGGATGTTTAGCCCAAGGCGCTTACTATATCCAATCAGGTAATGAGGTGGCAATTATTGATCCTTTAAGAGAAGTAGCCCCTTATGTTAAGCCACTATTGTGCTTGGGTTTCCCGTATAAAAACGAATTAACTTATTTTAACACTCAACTTCATAATATCTTCAGAATTCAATCCGTTCTTAGCCTAATAACAATCAGACAAGGTCATGGATAGAAAAGATTTTTTAGCCAGTATTGGACTATCAGCTGCAACTTTTGCTTTAATTAATTGTGTAGGATGTTCAAAAAATTCAAACTCAACTTCGGGTGACACCTCTGGTCCAACGGGTATAGATTTTGTCTTGGATCTAACCGCAACGGCCAACGCATCATTAAACAACAATGGTGGGTATTTGAGCACTAATGGAGTTATCATTGCCCGCAGCATGTCTGGAACTTATATTGCGGTTCAAAGATCATGTACACATGAAAGCTATGGATTGATTTATCAGGGCAGCGCAAACAGATTTTACTGCGCCAACCATGGTGCCACTTTTTCGGAGAGTGGAACGGTGACCAATGGTCCTGCTTCCAGGTCTTTAACTACTTACCATACACAATTAACAGGTACTTCATTAAGAATTTACAGCTAACAAGATGAAACTATTATTAATCCTTTTCCTCGGATTCATTCCTACTTCATTAATTTGGAATGAAAATTTCAATGAGGCACAACAGCAGGCTAAAACTTCGCACAAGCAGATTTTAATCAGTTTTTCAGGATCAGACTGGTGCGGTCCCTGTATACGTTTAAGAAAAGAAATTTTGGAATCAGAGGTCTTTGAGACTTATGCCAAGGAAAATCTGATATTGGTAAGGGCTGATTTCCCCAGACAGAAAAAGAACCAATTACCGGCAGCTCAAGTTAAACAAAATGAAGCCCTTGCGGAAAAATACAATCCGGATGGAAAATTCCCTTATACCCTGTTGGTAGACGAAAACGGTAAGATTCTAAAATCATGGGATGGATACCCAAATGAAGCTGCTGAGAAATTTGTTCAGGAAGTTAAATCCAGATAAATATAGCTATGAAAACAAGGGCCTCCTACAAGCGAATTCTTAAACTGATGGGGAACCGTTTTGAATTCACGGTAATTGCTGATGATGAAGATATGGGGCAGAGCGCCATTGATGCTGCCGTGGCAGAGGTTAGCAGAATTGAAGCTTTACTCAGCACCTTTAAAGATAACAGTCAAACCAATCTGATCAATAACCATGCTGGTATAAAACCTGTAAAAGTCGATACAGAAATGATAACGCTCATTCAGCGTTCTGTAAAAATATCAGCTATCACACAGGGAGCATTTGACATTACTTATGGTTCTATTGATAAAAGCTTGTGGAACTTTGATGTAAACATGACCTCGCTCCCGGATTTCGAAACGGCACTTCAATCGGTAAGCCTCATCAATTATCAGAATGTGATTATAGATACTGAAAATTCAACCGTGATGCTAAAACATGAAGGCATGCGCATCGGGTTTGGTGGCATAGGAAAAGGGTATGCTGCAGATCGGGCTAAACAGATTTTACAAGATCTTGGAATTAAAAGTGGGATTGTTAATGCCGCCGGAGACCTGATCACCTGGGGTACCCAAGCGGATGATAAAAACTGGACAATTGGGATTGCCGATCCGGATCAGCGTGACCGCCCCTTCTCGGCGCTTAACATCAGCAATATGGCAATTGCCACTTCAGGAAATTACGAAAAATACGCCACCATCAATGGCAAAAAATATTCACATACCATTGATCCCAAGACCGGCTTACCGGTGAGCGGGATTAAAAGTGTCAGCATCCTTTGCCCAAGTGCTGAGCTGGCCGATGCACTGGCTACCCCCGTAATCGTAATGGGTGTACAAGTGGGACTTGATTTGATCAACCAATTGCAACAAGTAGCCTGTATCATCATAGATGACCAGGACAGATTATATACTTCTAAGAATATTAATGTAAAACACTGATATGAAAATGTCCATTGAAAGATCCGTACTGCTGGGATTAAGTATCCTGGTTCTTAGTCTGCTAGGTGCCTGCGCCACAGTTAAGCCTTATCAAAAAAATAAGCTCAACGACGCTGAAATGGCATTATCCTCCCGAAAGGTGCAAAAATTTGAGCAAAGTTTCCAGCTGTACCGCGAAGGTGGATCTGGTGCCAATGGTGGCAAAAGTGGTGGTGGTTGCGGCTGTAACTAATTGAAATCATGAGAAAAATCTATCTGCATGTACTCATGCTGTTCGCTGGCGTCTTAGGCGCGCAAGGACAAATTAAGATTAAACAGACTCCTTCAGACACCACCAATTACGAAAGTCGGAAACTCAAGATTGATGAGATCAATCTGGTTTCTGCCTATTACCAACAGAATGGTAATAATTCGGCGGTCACCGGAGGAATCGGAACTGAAAAACTAAGTGATTTTGCAAACACCATTGACTTGCAATTGTCTAAACTAAACAAAGTAGGAAATAAAAACACTTTTCTGTTTGAACTGGGTATAGACCATTATACATCCGCGTCTTCTGATAAAATAGATCCGAGTACCATTTCCTCGGCTTCTATGACTGACACTCGTATCTACCCTTCTTTAAACTGGACACATAGTAATGAAAAAACAGGAAATGCTTTTGGCTTTACAGGATCCTTTTCAACAGAGTACGATTACCAATCCTTAGGCGCAGGGTTCAACCTTACCCGCTTATCTAAAAATAAAAATACCCAGTTTGATTTCAAACTCCAGGCATTTTTAGATACATGGAAAGTCATTCTGCCCATTGAACTAAGATCTGCAGCAAGCCTCGGCAATGGTCGTGAATCGAAAAGTGAGGGCTCCAGTCCAAGAAATTCTTTCAGTGCCTCATTCTCGCTTTCGCAGGTAATTAATCAAAAGTTACAAGCTCAGTTCATCATAGAGCCTGCTTATCAAAAAGGTTTACTCGCTACTAAGTACCAACGTGTTTACTTTACAGATGGCTCTTTAAGGGCCGAAACCCTTCCTGATCAACGTTACAAATTACCGATTGCAGCCCGGTTAAATTACTTTGCGACTGATCAGGTTATCATCCGAGCCTATTATAGGTATTTTATGGATAACTGGGGAATCAGGGCACATACGGCAGAACTCGAAGTGCCGGTAAAATTAACTTCCTTTATCTCAATAAGTCCGTTTTATCGCTACAATAAACAAACTGGCACCCGTTATTTTGCTCCATATGGGCAACATAATCCCTCTGCCGAATATTTCAGCAGCGATTATGACCTATCCAGCTTGAACAGTGATTTTTATGGTGCAGGCATCCGACTGGCGCCACCGCATGGTGTATTTGGTTGGCAGCACTTAAATATGCTGGAACTGAGATATGGTCATTATAGTAGATCTACTGGATTGGTTTCTAACATCATTAGTTTAAATTTAAAAGTAAAATAAAACCCCAGCACACTCGACATGGCTATCATCGAACCGCTCAGAACAGATATTGACCATCCAGGCGAAATAAAAAAACATAGTGGCGTTGTTAGGCTATGGCACTGGCTAAATCTACTGATCATAATCGGATCATTATTGACAGTGTTGTTGAACTCAACCTTGTTTGATGTAAAGCATAACAGTAGTTATGTACAGCAGCAGTTACAGACCTCGGGTGTATCTGTAACTGCTCAACAAGCTAAAAGTGTCGCTCATGGACTGGAAGATAAAGTTTGGGATATACATATCTATTTTGGTTATGCACTTGTCGCACTATTCCTGTTTAGGTTAATTGCTGAGTTTTTTCAACCTGGTCGGCAACGTTTTTTTTCCAAATTAAAAGACGCCTACCGGGATTATCGTGCGCGAAGTCAGAGGTCTACCCCAGCCCTACATGACCTTACCGTTAAATCATTGTATCTTATTTTTTATATACTTCTGGCCATCATGGCCCTCACAGGACTATTTATGGCTTTCGATGAGGAATTAGGAATTAATAAAGCAACGAGTCATAGTATCAAAGACTTTCATGGCTTTTGTATGTATTTGATCCTTATATTTATCGCAGTACACATTGTTGGTGTACTCCTGGCTGAAAGAAAAGAAGGCAAAGGCATCGTATCAGATATGATCAACGGAGGCAATATAGAAAATGAAAGTTGAAGAACATTATACCAATAGAAGTGGCTGGCTAAGGGCAGCAGTTTTGGGTGCCAATGATGGCATCCTTTCTACCACAAGTCTGGCTATAGGCATTGCAGCAGCTAGCACCACCCGGGAGCCTATTGTCCTTGCTGCGGTAGCCGGTCTCGTTGCAGGAGCATTATCCATGGCTGCAGGAGAATATGTTTCAGTGAGTTCTCAATCAGATATTGAGGTTGCCGACTTAAGCAGAGAAAAGATAGAGCTGAGAGACACTCCTGATTTGGAATTACAAGAATTGGCAGAAATCTATCAAAAAAGAGGTCTTGAGCAGAATTTAGCCATGCAGGTTGCCATCCAGCTTACCGCCCACGATGCTTTGGGAGCACACGCTAAAGATGAATTGGGCATTAATGAGATTACCCAAGCGAAACCAATGCAAGCTGCACTAGCCTCCGCAGCCTCATTCATTACAGGTGGCCTGCTTCCGCTGCTGGTTTCTATATTTGCACCAATAAAGCTGATGGTCATTTACCAATATGGCTTCGCCATCCTATTTTTAGCACTATCGGCACTTATTGCAGCCAAAGCAGGTGGCTCCCACAGAGGAAAGGCTGTCCTTAGAATTTGTTTCTGGGGAACTGCTGCTATGCTGATGACCGCTTTAGTAGGATACCTTTTCGGAGTCAAAACCACATAATTCTTCAATCACCAATTTATTACAACCTGCTACTTCAGGCCCTTAGCCTGAAGCAATAGCATTTCTTTTAATGCTTTAAGTTCTTGTTTCAATTGCTCAACCTCAGTTTTAAGCTGACTGATCTCTTCATCATGTTCTTGCCAGCCCTTTAACAAAGGAACCGTCATGGTCTGATAATTTAGCGACAATGTTTTGTTAGCATCGTTATCAATACGAATCAAAGACGGAAAATACTCCTGAACATTTTGTGCAATGAATCCGATCTGATGCAGGTTCATATCCTTACGGTCATAAGACACCGCATGCAGTCTCCTTAAACTTTCTGATACTGGCGGAATGGTCACGATATTTTTCTTTAAGCGCACATCCGAATTCGCAGTCACATCACCTGTCGCAGTGATGTCTCCGGACACCATCACCTTTCCAGTCACACGCAATTCTGAATTTACATCCAGAATGGTAAACATACCCTCTGCAGGTGTCAGTTTACCAATTAATGTTCCATCAATCGCACCATTGGTGATCTCTACAGCATCCTTGTTCTGAATAGCTAAGGTTCCCAATCCAAGATTTATTCTTGCATCTTCTGCAGTAATGGCACCCGTTCCACCTTTTTCAATGGCTACAACGCCGCCAGTGCCAGCACCACTTCCAGCGCCAAAAGCAATCTCTGTCCAATTCGCATCTACCAGTCCCCCTTTAAGTTGGTAAAGTTTTTCTTCCGAAATCACATATACCAACATCCCAACACTTCTTCTTGCCGGAGTAATGCCATTACGTCCAGCGAGATCAGCTACGGAACGAAAACCGCCCTTACCATAAATCTCGTTATGTGTGGGATATTTATCGCTAAGATCGTTGGGTTCTACTGCACCAATCACCTTTACCTGTGCCGATGCGCTAAAACCAGCCAGTGCCATCACTATTAAAAATGAATAGATATTCTTCATGCTTACTGAATATTAAAAGTTAATCCCGCAGCGGTGTTATCCCGCTGCACATAAATCACATAGGAAGTTGTGCCCCCAATTGCGTTGGTAAAGGACCTTATTGTCTTCTCAAAGGCACCTGTAGAATCATTTACCCCAACAATAACCTTAGTCCCACCCCATGAAGCCGGATAAGCAATCACAAGCTTCTGTGGGCCACTTGGCGTTGCAGATTTGTTAGATACTGCAGCTGAGGTACCAAACTCTTTGCCAGACAAAGCCAGGATCTGTGCGTCTGTTGGTGCAAAAGAGACCCCATCTTCACCCCCGGAGAGGAATCCCCAATAACGCTTCCACTGAAAGTCGATAGCTGCGCTGGCCGATGCTGTTTTATTATCTTTCGTTTTTACCGACATGGTAAATGTAGTTTTCGAATTGTTTGTTGCCGAAGCATTTTGACTTCCATTTACAGAAGCCCCCGCAGCTGGTGAACTACTAAAAACATTGGTTCCGTTTACAATAATCTCTGTAAGCTCGTCCGTTGCAGCATCCCTTCCTGCAGTCCATGCCAGGGAAACCGATGTACTACCTGCCGGCCCCATTTCGGCTATACCCGAGGGTGTCGCCGTAAGCGTTGCCGTAGGTCCGAGTGAAGGATAAAATACAGTTTCAATCCATTTTGCCAAATCATCAGTGCCTGGATTTATATTCTTATAAAACTCCCCTGTGATGGGACGGTTACCATTAAAACTCCCAATAGTACCACCACCGCCTGTACCTAAGGTCGATTTATCTATCCAGGCTACCTTGCCATCCACATCCGTTATCAACACCTGATCTGCAGTACCCGGATTGATCTTTTCTATGGTGACCGCCTTTTCAGCAATTGAGGGATTTGGATAGGCACCTGTCAAATCGCCCCCTGCCGGGCCTGAGGGTACGCCTTGAAGTAGCAATACCGGCCAGCTATTGTCAACCTGCTTAGGACCATATAATGTTTGTGTTGCCGTATGAATAAAAAAATCACCAGCCTTTCCAGTGGTCGCATCTGGTACAGCTGCACCATAAATCAGGTTATTACCTGCAGCCGGTGTACCCGGTGAAAAAGCCGTCCAATTGGCATTATCATTCAACTCCGCAGGCAGATCCTTACAGATCAACTGAAAAGTTTTGGTCTTCCCCGTACCATCATCCATTACGGTACACAGCATTCCCGGTTGACGCCTATCAGCACTGATATTATTTCGATCTGCAACCGTAGCTACCTGGTGATGTCCACCTTTAGCGTCATTGGTATAGATGATCACTTTCCCTTCTTTAGGAATCAGTGGATTTCCCACAAACTGAGCTTTCGCATCCGTAGGATGAAAGCACCAGGTACTTAAAGCGAGCACCATAAACCTGATTAAATGGCTGCTCCATTTTTGTTTGATTTGCATATCTTTTATTTCTTAATCATTTCTACTGAACCATCTTCTTTAATTTTAAATACCAGCTCATTGCCATAGCTCAGTCCTGCCTGATTGATGACAAAGGCTTTCAGGTAGTAATTCACACCTACCATCAAGCCATCCACCAGCACCTGGCTATCACCGATGTTGGCAGCATTCACCCTTGTATCTGCAAGCGTTGGATTTTCATCTGTGCTCCAACAGATGCCACTTGCTGTTAAAGCTGTTCCACCATTGTTAAGCAATGTTATTCCTACGGTGACTGCTGTTTCATTTTTCGCAATTACCGTACTGGTATTCAACAATGCCTTTTTCATCGGTCCGTAACTATACCAATCGCTCAGTTTGAAAGGTGCAGTCTTCTTTGCAAGATGACTTTTGCCATTCAATAACGACAGTGAAAATGGCGCTGCACGCTCTGTTGTAGTCAGCTCATTCAGGCCAAGCATATAGTCCGCCACTGTACGCATACTTATCGGTCCGGAGTCTGGCAATGCCGCCATTGTCCAGTCCGCGTAAAGCGTCATAGATTCAGTGATTGCGGCGTCAAAATTAAAAACTGTTTCCATAAGTTGGTCACTAAACCAGGTATAAAAAATCATTCCCGATTTTGTGGTCGTTACTACAGGAATTTTCGCCCCATCTTCTACCTGTATTGGATCTATTGGTGTTCCACCCATCGTCTCAAAAGTGATCGTATGGTATAGATTCTTAACCGTCAGTAAACCAGGCTCAAAAGTAAATTCATAGTTGTCGGCTTGCAGTGTACCCAGGCTCAATGTTAACGGATAATCTCCGGCAGGACTAGTTAGGGTTGCTGTTGTACTGAAAGCTGGCTCTCCCACTAGCGTAGCATCAGCACGAACCGTAGTATCCGTTTCCTCGTATTTAAATCCTTTCATGTGATAAGTAAAAGGCGGATTCTCTTTACCGAAATATTTCACTAATGTATCACCAGTAACCGTCAACATAGCCTTGTTTATTTTAAAAGTTTGTTGCGCTTCGGCAGGTGCAAAAAACGCGTTGCCAGCTTGTGAAACTTTCACAACAACATTACCGGCGCCTTCGATTGTCGCCATGTCTCCATTAAGATCAAGCTTACCATCCAACAACTCAAAAGTTACCGGCAATCCTGAAGAAGCAGTCGCGGTCAATTTGAATGGCTCATCCCCATAATTCTTTTCACCAATAGGCGCAAAAGTGATAGTTTGTGTGGCCTTCTCAATCGTGATTTTCACACTTGCAACTTGTTCTGTGGTATTGAAGGTATTCGGAGATAAAGTTAGTGCAGCAGTAAGCTCTAGCTCACCTATTGCCGCAGCAGTATAGGCCGCCTGATCCCATGTGATGTTTAATACTTCTTTCGACCCGTCATTATACGTTACCTCAATGGATGCCGGCAGACCAAGATTTGCAAATGGCGTCCCGTACTTCACCGTTATTGGTGCCAGATCTGTTACAGAAAGTAGATCTTTCCAGAGGATTAACTTAATCTGGGGTTGCAGATTTGTACCATTCCGTACATCATCAGTCAGCTGTATCTCTCCATTAATCACTTGCGGTGTCAACAATGTTGCATCGTAATTACTTTCCGTCCACAATACCGGCAGATTGGCTGTAGTCTGGTCATCATAGGTTACCATTACAGTTGCTGGCAGGTCAAGCGCAGAGAAAGGCTTGCCATACACATCGATCAGATCAACCAGGCTTTCTATGGCAATCACATTTTTATTGTCAATAATAACTTCCACCTTTGGTGTGATATCATCAGGATTTTCCGCTTTTCCTTCCATGTCGAGCAGACCGGTAAAGTTGTAAGCTCCTGGGGAATTTCCATTAAACAATGGCGATTCCCAGCTAACGGCCACTTTACCTGTTGATCCATCTGTAAAGATGGCATCAAGCTGTGTTCCCAACTGTGCAAGAACTTGTGCTTCTGTGGTACCGAAAGGGAAATGTAAAGGCGTATTCAGCAATACAGAATCCAGCACCAACAGTTTAGGTAAAACCGTTATTTTAATGGTTGTTGTTTTATTGTCCTTGTTCTCTTCCGGTGAGTCAGGAACCAATGTACCTGGAAGGATATATTCACCAGCAAGTAGGCCATTATAAGTACTACCATCCCAGTTAACCGGCAAGGCTTCCTGGTCATCATTGTTATAGGTTACCATCACTGTATCTGGTAACATCAATGTTCCAAAAGCTGTACCGTAAGGAACAGTTATAGCCAATGGGTCTGTTACACTTACGATATATCGCTGAGCCACTTTTACATTAACAAAAGCCTTTATTGAATCTGGATTCTCCGTCAGTGCAGGCATAACCACTTCCGAACTAAATTCGTAAGACCCCGGAGTGGTAGAATCGTA
Organism: Pedobacter sp. ok626; assembly: GCF_900100435.1. Classification (GTDB taxonomy): domain Bacteria; phylum Bacteroidota; class Bacteroidia; order Sphingobacteriales; family Sphingobacteriaceae; genus Pedobacter. Next base: position 128,935 of record NZ_FNEX01000001.1, on the reverse strand, counting down.
GTCTACATTTGCCCATGTGGTTACTGAAAGGCTCATTGTGCTACCGTCATCAAACAAGCCAGTTGCTGTAGCAGGGAATGAAATATCCGCCTGTAATGTTCCATAGCTTACCTCAACGGTATCTCTTGTAATAGATAGCAGTTTCTTAATGCGTTCTGCTACCGTTACCGTAATTACAGGCTGCAAGCCTTTCGGATTGTCAGCATCGTCAGGAACTACTATAGTTCCTTGCAAGGTATATACTCCGGCAACTTTGCCATCATAAGTACCCTTTGCCCAAGTTACCGAAAGTAGTTCTTCTGAGGCATCGTTATAGGTCACTTTTACCGCTTCTGGTAAAGTCAACGCATCGAATTCAGTACCATAATCTACGCTGATTCCTGGCAACGTCTCTATAGTTTCAATTTGCTTTCTATCCACTACCACTACCACTTTTGGCTTCAGGTTGTTGGTATTTAAAATGCCTTGAGGTACAGTAATCGCACCTTCAAAGAGATACTCAGCTGCCGCATCACCATTGTAAATCAAGGATTTAAATGAGTTATCCTGTACCGCAATATCGATCAATGAACCATCATCTAAGGTCGCTTTGCTCATTAGTGGAAACTGTAAACTTTCTAATGAAGTACCAAATTCGACCTTGATGGTATCCGTTCTTAGGGCGACAATTTCCTTCTCTCTTGGTAATACGATTACTACGATCTGTGGATTTACCGGTTTAGGATTCTCTATCTGATCGGTTAGCGTAAAGCTTCCATTAAGTACATAAGATCCGGCAAGGTTTCCGTTATAAGGACTAAGGTCCCAATCTACTCCCAGATCTTCATTGCCCCCATCTACAAACCTGGCACTCAACTGACCTGGCAAGGTAACTGCTTCCGGAGCAGTGCCAAAAACTACCGTTATGGTGTCAGGACTCGTGTAAGTATCGATGAGGTGCTTACCTACAGTTACCATTAACACAGCTTCCACATTCTTCGGATTAAGGATATCTTCAGGAAGCTGCAAGGTACCTTTCAGTTCGTACATACCAGGCACATCATCCATGTAATCCCCCTCTTCCCAGGTCACATTCAGCATACCTGTGCTACCGTTATCATAAGTCACATTCACCTGCGCAGGGAATAAAGGTTGTGCGTTGGCAAAGCTGGTACCGAAAGGCACAAGCACTGTACTTGTAGCAACAGTATCGACTTCAAGTGGTTTTGGTCCAACAGTTACCTTTATCGTTGCCACCAGGTTATCCGGATTGTCAATATCATCGGCGGTAACCACTGTTCCTTTGAACTCATATTCCCCAGGAAGTTGCGCATTATAAGTTTCAGAAGTCCAGATGACACCTTCGGTACCGGCTGATTGATCGTTATAAGTCACATTTACATTTTCGGGGAAGGCAATATCTTCCATTGGCGTTCCGTATTTAACGGTGATTGCAGCTGGATTTTGTACGGTGGTTATCTTTTTGTTACCTACTTGTATATTTATTTCTGTTGTTTTGGCGTCTTTATTCACAACACCGGGGATCAGTATTGGATCTCCAATAAAGGTATAAACCTCTGGAACCAATGGATCATAACCTTCGGTATCCCAGGTCATATTCAACATACCCGTACTGCCATCATCATAAGTTACCTGTACTGCTGTCTTCAGTTCTGGAATAGCAGTTAGCAATGTACCATAGCTCACCTTCACAGTATCCAATATGGCAATGCTTACAATATTCTTAGGTTTTGACAGCACCGTAAGGATCATTTGTGCTTTGATATTGCTCTTATTGTCGATACTTTCATTGTGAAGCAGGGTTCCTGTAAGTGTATAATTACCGCTTTGCAACTTATTGTAGGTCCCTGGCGCCCATTCTACACCTACCGTGTCCTGTGTGCCATCGTCAAAATTAACCTTTACTACTTCTGGCAGGATCACCTCATCAAATGGAGTATCATAAGGCGTACTTGCCGTATATTGTCCCAGCACAGAAACGATGTTTTTACGGATGATTACTTTATTATTGGCAAACAACTGCCCTGTATTGGTAACAAGATCACTCAACTGCAGCGTTCCCTTAAGCTCATACTCCGCACCTTTATCTGCGATGTATGGCGACCTGTCCCAACTCACATTCAAGAATCCAGTAGTCTGATCATGGTAAGTTACCCTTACTGTAGCAGGCAGTGGTAGGTTTTCAGCAGGTGTATGCAAATCCACGGTAATGTCGGCCAGGTCCTCAACAGCAATGATATTATGCTGTACATACACATCTACATTCGCTTCAAAATCGGCAGGGTTAGCATGTTCTTCCTTAATACCCAACGTAGCATATAAACGATATACACCTACCTTAGGATTATAATCACCCTGTTTCCAGGTTAGGTTTAATAGCTCTTTGGTAACCCCGTCATCATAAGTCACCTGTGCTTGTCTAGGCAATAATGGCAATACCTCGCTGTATGGCGTACCCGACAATACCTTTATTGGCGGAAGTTCTGCTACAGCAATGATATATGGATAGATCGGTGTGATGACTGCAACCTTCGCTGTTGCGGTTAGGTTGTTTCTATTCACATCTGGGTTCGGAACGATTAAGGTCCCAATGAGTTCATAAATACCTTCCACATTACCGTCGTAGTTACCAGGCAACCAGGTTACAGGGAATCGGGCATGACTGTTATCACTCATCACTACTTCCACCTGTGTCACCAGGTTTAACTGGTCAAATGGAGTTCCTGTATCTTTCTTAACCGGTACAGGATAAGGTTTCAATACCTGAATGATATAGGCAAGACGTGGATTCACTTTTATCTTTACTTTCAGTGAGCCACAAACATCAGCACCCTGAACAGCCAGTGTAAATTCGTAGTCTCCCGCCACTGTTGGCTCACCAGAAATCAGGCCGCTGCTGCTTAAGCCTAATCCGTCAGGCAATAACCCCTGACTTACCGTATAAGTATATGCTCCTCCTTCTGCCAGTTGAATCTGATGGCTATAATTTGTCCATTGATCCGCAGCCGGAAGTTGCTGTTCTGCATTTTCAAGATATATACCCTGGAACTCATAAGCACCAAGATCAACTGTTGTATGTTTGATCCTATCTTCGCCAGCAAGATCTTTAGTGGTTCCTGTAATCTTTGTATTGTCACCCATGTTGACTACTGGCGAACAAGGTGCCAGCGATAGGTCGTCTGCAGCAGCATTTGCCAACTGAGGATCCTTAGTCAAAATGGTAGTTCCGGTTACATATCCGTTTTGCACTGTACTTGTGGAAATAAGGATTCCAGCATTCATCTGATCCGGCACTGCATTTCCACGTGTGTTGCCCCAGAAAATACTGTTGGCAACATTTACTGTTCCCGTATTGCGATACAAGGCACCGCCATATTTGGTGGTTGTAGAAGCGTTGATATAAGCAGAAGTGTTGTTGCTAAAGGTCGCGTTTACGATATTCGTCGTTCCTGTATAATGGTAATAAGCACCACCATAATAACCATTCACCGTGGTTCTGTTTCTGCTGAAAGCCCCATTAATCAAGTTAAAAGTACCTGTGAAATGGTAAATGGCACCACCATGCTGTGCAGAAGTATTGCCCACAAACAATGCATTCGTAATGGTAGGTTTTCCGTTGGTTGCATTATAGAATCCACCACCGGTTGCTGTTGCAGTATTGTTCTTGAACACGACATCCTTCATGTCCAGGGCGGCAGTGATATGGTACATTCCTCCACCCTGACTACCTTTATTACCAATGAATTTTACGTTTTTAAAAGTAGCTGCAGCATTGTTGTAAAGTCCACCACCCAACTGCACTACAGTATTATTTTCAAGGATAATGTTGCTAAAGGTAGCTGTTCCACTATTGAAGATTCCGCCCCCACTATAATAAGCATAGTTGTTTTTAACCCATAGGTTTTTAAAGATGACTTTTCCGAGCGCATTGTAAATACCACCACCATTGTATGGGTCAGCTGTGCTACTTCCGTTGGCCGATTTACCACCACTGATTGTAAATCCGTCCAATACGGTGGCATCGGTTAAGGCCAGCCTATTGAAAACTACGTGGTAGCTTCGGTTTGCTCCATCAAGGATAGTTTGGTTAGTCGTCATGATGGCCGTTGAATCTCTGTCTGCAAGTTCCTTTTCTGTTGCTGCAAAACCACCGTAAATCTTAACACCTTCTTTCAACGTGAAATAGTTGTTCACTTTCAAACCTGGCGTGTAAGTCCCTTTCGCTACGAAGATCGTATCTCCTGTCATAGCAGAACTTATTCCTTTTTGCAAGTCCAGGAATGCATGATCCCAGCTTGCACTGTTGTTCATCCCCGAGGTTGCCGCCTGGTTTACATAAATTCTTACTTTTCCAGTCCCCATTTTCACTTCAAAAGTGTACAGTCGGTTTCCACACAAACTACCATCGCTGGCCGTGATGTTGAAAGTATACAGACCTGCATTGATTGGTCTGCCACTCAATCTTCCCGAAGGACTCAAGAGCAGTCCGTCTGGCAATGAACCATAACTCACCGCATAGGTATAACTTCCAGATCCGCCTGAAGAAACCATCTGGTGTTCATAAAGTACCCCTCTTAAACCTTCCGGCAATACTGTTGGACCAACATTGATCCGTTCTTGCTGATTTTCGAAGGCACCCATATCCACGACTTCCGTTTTGATCCTCGGCTGTCCGGCCATATCTTTTAGGATACCCACAGAAAGGGCATTATCACCCATATTGATAGCTGGAGAACATGCTGATAACGAAAGATCGTCTTCATTAGCCAGGTTAAACAGTGGGTCTTTATCAACGATTACTTTTCCTGCTGCGTATCCGCCACGAATCAGCGAGTTCACAGGTTTGATATTCAGGTTAAGTTCATCTGCTACGCCATTACCACGTTGGTTAGCCCAAACTATACTGTTATGCAGATTTAATGTTCCTGCATTTTTATAAATGGCACCACCATATTTATTTATTGTAGCATTTACATAAGCAATACTGTTGTTGCTCATGCTCACGTTAACCAATGTTGAAGTTGAGGTATACTGGTAGAATGCTCCTCCAAAATAAGCACCTGTACCAGTTACCTTATTGCGACTGAACTCAGCATTATTGATGGTTAAAGTTGATGCCCATTGGTATAAACCACCACCGTGTTGAGTAGCCGTATTCCCTGTAAAAATGGCATTATTCAAGGTCACCTTACCCGAGTAGCTGTAAAAACCCCCACCTAGTGTTGCCTTGTTGTCTTTAAATGTTATATCATTGATGGTAACTGTTGCTGAGCCCTGGTACATACCACCACCATAAGCAGCGGTATTATTGATGAACTCGAGTTGTCGGAAGGTTGCCGCTCCGATGTTGTATAAACCACCACCGTAACGATAGGATCCAGAACTGTTAAGCGTACCATTGTTCTCAAAAATAACGTTACTGATAACACTTGTTCCACCATTGTACATCCCACCACCATAAGTATTGGAATTGTTATTTTTAATCCAGAGGTGATTGAATGTTGCCGCTCCGACCCGGTTGTAAATACCAGCACCGATATAAGGCTCGCCAGTGCTTGTGCCTGAAGGCACCGAGCGACCGCCACTGATACTGAATCCATCGAGCACTGTAGCAGCAGTCAGCACATTGTAGTTGTACACTACGTGTCTACTGTTATTGTTACCCGTGAGGATCGTTTCGTTAACCGTTCTTACTTTCAAAGAATCTCTTTCAGCAAGTGTAGACTCTGTAGCGCCAAAACCGCCATACATTTTCACCCCTTCTTTTAAAGTGAAGTAAGAAGTTACCAATGTTCCCGGACTGTAAGTTCCTTTTGCTACCCAGATCTGGTCTCCTGCTAAGGATACCTTTAATGCACTTTGCAAGTCGAGGTAAGCATTATCCCAGGTACTACCATTGTTCTGGCCGGCTGTTGCTGCCTGGTTTACCAGGATGCGAACCACACCTGTACCTGCTACTACGTCCATATTGTAAACGCGATTACCACACATGGTTCCATCGCTTACATTGATCACAAAAGTATATTTACCAATCACAATTGGATTACCAGTGATCATCCCTGAAGCATCCATAGACAATCCATCAGGAAGCTTACCAGAGATTAGTTTATAAGTATAAAAACCTGTTCCGCCAACGCCCTGCAACTGCTGATTGAATGCTGCACCACGAGGGATTTGAGGCAAAGTTTCTGGGTTTAAAGTGATCACATCTGATTGGTATTCTATAGCCCCCAGATCAATTACTGCGGCCTTAATTCTTGGATTTCCAAGTCTATCTACCGTGCCCGCAGGCGCCAGGTTATTGTCACCAGTATTGATTGCCGGAGAACATCCTGTAAGCGCCAGGTCATCGCCATCAGCATTCGCAAAAGCAGGATTAGCATCTACGATATTTAATCCTGTCGTGTAACCACCACTGATCAATGAGTTAGTTGCCTTGATGTTCAGGTTCAACTGATCCGGCACTCCTTCTCCACGGGTATTCCCCCAAAGAATACTGTTATTTAAGGTTACCGTTCCCGAATTACGGTACAATCCACCACCATAATTTACAGTTCCGATTTTATAATATCCGATACTGTTTTTACTAAAGCTGGTGTTGGTTAAAGTGGCTGTTCCGGTGTAGATAAACACTGCGCCACCATAATAAGCTGCTGAACTGTTGATTTTATTACGACTAAAACTGGTGTTACTGATTTTCAGCGTAGCACTACTCCAGATCGAACCACCATGCTGTCCGGAAATATTATTCTGGAATGTGGCACGGTCGATGTTTAACACGCCCCCCGCATAGATTGCTCCACCTGACGCCGTAGCAATGTTATCTTTAAAGCTAATGTTAGTCAGGTTTGCTGTACCACTTGCAAGGTATAAAGCACCACCCGTAGTTGCCTTACTCCCACTGAAGCTGGCATTACTCAGATTGGTAACCGCACTAGAATTTACATAGATGGCTCCACCTTGTCCATTGGTTAGTGTATTACTTTCAAACCTAATGTTGTTCAGATCGGAAACACCGGTACTAAACATCGCTGCTCCGTATCCCGGATAGCTAGAACTCTCAATGATTCTGTTGTTTTCGAATACCCCTTTGTTTAGCTTAAATCCTTTTACGTTATATACGGCAGCACCACGCGCGTAATAGCCCGTAGATCTGTTATTACTAAAGACCACATCTGTATAGGTCGCATCACCATTGTGGTACAAACCAGCTCCATATACCCCAAGGTTATTTTTGATCCAGAGCTTACGGAAAACTGCTGCTCCCAGTGAATTGTAAATACCACCACCATAAAAATTAATACTGTTGTTAGAGGTATTAACTGCCGATCCACCACCTTGGATACTAAAACCATCCAATACCGTTGCATTAGTAAGCGCTGCAGCATTATACACAACGTGGTAACTTGCAATACCCTGACTACCATCTAAAATGGCTTCGTTATCGGTTCTGATTTTCAATGTATCCCGCTCTTCGATGGTAGTTTCTGTTCCAGCAAATCCACCGTATAGCTTAAGTCCTTCTTTTAATTTGAAAGTAGATGCCGCTAGCGGACCCGCTGAATAAGTTCCTTTGGCTACCCAGATTTCATCACCTGCACCGGCAAGTTCCATTGCCGTTTGCAAGTCTTTGAAAGCATTTGTCCAATCGCTACCATTGTTAGCACCCGTAGCTGCTTGATGCACATACATTCTTCCAGTACCATTTTGTACGGTTACTTTATACTGTCGGTTACCACTTAGGTTTCCATCTGTAGCTCCAACCACAAAGGTATAAGTGCCTATAATATTTGGTACACCGGTTAGCTTTCCATCGGTAGTTAACAATACACCCGGGGGCAGTTTTCCTGCCTGAAGACTCCAGGTAACTGGTAGACTTGTTCCGGTGTAGCTGAAAGACAGATTTAGGAAAGTTCCTCTGGTGATGGCTTCAATCTTTTCCGGATTGATGATCAATCTATCAGTACTTTCATTTTCATAAGCACCCAGATCGATCGTATTGTTGATCACCCTGGCTTTACCGGCAAGATCTTTATCATAAGCCTGCCAGCTGTTTTCGCCACCATCAATCGCTAAGGAACCTCCTTGCAACTGCAGGTTATCGGCCGCTGCATCCAGAAATAAAGGATCGCCAATTTTAACATCTGTACCAGTGGCATAATCTTGCTGAATGATGGTGTTCCCCACGATCACCCCAACATTGAGCTGATCTGCAATTGTCCCCATACGGGTATTGCCCCAGAGGATGCTATTGTGTAGGGTTACTGTTCCTGTATTGCGGTACAATGCGCCGCCATAACTTAGGGTTGCTGTACCTTTGGCATAGCCTATATTATTTTTGCTGAAACTGGTATTGTTGATCAGTACATCGTTAGCGTTAATGTAGATGGCACCACCATAATAAGCAGCCGTTGAAGTGATCTCGTTGCGACTAAAAATACTGTTGTCAATTTTCAGGTTACTGTTTGACCAGATGGCTCCACCATGCTGTGTTGCCGTATTGTGAATAAAGGCAGCACGGTTGAGCATCAATACACCACTAGCATAAATGGCACCACCTGCCGCAGTAGCCGTATTATCGGTGAAAGTTACTTCTTCCAATACTGGAGTTCCGCTGGCAATAAACAGGGCTCCCCCGGTTGTTGCTTTGTTTCCGGTAAAAGTTCCTTTCTTGATTTTGATCACTGCGCTGGAATTGCTATAAATCGCAGCTCCCTGCCCGTTAAGGATACTATTGTTTTTAAATTCTACTTCGGAAAGATCCAACATTCCGGTAGAAAATATACCCGCTCCATACCCCGGATAACTGCTGGATTCTAAAATTTTATTGTTTTCAAATACACCTTTACTCAGGTTAAATCCTTTCGCATTGTAAACAGCCGCTCCCCTGGCACTTGTTCCCTTTGCCTGGTTGTTGCTAAACTGGATATTTGTATATACAGCATCCCCATTGTGGTAAATACCAGCACCATAAGTTCCACTATTGTTCTTTATCCAAAGGTTACTAAACTGTACCGCGCCCAGGTTGTTGTAGATACCACCACCCTGATAGTTGCTACCACTCATGAGTGTTGCATTACCCCCTTGAATACTAAATCCATCCAGAACCGTAGCTGAAGTTAATGCCAATGCGTTAGATACCACATGGTAACTGGCTATCCCCTGACTACCATCTAGAATTGTTTCATTTGCCGTACGCAATGTGGCCATGTCCCGATCTGCCAGTGCAGCCTCTGTTCCGGCAAAACCACCATACATTTTTACTCCTTCTTTTAATTTAAAGGTTGAAGCTGCCAATGGTCCCGTGTAATAAGTACCCTTTGCCACCCAGATTTCGTCGCCCGCTCCTGCAAGTTCTAAGGCTGGTTGTATATCCATAAAGGCATTTGCCCAGTTGCTACCATTATTATCACCTGTAGCTGCACGGTCAACAAACAACCTGCTTATGCCGTTTTGTACCGTTACAGTGTATTGTTTGCTACCTAGAATTTGTCCATCAGTAACCCCAATAACAAAGGTATATGTGCCCACAACCGTAGGTACTCCTCTTAATTTCCCATCTGCGGAGAAGGTAAGTCCTACTGGTAGTTTACCTGTCTGCAAAGTCCAGCTAACTGGTAATGTAGTTCCGGTAGCAAGCAATTGCAGGTTCAATGCAGTTCCTCTTGGAATCGAATTGATCACCGCAGGGCCGATCATCAGTCGGCCATTGCCATCCTGCTCATAAGCACCCAAATCAATCGTTCCATTCACTACCCTTGGATTACCTGAAAGATCCTTATCAAAAACCTGCAAGTTGTTCTCACCTGCATCAATTGCCAATGAACCTCCTTTTAGCTTCAGGTTATCGGCAGCTGCATTTTCAAACATCGGATCTCCAATTTTAATATCAGTTCCTGTAGCATAGCCATTCTGTACAATAGAAGTACCTACGACAATACCCGCGTTTATCTGATCAGGAACATCATTCCCACGTTTATTGCCCCAGAAAATACTGTTGTTAATGGTCGCAGTGCCAGAAGAACGATATATAGCGCCACCATAACTTAAGGTTGCTGTTCCTTTATTGTAAGCAATGCTATTGTTGCTGAAACTGGTATTATTGATCAGTGCATTTCCCGAATTTAAGAAAATAGCAGCTCCATAATACCCTGCAGTAGAAGTTACATTGTTTCTGCTAAAGACCGTATTGTCGATTTTCAGCGTGCTGGCCGACCATAAGGCCGCACCATGTTGTACTGATGAGTTGTTAATGAAAGAGCCTCTGTTTATGTTGACTACTCCAGCAGCATATACTGCTCCGGCAGAGGTAGTAGCTGTATTGTTATTGAATTGCACATCTGTAAAAGTAGTGGTTCCATTGGCCAGGAATATTGCGCCACCCGTAGTTGCTCTGTTTCCTGTAAATTCAGTTTTACTAATATCGACGACTGCACCTGAGTTGGAATAAATCGCTCCTCCCTGTCCATTGCTGATGATGTTATTTTCGAATTTCACCTCGCTAAGCGTCAGTGGACCAGAATTGAATATTGCTGCTCCATAAGCCGTACCTTCTAATAACTGGTTATTCTGGAAAACACCTTTTGTTAATTTAAAACCACTTTGATTGTAGACTGCCGCACCTCTGGCATTTGTTCCTTTAGACTGGTTATTACTAAAAATGATGTCTGTGTACGTCGCATTTCCGCTATGAAATAAACCACCACCATAGGCAGCAATATTGTTTTTGATCCATAAATGGTTGAAAACAACTGCACCATTCGTATTGTAAATACCCCCGCCATAATAACTGGCTCCGGTACTATTGATAGCTGCTTTCCCGTTCTGTATACTAAAACCATCCAATACAGTAGCGCTGCTTAATGCCGCTGTATTGTAAATCACGTGGTAACTCGGGGTACCTTGACTACCATCAAGGATAGTTTCATTTGTGGTACGTATGTTAGCTATGTTTCTTTCAGCAAGGAGTGCTTCTGTTCCGGCAAAACCGCCATACATCTTAACACCTTCCTTTAAAGTAAAATAAGAGCTAGCTAATGGTCCGGTATAATAAGTTCCTTTGGCTACCCAAATTTCATCTCCGGCTTTGCTCTGTGTTAATGCGATCTGAAGATCTATGAAGGCATCTGTCCAATTGCTACCATTGTTATTTCCAGTAGCGGCCTGTCTCACATACAGTCGCGATGGGCCATCGGTAATCACGGCATTAAATTGCTTACTACCCACTAGTGTACCATCGGTAACCGATATTACAAAAGTGTATGTACCTGGCACCGTGGGACGTCCTGTAATTAACCCTTCCGCGGTTAATACCAAACCTGTTGGCAATGTGCCTGACTGCAATGTCCAGGTATAATTTCCAGCACCGCCCGTAACGCTCATCTGGAAATTAGGATCCAGTCCACGTACAGATGATGGGAACACAGTAGGCTGAATTTTCAATCCATTACCACCCAAACTCTCATAAGCGCCAAAGTCGATGATGTCATTGGTGATCCTTGGATTTCCGGCAAGATCCAGACTAGTGGTATTACTTGAATTATCACCCGCATCAATTGCTGGTGATCCACCTTTTAACTGCAAATCATCCTGTGTGGCATTATTAAACAAAGGATTACCGATTAGGATATTTGTGCCGGTTGCATAACCGCCCTGAACGATCGAGTTACGCACAGTCTGTCCAGCGGTAAGCTGATCCGGAACATTATTACCACGAGTATTGCCCCAGAAGATACCGTTGTTCACTGTCACCACGCCTGTCGAACGGTATAGTCCCGCACCACCAATCGTAGTGGCATGCGTAAAGGCAATCTTATTCTCACTAAAAGTAACATTGTTTAGGTTGGTTGTAGCTGCTGAGAACATACCTCCGCCATAGTAAGCACCTGCTGTTGTGACTGCATTTCTGCTGAAGATCACGTTGCTCAGATTTGCTGTTCCAGAAGTGTTATACATACCCCCAGCCTGCTGACCGGCAGTGTTGGCAATGAATGATCCCCGATCAATATTCAGTACACCACCACTTTGAGAAAGACCTCCAGAATTTAGTTTAGCAGTATTTCCGCGGAAAATCACATCCGTCATCGTAACGTTAGCATTGAGGTTAAAGAAACCACCACCTACGGAATTGGCCTCATTTCCTTCGAACAAGATTTTATCATAAACGGCCGTTCCCATATTATAGATACCGGCACCTCTTTCTGCTTTATTATTGATGACCCGCAGGTTGCTGAAAATAGCTTTTACTGCTGCATAATTGTAAATACCTGCTCCACGATTGTTATCTGAGTCAGTACCAGCAAGGCCCTGTCCACCGCTGATGGTAAAACCATCAAGTAAAGTGGTATTGCTCAATGCAATGTTATTAAATACAACGTGTCTGCTTGCTACACCCTGGCTCCCGTCCAATATGGTTTGGTTGTTGGTGTGCATTTCTGGAAATGCTCTGTCGTTAAGTGTTGTTTCTGTTCCGGCGAAACCTCCGTATATTTTTACACCCTCTTTCATGGTAAACCAGCTGGTAGCGAGTAATCCAGGGCTATAAGTTCCTTTAGCTACCCAGATCTGATCACCTGTGATTGCTTTGGTAATGGCAAGCTTTAGATCGGTATATCCATGTTCCCAACTGCTACCATCATTCCTACCAGATACTGCAGCAACATTAACGAATAGCTGTGTTGCCGCCTGATTTACCAACAAGGTATATTGTCTTCGGCCAACAAGTGAACCATCGGTAACACCTACTACAAAAGTAAATGTTCCGGCTTCTAATGGCCTTCCTTTGAGTATGCCATTGGCTTCCAGACCAAGTCCAAGTGGTAATGTCCCTGAAGTGATACTCCATACCAAATTGCCACCACCTGCAGAAACCGTAAGTGGCACATTCATCAAGTCACCACGACTATAAGCCTGTAATGTTGCCGGACTGATGATCAGACTTGCGGTACCTTGGTTTTCGAAGGCGCCCATATCCACTATATCATTATAGATCCTTAGATTTCCTTCCACATCAGTTGCTCCGCTCACCTTCGCATTATCACCCATATCGATAGCTGGTGATCCTCCTCTTAACCGAAGGTTGTCTACCGCTGCATCGTTAAAGAGTGGATTGCCAATGGCGATATTTGTTCCTCCGGCAATGCCGTTCTGTACGATACTCCTGTCAATGGTCACTACTCCCATGATCTGATCGGCTACCCCATCTGCGCGGGTATTTCCCCAGAAGATACTATTGCTAATGCTAACTGTACCAGCCGAACGAAATAAAGCACCACCACCCGCAGCAGTACGGGAAATACTGTTGTTACTGAAAGTTACATTCGTCAGCGTAGCTGTGGTACCCGCAAACATGGCTCCTCCGTAGGCAGCGGCTGTGGGGACCGCAACGATACGATTACGACTGAATACAACGTTATTTAACCTGGCGGCCCCTGAAGTATATAATGCACCACCATGTTGAGTAGATTCGTTGTCGATAAAATATACACGTTCAAAGAGCGGTGTACCAGCTGCGGTAACTGCACCTCCCATACCCCTTGAGCGATTAGATTTAAAGGTAACGTCAGTAAATTCAGGTGAAGCTGTATTGTTATATACCGCAGCACCGTTAAGTGCCTGATTGCCTATAAAGCTTGTATTTGAAATTTTAACCACTGAACTGGTATTGCTATATAAAGCCCCACCATAAGCATAACCAGTACCATTGGTAATGTTATCTTTAAAAGTACTATTGCTGATCAATGCAGTTCCGCTATTAAAAATAGCCCCGCCATAAGTGGCAGATCCTGAAGTAATGAAGTTTCCTTCAAAAAGCACATTATCAACAGTAATACCACCAGTATGGTTATACAGAGCCGCACCGCGACCAAGATTACCAATGGTGCTATTGGTGATAAATTTGGTATTGGTAAAAGTTGCTACTCCCGAAAGGACAAATGCCCCAGCACCAAAAAGTGCCGTATTGTTGGTAATGATCAGGTTGTTAAATATTGGTCGCCCCAGACTTGTATAAATACCCGCACCATAATAATTCACGCCTTGGTCGGGCACATTAGGGTAACTGGTACTTGTGGTGGTTAGGGTGCGTCCACCAGAAATCGTAAATCCATCAAGGATGGTCTCCGAAGTAACGGCAGTTGTACTAGATACCACATGGTAGCTCGCCACCCCCTGACTTCCGTCGAGGATACTTTTATTAGTTGTATGTATAAGACTGGTATCTCTTGCTGCAAGGTTTTCTTCGGTACCAGCAAAACCACCATAAACCTTTACATTTTCCTTCATGGCAAACGTAGACGTGGCCAACAATCCAGGACTATAATTCCCTTTGGCTACCCAGATCTGATCTCCGGCAGTCGACTGTCCCAATGCAAGTTGCAAATCTGTAAATGCATTTGACCAACTGCTGCCATCCTTACGCCCGGCAGTTGCACCCTCGCTTACATAAATGTTGGTTGAACCCGCGCTAACCACAACATTAAATTGCTTTGTTCCAGCGAATTCTCCATCGGTAACGGATACGACGAAAGTATAGCTTCCAACATACATTGTTCTTCCAGAAAGAAGTCCTGTTGAACTAAAACTAAGTCCTGTAGGTAAAGTCCCTGAAGAAATGCTCCAGGTTAGAGAGCTGCCACCACCCGTAGCGGTAAACTGTGTATTTATATTCGTACCGCGGACAAAGGTGGGTAAAGATGCAGGAAGAATCAAAAGACTCTCGCCCCCTTGATTTTCATAGGCGCCAAGATCGACGATTCCGTTTACTACCCTTGGCAAATTGGCCAGATCGACTGCGGTACCACTTGCTGCATTGTCACCTACATCTATTGCTGCTGATCCACCTTTAATTTTAAGGTTGTTTGTAGCAGCATCGGTAAACAAGGGATTTCCAATAGAAATCTTTGTTCCCCCGGCGTAACCGTTTTCAACAATACTATTGGCAACTGTTACTACACCAGTAATCTGATCAGACAAACCATTGCCTCTTTTGTTTCCCCAGAAAATACTATTGTAAATAGATGCAGAACCACTGCGGAGATAGAAGCCGGCACCTGCATTAGTAGTTGCATGTATATAAGCACTCGTATTGTTGCTGAAAGTAGTATTGCTGAGCACTGATGCACCTGCATAATTGTACATTCCCACGCCAAAACCTACCGCAGAATTTGTGCTGATCTTATTTTGACTAAACACCACATTGTCGAGTCTTGCAGTTCCGTTGTTATAGAGCCCTGCACCATATTGGGCAGATGTGTTGCCGATAAAAGAAACTCTGTTTAAAGTTAGTGTTCCTGCGCTATTCATTCCGGCACCAGTTGTGGTGGCCGTATTGTCTTTAAAGATCAGATCTTCTCCGTTAAGACCTGTAACAGTAAATAGTCCACCACCATTCCCTATTACAGCATTCCCTTCGAATAAGCTCCTTTTAAGGTTCAACATTCCAACGCTATGATATAAACCAGCTCCTGAGGTGATTGCTTTGTTTCTTAAGAAACTTAAATTTTCTGCAGTCAGGTTGGCAATGGCATTATACATACCTCCACCCAGGGTAGCTTCATTTTCTACAAAAGTCAGGTTACGCAGGATCACAAACGCATTTTGGTTGTATAAACCACCACCATATCCTAATCCGCGGGTCACCATATTTTTCTCTATACGGATATTTTCAAAGGTAGCTGGACCGTTATTGTAAATACCTGCACCATACCTATCCGCATAATTGTTCTTTACCCATAAATTTCTAAATACCGCCTCACCTGCATTGTTATAGATACCCGCGGCACTATTTGTAATAGAGGTCGACCCTGTTGCCGTTCTACCACCAGTGATACTGAATCCATCTACAACAGTTTCATTTGTCGATGATTCGACGTTGGTGACTACGTGATTGCTGATGCCATTTCCTGAAAGAATGGTTTCATTAACCGCATATAACTTATTGGCATCTGCCACCCTTTCCGTCAATTCATTTTCTGTTCCGGCAAATCCACCATACCATTTTACCCCCGACTTCATCGTGAATGTATGGGCAGCAGTAGTTCCCGGTAAGTAGGTACCTTTTGCAACCCAGATTTCATCCCCAGCAACTACATAATTACTCAATGTCGATTGCAGATC
Source organism: Pedobacter sp. ok626 (assembly GCF_900100435.1). Classification (GTDB taxonomy): domain Bacteria; phylum Bacteroidota; class Bacteroidia; order Sphingobacteriales; family Sphingobacteriaceae; genus Pedobacter. Next base: position 112,819 of record NZ_FNEX01000001.1, on the reverse strand, counting down.
GGTAAAGGCATCTGTCCAGTTGGCACCTGTTGCTTTCCCTGTTGCATTTTGTTTCACATAGAAACGTGCTGGTCCTGGCACTGCATCAATGCTGAACTGTTTACTGCCAATAAGCATAGCGTTGGTTACCGAAATCACGAACGTATCGCCACCCGGAGTGCCCTTCATCACACGACCATAAATCCGTCCAGCAGGACTGATCGATAATCCAAGTGGCAATTCTCCGGTTAAAATACTCCAGGTAAAAGGCCCCGTTCCTCCGGTTGCAGTCATCTGAATATCGACCAATGCCCCCCGGGTAATTGTTCCAAGTGTTGTAGGGGCAATTTTGAGGGAAGCCCCCCCCTGATTTTCATAGGCACCATGATCAACAATTGAATTGTAAATCCTCGGATTGCCATCGATATCTTTAGTTGTTCCTACAACTGCGTTGTTTCCTTTATCTATAGCGAGCGATCCGGTTCTTAAGATAAGGTTGTCATTATCGGGATCAGTAAATAGAGGATCTCCTACCAAAACAGCTGATCCAGTGGCGAACCCTTCTTCGATGGTACTATTGGCTACTGAAATTCCTGCGGTGTTCAGCTGATCTGCCACACCACCGCCACGAGTATTGCCCCATAAAATACTATTGGTCACATTTACTGTACCCGCCGCGCGGTACAAGCCAGCACCACTAAGGACTGCCGCTCGCCCTACTGTATTTTTACTGAAAGTAGCATTAACGATATTTGTCGAGGTAGCACTTCCAGCATAAACACCACCGCCATAATAGGAGGTACTTGTTGAAGTTACAGCATTACGACTAAATGCAACGTTGGTTAAAGTAGTCGAACCGGTACTATTCATATAAATACCACCTCCACTCTGTACGGCAATATTATCAACGAATAAGCCCCGATCGACGCTCAATGTTCCTGAGCCTGAAATCCCGGCACCGGTTGTATTTGATCTGTTTGAACGGAAGACAACATCCGTCAGTGTAGCCGAACCGGTCGTATTAAAACCTCCGCCAGCCCCTGTTGCTATATTATTTTCAAACACGCCATTGTTCAGGATAAAACCCGTACCAGTATTTACGAGTCCAGCACCTAAAGTTGTTGCTGTGTTGTTTTCAAAAACAACGTTATTGATGGTTACATTGTTACTAACATTGTACATTCCACCACCCTGGACAGCCTGGTTGCCGCGGAAGGTTATATTGTTTAACTGAATACCAATTGCGGTATTATAAAGTCCCCCGCCATACCTGGTAGAAGTGGTCAACACATTTCCTTCAAAGAGAATATTATCAAACTTAACTCCAGTTGCTGCATTGTACATTCCCGCACCGTAGGTTGAGGCTGTATTATTTTTAATAATGAGGTTTTTGTAGGTTCCGTTTACCGCAGCAGCAAGAATGTTAATTCCCGCTCCACTACCCCCTGGAAAGTTTCCGCCTGAAACGGTAAAACCGTCCAAAAGTGTTTCTATGGAAACCAGTTTAGTACTAGAAACCACATTCTTGTTTACCGTTGAGCCATGAAGTTCTGCATTGTTAAGTATAAACTTCCCATTGGCATCTGCAATACGCTGCGAAAGCAATGTCTCTGTTCCGGAAAAACCACCATACATTTTTACCCCCGATACCAGGACAAAAGTTGAATCAACATGAGCAGCAGGCGTATAAACTCCTTTTGCTACCCAGATTTCATCTCCATCTTTCGCCATTCCCAATGCAGATTGCAATCTTGTTAGTCCATTTGTCCAATCGGCACCATTATTGGCACCAGTGGCATTCCCTTTAACATGCCAGCGAGTAGCTCCATCGTTAACCTGTAAATTATACTGCCTTGTTGCCATTGTTCCATTCTGCGTGGCCTTGATCACAAACGTATAAGCACCTGAATACATCGGCACACCGCTAAGGATTCCAGTTTGTTTGTTAAAGAGCATCCCCAATGGAACAGTACCATTCGTAAGGTCCCAAGTGATAGCGCCCGTAGCAACAGAAGTACTAAATTGCTGACTATAGGCTGTTCCTCTGCGCGCTACTGCTAAAGTAGCCGGTTGGATCGTCAGCGATCCAGCACTTGCATTTGGATTTTCATAAGCACCCAAATCGACAATACTATAGATAATCCTTGTATTTCCAGCCAGGTCATTCGCTGTACCTACATAAGCATTATTTCCGGCATTGATGGCCACAGAACCATTTTTTAAACGTAGGTCATGTGTTAATGCATTTTCAAATTCCGGATTACCGATCAGGTTATTTGTACCATAAATATAATTATCCTGAATCAGGTTATTGGCCAGATTAGTGGCTGTTCCACCAATCTGATCGGCCACATCATTACCCCGCTTATTACCCCAGAAAATACTGTTATAAACACCGAATGCTGCGGGAGCGGCATACAAACCGGCTCCAATGGTTGTGGTCCCCGTAACAGTATAATTCGTTATGTTATTGCTGAAAGTACAGTTGGTAATCGTTCCGGCACCATTAAAGTACATCCCTGCACCATTTGTAGCTGTGGCTGCTGTTGCTCCGGTTATGCTATTTGCACTGAATATAGAGTTAGTGACTGTTATGGTGCCGGTACCATAAATTCCAGCACCAGTACTTGTAGTCGTATTTTTTAGGAAAGATGCCTGGTTGATATTAATTGTGCCAGCATTATGAAGTCCAGCTCCATTTGTTGCGACGTTCTCTTCAAATGTTGCTTTAGTAATGGCTACCCCTGCGACATTGTTCCACATCCCGCCTCCATTTATTGCCTGGTTCCCCTTAAAGTCAACATCATTCAGTTGCAAATTAGCGCCAGTATTGTAAAGTCCCCCTCCGTTCCTGGTAGTACCAGTCGACAACACATTGTTTTCAAAGGAAACATTCTTTAGACGAATCGCTGTTGAAGCATTGTACATTCCGGCTCCATAGGTGTTCGCATTGTTATTTTTGATGATCAGATTGCTATAGGTTCCATTTACGGCAACTGTATTGATATAAATACCGCCTCCGTAACTTTTCACACCCGCTTGCACAGCATTCCCTGCTGTAATCGTGAAACCATCCAGTGTTGATTCCGGTGTTAAAGCCGCAATGCTGTTCACCACATGGACGTTTACATAGTTACCACTCAGAATCGTCTCATTCGTAGTATATTTCCCCTTTGCATCCGCCACTCGCTGGCTCACCACTGTCTCCGTTCCGGCAAAACCTCCGTAAATTTTGACACCAGAAACCATATTGAAAGTAGAGTCTATATGTTGCACAGGAGAGTAGGTTCCTTTAGCGACCCAGATTTCATCTCCACTTTTTGCCATCTCGATAGCAGTCTGTAATCTAACGTAAGCATCAGCCCAATTCGCTCCCGAGTTATCCCCAGTAGTTGATGCTGCGCGCACATGTAGTCTGGCAGGAGCATTATTTACGTTGATCGTATACTGCCTACTGGTGGTTTGCCCGCCCTGAGTAGCCTTCACTACAAAGGTATAGTCGTCGTTCACCATTGCAATTCCACTTAATAAACCGGTCTGTGCATTCAGTTTAATTCCCGGAGGCAGACTCCCATAAGTTACCTGAAAGCTTGCAGCCCCAGATCCATTTGTGCTTAACTGTAATTGATATGGAATACCACGGGTAACATTACCAATAGCTGAAGGCTGAAGTACAATGGACGCCGGAGACCCTATTGGATGTTCATAAGCACCAAGATCGACTGCAGCATTAACAATCCTTGTATTTCCTGCTGCATCCGTCCCCCCTACTACCTGGGAATTTATTCCCGCATTGATGGCTATAGATCCATTCTTTAGTCTCAGGTTATGAGTTAAAGCGTTTTCAAATTCAGGATTTCCGATAATTGTGTTTTCCGAATTATTTAGCCCCCCCTGGATGAGGTTATAGTAAAGGCCAAACTTAAAAGTGGTATTAAGCTGATCAGGTACATCTCCACCCCGTCTATTGTTCCAAAAAACACTATTGTAAATATTTAATGCGACAACTCCTGAATACAATCCTGCTCCGTAAGTATTTACATTTTCAATAGCATAGCCAATTGTGTTATTGCTGAAAGTACAATTGTAGATATTTCCTGATCCTGAGATAAAATTCAATCCCCCTCCAAGATAACCAACATTTGCACCAGTCACTACATTTTGACTGAATACACTATTACTCAATACAATACCTGTTCCGGTAACACTATACATTCCAGCACCTCGTTGGCCGGCATAATTACCAATAAAGGAAGCTCTATTGATGGTTAGATTACTTCCTGAGTTAAATAATCCACCACCATTGGTAGTCACACTGTGACCTTCAAAGCTAACATCGGTCATTGTCACACCGGCCACAGTATTGTTAAATCCACCACCCGTACCAGCACCTGTATTGTTTTTAAAAATAATCTTTTCAAATGTTGCGGATGCTCCCGCATTATAAATACCTGCTCCGGCAGTTACACTCCGAAGATTGTTATTCTCTATGATCAGATTTTTAAAAGACGCGGATACCCCGGCATTATAAATTCCGCCACCGCCTGCTGAGGCATTATTTTCCTTAATCCATAAATTTTGAAATATTGCAGCTCCACTGCTCACATAAATTCCCGCCCCAATATAAGGTCCAGAAAGAGAAGTTGAAACCGCCGATAAACCACGGGTAATCGTGAATCCATCCAGCAAAGTAGCATTGTTATTTGCCGAGCTAACCACATGATAGTTAGCATCCTGTCCGTGTAATATGGATTCATTAACAGTAAAAAGACCATTTGCTGCAACAACACGCTGACTCAGTAAAGTCTCGGTTCCTGCAAAACCGCCATAAATCTGAACACCTGTTTTAAGGGTAAAAGTTCCCCCAGTTCCACTTGTTGAATAATAAGTCCCCTTAGCTACCCAGATTTCGTTTCCATTAACAGATTTGGTGATCGCGGCAGTTAGGGTTGTATAAGCATCCTGCCAGCTTAAACCAGTACCCGTACCAGTGGCATCTGCTTTGACATAATATCGGGTTTGGGCCTGAGTATCGAGAGCAAAAGAAAGAACAAAAAACAACAAAAATGTTACTATACAATGAGGGATAATTCGGGTCATGTTTGAAAAAAGAGGTGCTGCACAAAAAAGGTATATACTCTAATTACCTAAAAAAACACCTCACATTTTCGAATAAAGAAAAATCAGTCATTATGAGTTCATAATCGACGGGTTAATCGGTCATTATTCAACGAGAATAGGGATTTTCTCGGTAAAAAAAATTACCATTCGGCAAAGCTATAAAATAAATTGTCCCTCACAACCAAAGAATTACATACCAATAAAATTAACTAAAAAAATAGTAGATTTAAAACCCATAACTTACATACAGTGGGATCACAATATTTGTCCCAAAACCACGAGAAGGGAACTCATTCATCAACCATGTTTTAGTTACGCTACCCTGAATATCTTTAATCATCGGGTTCCAATATCGATCAGGTCCATTGGTGGCTGCAATTACAGAAATATCTGAATTGTCATTCAATATACCAACCGGATCGGGATCAACATCTGTACCGTATCGGTTTAACAATCCACCCAGTACTTCCATTTTTGCACCATCCCTGACTTTCATCACAGAAAAGGTCTTTTCTGTCTTAAATCCGAATATCCAAAGCGTACTACTTATACCGGCATTGATCTGAAAATGATCTGGTTTTTCATTATTTACAAATCGCACATAAGCTTTCACATACTTAATCGTCCCATCTAGCCGGGCAAAGCCATGGATATTATTAGCGAATACTTTAGTTCCGGAATCCGTTAGAAAGCTGGTATAAACATTACCTGCGGAGGACGTACTTTCTAAAAATAGCTGACGTTTGGCTGTATGCTTTACGGAACCTGAGGCCAGTTCAATATCTCTCAACAATAAGGTGTCGGCAGATAATGCATTCACATCAAATTTGACACCACCGGTTTCAATCCACACTCCAGCTCCCTGTACCTGTTTTACAGCTGCAGGAATGCTCACCGTACCACTAATCTTATACTTATTTTTAGGAAAGTAAACCACTTTTTTACCTGAATTCATGGCCAACTGAATCGCTGCCATATCATCAGTTACCCCATCGCCAACCGCTCCGTAATCATCCACATTCGCCCAATCATTGAAATTTCCTTCCCAGGTGATCAAAGGATAATCCAGCACTCCCAGATTCATCGATTTCACAGGTCCTGTCCTTACCCTCGACTCGCTAAAAGCTTTGAAAGATCCACTCGAATATTCAGCAGTAGTTCCAGTTACGGCAACAGTAGTGTCTAATTTTTTAATCCCGGTACCATAGCCCAACAATTCTACATTCCTGGCAAACAGAAATCCATCAATAATGCGAATTCCAGTATTTAATGAGGTACCGTTTTCAAACTTACTATCCACAATAACAGCGTGTGGAAAACGGGTGCCTTTCTTCTGTAAAGTAAGTCCAGTAACCGAATTTGTGCTATAGACTTTACGTAGAGAAGTGGAAATACCTGAAAGCAGGATACCACTTCCGCTATGGTTGCTGAGACTTACGTACTCTATAGCGGGATGTGATTCTGCATCTCCATCCAGATATATTCCATACTTAAAGCCATCGATCACCAGGTTACTATAATAACCATGTGCGGAACCGATTCTAACATGCAGACCAATTTCTCCACTACCGACTATTTTAACGTTATCCAGTCTCGCCGTATTGGCACCATAAAAATCAAGGCCTATTGCCCCAGGATTTCCGCTCCCGGTATGAATGGTTATGTTCCTGAAATGAAAACCTGCAGGCGCATTGTTAAAAATAGTCCCCCGATCAAATCTAGAAAAAGAAACCACCGGTTTCTTCATCCCAGTTCCAAAGCCAGTTGCATTATCGTTCAGCTTAATAATTACAGAATCGCGGTTTTGCCCCACTAGCTTTAGCCCTGCGGTACCTTCTCGGGTAGCTGAAGCCTGTGCAGGCACGCAATCCGGAACAGGATCACCTGAATAAACCAAAGGTTTAGAAACCTTATAGGTACCATTTGGAAAATAAATGTACCAGCTTTCACGCCAGCCACAAGGTTGCCCCGAGGCTCTTAGTCTATTCATTACCCAATCCATTGCCGCAATAATGGCATCACTGTCATCTGCAACGCCATCACCGACCGCATTCGTTGTATGAACACCACTTTCTACCAACTTTCTTACGTTGATAAAACGTCCGCCATTTTCCTTAAACATTGCTGGTGGATAAACTTCATTAACTCCAATATTCCTATCCTGGGCATTTAAAATCATGGCGATCAGCAATAAGCTAAACACCATGATCACGCGATAAAATTTCATCATATCTGATATGTGTTAAATTAAATTTATCCTTATTTAATTGTAGCCAAGATTCTGGGTCAATCTGGGATTTCTATCACGTTCACGCTGGGGTATTGGCCACAGACATTTGTTAGCAACGATACCAAGCACAGTAGTGGCCCTACCCGTTCTCACGAGATCATGCCAGCGATGTCCCTCAAATGCCAGTTCCAGAAAACGTTCATTTTCTATGGCCAATTCCAGTGTATACCCTTTAGTAATATCCGATGCACTCGGATAATCACGTACAGAAATGGTATTCAGATCTAACCCATAAGCCCTTCTCCTGATCGTATTCAATATACCTGCGGCATCAGCTGGCTTCCCATCCATCATCAGCGCCTCAGCCTTCATTAACATCACATCAGCCAGCCGAATAGCGATGACATTGCCGTCCAGATTTGCGAGTGTTCTGAGGTATTTGGCAACATACGGTTGTCCTACATTCCTAAAGGGTGGATTCGTACTTAAAGCCAATGCTGCATCTTTTCTAAAATCACCTGCTTCATATGCAGTGATAATTTTTGCAGTTGGTGCCATAATGTACTCCCCTCCGATTTGGTTTGCATTGGCAACAGGCATGTAATACCGATGAAGCCCATGTCCTTCAACAGCAGAGCTGATGAACTGAATTTCAAAAATTGACTCCCGGGTGTTACGGCCGTTCGGCGTAAACATATTAATGTAATTTGTTCTGCCTAATGTTAGCGCATAATTCGGATTTTCGATGACCTTGGTTGCCTGAATTACCGCATTTGGATAATCTTTTTTAGTTAGGAATACTTTGGCAAGCAAAGCATTTGCAGCTCCCTTGGTTGCTCGTCCCCGGGTTTGCATCTCGTCACTAAACTTCAATAACAGTTTGGTTTCGGCTAGCTGCAGATCACTAATGATCAAGGCATAAACTTCATCCACGGTGGCACGTGAGATTGTAAAATCAGCATTAAAGGACTCGTAAGGTACTGTGATGATCGGCACACCGCCATAAGCCCTTAAAAGGTTGAAATAAAAATATGCTCTTAAAAAATAAGCTTCCCCTAAAAGATTATCGCGTTGCAAAGGAGTAAAAGACGCATCATTAATTCCTGGAATGTGCTTGATGACATCATTGGTACGATGAATGCCTGCATAGTTGTTCTCCCAGTAGTCCTTTACTCTAGGATTATCAACGGTAATGTTGTGCTGATCTATTGGTAGGTAATCATCCGTTACCTGTAAAACGCCTAGTGCATCTGCACCTACATCGAAAGCCAGAGGATCCTGCTTTACCTGCGACTGCACTTTATCATAAATACCAATTACAGCCGCTTCCGCATCCGCAGCGGTCTTCCAGAAGTTGACATCCACAATGCGGTCCTCTGGGCTTAAACCATTCACGCTACATCCCAGGATGAAGTTTACTGCGGCAAAAAGGAATATATATCTTACTATTTTCATGTTCTTATTATTAAAATCCAAGACTAAAACCAAACATCAATGTTCGAGGCTGAGGTTGTGAAGCCCAGTCGATTCCCAATTGCGAATTCTTAAACTGTTGATTTTGTACTTCCGGATCGTAGCCGGAATAATTAGTTACGGTAAACAGATTTTGGGCACTTACATAAAATCTGGCACCGCTCAGTTTCATCCGCTTTTGAAAAGCAGCAGGTAGCGCATACCCCAGCGTTACATTTTTTAACCTCAGGAATGATCCATCTTCAATAAAACGCTGAGACACCTCAGCATTGGTTAAACCATCTGCACCAGCAGGATCTCCCCAAATTGCTTTGGGTACATCTGTAATTGTATTTTGTGGTGTCCATCTACGCAATACATTCTTGTTTCCATTATTTAAACTGCTCATTCTTTCCAGTACATTCCTGGTTTGGTTATAAACATCATTGCCGTATGACCAATAAAAGAATACACTCAGGTCGAAACCTTTATAACCAAATGTATTTGTAATACCCCCCGTATGAATCGGTAAGGCATTGCCTACAATTTGCCTATCGGCTGTGGTAACTACGCCATCACCTGTAATGTCCTCATAAATAAAATCACCCGTTGCAGGATCTACTCCGAGATTGCGATAACCAAAGAAAGATCCTACTGATTCACCCACTCTAAAAATACTCGTTGGACTAGTGGTATTGAAACTATTTGGAAGCCCTTCTGAAAAATCGGCACTCCTGGGATCTCCTTCTACTGTTAAAGGAAGATCGGTAATTTTATTACGGTTAAAGGAGATGTTAAAATCAGTAGTCCATGTGAATTTGCCTACCAAATTTCGGCTGTTTAACTGGAATTCTAATCCCTCATTCTTCATCTGGCCTATATTGGCGCCAAATGTGCGGCTAAAACCAGAGGTAAAAGGCAGTTCCAGTTTAAAAATCAGATCGTTAGTTATTTTTCTATAAGCATCTACTACTACATTGATTCGGTCTTTGAAGAGCCCAAAATCCAAGCCCAAATTGGTTTGGGTAGTAGACTCCCAGCTCAGATCAACATTTGATAAGCTACTCGGTGCGATCCCCGCCAATGTGCCATAATTGGCCCCTACGTTATAAGTAGCCAGAGAAGGGAAATCATTACCCAAACCTTCATTATTACCTGTTACCCCAATACTTGCACGTAATTTAAGGTTACTGATGGTATGTTGTTTTTTCATGAAAGCTTCATTACTCACTTTCCATCCACCAGACACAGAAGGGAAATAGCCGAATTGCTTATTCAGACCAAACCTGGAAGAACCATCAATCCTCAATGCTCCTTCAAACAAAAAACGATCTTTATAAGCATATCCAGCGCGACCAAAATAAGAAACTATGGCCCATCTGGAACGATAATCTGAAGCTTCAGTTCTGTTCGTAAAACCAGTTATCGCTTCGATGATATCTGTTGAATTGGTATTGCCTGCAGCGCCAATTCTGCGGGTAGCAGATTCCTGATAACTTTGGCCAAGCAGAGCGGTCAGTTTATGATTTTTATTAAAGGTTTTATTATAGGAAAGTGTATTCTCATTTACCCATAGCATAACTGAATAAACACTTAAGGAACCACTTGCATTACCGCCACTATTTACGAGTCTAGACAGGTAACGGTCGTCGGTAATCCCTAAATGATCAAAGCCTATACTTGATTTGAACTGCAGACCTTTGCCAAGGGTATAATTACCATAAGCATTTCCAACATAACGGTCAGTTTCTGCGATAAAGCGGAGTTCATTTCCTACTAATACCGGATTCAGTCTTCCTTTGGAATCCTTGTAATACGTACCATCGGGATTATACACTGGATTATTTGGGTTCTGTACCAGCGCAAGCGTTAGTATAGACTGGTTAGAGAAACCACCATCCCTGCGGTTATTTACCGAATGACTGCCATTTATATTGGCGCCGATTTTCAGCTTATCGGTTGCCTTTGCATCAAAGTTTACACGCCCATTCAGTCTTTTAAATTTCTGTCCAATAATCGTTCCTTTCTGATCAAGATAACTACCTGACACATAATAAGTAGCTTTATCTGTTCCACCTGAAACAGATAAAGCATAATTTGAAACTGGTGCCGAGCGAAAAACTTCGTTCTGCCAGTTGGTATTTACACCTGTGTTGACAATGGCATTATCTACTGGCTGAGCACCATTTGCCTGACCTTCTTTAATGAGTTGCACATACTCTTCACCATTCAGCAAATCCAATCTTTTGGTCACTTCAGCAGCGCCAGTGTACATGCTAAAATTAAATTTCGCTTTGCCTAAAGCTCCTTTTTTGGTGGTAATCAGGATTACACCATTACCACCCCGGGAACCATATATAGCTGCGGCTGCGGCATCTTTTAAGATCTCAACAGATTCTATATCATTTGGATTGATGTCATTTTGTGCAGACACTCTTTGTCCATCGGTACTTTGAGGTCCCGGACCAGCAGAAAGATTGTTCATTGGGACCCCATCAATTACGTACAAAGGCCTATTCTCTCCAAACAAAGACCCACTTCCACGAATGCGCAGATAGGCCTCATCACCGGGTGCTCCCGAATTCTGTACTACCTGGACACCTGCAGCCTTACCCTGCATCATAGCGTCCAGGTTAGTAACAGGAATATTCTGCAATTCATTCCCTTTCACAGAAGTAATGGCCGAGATCACATCTCCCCGCTTTTGGGTGCCGTAACCGATCACCACAACTTCATTCAGTCCCCGCTGATCTTCGGCAAATACGATGTCGATAATTCTGTTTTTCCCCACGGTTCTGTTTTGGCTAATAAATCCGGTATAAGAAAATACCAGTACAGACTTTTCATCGGCCACCTGGATGGTATAGTTACCTTTTGAATCGGTAGATACGCCCAGCTTAGTTCCCTGAACAAAAACGCTCACGCTTGGCATGGCGATGCCCGCTTTATCTTTCACATTACCAGTTATTTTTAGTTGAACTGGTTGCTGCTGGGCATTGGCATTAAAGCCCAACAAAATGAGAAAAAAGAACATAAAGTAATTTTTATTTATCATACAGTTATTTGGTTTGGAATTAGTTGTGGTTCGCTAAAATACCTTTTCCCGGAAACGATATTTATGGTGTAGCTACCGAAAACTAAATTAGTTACATATTTAAAAAATATACCGGACAAAGACGGGCAAATACACGCGCCTTAGTTTCCCCATTGCTGATTAGGGGTATTTCCCATAAATAAGACAAGCGCTCCTCCACGTTGCAGGTCTTTATGAGTCAGCTTAGCCTGATTTATTACCTGGCCGTTTAGCACTGCTTTTTGAATGTAAAAATTAGAGGCGGACAGTCCAGGGGCAGCAATCGTAAAGATTTTACCGTTGGCCAGGGAAAGGGTTACTTTACGAAATGAGGGCGTACCGATGATGTAATCTGGAGTACCAGGACAAACCGGATAAAACCCCATCATTCCGAAAACCAACCAGGCCGACATCTGACCTGCGTCCTCGTTTCCACTCAAGCCTCCAGGCACTGTACTGTATTCTTCCTTAATGATATTTTTAACCTGACGCTGAGTTTTCCAGGGCATTCCAGCATAAGCATATAGATAAGCACTCTGGTGTCCCGGTTCATTGCCATGCCAGTAGTGTCTTTTATCAAACAACTGATCGAGTTGTTTCACAAACTGTCCTTTTCCCCCCATCAGCTCCATTAACCCCGGAACATCGTGAGGTACATACCAGCTGTACTGGAAAGCTGACCCCTCTGTAATAAAGCTGGAACGAATAGCAAAAGGATCAAAAGGGCTTACCCATTTTCCGTTGGCGTAACGCCCTCTTACATATCCTGTACCTATGTCAAAAACATTTTTGTAATTCTGTGCACGCTTCATTAACAACTGATAATCCTTTTTTTTGCCCAACAGCCCGGCCACCTGGCCCAATACATAATCATCGTAAGCATATTCCAATGTTCTGGAAACTTGCTCTTTGGTGTGAAAAGCATCGGTAACTCCATCTTCCAAGGGGATATAACCATATTTGAGATACGAACTCAAGCCACGGCGTCCCCGCCCATCTTTATAGCTCAACAAATCGTCATTTACCTGGAAAGCATTTTTGTGCATCACCTGATATAACTTTTCTGCATCCTTTCTGGCTATTCCTTTTACCAGGGCATCTCCAATCATCGCAATTGCATGATCACCGATCATTGCGGAAGTGTAACTGTTCCAGCATGGAAAGATAGGGAGCCAACCTCCTTGTTCTGCTTTTTTTAACAAGGACGTCACCATGTCTTCAGTTTTGGAAGGCTCCAGCAACAGTTGAAGCGGGTGAAGAGCCCGATAGGTATCCCATAATGAATAATCATCATAATATTTAAAGCCATCTGCCTGCGCTATCTTTCCTGCAGCAGCAAAAGCATTGTAGCTACCATCAACGTCACTGACCTCCCTCGGCAGCAATTTGGCATGGTATAGGGCTGTATAAAAATTCACTTTTTCAGTTTCGGTGCCTTCCACCTTTACTTTTGCCAGTTCAGCATTCCATTGCGCAGCTACTTTTTGTTCCAGCGCTTTAAAATTCCAGTCCTGTATTTCGGCAGCCAGATTTTTCCTCGCCTGTTCTATACTGGTGAAAGAACAACCAACTTTTATCTTCATCAGCTTTCCCTTACTTAAAGGCAGCTTCACAAATGCTCCAACGGCACTGCCTGCACTCTTTTCGTTTAGAGATTGATATTTTATTTGGGTACCATTCCAGGTACCATAAGACTCAAAGCTGCGATCGAATACGATCACAAAATATCCATTGAAACCAGCTGGTTTACCTCCTCCCTGGTAAATCCGATGAACAGGGTTATAACCTGTTATTTCATTTTTTGACACATCTATCTGCACAAAACCTTTCCCCTGGTCACTATTTGGTTCAATACAGATCCAGGCATCTTTTTCTTCATTAAAACTGAAATTGAGCATAGCTGAATGGCTGAGTCCCGTCATAGCAGTCTGGATGTTGTAATCAGCCAACTTTACACGGTAACTATAAGGTTTGGCCTGTTCTGAGGAATGAGTATAGTTGGAAGCCCTTTTGTCGGGATCTGTTTCTAGCTTCCCTGCAACAGGCATAATGGTAAAACTACCATAATCTTGGGTGCAGGAACCACTAAGCCAATGACTACCTCTAAAACCTTGTATTTTTTGATCTTCGTAATAGTAGGGTGCCAGACATTTGCGTTCTGTAGCACGGGTTTGAGGGGTCCAGCTGGTCATTCCATTAGGAACACCGACAGCAGGAAAAGTCTGCCCTCTCAATTCAGAGCCATCCTGACTATGTCGCAGTGCACTTTCAGTAGTACTGATAGCCGTACCTATTAATGGATTTACATACTTTGTAAATTCCTGTGCTTTCAAAAATTCTGCATGGAAACCGAAAACAGACAAACATAAAAAAGCTGCCTTTATTCCATACCTAAACTTAAAAAATTCTTGTTTATACATTAAGATTTATAATTTGGTTTTCGATTAACAGCATCAAGCTAATTTTAACGAAATAGTTTGATGCTGTTTTTCATTTTGAATTTTTAAATTTACGTGGCAGGTGTGTTGTTTATGGCGGACAAAATGAGGCATAGACATGCATAACAAAAAACACCTCTATGCGAGCTAATTAACTATCAATAAATTGGATAACAGATCTTACATTTTAAGGTGCGTTGCACTGATCGAGCAAAAAGTAGACTGGGGAAAAACCCAAGACTGGGTAGATTATGATTTCAAAAACCTTAGTGATCAGATCTTCGAAAGTACAAAAGTATCCATTAGTGTAAGAACATTAAAAAGAATTATACGACAGGTTCCGGATTCTGAAGGTTATTATGAGCCGCAAATGGCTACAAAAAATGCACTAGCCGTTCACCTGGGCTTCCGTAGTTGGGCCGATTTCAAACAAAATAATGTAATAGGGACTGATCAGAAATCAGAAACAACTACTACTGCTCCTATCGTAAATATTAAAAAGAAAGTAAATTATCTGAAATGGGTCTTCCCCATAATCAGTCTTCTTTTGTGTATAGCTGCCTACCTGGTGTGGAAATCACAGCGAACATCGGCAGAGCTGACCATAAAAAAAGCGGTAGGTAACAATTTTGCTTTCAGATATGATTTAAAGGCGATAAAATACAATAGTGCGACCATAGATCTTGATTATGGTTTTTTCCGCCCCCTTGTGACACCAAAAGGAGAATTCACCTATGTATTTAAGCTACCAGATAATTATCGCCTAAAACTGCTGGCAGATGGAGAGGTTCTGGCAGCTCAAAATATCCAGATAGTTTCAAACGGATGGAAATGTGTCGTACAACAAGGTCAAAAAGAGGTTCTGATAAGCGACTCCAGCCTATTCAATCGTAACCAGGTACTTTCTCTTCGTCCAGATAAAATACGAAGTATTGGCTTGGATCCCTCGGAAGACTACTGGACAGATTATAGAAACATTAAAGATTTCAATATAGATGGGGATAATCTGATTGTCGAAGTAGATATAAAGAACGATCTTAAAAATGGTGGCATTGACTGTTTCGATAGCAGCATAGAATATCTAGCCGAATCTAAAACAGGACGAGTGAAATTTGTTAGACCAGGCTGCGCACAGTTTGCCTCCTTCGATTTTGGCGAAGTTCATTACAACGGAAATTTTCATGATCTTAAACCTTTTGGCATCAATCTTTCTCAGTGGCAAAAAGTACGTATTGAGGTCATTAAAAAGCAGGTTAACGTCTTTATCAATGGGGTATCAATCTACAAAAATAGCTACCATGAGCCAATAGGAAATGTTAAAGGCATTAAATGTAAATTTAAAGGCGTTGGAGCAATCGACAATTTCAGGATTATGAATTTGAAAAAAGAAGTGATCTACAGCGCATCATTTGACTACAATTAGCCGATTAAATAAAAGGCTCGCTCAATTTTTGAGCAAGCCTTTCCTTTTCCATAATCGGAAAATTACTTTTTAGCTATTAATTTCACTCCGATTTCAAAGTTATCGTCAATTGCTTTGTCGCCAATGCTATCGAAGAATGATTTCGAACCATATCTGATATCATATTTAGTTCTATCTACAGTGATTTTACCTGCCAATGCTGATACAGTACCATCTGCGTTAGCTGTTACAGTTGCAGGGAAGCTTAAAGGCTTAGTGATACCTTTGATTGTTAGGTTACCCGAAACATTTACATTAGCACCTGAACCAGTAACTTTAGTGATTACGAAAGTTGAAGTCGGGAATTTAGCTGAACCAAAGAAATCATCAGCTTTCAAGTGTCCTTCTAACTTTGCGCTTCCATCAGCATCTTTAATTGAAGTCATATCGATCACAAATGTACCGCCTGTTACGTTTTTACCATTCACATCTAATGATCCAGATTTTAAAGCAATGGTTCCGTTATGAGCACCGGTAACTTTTTTACCCAACCATGTGATAGTTGATTGAGCTGCATCTACAATGTAAGTAACTGGTTTTTTAGGGTTTGTAAAAGCTGAAAGTCCTACTACAGCTACTAACAATAAAATAGTGTTGATTTTTAATTTCATTTCCTGGTTTATTAATTTTGATCCAAAGATAAGATCAAAGAATAACATCTCCCATTGATCTATGTTAAGAAAATCACCTATCGATGATAATATTGCGTCCTTGATTAACTGTATCTATACTTTGTAATACTGTTCCCAACCTTTACGCGGCGGCGGACCAACAAGTAAAGCATTGGCAACTTTATTATTCGTAATTATCTTCTTTTTACGATCAAATTCAAGCTTTGCGTTTAATTTCTGAGCAAGTACCCCCAGACAGAATACCTGACTAAGTGGTCCTGCTACCGAGAACGGTGATCTTGTTTTCTCTTCTCCTTTACAAGCTTGAAGGAAATTCTTAAAGTGGTTTGAAGGACTTTTAGGTACTTCCGGTAATGAGGCCGCCATTGCCAAAGCTTTTTCTTCAGGAATAATAGAAAGTGTACTACCATGAGAACCGCCTTTAAAAGTAAGCTCCTTGCTGTAGATTATCTTTCCTGGATTTAATTTTGCCGGCTCAATTTTACCTGTACTTGGCGGTGGGATATTCGGATCTAAACCAGAAACACCATATCCTTTCGGAATCGGTGGTAAATTATCTACCCCATCGTACCAATTGATATCCATCGCAGGCATATTACCTCGCTTTGGAAACTTAAAAGCCAGGGTCGTAGATGTCGGATAAAAGAAATCGTTATGTCCAGATAACACTGGATTAATCTGATAGGGTAAACCCAGATCAAGAAACTCGTGGGCAGTATCTACAATATGCGCACCCCAATCACCAAGAGCACCCATTCCCAAATCAAACCAGCAGCGCCATTGTCCATTCACAAAATCTTTATTGTAATTGTGTCCTGTTGTTGCCATTTGCCATATATCCCAATCCAGTGTATCAGGCACAGTTTGAGCTGCAGGGAAAGATTTTATATGGGTATCCCATCCATGCCAACGTCTTGGCGAATTCATATGCGCTGTTATTGAGGTCACATCCTTAATGATACCAGCTTCTTTCCAGGCTTTAAACTGAAAATAATTGGCTTCAGAGTGCCCTTGATTCCCCATTTGGGTAACGACCTTATCGTATTTCTTCGCAGCTTTCATCATGAGTTCTACCTCATTAAAAGTACGAGCCATTGGCTTTTCTACATATACATGTTTTCCTAAGCCCATAGCCATCATCGTAATAGGAAAATGCGAAAAATCAGGTACGCCAACGGTAACGGCATCTATCTGATTACTCATTTTATCAAACATCTTCCTGAAATCCTGAAAGCGGGGTACATTAGGAAATTCTTTTAAAATGGCTGCCGTATGTGCAGCGCCCATATCCACGTCGCAAAGGGCAACAATATTAACGAGACCAGTTTTATACAAATCCCGGATGATTTCGCCCCCCCTGTTTCCAATACCAATACAGGCCAGATTTACGCGCTCATTAGGATTCGCAAATTTTATATCCCCCTTACTCATCCCCATCAGTATACCTGGAGTGATCGCTGCCGCAGCAGACAACATCATGGTTTGCTTTAAAAAATGTCGTCTTGAAAATTCTTTAGTACTCATTTTTAATAATTGTAAAAGGTTTACATTTGGTGTTTTTTTCCCTAAGATATGATTTTTAAAGAATTTTATTCCCCAAGCGCTTGGGGCTTATAGGCTTGTTGCTTTCCCCAATAAAACAATTAATTTATAACAGTTGATACAGTCTGGCCGGCATATTCCTTTTGAGGAAGCGCTAAAGTAATCGTTTTGATATCGGCTAATCCTTTAATCCCGATCTTAACATTTAGGGTCTTATGAAGGTGGGAAGGATCTGCGGCATAAAGCTGGTACTTCCCTGCTTCCTGTTTACGAAGCATCACTAGTGCTGGAATATCTGTCGATATTTCGATTTGCTCATCATCAAAGTCAACATTAGCTGTATAAAACACCATTTGCCATAGTTCCAACCCGCGATGATATACTGCTTGAAGGTTTTCGGTATTGGATTTAATTACAATATTTTCCTTTTTCAAATATTGTTTCATCGCGATCGGACTTTCCATGCCTGGCAGCAAAATATAGGCATATTTTCCATTTTCAGGTCGAATGCCATGCTCCAAACTTAATTGAAAAACAGATTTCTCTTCTACTTTTTTATTAGCCTCTTCACCGCCCATGCTAATCTCGCTCCAATCGCTACGCCTTTTTTCAGCAGATAGATTCACCTTACCCTTTTGAGGAAAAAGGTAGCCTATCCGATCATGCAATACCCATTCTACCTGATCATTAAAAGTTAGATGGAGGTCTTTTTTATAATTCCAAATGCGACCTTTTTTAGATAAAGTCAGCCCATCATCTGCAAGAATTACCTGATTTAAAGTCGTGCTAACTGGATTAGGTAATGTAGAACTGATCCCTGCTCCTAAACATACAATTTCATCATCAAACATAAACCATGACTTTTTTGCTGAGGTCTGTAGATCATTATCCATTACGTAGGCCGTGGCACCATAACGTGCATCCGACACCCCACCCGAAAAAGGATGAGTGCCTCTCCTATCTCCTACACCCGGTGCCTTATCTTTTACAATTGGTAGGGTATCTGGCAAGGTAGTACCCGGTAGTTTGGTCCAATTCCACAAAGGAAAAATATTGTCATATTCATTGCCTTTCAATTGGAGATTCATAGTCCCTTCGGCTCCCCAAAAACCTTTCATATTTTCCAGATTGCCAATCTCTTGAGAATACTTTCGGTTAGATACCGCATGTATAGACATAAAATATGAAGGTCGGGTATGTACAGTATAATCCGTATTCCAATAATGCTGATGAAAGGGCTTTACTTTAAAGGAAGCAGATTCTTCGCCTTTCAGTCGTTTCTTTATGGTGTTGTATTGCTGCTTTCCTTGAGGATCAATTTCCCCCAGCCGCTCAAGATAAGACGAATAGTCTTTTTGTGTAGCTCCGACTCTTGAAATACCTCTACCCAGCACATTCCAATCCATCCATTTACCTCGAATAACACCAAATATCGATTCTAATATAAACTTTCGAAACAAATCTAGTTTTTCACCTTGCAAGGCATACTTTGTTCCTAAAGTATAGGAGGCTGATTTGGATACACAGGTCATAAACTCTGTCCCATAACCGCCATTATATAGATAGCCATAATGCATATCATAGGAAAGATCATATTGAATCCCCTCTCCAGTTGTATATTGAATGGGCGAATAGGCTTCCTTCACACCTTGCTCTAACATTTTTTCATGCTTTGATAATGCACCGATAAATATCCAGCCCATGGCAATCTGTGCTTTATTGGCTCCGAAATTATATTTATGCATTGGATTATTTCGACCATTACTGGTGATTGCGGTATCCTTACAGATTACCGCAAGCGTAGTTTTTTCTACCAAGCTATCTAAGGGCAGTTCCCCAAACTTCATATTGATTAAGCTCCGCGCTAAAGACTGTGGGCGGGTAATGCCTTGCTGATACCAGTTGTCACAATAAGGCAAAGGCTTATGACTAGTAAAATAGTTCAGGCTTTTTTGGATTGCTTCCCAGATATTTTTATCTCCATAATAGCTACTTTTAGGATGTGAATAGGCTAAAGTCATGGTTCTTATATTTTCCAATACAGGCAACCAACTTGGATTGATTCGCTTATGATCGGCATAGTCGAGTGATTTGTATTTTCCATTCTCTAAATTCAAATCAGAAAGGTTAACCTTGACTTGCTTGTCCAAGTTATTAATATCTTGCACCTCATCTATCTGCTCCTGATGAACGCGTTGTAATATCGTCTGGAATACTGCATCTGACTGAGCAGCTGCATAGTTAAAAAAACTTGTAACAAGTGTAAATAAAAAAACTAAAAAAATAGGTCTCATCATGTTTAGCGAATATAAGTTTTAACAAAATAAAATCTTTACTTTCAGTAATAATATGAAAGCACTATCTCTCAGTTGTCTACTAACTTTTCTCTTTGTGCAAGGCTTTGCTCAACAGACTGGAAACATCCCTACTCCAGCACATTTTAAGCGGGTGAACGCAGAAGCTGGTTCATTTGCATACTGGCTGCGACACATCAAGCTCAAAAAAGACAATACAGTGTACCTTTTTAATGGGGAGAAAAAACGGAATCAACAAGCACAGTATGCGGTATTAGACATCAGTATTGGAAAAAGAGACCTGCAACAATGTGCTGATGCCGTGATGCGACTTTACGCAGAGTGGCTATATGCAAAAAAGCAATATGCAAAGATTGTCTTCTTAGCAACCGACGGTACCGCTATGGATTATGCTTCCTGGCGACAAGGCTACCGTTTTGTACTGCGACAACAAAAATTACAGAAGGTAAAATCCTCAGGTATTTCTAATGATCGACCTGCATTTGATAACTATCTACAAACTGTATTTAGCTTCGCTGGCACTTTATCTTTAAGTAGACAATTGAAGCCTGTACCGCATCAAAATGACATTCTTATAGGTGATGTGTTTTTGCAAGGCGGGTCTCCTGGCCATGCGGTGATCGTAATGGATGTAGCAACGAATACTGCCGGAGAAAAGCGTTTCCTTTTAGCGCAAAGCTATATGCCTGCTCAAAGTATCCATATCCTCAAAAACCCGCTATCCTCCAGCCCTTGGTATAGTAATAAATTCGGAACTGAATTAAAGACACCTGAATGGGTTTTCAAGGCGGGCTCGCTTTATCGCTGGCCTTAACAAGCTTTTATGTTGTCCTAATATAGCTATTTACCAATGATAGGTCATATTGAAAATATATTATCCTATTTTTGCGCCAAAAGAATTGATTATGGACTCAAGCGAACTACGAATAGGAAATTACACATTAGACCATGGATCCCCAGAGCAAATACCTTACGGATCTGACATCGATTCTGCCGGATTAATGGAGCCCATACAATTAACTGAAGAATGGCTGATTAAATTTGGCTTCGAGAAATTCGAGTTCGAATATGAAGAAGGTAATGAAACCACCTACGTTTTGGAAAAGAAGAATGGACATCAGTTTGTATTAAATGATGATCTACAGCCTATGGATGGTGAAATTGCCATGTTAGACTATAAATTAGAATACGTTCACCAACTTCAAAATCTCTTTTACTGCTTAACCGCTGAGGAATTAACTATATAACTTTATTTTTAGAGGTATTAATCCCACTTGTTTTGGGAATTCTTTTTTGATAAATGCAGGAAGTAAATTGACACTGAACGCATTAAGCCGTCCAGTGTTCAATTAAGTATTATTTTACTTCATCATAAACCCTAACATAATCGACGATAAAATAATCTGGAAGGAGCGCCTTTTTAAGTACATCAGCGGGTGCACCTTCACGGTATCCATTACATTCCGTTGAAAGCAAAATAAACTGTTCGCGATTCGAAACTGGATCTAACACTCGCCAGGTTTCTTTACCATCCATATAAAACACATAACCTTCTGGACTCCAATGCACTCCAAATGTATGAAACTCGTTATCACTAGGTCTCATTTCCAATTTGCCAGTTCCTTTGTGCTTATGGTTTTTACCATAGCCATTCCAATGAACGTTTTGACTAATAATTCCATCCCGAGTAAAGTTCTCCATAATGTCAACTTCAACTCCAGAATCAGCAGGATCTAATGTACTGCCTATAACGGGTGATTGTAACCAAAAGGCTGCCCACCAACCTTCCTGAGTAGGTAGCTTACAACGAACTTCATAATATCCGTATTTGTGTAAAAACTTAGCTGGTTCAAGCTCAGCAATAGGCCAGGCCAGCTTTGTTTTCCCATATTGATTACCTGGTACATCCATAAAGTTTCGTCCGGTTTGTATCTGAGATGAAAAGTATTGACCATTCTTTTCATATAACTTCATCATCAGATGCCCTTTTCCATCAAGTTCCACGGCATCATCCGTCCAGGTTTCATGTCGCGTTTGCATAATATGTAAACGAAAATCCCACTTACTCCGATCCAGTTTTTTTCCATCAAACTCATCACTCCAGATTAGTTTCCAGTTTTTACCTGAAGGGAGCTGGCTTTCCCCTTCACCAGTGCCTTTAAATGGTTTATTGTCTTGCGTGTACCCTTCAAAAACGAAGGAAAAGCTCATTAATGCAAGTGCAATTATTTTAATCTTAAACATATTCATATTGTTATTTTCTTGTTTATAAATTTCATTATATATTACTTTCATAATTCCTGAGGATTAGTTGAGACCACATCTCGTTTATAAAACTTAATCAAGGCAACTAAAATCAGTACTCCACCAATTAAATAGGCAACTGATAAAGAAGATAACCCATTGGAGAGTCCCATACCTGGTTTTAAATAACCTAAAAGTACCGGGGCAATTGCGCCAGTAATAAAAGCGAACATAGATATGATGCCAACAGACGTTGATCTATATTGAGGCTCAATCACTAAAAATAAGGTGGTGTAAGTATTAGCTTCATAAATACCTCTGCAAAAACCAAAAGCAGCAAGCATCACGTAGGTATAAGATGCATTTTCGGCCTGTCCCATTGCGAGTATAAAAGGCGCTCCCAGTAATAGACCAACTGATTGAATAATTAACCGGTTACCACTAGATTTTAGTGCGAATTTATCAGAGCACCATCCGCCAAAAATAACACCTGCAAAGGCAAATATATGATGGTAAAACATCGATGAAAAACCTGCTTCCACAATAGATAGCTTAAATTTCTCGTGTAAAAAGGTAGGCATCCAGGTTAAGTAAGCAACGTTTACAAATACAAGACAAGCGAATGCCATCCCCAATAATATAGCTGTCGGTTTTTTGAACAATGCTAAAACCGCTTCTTTGATGAAACCCGCACGAACATGATTCGTGGAAACGGTGTTGATCAGCTGAATTGATTTTATTCTCCAGGCCAGTAAGGCCGCTAATACAATTCCCGTCCCACCAAAAATATAGAATGCAAATTTCCATCCATACCACTGTGCAATCAAACCACCTAGCGTACCACTCAAAATAACTCCGGCATACAATGAAGTCTGATGAACGGACATCGCCAATGCGCGAGTCTTTTTATGATATTCTCCAATTAATGCATTTGCTGAGGGCGCATAAAAAGCTTCACCCCCGCCTACAGCAATACTCCTAAATAAGATCAAATGAATTAACCCCGTACTTGCCCCGGTCAATAAAGTGGCGATACTCCAGAATAGGACACTGATCCAGATAATCCTTTTCTTACTAAACATATCCCCCACTACCCCTGCTATTGGAATAAAAATGCCAATCACCAGTATGAAGAGTGAACTGATCAGCCCTAATTGAACGTCAGTTAACTGTAGATCAATTTTAATCAATGGTAGCAAGATATTAAAGATCTGCCTGTCTGCCTGATTAAAGAAAAAAGCCAGCCACAACCAGATCAGCAATTCCCATTTATAAAAACCTGTATTACTTTTCATATGTCTTTTCCGTATTGTTTTTGATTTCCTTATTCCTGCTTAACATCGTACAATGATCTAAATCTCCGCAATAAGTATTGTTTAAATCAAAAAATTGCAATGATAGACTCACTTCATTCCCTTCAAAACCTAGGGCATCAGAAAGCTCGACAGCTAAGTCGATGCCCTTTGCAGGAGACACCTCTAGTTCTATTAATGGCTCCTTCCTCAATATGGTTTCTACGTCGTCATAATTTAAAACCAGTTTCAAAACACCTTCCTTAAAAACTCCGTATTTACCTTTAATCTGAATGCAACTGTCGCTTACATCGATCGTCATAAATGAGCTGATTACACCAACATCGTTCATTGTGATGACCTCAGTTTCTTCCGGAATCTTGCACAAGAGCATTTGATATTCGAACGTCATCTGACTATCAGGTTGCATTTCACATAGTGGAGATAATAATTCTATTTCCATATATGGAAAATTCTTACTGGGATCTTCGAAATATTCATTAACCCTATTTCTAGAGTACACCAGTCCTTTGCCCTGCACCCATATCTGAACAGAAGTATCCTCAGGATAAATAGCTTTCTTATCATATTCAAATGTTGCGATCAACACATTTCCAATTTTCTTATCACAAAATGCAACCCAGTTTGCATCAGCGTCTAAACCTACTTTCCCAACCAAATACTGATTAGTTACTTGAAAATTACCCGAACTGTTGACCTTGTATTGTGGGCTGTTCACCAATCCATGCATGACCTGAAATCCATCTTTGAACTTACTTTTTGGATTTAACGGGCAGATGATCTTATATCTATCTATGGTAGTGATATCAGGAGTATCCAATTGAATAACCGGCCATATAGACCATACTTTAGCTTTATTGCTTTTATTAATAAAAGTTGCTTTAACCAAAATTTTGGAAGAATCCTCGGAAAGGGTAATATCTTTAAGGATTTGCAAACCGGTATAAGGGTCAACATCACTCTTTAAACTCACTTGATCTCCTGCTGTAGAATCGGAATTATCTGTAGAAACACTATAAAAACCGCCATCCAAAATGACATCAGGTGGCCCTGGCCACTGCTGCTCTGAATCCCATCCCTGGGGAGCCGGCCATATTTTTTCTCCGCCAAAGTTTAACCAATTGGTTTTTTCTTTAAACCCAGCCGAAGCAATATCGACTCCATGAAGATTTACATTATTAAAAAGTAATTCCTCTTCCATCAATCCCAATTGGATAATCCTTCCGCCCAAATTAGGCGCCACGCAAACAGTCATCCATTTGTTTTTCAAGGCAATAACATCCCAACCCTTATATTTAATATTTTGCTTTGACATCCTGTATTCTGGTAATTTTATGTGTGCTTTCAATTGAAAAATTATGGAATATCATTATTTACATATACTGTTTTGGCCGAAAGTCCTGGCCAGTTATCTGTACGGAATGGCGATGCTGGCAAACCTTCTATATTAGTCAGGTTACAGCCCTCAGGATTGTTTGCCCAGGCATATCTTACCGCTACCGGATCTGGTATCTGCTCGCTGGATACAATCACCTGGTTACCCTTGATTACTGCTAAGGCCCAAACAAATTTCTTATCAGCACCAGCTATCGAAAAGTACTTTAAAGCACTTCCCCCCTTAGCTACTAAGCCCTGACCAATATTGCTGAAACTAATGATGATTTTATCATTATCAACGCGCATCGACTGATACAAAGGACCAGAAGTCACCAAATTGGTTTCTTTATAGGCAATTTTCATTGCAGCAAGTGCCAAACGTTCACCCACATCTTTTTTATTTGGCGGATGGATATTATTGGCAATCCCCAGGTCGATACCTACAGCCATCGCAGTATTAACCTGTTTCGACAAAGTCATCAGTTGGGCTTCCCTTAGCTCGGCCCAATACGCCTCCACTGGTACTTTTGATACCTCTTTAAAATTAACCAGTTGCTGGTAAATAAAAGGGAAGTTACCTTGTCCCCATCTCGATCGCCAATCGTTGATTAATGCAGGAAAAAGATCGCGATATTCATACCCACGCAGTTGATTGTTTTCACCCTGGTACCATAAAACGCCTTTAATTCCATAAGAGATAATCGGATTGATCATAGCATTGAACAATACGGTCGGCAACACAGCATTATATAAATTCACTTTACTTGTTAAGGCAGCCGTATCCTTCAAAAAACGGATTGTTTTCGAAAATTGAGGAAACTTTTTCAATGCGTCTGCACTCATCCAGGCTTCCGCAGGAGTTCCACCATAACTAGCGTTGATCAATCCGATTGGAACATTATATTTTTCATACAAATGCTTTGCAAAAAAATAAGCTACGGAACTAAATGACATGATGGTGTTTGGCCCTGCAATCTTCCATCCTGTCATTTTTACTGTACTTTGTGGCGCAGCACTATAGTTGCGATTCACTATAATCTGACGAATATTGTCATTTGCAGCCGCTGCTATTTCCTCGTCATAGCTATTTCTAATCACTACATCATCAGGATACAAGGTTTTAAGAGCGTTAAAGCTAAAAGCCATATTGGATTGCCCAGAGCAGACCCAAACATCCCCAATCAGGATATTCTTGATCTTCAGTACCTCGGCAGCACCTTCAATAGTCATCTGATAAGGTCCTCCATGTAGGCTCTCCTTTAACGTTACAGCCCATTTACCATCGGCTCCCGCCACAGCCCTGTAACTTTCATTTTTAAAATTTACGGAGATCTTCTCACCGGCAGTAGCCCAACCCCAAACGGGCACTTTGATGTCTCTTTGAATGATCATATTATCTCCAACCAGCTGGGGCAATACGATGGCCGCTTGAACTTGACCTGTTGTCAAAATCCATAAAAGAGCAATGATATTAAAAAACGTTAACCTAATTATCTTCATAAGTATATTCTATTTATCAGCAAACAAGTACTTCGACAAAACCTTCATCTGAGGCCTTTCTACACCATTGCGTGGTGCTACGGATAATCTATAGGTCCCCCATCTTGCACCGGCAGCCCAATAGGTGCCGTTTATACGATTTTGTTTCAGGTAGCCTAAAAAATTATCCAGCGTCACCAGCCACCTTGGATCGTCATCCGGCACACCATATTCACCTAAAAAACCCCTGAGCTTATTTTCCTTTAACCATTTTACAAATGGAGCAACACGT
Organism: Pedobacter sp. ok626; assembly: GCF_900100435.1. Classification (GTDB taxonomy): domain Bacteria; phylum Bacteroidota; class Bacteroidia; order Sphingobacteriales; family Sphingobacteriaceae; genus Pedobacter. The sequence continues at coordinate 85,870 of NZ_FNEX01000001.1, read as the reverse complement.
AAAACACCAGTCTCCGGGCTAGCCCTTTCCTCATCATAAGTACCTTTATATTTACCTGATGCATCCCGGTCAAAATATACATGCGCCTCATAAATAATACGCTGAGCAGGATCTCTTAATTTCTTTAAATGATCACTGTATTGAACCCATCTCTCGGCCGAGCTCCAGCTATCACCACCAATTAAAATAGTTGTCCTAACATCCACCTTCCGAATCTTAGTGATGACAGCTTGGGCAATATCAAACCAATCAGTTTTTGAAAGCATATCATGAGGTTCATTCATGATTCCATATCCCCATATATTCCGATGCTGTTTAAATTTTTCAGCGATTTTCATCCAGGCATCTGCAATATTTTCAATGGGCAATCCTGGGGAATTGATCAGTTTCAATTCTCCTTTTATATTTCTTCGGCAATAATTGTGCATATCCAGGATCACAAGTAAACCTCTTTCCTGTGCTTCAACTACAACTTTCCTGATTTTCTCTACTTCCTGAAGATCCAGATCTTCAGCTAAAACAGGTTGTATTCTCTCCCATACAAATGGAATTCGAATCAATTTAAACCCTTGAGACTTTACCTGGTCCATACTTTTAGTTGTGGGATAGGCGTAATCATTATTATAAAGCCCATTGGATTTTCCAAATTCACCACCTGCCAGATTGATACCGAAAGGTGCCGCCTTTGAAGAGATTTTACCCGACTGGGCAACTGCAGTTCCTAGTAAGGAGACCAGCATAAATAAGGTATAAAATGTGCACTTCATGAGTTAGGCAATTAAATTCTTAAAAAACAGGCTCTAAAGCACTTTAATAATAAACTGTTTGATCACCGTCTTTTGTTCATCAATAGAATTGTTGTACACAACTATCGTAGCGGCATATGTTCCTTTCGTATTGTATTGATAATTATAGCCGCTATACGTTTTACCGGCAATTGTATATACAGGAATTTCACCAGCCAGTGGTTTCACAACTACTGGCACATCGGGATTAATTCTGCTTACATATATAGGCTTGCTGACTACCCAGGATATATTATTAGGTGCAGTGGCAGTACCACCAACAACTTGCAATTGTGTTGCTGTGGGCACCCAATTAGCAGTAGAGCTACCTATTTTAAGTTTTGTCCAGTAGTTCAAATCTGCAGCAAGCGTGACTTGAGGTACAATATTGCCATCGGGCAAAACATTATTTACCGTTAAATTAGTGATGGTCCATGTTCTTTGAGCGGTTCCCGTAAGCCCAGTATATTTAAAAGCAATAAATAGTGAATCGGATGTACCGGTAATTAAATCGGCCATATTGATGGTTCCGCTCGCGACTGCCCCACTACCAATTGAAAGTGTGGCCCGGCTCGTAATATTCGTCCAGTTGGCCGCAACAATATGTTCTTCGTCAAGCTTGGCCAATTTATTTGTAGCCAAAACCTGGAGGGTATTTGCTTGTGTACCAGTCTGCGCATTTGACGTAAATACGAGTTGTGGAATGCCTTGAGCAACTGTGCGATTAGCATACAGATAATTACGTCCAATCTCCCCACTGTAAAATAAAATATGGCCTGCGTTTCCGCTCATGAAGAACTTAGCTGTATCACCAACCTTATAATAAAGCGTATCATTCTTTAAATGCGCCGGATCTACGGAAACGGTCAAACTTTCAGGATTATCTACTTCTATCTTTTTGCTGCAGGCATTCAAAAACAAGCAGCACAGGAGTGCATAAAAAATATATTTCATCTCTTTTATTTATTAAATGTGTTGCTTACCAACCTGGGTTCTGTGTTAGTTTATTATTTAACTGCAATTCAAGACTAGGTATAGGTAGTAAAAAATGTTTTTGACTTACAGCAGGAAGTATAGTCCTGATCATATTTGGATTTAACCCTGCTGGTGTACCTGAAGGAAAGGTTGCATTTGCCTGCACCAATAGATTTTGCATATCTGTTACAAAACTTCCCCAACGTACCTGGTCCCATTTTCTGATGCCTTCAAAACAGAGTTCCCTCATTCTTTCTACTTTTATGGAGTCCATAAATGCATTTTTATCTAAGTTGGGGGTCAGATCGCAAACCGCATTCGGTAGATTTATAGGTACTTTAAATGCCCTTCTTCTTACGGCATTGACTGCATCATAAGCAGCTTTCGTTGCTCCATTCACTTGATTTTCGGCTTCCGCTTTCATTAAGTAAACATCTGCTAGTCTTAATAACGGGACATTTGTAGAATTGTAAGCACTTTGACCAGTTCCACCTAATCCCACAAAAGTGCTTTCGTACATTCTGCGAAACTTTCCAGCTTGGATGTACCAGGGACTAGTTACAGGGGTAGTTACTGGTGAAAAATTGACCGGCACAGCTTTGTAAAAGAACTTAGGACAATTCCAGTTCGACCTAACAGAATCCCATACGGCATAGGAGTCTACAAGTTTTTTTGTGACGTAGGCTGCTTGTCCGCCGCCAGGACTATTCGTTATGCCAATAAGCATCGTGTAGTTACTTCCTTCAGTACTGCTTGTACCATATAAACCAGCCTCCCAAATCGATTCTCTTACATCGTATTTATCCTGCATTAAATTGATAAATACCTGTTTGTAATCCGAAATAAGTGTATGATCAGCTGAAGTAATTAGTTTGTCAGCCCAGGTTATCGCATCCCCATATTTAGAAACATCTACAGGTGTTCCTGATGCACCGGGACTAGCCATAGTCAAACAAACTTTTGCCAAAAATCCTTGTACAGCATCTACAGTAACTTTTTCAGCATATCCCAATGATTTCGCTGTAAAGTTCGCCTTGCCAAGTAATTCCTCTGCTTTAGTCATATCACTTAATATTTGTGCATAAACTTCCTTAACAGGAGTTCTGGCCACACTCACGTCACCTGTTACCGACTGTGTAGGCTCGATAATTAAGGGTACATCGCCATAACAAACCACCAGCAAATAATAAAAGTAACCACGTAAAAACAGGGCTTGCCCTTTTATAATGTTTTTTTGCCCTTGGTCTACACTAGCATTATCTAAATTTGCGAGCAACAAATTTGCTCTTTCAATTCCGGCGTACAATGCCTGCCAGGCCAACCTGGCACTATTGGAGCCAGAGTCATAGGAAAATGTATTTTCAGGATAAAGGCGGGCTGTACTTTCATCGCAGGTATATGCCCACCTAAAAAGCATATCAGCATTAAAACCATACAGTGCTCCGCCATTTGTAATCACATCATAAACACTGTTGAGTGCCGTTTGTAATTGTGTACCCGTTGAATAATAATTTCCAGGCGTAATAAAACTGGTTGGTTTGGTATCTAAAAAATCCTTGCAAGATGTTAAGCCCGCCATAACCAGAATGAGAATTACATATTTTAGTTTCATAACAATCAATTTTTCAGTTAAAAGGTCGCGTTAAATCCAAATACAACAGTTCTTGGCATTGGATAAGCCATATAGTCAAACCCAGGTGATTGAACAGTATTTCTTACTGATACATCAGGATCAGCGCCGCTGTATTTTGTCCACGTATATAAGTTTTGAGCGGTAACATATAACCTGAACGCCGATATCTTTATACTTTTCAACCAATTAGCAGACAGATTATAGCCCATCGATACTGTTTTTAGTCGTAAATACGAACCATCTTCAATCACTCTTGAATTATATCCTGCATAATTAGTACCCACTCCAACAGGGATATCGGTATGCTGATTGGTCGGCGACCAACGGTTCTCCATCGTGGCCATCAGGTTAATCAATTTATAGGTACCATCTGCCGGCGCTTCAAAAACGATCCGGTTCGCATTGATCAGATCATTACCATACGACCACTGTAAGAACACATTTAAATCAAAATTCTGATATTTGAAATTGTTGGTAAAACCGCCTGTATGAATAGGTAGTCCACGTCCTATAATTGTATAATCCTTGGGGTCAATCACCCCATCATTGTTCAAATCTTTATACTTCCCCCAACCAGGTTGTGGTGTCGCGGCCGATGTATAATAAGGTATTCCAGGCTTTAGCTTATAAGTTCCATTTGGCATTTTATCAAAATCAGCATACTGATATAAACCATCGAATACTACACCATACATTTGTCCAACAGGCTGCCCCACTATAGAAATATATGGTGACAAACTATTATAAGTATTCAGCTGGCCTAAACCTACAATGGTTTGGGATGGAAGCGTTAAATAAGAGGCTCCCTCAGTAAGGGCCAATAGTTTATTGCGGTTGAAGCTAATGTTGAATGAACTAGACCAGGAAAATTTAGGTCCATTAATATTTGCTGTGGTAACCGTAAACTCCAGCCCGGTATTCTGCATTTTCCCAACATTCTGGATGGCATTAGAAACCCCAAGTGTAAGCGGGACATTAGCATTCAATAATAAATTACTGGTTGTTTTTTTATACCAATCTGCGGTAAGCTGAATGCGTTGTTCAAATAGACCTAAATCTATCCCAACATTCGACATTGCAGTAGTTTCCCATTTTAAATCCGGATTACCGATGTTCCCAATCGTTGCGCCCGATCCCCCAGCCTGATTGTTGTAGGTATAACCTGTAAAACTAGTTGCTGAGGCGAAGCCCAAACGTGGCAGATAATCGAAATCACCAACCCGGTTATTTCCCGTCTCGCCGTAACCCATTCTGATTTTAGCATCTGAAATGGTTTTGATGTTTTTCATAAAATTCTCATTTATGATCCGCCAGGCGAATGCTCCCGATGAAAAATACCCCCATTTGTTGCCGGGAGAAAATTTAGAAGAGCCATCCGCACGAAAAGACCCTGTCAAAAGATACCGATCCTGGTAGGCGTAATTCACTCTACTCAAAAAAGAGGCCTGCGTAGAGATGGAAGAACTGGCAGCCGTAACGCTATAGCTCGCTCCAGTGCTAGACCATAAAGTTGGCGCCAGATTGAGCGAGTTCAAACCCAATCCTTCATAGTCTGTAGGAATGTGCGTCGTCGCAAAACCACGAATACTTGTTTTTGTCTGCAAAAACGTAGCGCCACCCAAAATGGTCAGACGGTGTTTAGTATTGATCCTGGTATCATAAACCAGTGTATTCTCATTTGACAGAACAGTTGAATTTCCATAATTAATAGAACCACTTACCCCATTACCCACAGTAGTCCTGCCGGGTATCGTATCCCTGCCATAATAAGTTTTAGAGTTATAAAATGCATCTGCTTCGGCGTTATTAGTGGTATAACCACCAGTACTCTTTAAAGTCAGTTTTTTCGTAATTCTATATTCGAGATAGGCATTTGCAAATAAATTGGTTGTAGGACTTTGCCTCAATTGATTTTGAAGATCAATAATAGGATTCAGCCTTGTATCATTCGGTAATTGCTGGTCATAACCGTCGTCGCCCTGATCCTGAAGTCCAACATAGTTTCCAGGCGTTGCTGGCCAGGACCAAACGCCATATAATATTCCTGCGGAACCATTAGAACTGGTCAAACCAGTGGCTACCCCCTGCTTTGCTATAGGCGATCCGGAAGCATTGGAATAAGCGTAATTCGCAGTAATACCAACTTTAATTTTATCGGTTATCGTCTGATCGAGGGTAATTCGTGCTTGATAGCGCTTAAAAGCTGAAGTGATAATAATTCCTTTTTGATCTATATAGTTTCCTGAAATAGAATAACGAGTTTTGTCGGTCCCCCCTCTGACTGCCAGATCATAGTTTCCAATGAGTCCATTTTGATAAAGTCTGTTCTGTAAATCCACAGTTGGTTCATTCCTGTAAGATTCCAGATCAGGATGTGCTGGGTAAATAAAAATCGGTGTAGTGGTACCGGGATTTGTTTCCAGCTGAAGCTTAACAAAATTATAAGCGTCGAGCATCGCCATGCGTTTTGTATTCTTCTGCAGACCATAATAGGTATTAAATGAAACTACAGGTGGTCCAATTTTACCCTTTTTTGTTGTAATAACAATTACACCATTTGAGCCCCTTGCGCCATAAATAGCCGTTGCTGAGGCATCCTTTAAGATATCCATTGATTCGATATCTGCTGGATTAATGGAGTTTACCGAAGCGTCTTCCAATGGAAAACCATCCACTACATATAAGGGGGCATTGCTTTGGCTTAGGGAATTGGCACCGCGAATGACAATATTGGCCACATTACCAGGCTGACCGTCTGAACTATTCACCTGAACACCTGCCACACGTCCGGCAAGGGCGTCAATAATGTTTGTAACCGGAGCTTTTTGCACCTCGTTTAGATTTACAGAGCCAATGGATCCGGTAATATCTTTTCTGTTTATGCTACCGTAGCCAATCACTACAATTTCATTTAATCCAGTGTTCAGTTGCTTTAAGACCATATTGATCACCGTTCGCTTTGTAACGGTAATTTCCCTGGATCCATAGCCAATAGATGAGAAAACCAAAATCGCGTTCTCATCAGCTACTAAAATTTTGTATTGTCCTTCCTCATTAGTCCTGGTCGCTACATTTGTATTTTTAACTTTGACGTTAACGTCCCTTAAGGGTACGTTCTTCTCATCAGTTACTTTTCCTATAATTACGACACCAGCAACAGGTCCATGAATAAAACTCCCGGAGATCGTCCGAGCCTGTGCATGCGCTAAAGCAGCGAATTGAATGAAAGCTACGATCCAGATCATGAGGATCAATTTCGCTGAGCGCAGAAATTTAGCCGGAATGCAGAAATAAGACCGGTATATAAATACAGTAGAAATCTTACACATTAGAATGTTAGGTTAATATTTGGTTATTCGATTAGCTTTTGTTTTTCCAGGCTGGTTATTCCTATTGTATTGGATAAAGCATTTTTAAATAATTTTGAATACCCACACAGGCTGTCCTGAAAGTCGGGTTATCGCTTCCTTCGGAACATCCACAAGTATTTGATTGTCAGCTTTTGTCCATTTCAACAATTTATCCGACCCTAGCAGACTGATTTTTGCGTTTTTATTTATTGAAGACATAGGGATCGTCATTTTTGACGATAAGTCACGTTCATCTTCGTCAGGCAAATAGGATACATATTGTGCTTTATCCTTACCAGTAAACGCCCATTTATCTTGCCTATATGGCAAAACAGGCTTAGTGCCATATATAGATTCGCCATTCACTTTTATCCATTTACCAATCTCCTCTAGCCTTTCATATGCCTCTTTGTGCCATTCCCCATCAGGTCCTGGTCCTATATTAAGTAGCAGATTGCCATTTTTCGCAACGATGTCAACCAACATTTGTATGAGTTTTCGTGTTGGTTTAAATTTTTCTTGCCTATTATACGACCATGCACGTCCCATGGTCATGCAGGTTTCCCATGGATAAGGGATGTATTTTTCAGGTATAGTTTGTTCAGGCGTCAGGTAATTTATGTATTCCGGTTTTCCATATCTGTTGACCACGATAATTCCCGGCTGATCTTTACGGGCCATTTCAACGATTGACGACATTTCCATTTTTGGCTGGCCATCAAACCAAAGAACATCTAGTTTTCCATAACCAGTCATCAACTCTTCAACCTGATTATAAGTATAATCGTTAAACCTTTTCCAGCGGTCTGGGTATTTTGTAATGTCATAATTTACGCCCCTATCTTTTACAGGGAAATAAGACCACCAAAAATCCTCACTATGCCAATCCGGTTTAGAGAAATAGGCCCCGAGCATGAAATCCTGCTTGCGGAACGAATCAAAGACCTCTTTCGTAATATTGCTTCTGGGATTGGAGGAAAATGGAGTTTTAGCACTAGTGACTTTGTAATCGGTATATTTTGTATCAAACATGCAAAATCCATCATGATGTTTAGTTGTAAATACCATGTATTTCATACCTGCATTCTTTGCTGCCAGTGCCCATTTTTCTGGATTAAACAAGGTTGGATTAAACTGGGTTTGTAAATTTTCGTATGCATTCTTATAACCATAGTAGCTGTCGGCATAAGGGCCGGTACGTTGCGTAAAACTACGGTCTTCAGGACACAGAGACCACGATTCTACTACTCCCCAGATACTATAAGTACCCCAGTGCATAAACAAACCAAACTTAAGGTCCTGCCATTCTGCAATCTTTTTCTTTACCTTCTCATTTTTAGGCACTTCGTATGTTTTTCCGGCTGCAAAAGCCATTTCATTTTGCGCCTTTAAACGAACAGAAGTTAATGTATTAATCAGTAGCACGAGTAGTGCATATTTTAGTATCGTAAGCGATCTGTTTATTGAGTTCATCACAATAACTGGTTAAAATGGTTTAACTATTTGATTAGGTTCCACTCTGAGAACTGGAGAAATGAAGCTCCATTAGATTCAGTTACATTTAATCTGTAAAATTTATAAGCTACAGAATTTGGAAATTCATACGTATTGGTAACTCTCCTGCTATTAAATTTCTCCTCTTTTTTAACATCTAGATCTTTCCATTTCAATCCATCGTCAGAGCCCTGTAATATCCAGGCTTTGGGGTCCCGATCTGGCATATCATTGGCCGAAGAAATTGTATATTTTGTCACCATAACAGGTGCTGTGAGTTCAAATTTAAACCACATCGCTGAAACATTACGTATACAGAATTTAGTGGATAAATTATTATCTACCAGCTTTGAAACATTTTCAACAGGATTACTACTTGGGAATTCCGCTGTTAACTTTGCGCCTTCTGTGATGTTTTGTGCACTTGCACTGATGCTTCCAAGTAGCATAAACGAGCATAGTAAATGCTTAAGAGTTACTTTTTTCATGTTCATATTTGGTTTTATTTGGTTAATAAAGTATTGATACTACTTAATACCACATCAAACACTAGATAGTGGTGTGGTGTAGTGTGGTGCAAATCTAACTATTAAAATGAATTATCCAAATAAATTCAAGACTATATTCATATATAATAGACCATACCTAAAAATATATTACTTTTGCACCACACTACAACTCAGTACAAAAATATATGGCAGCCAAATAAGCTCTATGAAATCGAAAATAAAGATTGATTCGTTCTCAAAAACACCTGTTTACAAACAGCTTATCACAGCGATTCAAAATTTGATAGCATCCGGTGATTTGGCAGAGGGAACATTTTTGCCCTCTATGAATGGACTATCAGACGAATTACAAATCTCAAAAGAAACGGTAAAAAAAACTTACTCCATTCTCCGGGAAAAAGGACTAATAGATTCATCACACGGAAAAGGATTCTATGTAAAAACCAATACAGCGCACAAAATAAAAATCCTGTTAATCTTTGACAAACTCAGTACCTATAAGCAAGTCTTATACAACTCATTTGTATCTGCATTAGGTGATTTATCAGAAATAACCATTCTTCTGCATAATCAAGACATAGCGCTTTTTCAACATTTTGTTGAGGGGAATCTGGATAATTACGATTATTATATAATAGCACCCCACTTCCCCCTTCAGCAAACAATTCAAAAGAAAGTTGTGAAAATTCTTAGCAAAATACCAAACAGAAAGCTGTTACTAGTCGACAGAAATATCGAGGGTTTAAATGGCAAATTTGGAGCAGTCTATCAAGACTTTGAAAAGGATATTTATAATGGTCTTTCATCTGGAATTGACATTCTAAGTAGTTTTAAAAAACTTAATGTTATTTCAATGCCGGGCAGTTTGTATGCCCCCTTAATAAAAAAAGGTATAGAAACATTTTGTATTGAAAATGGTGTAAACTATGAAATACACCATACTATTGACAGGGCAAAAATAAAATCGGGCGAAGTCTTTTTAATTTTAAATAGCCAGCTTGATTTAGAACTGATCGAATTGGCTGGCATTGCAAAAGAGAAAAACTACAAAATCGGAACTGATATCGGGGTGATTTCTTACAATGAATCCCCAATAAATGAAATTATATTGAATGGTCTGACCGTTTTTTCTACAAATTTCAAGCAAATGGGGCATTTAGCAGCACAAATGATATTGGATAAAAACTTCAAGCAAATCCACTGCGAATTTGATCTGATCAGAAGAAGTACATTTTAAATATAAATCCTTAGTAGTTTTAAAATTGTTAATTTGCTAAAAATAAATCAATCATTTATCTAACATAATATTATGCCTACGCCTATTTCAGAATGCTTGTATTGCCAAAATAATGAAACACTACATCGTTTAATGATTAAAATCGGAGATTTAGAAGTATCTCAATTGTTTTTATTTAAAGAGCAATCGCATCCTGGCCGTTGTAATGTGGTTTATAAAGACCATGGAATTGAATTTCATGAATTGGATGATGAGCAACGTAACGCATTCATGAGAGATGTGGCAAAAGTAGGAAAAGCGATTGCTACGGCATTTAATCCTGATAAAATCAACTATGGCGCGTATGCTGATACCTTATCCCATTTACACATACACATTGTTCCTAAATATAAAGATGGATATGGATTTGGTAGTGTTTTTGAAATGAACCCGCAACAAGTTTCACTTTCTGATACTCAATATTCAGAAGTTATAGGAAAAATTAAAGCAGGACTGTAGTTTAAACACTTCAAAAAAAACTAAAAACCCCTTTAAATCTTGAAATTTAAAGGGGTTTTTATTCTTAACTCCCCGCCTTATTAATTAAGGCTTGCAAAGTTTTTGTTAGCTCAGCCTGTCGCTTAGTATATTCATTTTGTTTAACATCCAGTCCTTTGATCAAATCATATTCGATCCGGGCTTTGGCTAATTCTCCTTTCTTACCCTCCATACGTTCCAAAATTTTCAATTTAGCAGCCCAATTTCGTTCAAAATAAGACATACTAAATCCCTTATCAATTTTAAGGCCCATATCTATCCAATTTAAAGCACTTTGCAAAACCTCATTGTCCCTACAATCACTCTCCACCACAGCCTCATACCACTGTGTATATATTCTTGAGCTAATCTTTTCATAAAAGCCAGCTTCAATTAATGAATTAATTTTAGTTGCATACCCTTTCCAGTCCTTTTTATATTTAAGCACTTTAATACGGGTATTTTCCATGAGTTGCTCTTTTGAAGGGAATTGTCGTTCTTGCATGAATACAATTAGTTTTTGAAAAGCAGCTTCGTCAAATTCTTTTCCATTTTTAACACTATAAGTAAGCGCATTTGCATATCTGGAATATATGTTTTCAAATGTGACATCTACGCGTTGCTTGCCAAATTTCCCATCAAATGCGGCGCGATGCTCCAAGAGGTAGCTAATAGCCGGAGAAAAAGGACTTTGAACATAAGCTGCAATTAAATCAAATGCTTCTTTACTCAGGTACTGTTCTTTCGGTATAATGGACAAATATTGCAGGGCGACTTCTTTAGCACGGGAATCTGAAGTTTCAATCAGAGAATTCAGATACGCTTTCACTGACTCAGGATTATTCGTATTCTTTTTATACTTCTTTTCCAGATCCGCCTGATTACTCCCGCCATTCATTGCTTTTTTTGCCTCAGCAATTAGCTTCTCTGCTTTTACAGCCCCAACAATACGGTGAATTACATTTCCTTTATAATCAACCCACAACAACGTTGGATAAGCACCCACATGGAATTTTTTCTGTAAATCAATGCCCTCTCCCTTTTCCATATCCACTTTATAATTGATGAACTCTTTGTTAAAGACCTCAGCAACATTTTTCAAGGGAAAAACCTCCGCGGATAATTTTTTACAGGGGCCACACCAGGAAGTGTAACAATCGATAAAAACCAGTTTTTTTTCCTGTTTCGCCTTCGCTGTTATTTCATTCCATGTCCCATCAGTAAACCTAATTCCATCCTTATCAGTTGCCCCGGCAAACAAAGCTGATATCATCAATAATGCTATCGCGATTAACCTTTTCATCATAAATTATTTTAGTATTTCAGCCAGTTTATCATGTAAATCCTGCCCCTTTAAATTTTTAGCTACAATCTTGCCTTTCGGATCAACCAGTACATTTTGGGGGATAGCCTGAATACCAAACAATTTAGCCGCCGCATTATCCGCCTTTAAATCAGAAACCTGCTTCCATGGCAACTTATCCTCTTCAATCGCTTTAAGCCAGTATTGTTTAAATTGCGCTACATCTAAGGATACACCCAGTATCTCCAAACCTTTGGGATGATAAACGCTATAAGATCTAGCGACATTTTTATTTTCTGCCCTGCAGGGACCACACCAAGAGGCCCAAAAATCTACAAGTACATATTTGCCTCTGTAATCTGACAATTTAACCGGTTTACCTTCCAAATCCGGTTGCATAAAATCAGGTGCCTGTTTACCTACTGCTGTGCTTTTTAAACTTTCCATTTGGGCAGCATAGGCCTTTCCAGAAGGGGTAGCTTTTACCCTTGCCGACAACTTTTCAAATAAAGGAGCCGCAATTTCATATTCCGGAATGTAGCCTGTATACTTATTTAAAGCATACAAACTCAAAAAACTATCGGGATTGGCTTTTATAAAAGCCAGGCAGATCGCCTGACGCTCTTTAGCCATTACATCTTCCTTCTTATCAAAATCAGCCATGATACCTTTATCCTGTTGCTGTTCAGTAGTCAGCGCCTTAAACTGTGCATCCAGTTTTGTTTTTTGATCAAGCACCGGGTTCAGGGAAGTCATTAATTTTTGATAATCGGCATTAACTTTAGCACCCTTAACAACTATCGGTTCCGCAGGATTGTCGGTCTGGATAAATTCTGTTTTACCGGGTTCAAGATAAAAAGGAATACGCTCCGATTTCATTGTACCTTTATACTGGACAAGTATAAAAGCTTCTGCAGGTTCTTCTATCGTGCCTTTAAATTCAAACATACCGTCTGTAACATCTGCAGCTGAGCGTATATTAAACTGACTGCAAGTAAAATAAGCTTTATTAATAAGCCCATCTGGTTTCAACTTACCTTTCAATATATAATCTCCCTTTTGTGCCATCAATGCTATGGGAAATAAAAACAATACAAATGCAACTAGTTTTTTCATCATGATATTTTTGTTTATCTTTTTATAATCCACCTAATGATTAGCTACATATTGCTTTTAGCAAAATATGTAGCCATTCATTAAGGGTTAATGTGTTATGATTTGATTGTGATTTTATGGATTTTGTGTCCAATCCTGGTTAAAATAGAGAATCTGGTCAGGAATTTGCAAAACATATCGCGGGCTGCCAGGCGATAATGTAGCAATGATTTGGCCTGCACCATTGTAACGGTTAACCACTGGCATACGTCCTTCTGCATCCAAACGGCGCATATCAAACCAGCGATTGCCACAGAACGCAAGTTCAAATCCTCTTTCGGCAAGCACTTTTTGCAAAACTACCTCTTTATCTGAGGAAGTAAATTTGACATAATTTGCTGCCGGGAAACGCATTTTACGCAGCAGGTCTAGCTGATCACATGCCACTGCCGTTTCATTGTTACGCGCGGCAACTTCGGCAAGGATTAACCGCATATCCGCCACAGAAATGGCCCATGTTGGTACTGGACTTCCCGAAGCAACTCCATAATGCTGAAAATTGGTACGCCCCCGTACAGTAAAACTATAATCGCCTGTAAGGGTATAAAAGACTTTTAACCGAAGGTCTTTGGTATCAAAACTCTTTAAAAAATCCAGTGTAGGAATTTCTTTCCCCAGATAAGTTAAGCCACTATTTTTAGCATAAATTACGTCCGGTCTTCTAATCAGCGCGGGAACAGAGATGACATTATTTGCCGATTTATAGTCAAAAACAACGTTTGGGCCGTTATCAAGTGCCAGCTGTGCCTCTGCGGCAGCTTTTGGGAAATTGCGCATATACAAATATGCCCTAGCCATTACGCCATGGGCTGCAGCAACTGTACCGCGGAAACGATTGGTAGCATTGTCTTTTGGAAGGTCCGGCAGTGCCCGGTTTATATCTTCAAAAATGTGATTATAAATATCCTGTACCGTGCTGCGTGGCGGTGTAGGTTCGGTAACATCTATTGAGGTAACAAAGGGTACAGCCAAATCTGTAGCAGCCGTTGAAGGATCATACATTTTAGCATAAAGATTTACCAGGAAAAGATATTCATAAGCCCTGCCCAGCAAAGATTCAGCCTTCAGCCTTCTTCTGTCCTGGTCGGTGCCGCCGGTAGCTTTATCTACATTATTGATTACCGTATTGTGCAAATAAATCGCCCGGTAGTAATTACCCCATAAAATTGCCGTTCCGGGTACCTGTTCCGAAAATTGCGCCTGCCAGGTATAAACTTTCTCATCACTTTTGGTTAATGTGGCGCTAATGGTTGGAAGATCACTATGATCATCCAGCATATTCAGTTGCGATGGTGTGGACGTCAGCAAGTCCATATTGTTTAACCAGGCGTCATAGTCACGTATGGTTTCCAGCAGTTGTACTCCTTTAGGCTGCACATCAAGGTATTTATTGCATGATATCATCAGCAAAGCCGAAGACAAAGCGAGCATAAAAATTGGGTTCGTATATTTTTTCATCATTTTATGGTCTTGAAAAAATTAAAAATTAACATGGAGCGCCATGGTGTAGGTGGGCGTTAAATAGGATTTCTCGTAACTCCGGGTTGCTGCACTATAGTTTTGCTTGTTCATGGCCACCGTATAGACATTGGAAGCCTGAGCCCTGAGCTCTACATTAGAAAGTTTTGCCCGTTTCACAAACTTACTTTTCCTAAAGCTATAAGCTGCGGTAAGGTCACCCACCGTTATGTAGGTACCATTCATTACAAACCTATCTGTGGCAGCCAGGTATTTATTGAAATTGCTATATTTAAGGGCTGGCAATATTTCTGGCAGGTTTTCATCTCCAGCTTTTCTCCAAAAGTTGTTCGCCCCTTCAAGCGGACGCGTTACTGCTGGATCCGGAACAGGCATCCTGATACTAAATTTACCAAAATAGTTTAGCATTGCGTATACATAGAATTCGCCAATATCTACCCGGTTACTCATTCCAAGATTATAAGCGGGAATAGAAGAATCTACGTAATCAACATCATTAAGCCCCTGATCGTTCACATCAAAGTTCTTGGTGTTGCCATCCTTATCATAAATCAGCGCTGCTCCTTTATCATCCACACCGGCATAGCGGTAAGTAAAAATGGCACCGACAGCGTAGCCTTCCAGGTAACTGGTCCTGTTGCCCAGGGCATATTGAAAGGACTTTGGATTAGTTACCGACACCTGAGTGTTGTATACTTTAAGCAGTTTGCTTTTATTGTGCGAGAACACAAATCCGGTATTCCAGTTAAAGGCCCCCCTTCTTATCCAGTCGGCACGCAAACCAATCTCTAAGCCGCTGTTCTGTATAGAACTCTCATTTATGATAGCTGAAACCAAACCTTTTGTAGGATCTATCTCGTTAGATGCCAAGAGATCGGTACTTTTTTTCATATAGTAGTCTACATTACCCGAAATGTTCTTAAAAATGCGGTAGTCGACTCCCAAATTAAAGTTATAGGTCTGTTCCCAACGTAACCTGCTATTAGCCGGCGACAATAGTGATAAGGTAGTAAGTGTGTTATCAAACACATTCAATCCGGAAGAAGCAATAACCTGTGGAAGGGCATTTTTAGCCACATTTCCATTAAATCCAAAAGCAGCACGCATTTTCATAGAGTTGATCCAGTCATGCGACTGTACAAATTTTTCCTGATCTATGTTCCAGCCGGCGCCCAGCGACCATGATGGTTTATAGCGTGTGTCTGGATCTGTACCAAATAGATTGGATTGATCTACACGGATACTTCCCGTAAGCGAATATTTGCTTTTATAGCTATAAACCGCATTAAAATAACCCGATAAAAAGCGGTCATCTACATAGGTTTGTCCAAAAAGGCTGGAATAAGATAAGCGAGCATTCGTTTTTGCATAAGCAGGCACAAAAGTACTAGACTCCAGCAAGTTAAAATTAACAGGAAGCTGTAATAGACTTTGATCACTGTAACCAAAATACGCTGTTGAATTGCTTTTATTGAGCACCCTTCTGATCTCTCCTCCCGTAATCAGGTTAATGGAATGGTTGCCCATTAGCTTATTGTAATTCAACTGCACACGTGCGGTATAACTTTCGGTACTGCTATTTGTTTGCTTCAACTGGTCACCTTTAGGAATATTGTAAACTATGCCCGTACTCGGGAATTCCATATATCGGTTGATGTTCTGCCTCGCTTCAGCAGAGTTCTGGTTGGCAAAATGGCGACGTTCTGAGCGTGAAGTTTCATATACCCCGCCAAAATTAAGGTTAAAGCCTTTACCCATATCGTAACGAAAATTTCCAATAAACCGGTTGTTGATGGAGTGTGTTTTATCACTTACCTGGTTAATTTCATCCAGCGGATAGTAGAGGTTATCCAGAGATCCAAATCCCATCATAATGGTATTGAAAAATGGGCTGACCCTGGAACCATTGAACACAGATTGAGGGTTGCCATTTTCATCCTCAAGTCTTTCATATGGATAAAGACTGCCAATGGCAGGTACGGGAACGGAATTGACATTAGATTCCTGGAAGCTCGTATTGATCTCTACAGAGAAACGCTTGGAAAGTTTAAGGTTGGTACGTGCAGAAAGACCAACCCGGTTGTTGTTACTTTTAATCTGCGTAAGATCGCTGGTATTGTACATAGCTGTAATAAAGTACGTTGCATTATCAGATCCTCCGGAAATATCCAGATTATGCGTTTGCGTAGTAGAATTTTGCAGAAATAAACGACCATAATCTTCTGTATTGTTATATGATTTCAGCACATTAAGTTGACGATCCGCCTCTTCTGCAGTAATGATACCTGCAGCCCTCTGGGCAATAATTACTACGGGAGGTGAATAAGTAAAGGCAGCACCAGCAGAAGGAATCGTCATCAAGGTCCAGCCAGTAGCGCCAAAATTTGCATTACTTTCTTTGGCAAATTCAATAGCCGTATTGGAAGCATCCTTATCCCAGCGGTAACGCTCATAATTCTCTTTAGGGGTTAAGCTAAAGGTAGCACGGTAGCTTACACTGGGCTTACCAATTTTGGCCTTTTTACGTTCCACGACAATTACTCCATTTGAAGCGCGGACACCATAGATGGCCGCCGCTGCCGCATCACGCAACACGGTAACCGACTCAATATCATTGGGATTGATACTCGAAAGTGGAAGTTCTGTAGGGAAACCATCAATAACCACCAGTGGCTGCTTATTACCGCCTATGGTGGATATACCACGGATCTGGAACAAGCTGTTCCCCTCAAATTCGATATCGCTATTGATCAGTAAACCAGGAATTTTACTCTGTAACCCCGTCAGGAAATCAGTTGTATTAATCCTGCTATCGTATTCCTTATGCGTAAGCACGCCAACACTTCCAGTGCTCTGCTCAGGTTTAATGTACTGGTAACCTGTAGAGATGCTTACTTCTTCGAGTTTACTATCTACCGGCTCCATTTTTACATCTATAGTACGCTTGCTGCCAATGGCAACTTCCTTAAGAGCATAACCCATATACTTAAATGTAAGTACATCACCGTCATCTACACGCGGAATCAGATAATATCCATCCTTATTTGTAACAGCCACTGCACGGTCTTTTCCTTTAATTTTAATGACCACGCCTGAAATCGGCTTGTTATGCTCATCTCTGACAATCCCTTCCACCCTTACAGGCACGGATTTAGGAACACTTGGTGCTTCTGTAACTGCTGTGATTACCACAGTATTGTTGATCACTTTGTACTGAAAAGGTTTACCCGCCAAACTAGCCTTTAACACCTCTGTTACGCTTGCATTTTTTATATTCATCGCAATCGGGGGCAATTCCCGGATCAGGTCATTGTTGTAAAAAAAATCGTACCCCGCCTGCTTTTGAATCTCCTTAAAAACCCTTTCCAGCGTAATTTGCTTACTGGATATGGTAATCTGGGCACGTGAGGTTGCGTTAACCTGTAATAAGCCAAAAAAAATCAGCAAAGTGGTGAGCTTCATAGTCAACAGTATTTTAAAGGCATAGGGCTTCATCCCATGCTTTATAGCATGTAAAATTTCATACATTTGTTATTAGGTTTAGTGTGATTGATAATTGTTTACGAGCAATAGTTAATAATGAAACCTAATTGATCAGGGGCGGTTCGAACGCTCCTGATTTTTTAAAGCTTCATGTGCGGGCTTGATGTTAAGTCTTTACAATAAGCTTCCTCCCTTCCATCTTAAAACTAACATTTCCTGTTGCTTGCATAATTTCGAGCGCTGTTTTAATACCTTTTGACCGAGAAATGATCCCATTAAATTTTTTATTTGAAGGCTTCCCAACAAATACGACTTCTACATCATACCAGCGGGAAATCTGACGCATCACACTTTCCAGGTTTTCATCATCAAACTGGAAATATCCGTTTTTCCATGCCAGGGCTTCATCCACATCTGCCATTTGCTGTCCTGAAAGCTCTCCATTCTTGTTGATGCTCTGCTCCATGGGCTTTAATACCAATTTATTTTTAGCTGTAGACACCATGATTGATCCCTCTAAAAGGGTCGTTTTTATAAATGGCTCATCCTCATATCCATTCACGTTAAAATGTGTACCTAGTACCTCTATAACCTGTCCTTTGCTTTTTACTTTAAAAGGTTTGCTTCGGTCTTTTGCTACTTCGAAGTAAGCTTCACCTTCCAACTCTACCACTCTTTCTCGTTTGCTATAAGCAACAGGATAGCGTAATTTAGAAGCTGAGTTGAGCCAGACTTTAGTCCCATCAGATAGGTTAATCCGATAAGTCCCACCTCTAGGTGTCTCAATAGCGTTATACTCCAATTCGTTTCCATTTAATATGGACTGTAATTTTTCATAACTAATAATACCATCGGGAGCATTAGATATCGCCATATCCTCTTCCTTGCTAATGATACCATGAGCCGTATCAAGAATTACCCTTTTACCATTGGCAAGGGTAAGTATCGCTTTGTTTCCTCCCGGAACAACAGCCAATTGTTCGGTAGAATCCTTTTGAGAACCGTTCAGAAAGTAAAATCCAAGGCCAATTGAACAAATTAAGATCACAGATGCGGCAATCCTGGTTATCCATGAACGAATGTTGACACTTCGTGGAGGAAACAACTGGTAATTGATCTTTTCGATCATTTGTTCTCCCAGCAGGTTGGCTTGCTCTGTTTCCAGTGGAATGGCCTCTGCTTGCTGAAAGTAACGATAAATTACATTGTATCTTCTGATTTCTTCATCACTTGCAGCACCTTCCGTAATACGGGATGCCAGGTTAAGAAGTTCTGTTTTGTCAAGATGTATTTCCCCCATATACATACAAGTCACTTCAGAACTGTATTCCCCCCAAAAAATAAATACTCTTTTTTTATTTAAAGAGAATTATACCAGGAAACAATAGAAATACAGATTACCTAATGCCCTTTTTAATCTTTTTAAAGCAATCGTCATCTGATTTTCTACAGTTTTTTCGGAAA
Source organism: Pedobacter sp. ok626 (assembly GCF_900100435.1). Lineage (GTDB taxonomy): Bacteria > Bacteroidota > Bacteroidia > Sphingobacteriales > Sphingobacteriaceae > Pedobacter. The sequence continues at coordinate 66,487 of NZ_FNEX01000001.1, read as the reverse complement.
TACCAAGCTTTAGTGCTATCTCTTTATTACTTAAATGCTCATTTCTACTTAAAAAAAATATTTCGCGACACTTAGGAGGCAAAGATGAAGTTGCCTGTTGAATGAACTGTTTTAATTGTGACAATTCGAGCTGATCATCGGGGTAATAATAATCCAGGTTTACTTTTTGAGCTTCTGTAAAAAAAACTTCTTTTACTTTTTCATGCCGAATGCTGTTTGCTACTTTATATTTAACAGCATTCAATAAGTATGATTTTAAGGAAGTAATCTCAATATGATAGCGATGTTCCCAAAATTTGATAAAAATTTCTTGCACCAGATCGCGCGTTAGATCATTGTCTTTCAAAATAAAAAACCCCGCCTGGTACATATTTCGCCAATAACGATGATAAATTTCTTCAAAAGCCTCCCTACTGTCCTGCTTTAAGAAAGACTGTAGCTCCAAATCAGTAGCGGACCTTAAACTCATAGGCAACAAACATATTGTATTTGAGTTAAACTCGCAAGGCTTATAAAAAAACCGCAAAAAAAATTGTTCAAATTACAGGGCGGGGAAATAAACAGATTTGGGGCTATCAGCGTTAGCGTTAAAATTGAAATATAATTATCTGGAATCTATACTTTTATTCTTTAGAAGCTGAACGATCAGCCAATATCACAGCGCATCGTTGTGAACAATTTTTTGAAGCCTGCTTTTTCGTATGCCTTCACAGCCGCATCATTATCATGGTATACATCCAAACGAACCTCAGTTATTCCTTTTGATAAAACCCATTGCTTAAGATCATTTAACAATAACCCATTAACTCCCTTTCCTCTAAACTCTGGTTTTACAAACATGAAACCCAAATAACCGAAGAACTCATGGCGTTCGTAAACTTTTGCCGGTCGGATTTGGGCATAACCACATCCAATGACTTCATCGTTAAACTCGATCACTAGAACTGTTGTTTGCTCCTCCTCTATCAGTGTTTCAATGTCATAATAGAAAATTTCTCCATCTTTCAGAGTAGGATTAAAAGGGCGCTCGGCATCAACTAACATTTGTAGAAATTCGCCAAGCTTAGGCAAGTCGGCATTTGTAGCAGATCTGGTAGTTAGACTCTTCTTATTTATTTCCATCTTCAAATATATCATTTGCTAACTAAAAATTGACTTTATAGCTTCGACCAACAGGCAGCTGACTTCCATCTTTTAATATAACCATCTGGGAGTTATGAGACTTTATATTCTCCTTTAATACAATATACGACCTATGTATACGAACAAACCCCATTGCGCTATGGCTCTCAATAAAGTCAGACAGTCTTCTCAACACCATGTAAGATTTAAATCTTGTGACGATCTTTATGTATTCTCCACTACCTTCTACCCATAGCACTTCATCCTTTTGCAGCCTGTTCATCATATAATCCGATTTAAAAACAAGATAATTACTGTCTTTGTTCGTCTCCTGAAAACTGTAAATATCCACTGCCTTTTTCAGTGCTTTAGCTAACCTTTCCGGGAAAACAGGCTTAACAAGATAATCAATCACATCAAGCTCGAAAGCCTGCACCGCATGTGTAGGATCGGCGGTAATGAATATGATCAACTGATTTTTCTCTAATTTCTTCGCAAACTCCACTCCCGACAATTCAGGCATTTCAATATCCAGGATTAGCAGGTCCACAGGCTGCTCATGAAGAAATTCCATAGCCTGAACCGGATTGGTAAAACAGCGGATTAAATCAATTTCAGGAATATTTAAGCAATAGTCTTTTATGAGTTCTAAAGCAGGAAGCTCATCGTCAACATATATTGCGGTTAACTGTTTCATATATTAATTTCAAGAATAGTCATATACTCATTTTCCGTTTCAATAACCTGGAAATTGTAATTACCTGGGTATTCAGTGTCCATAATCGTTTTTAGAATCTTTAATCCGGCACCACTATAGTGCTCATCTTGCAAATGCATCAGTTTATCAGTCTTTGAATTTTTGATACTGAATGAGAGTTTATCATCTTTTAAAATGAGGCTCGTATGAATCATCGCCTGTAAATCTACGCCCATTCCCGAGTGCTTTATCGCATTTTCAAAAAGCGAAAAGTAAATGGTTGGTGGAATTTCAATAATCGAAAAATAATCATTTGCTGAATAATCAAAAACAAGATTCAACCGATTATTATATTTTAGTTGGTAAAGACTGCTTAAAGCAGTAATCATTTCAATTTCCCTGTCCACAATAATTCGCTTCTTACCAACCTCATAGGTGGTATACTGTAAAAGCAGGCTAAGCTGTTTAATAAAATTTGCAGAACCACGGTCCTGAAGGTAACTGTGTGAATAAATATTGTTTAGTGTATTAAATAAAAAATGAGGATTGATTTTGGATTTCATCAAATCAAGATCAGCTTCTTTTTTCAGCGTCTCCATCTTTGCAAGCTCAGATTCAACAATCAACTTAAACTTGGAAATCCCCAGCATAGAAGAGATCAAAATAATGATTGACTGACTCACGTATACCAACAACAAAAAAGCAACCTGATTCACCTGTCCATCCCTAAACAACTCCGGCTCAATTAAAATCCGTAGCAAACAAGACAAAACATAAACTATCCCTGTATACCTGATGTATTCCTGATATTTTTTTGTTTCATAATAGGTAGGAACCAGGTAGCGAAAACAGAACTGATACAAGATCACATTAGCAATCAACATAAAAGAAAACCGTGTCAAACCCACCTTAATATCAAACCAATTTAAGTATAAATATAAATTGGCCACGATGAATGCTCCCCAGAACACCAGATGTTGGATGCTGATCACATCTGGCCAGCCCCTATATAAAAAAGACTTAAGTAGCCTTTTTTCAAAAGACAATCTTAATATCAATACCAGGAGAATAAGATTTAACAGTAAAATCATCTGCTAAAATTTTGGATATTGTATGTCATTGGTTTATAATTCCTGTTGTTCGTTGATATTTTTTGGCAGCGGAGATTATATATCTGAAGTTTAAACATTAAGAAGAGACCAATCGCCAATACACTCTTTGGGCCAAATATAAATATAGAAAATGAAAACCAACCTAAACCAAGGGAATCTTCAAGAAAGAAGCTTTGCCTACAAATTACTTTCCAATTTAACCTTCTGGGTGCTGATAGCAATTATTGCCGGAATTGTGCTGGGAAGTTATGCGCCTGCAACTGCTGTAAAAATGGAGGTTATCGGCAAAACGTTTATTGAGATCATCAAATTATTTATTGCCCCAATTATATTCCTGACCATTATACTCGGCATCAGCGGAATGGGAGATTTGAAAAAAGTTGGCCGGATTGGCGCCAAATCCCTGCTTTATTTTGAGGTGGTTTCTACCTTTTCACTAGCCATAGGGATATTGATGGCCGTGTTAATAAAACCTGGGAATATTGATAAATCTAATCTACAGATTCAAAATCCTTCAAAATATACAGGCGCAGGTGCGAAAGATTTTAACTGGTTGGAATTCTTCATACACAATTTTACCCTTCAGGTATTACTTGCAGCTATCGTATTAGGTATCATCCTGAATTATTCAAAACATAGGTTAAGTGTTGTTCAATATTTAGAAAAGGCATCACACTGGGTGTTTACAGGTCTAAAATATGTAATGTACCTGGCACCACTAGGGGCCTTTGGCGGCATGGCTTACACCATAGGAAAATTTGGTCTGCACACCCTAATCCCACTGGCAAAGCTAATGGGAAGTGTATACCTAACCATGGGTATTTTTATCTTCCTTGTACTTGGGGGAATCATGAAGTACTATAAGATGAGCATCTGGGGATTTCTAAAATACATTAAAGCAGAATTATTGCTAGTGCTTGGAACTTCGTCTTCCGAGTCGGCACTGCCTTCAATTATGCAGAAACTGGAAAAGATGGGCTGTAGTAAATCAGTAGTGGGTTTGGTTGTACCAACCGGATATTCATTTAATCTTGATGGTACATCTATTTATCTTTCTATGTCCATCATATTTTTAGCCCAACTTTACAATGTCCATCTCACTCCCTTTGAGATGATCAGCATTATTGGAATTTTGATGGTTACTTCTAAAGGTGCCGCAGGAGTTACCGGCAGTGGCTTTATTGTCTTGGCCTCCACCTTAACGGCCATACATAAAATCCCTGTTGAAGGACTTGCCTTCTTACTGGGCGTAGATAAATTTATGAGTGAAGCCAGAGCGATTACCAACATTATCGGAAATGGAGTTGCAGCCATAGTGATTGCAAAAAGTGAAAAAGAATTTAATCCGCCCGTGGCAATACAAAACATTGAAAAAAATGTTTTTGGGGCTAAGCAAACTGAAGAATTGGCTTTAGATTAATAAGCGTGATGCCATTAAACAAGCGGGCTCATTTAACGCAAATTGTGTAAATTTGTTAAAAGTTAATTGGGTTTAATTGAAGATTCCTTGATAGAGACAAAAGTAAATTCTGATTTGATTCAGAAACTTCAGAAGCACTTAAGTTTACAAGTTCTGCTGGCGATTTTTTTAGGGATATGTACTGGAATACTATATCCTGTTTTTGCAGTGAAGACCCAGATCATCGCCACTGTTTTCGTGGAGATCATTAAACCCTTTATTGCTCCTGTCATATTCCTTATCGTTGTTTCCTTTTTTGCAGGAATTGTAGACTTAAGGGCTGCGGGTTGGCTCAGTTTAAAATCATTGCTCTACTTCGAACTGATAAGTTTTATTGCAATCGTTTTTGGAATCTGTTTTACCTTTATCATCAATCCCGGCGCAATTAACCTAACAAGTTTTCAACTGCTGACTCCCGAATTTCAGGTCGCAGGTGTAGATAGTTACTGGAGCAATGCAATACTCAATCTTTATCCCCTCATATTCTTATTATTGGGTTGTATCATCGGTCTTATGATCAATCGTTCGAAATACAAATACCAGATAGCCAGTCGTCTTGACAAGATCAGGAACCTGATCTTTGAAATATTGAGGTATATATTTTTGCTTGCCCCCCTCGCTGCTTACAGCGGAATTGCTTACACTGTTGGAAAATTTGGCCCTGAATCGTTGGTTCCAATCGGCAAACTGGTTGCGGGAACTTATCTGACGATGTTCTTGTTTATCATTATTGTTTTTGGTGGGATCCTTTATTTCTTTAAGGTAAACATCATCAATTTCCTAAACGACATCAAGCAGGAGCTACTTTGGGTACTTGGTACATCTTCTTCAGCTTCGGTATTGCCCTTGCTGATGGATAAACTAGAAAAGATGGGGTACAAAAGATCGGTGGTAAGTTTGGTAACAGTTACAGGGAACTCCTTTAACCTGACCGGAACCTCTCTTTACATAGGCATTGCAGTTATCTTCCTGTCCCAGCTTTACCAGGTTAGTTTTTCTTTCACGGAGATCTTAACTATTATCCTAATCATCATGATGACTTCTAAAGGGGCAACAGGAATAGCTGGAACAGGCTTTATTGCCATGGCCACAACCATTACAGCCATCCATAAGATACCTGTTGAAGGTCTGGCAATTCTGCTCAGCGTAGACCGATTTATGAGTGAAGCAAGAGCGATCACCAATACAATAGGACATGGCGTCGCCACAGTCGTGATGTCAAAAAATGAAAAAAACCTCTAAACTATTACATCTAGGGGTTTTTAATAGCGTTTATGCATGTGTTTTGTCGACACCATAACGGACTGATACTAGCCCAGTCTCATAGACCTTACTCTCCAGTAACCTGAGCTTGGTTCTTCCATCCTGTTCGCGGAACAGAAGCTTACCACTACCAAGCAATATCGGGTGCACAGACATCCACAATTCATCCACCAAGCCCTCCTTCATTAGGCTGTCAAATAGCGAAGCACCACCAAATAACCAGATATCTTTTCCAGGCTGATTTTTTATTCTTCGTGCTTCAGCGATACCATCTCCCGATATCAGTACAGCACCTTCTTTTACCGATGTCAACGTATTAGAAAATACGTATTCTATCAATGCAGGCATCCCTGGTACAACCTCACCCTGATTACTTTCGCTATGCCGTTGTGCCATTTCATAACTCTTACGTCCGATGAACATCGCGTCAATGCGCTCAAAAAATTCGTTTAATCCGTAATCCTGATCTGTAAAACACCAGTCATACTCGCCATTAGGTCCTTCAATATACCCATCCAATGTTATGGCCAATCCCATTATTAGTTTTCGCATGTTGTTAATATTTATATTGCAAAAATGTCTAGATTCAATAACGTTTAATTGTATAAAACGGACATCAATAAAAAATATGTTCAGCCTGCAGTAACTGACGTGGTGTAGCCCCTGTGTAATCTTTATAATCTCGGATAAAATGAGCTTGATCGTAATAACCACTTTTGTAGGCAACTTCAGTAAGTGAAAGTGCAGGATATCTTTTCAAGTGATTAAGTGACCGTATGAACCTGGAAACACGCAGATATTCTTTAGGTGACAAACCAACATGCTCATGAAACTTTCTTGAAAGATGGCGCTGGCTGAGCCCGGTATTACTGACGAGCTTTCCTACAGGGATCAGTCCCCCTGACAATTGCACCTGCTTTAGACAATCTACTATCGGCAAATCATCTTTAACATTGGCTAACGCCTTAAACAGATATTGTTGTATCAGGTTTACACGCATTTCGTTATTGCTAAATCCCGCCATTTTATCTTCTATCTCGGGCCCCATAAATCCCCATACATCAGCAAGGTCGGTAGTTGTATCGGATAGTATATCCATCGGAACTTGAATAAACTTGTACGCCATGCCCGGTTGGAAACAAATGGCAACAACCCCTTCCCCCTTTCGCATTTGTATATCCATAGGCCTACTCATCCGAAAAGTAAAGATGCTGGATTTATGTAACTCATCATTAATGATAGCCACTGGTGTACTTGTATAGTTTAAAAACAGTTCTACACAAGTATCGGGCAGCACACGAATATAACTTCTATCGGCACCACTCTCACACTCCATCGTGCATATCGATTTCACATGCGGCTGCAAAGCAGGTATAATATCATAGGATTGTATACGCATACTTTGCAAATATAATTCATTATCCGAAATTACCTATCTGACAATCCTTCCCGACCGAAGCCCTAGAAAAAGAATACTTCAAAAGGTAAAATACGTACTAAAAAGCAGTGATTGACTTATCAATCACCACTTATCTTTTATAGGGTTTCTTAAAGTTTAATCTTTACTCCACCATTGATTACAAATCCATCTACAGGCGCATAAATATCCCTGAAAGTAGGGTTAGTTATTGTTCCTGTATAAATAGAATCAAATTTCGTCTGACGGGTATTTGTGAAATTTTCAAAGTTTATAAAAATGGAAAACCGCTCCCAAAGTTTTTCCGCCATTAATCCGGCCGTCCAATAACTCTTTCCTGTACTGCCATCATTTAATTTTTGGCGACTAAAATAATAAGCTTCTGCTCCAATTTTCCATTGATCTTCCACTTCATACATCAATACGTTATTTAAGCGGTGTTTAGAAACCAAAGGGTAAGTACTGCTCGTAGTTTCAGTATGTTGATTTACATCGGCCAGGGTATACCCAATAAAGAGCTTAAAATCGCTGTAAGTGATCTTTACATTAGTTTCCATTCCTCTTGTATCCAGATTTCCTTTGGGTTGAATATATTGGAGATTCCCCCCTGCAACAGGACTTAACAAAATTGGATTTTTAATACGCGTATAGAAAAACATTTGGTTGATACTAAAACCCAGCTTATCATCAAAAAGACTTGTGCGGTAGTTAACATCATAATTTGCACCATAAGAACGTTCGGCTTTGGTGTTTGCTACATCAATTGGAAGCACATTCCTAAACTGGATACGTTCTGCATCTTCAGTAAATACACTCGGCGCTTTATAACCCAATCCACCACCTAAACGGGTAGAGAAATGTTCGTTAATTTTCCATAAACCCGAAATCCTTGGCAAAAAGAAAAAGCCATATTCATTATGATAGTCACCCCTGATCCCAGATTCAATGATAAATTTTTCTGTGGCGTTCCATGTATTTTGCACAAAAGCACCTATGGTGCTATAATTGTAGCTTCTAAGTGCCGTATTGGCATTTTGGTCTTCTTTAAAATGTTCAGTAAGGAAGTTTAACCCGGCAACCCAGTCCACCTTTTTTCCATTTCGGCTATAATTAGCTTCACTGTAAGTGGATAGCTGTACGCCAGAAAATAAATAAGCAGGCAACTGGATGCTTCGGTCATAATAACTGACAGCATTACGAAAAGTCAGTTTTTCATCATCGTTCAACTTATGACCTAATTCTACTTGCGTACTGTAGCGGTTTGTTTTATTCTCTTCAAAATAACTGTGTTCAGCATCACCATTCCCCTTAATGTATTCCAAATCACCACCTATTCGTTTTTCAATAGTCGTATTCAATCCTGCGGAAAGCGTAGTGACATTGTTAAAATAAACAAATAGTTTTGGGTTAAGCGTGAAACGATCAAACTTAGGTATCGCAGTTAATCCAATATCCGACGGATCATAAGCCGTTCCGTGGTTATAAGCACCATATACTGTAACTCCTAACTTTTCAAATTTCTGTCCGTAAAACCCACTGGCGTCAAGTCCTAATGCGGAAGTCCCGTTTAAAAGAAAGTTAAGCTGACGCTCTTCTGTCGGCTTTTTTGAAACAAGATTTACTAAACCTGCAATTGCACCACCACCATATAATGTAGAGGATGACCCCTTGATTACCTCGACCTGTTGCAAATCTAAAGGGGAAATCTGTAACAGCCCTAAGCCACCTGAAAAACCTGAATATAAAGGAAACCCATCACGAATGATCTGTGTATATTTCCCATCTAGTCCTTGAATACGAATGCTTGAATTACCACTGGTTGCAGAAGTTTGTTGCGTTTGGATACCAGTGCTTTCAGCAAGCATCATTCTGATGTCTCCGGGCTTCATATTACCTTTCTCATCAAGCTCTTCCCCAGCAATCACCTCTACTCTTGTGGGGATATTATCAATGGTTCGACTCCCTCTTGTTGCGGAAACGACTACCTCATCCAATTCTTCTTCTCCCTCTGCTGCTTCCAATGTGATTAGCATCGGGGCTGTTTGCACTAGTGGAAAAGTTAAAGTATCAGTTCTGGTCTTAAAACCGATATAACTAAACCGTAGAATCTGCTTGCCTGACGGTACATTATTCAAAGTGATTAAGCCATCAGTTGCCGAAATTGAACTGATATTTGTACCCTGAATTTTTAGCGTTGTTCCGGGTATAGTTTGATTTGTCTTTGCATCTTTAATGATCGCTTTATAAGTATTTTGAGCATAGACAGAAACTGTAAAAAACAGCGCTGCCATAAGCACAACTAATTTCTTTATCATGTATTTTATAATTAAGTAATTCGAATAAATTCAGCCTCAAATGGCTGCACTAAAATTCTAACTTAATTTTGGCGGTTGCCAAATGAATGATGTAGTCTGGGTAAGTTCAACAGGAAGATAAATACTGTCATGCTGAACCGGCCTTAAATAAGTTCCAAAAGTGATTGCCGAATAGGAAGTAATGGTGAAACCTACGCATCTCCCACAAACATAAAAAGGTGAACAATCTTTACAACAATCATCATCCTTATCAATACATTTATGTGCTTTCTCCTCCTGATGATACGCTTGATCATCCTCTAATGCACAACAGGGAACTGTTGTTAAGAAAAGTACGATTACAGATAAAATCAGGGCTATGAACTTCACTTGGTAAAAATATATAATTCAGATCAATTCCTCTTCTATTCTTTCAAGTATCCTTTATCCTTAAGTTTAGTGATCAATTTTTGGCCTATTTCTTTACCCCATTCCCGACCTGAAAGTATCGCTTTTTAAGAAATCAAATGAGTTTTTTGTACTTGTATAGTTTAAGCATCGGGCAGCACACGAACATAACTGGTGTCGTCCTCATTGTCATTTAAACCTACTAAAGTTCTATTGCACTGCTAATCTTTATCCTATAAATCTTTTTTATCAAACTTCCTCAACGATATAAATAACGGTATTACAACCCAGACAAATAAACCAAAAAAAGAAAGCGCCACTCCAACCTGATTTCCAAAAAACTCTCTAAATATTGCCCCTGTATAGCCCATTAATGCGGAAATATCCATTTGCAATAAGATTTGAACACGCCCTAAATCAATCGGATTAAGAAAACTAAAAAAGACCATCGCTCTTTCCAGCGGGTAGTCCTGAAACTGAAATAAAAAAAATAAGACCAGTGCATCAAAAATGAGAGAAAAATAGAGCCACAGCAGTATGGATAGCCCTATTCCTCTCGCTTTATCGCGGGTAATACCCGCAGCTAGCAGGGCTATACTTACAAAAATAATCGTTAAAAATAGCCCTGTTAAAATCATGGTGATGCCCGTTGCATCGGCATGATACAACAGAATGGGTATCCCCGCTCCAATAAAAAAAGCGAGTGACAATGATGCCGCCAGTCCACCAAATAAACTTAGCCAAATGGACTTTCTTTTTACAGGCTGGCTAACCAGTAACTCTATAAATTCAGAACTATTGTAAATATAAATTGTCGAAAAAATAATACTGATTAAGGGTACCAATATGAGTATAATGTTTAAAAGACTGAGCAAGCCCTTTGCAGAATTACTTTCCAAATTAAAGACACTTAAGGAAATCAACAACAAGAGAAAGGTATAGATTAAAACTATCTTGTTTTGAATGATATCTACGATTACGTATTTTAATATTTTTTTCATCTTTTAAGCGACCATAATTTTAACAATTGCTTTTGACAGCTTTTCTTCCCCGGTATCCGTCATTAACTCTGAAAGTTTTTTATAAAACATCAGCCTTCCATCCTCCATATAAAAGACCTCGGTGATCAGGTCATCCAATTCACTTAAAACGTGTGAGGTGATTAAAATCAATTTGCCTTTTTCCTTTTCAAGAATGATCTTATCCTTCAATTTTTCAGAAGATATCGGATCCAGTCCAGCAGTAGGTTCATCCAGAATTAAAACATCAGGATTGAATAGAAATGCCAGGCAAGCACTCACTTTTTGTCGAGTACCACCCGAGAGGGTATGCATTTTTTTATTCATTAATGCGCCGAGGTCAAAGCTTTGTATGAGATCCTCATCTAAATGCATCTTACTGTCTTTTCTGATATCCTTCATCATTTCGATAACGTTTGCAATCGTCATATTTTCTGGGTAGCGACCGATCTGTGGCATGTATCCTACCTGACTTCTATATAACCATTCACGATTTATAGGCCGACCATTGAATTCAATGGATCCGCTGTCTGGGACAACCATCCCTAAAATTGATTTGATCAGCGTGGTTTTTCCGCAGCCATTTGGCCCCAGCAGGGCTATACACTCACCCTTGTTAAACGAAACAGAGATGTCATTTAAAGCCTTTAATTTTCCAAAGGTTTTCGTAATATTTTTTGCTACTATCATAAAGATATGGGTCTCATTACCGGTTTGTTATCCCTTAAATTTTCTGGAGTCACACCCGGCAGAATTTTTTCTGTTTTATCTAATAAGGAAACAATTAGACTTCTAAAGAGCATTAGAGCGGCCGGATTGCTATCTATAATCATAGAATACATGCTTACGGGATGATAAGGTACATCACCAATATTATCCTTAAAGAGGTCGTATCCTTCGTATTTATCCCAGTAATTTCCGGTAAATGTATTCAGTACCAAGGATCCGTTTGTCCCGATATCGAACGTATTCCCAATAAAGTTATTCCTGCTGAAATCATTATTGTCACAACTGGCCTGAATTTTAACAGCCCATCCATTGTTATTAAAGATGTTCTTGTACAGCTTAATTCTACTACAGCCCTCCATATGTAACCCAACCGTATTTTTAGTAAAATGATTACCGGAGATATCGCTATCGGTAATGTCTTTCAATAAAATTCCGTAGGCTGCGTCGCCCCAATTGTCTAAAAAATGGTTATTATACATATGAATATGGTTGCTATACATCACAGCAACCCCTGCTTCATTGCGTTCAAAAATATTGCTCACATAAGTATTGCGATTAGAAAACATGAAATGAATACCATAGCGTACGTTCTGTGTGCTTACATTTTTCCAGATCAGAGAGTTTTTCACAAACTCAAAATACAGTCCATCGCGATGTCCTTTTATTTTATTGCCTATGATAATCAGACTATCAGACCGCCAGCAATGGATGCCATTTCCACTTTGGACTTCATCTTTCCCATAAGCCGTTATCGAGTTATCTTTTATAGTGCATCGTTTACTATTCTGAACGTAAATACCAAAATTTGTATCCTCCAAAATATTATTTAATGCCGACACCTTGTAGCTGTCGTAAATCATTATTGCCCCCAGATCCTTGATCTCTGAGCGTCCAGTATGCTGTAATTTAAAGCCTTCTACAGTTGCATTCCTCGTTTTTATTGAAATAATGGCATATTTATTTTCGCCATCAAGCACCGGATAATTGATACCTTTTAAAGTAATCGATTTTTGAATGATGATATTTTTCTCTTGGTATAAGCCCGGATCAACAAGGACAGTATCTCCATTTCGAGAAAGATCTATCGCCCTTTGTATAGACGACACACTTCTCGATTTACCCACCTTGATAACTTTGGCATCAGCGGAGAAAACTGCACAGCAGCTGATCAGGATGATATATAGGACTTTTTTCATTTAATCGTTGGCATCAGTGAATTCAATTGCACCACTCCACCTTGTATAGATTGAGTAGTTGCTTTTAATTGCTTTTCTGTAAGGAAAGCAGCAATGTTACTTCGCATGGGAGACCTAAGCGTTTCGCCCTTAAACAAAAAGGCTTTTTGAAGATCAATGAACCCATGAGGCTCCTCATAGTCCACCAGATACATGCCTTGAACATCCGAATTTTTAACCGTTACCCCTTTCACAAATTCCATCAGGCAATGCAGATCATCAAATTTATAGATCTTTCCCTTTTTTGTAATCATCTCCGCTCCAAAGCGTTTATCCACAACCCCCATTTTACAAAAACTGCAAGCATCTGTACCTACTTTAATTGGTTTTGGCGTAACACTACAGGATGCCATCAGTAAAATCAACGACAAGAACAATAGAACTGGTGTTTTTCCCTTCATAACGACCGCATTTTTCTTATGTTTATATTGAAGTACTATTGCTGTTAGCAAACCGATTCCTACACCAATAAATATCCAGCCCCCAATGTCTGGAATTGAGTAAGCCCCAAAATTCAACAATTGCTTATAGCCAATAAGCGGCGGCTGATAACTCATCCCAGGAACGTTTATGGCGGCATTTGGATCCAGGTCATGCCCATACTGGTATTCCCATCGCCAAAAATCAGCCATTGCAACAATTCCAAAAATTACAAAGAGGGTAAATAACCCCGATAACCATTTAACAGTTCGAAGAAAGATGGCCACTGCAAGCGAAAACACAGCAAAAAAAGTAATGATATATGGCAACAAGGTAAATTCCAAAAAATCTTCCGTATGGAGCGTCTTCATTCCGATGTAATGATTAAGTCCATTGATGATGTCAACATTTCCAGCTAATTTGTGGGGATACATTTTAAGCACAAGTCCTTCAGGATATTGTGGTGCTGCCAACTCTATTTGCCAAAGTGGAACAAAAAGTACCACGAATAAAGCTAGCCCGCATACCAACACTATTTTTCTATTTGTGTCAGTTAAGTCTGTAGATTTCATAATTATAAGATCAGATAAAAATAGCCCTGGCCATGCATGAAGCATGAGCCGGGCTATTCAAAACTACTTTTTAAGTACTTCGTCTGCTGCTTCAGAGTTTTTACCAAGACTAAAAGAAATCGGCACTTTCGACCCTTTTACAGAAACCCGAACATAACCCTGCATTTCCTGGTGTAAAGCACTACAGAAATCGGTACAATAAATTGGGAATATGCCCGCTTTCTCCGGAACCCATTTTAGGGTCGTAGTTTCGCCAGGCATAATCAACAGTTCGGCATTCTTATTACCTTTTACGCCGAAACCATGAGGTACATCCCAATCCTGCTCCAGGTTAGTAACATGAAAGTAAACTTCATCGCCAACTTTTACGCCTTCAATATTGTCAGGAGAAAAGTGTGAACGCATTGCTGTCATGTAAACATGTATTTTGTTTCCCTCTCTAACTACTTTCGAGTTTTTCTCTCCCATGGTTACATAAGGATGCTTGTTCTCATCCAACCTAAAAATCTTCTGTGAATTTTTAGAAATTAACTCTGCGGGAACCATTTGAGCGTAATGCGGTTCACCGATAGTTGGATAATCCAGCAACAATTTCATCTTGTCACCACTGATATCAAAAAGCTGTGCGCTTTGGGACAGTTCGGGGCCCGTAGGCAGGAATCTATCCTTTGTGATCTTGTTGTAAGCAACCAGATATTTTCCATATGGCTTTTTAGTATCACCACCTGGAATAGTCAAGTGTCCTGGCGAATAATAAGTTGGCTGTCTGTCTAAAACTTTTAGATCTTTAATATTCCATTTTACAATTTCAGAAGAGATAAAGAAAGTGGTATAAGCATTTCCCTTACCATCAAACTCAGTATGCAAAGGGCCAAGTCCCGGTTTTTTAACCTCGCCATATAATGCGGCTTCATATTTTAGCACAGGAATCCCACCGTAATCACCATCATATGTTTTATTTGCAATAGCTTTCTGGATCTTACTAAAAGAAAACACCGGAATAAGTGCAGCTAATTTACCACTACCTACGATATATTCACCAGATGGATCAACATCACAACCATGCGGAGATTTCGGACATGGAATCATATAAACCAGGTCTGGAAAGTCCCTTACATCGATTAATGTAGTTTCTGTCTCCATTTTTGAGGTTGCACTATGTGTAACTTCGCTATAGATATTATGTGCGTAATTCGCTTTAACTTTCTTCCCTTTACCCTGTTTAACGTATTCCGCTGCTTTTTTCCAGTTTACCGCAAGGATGTAATCCTTATCTCGTTTAGAAGCATTTACTTCTAATAAGGTATGCGCTTGCTCTGAGTTATAACAACTGAAGAAGAACCATCCGCTACTTGGGCCTTTTCCACTGTGGCTCAAATCGAAATTCATGCCCGGCAGTAACATCTGAAAAGCTATTTTCATTTCACCGTTTGTAGGAGCAACACTGACAAAGCTTAAGGTACCTTTAAAATTCTTTTTGTACGAATCAATCGGTACATCCCCATTTTCATAATCCATAGGTACACTAAAACGTGTTCCTGCAACTACGTACTCTGTGTTTTCGGTAATAAAAGGTGAGGAGTGATTTCCAGCACTGTTCGGAATTTCAATGATCTCCGCAGTACGGAAGGTTTTTAAATCAATCCTTGCAATACGCGGCGTATTATTTTCATTTGCAAATAACCAGCGTCCATCTATTTCTCCATTAGTTTGGGAAAGGTCGAGATGGTGCTGATCTCCCCAGGGAATTTCTCCGTGAGAGGTATTTAACATCGGTTTAGTTTCTTCGCTAAATCCCCAACCTTTTTCAGGGTCGACGGAAAAAACCGGAATCACCCGTAGCAAGCGTCCGGAAGGAATCCCATAAACACTAACCTGACCGCTAAAGCCGCCGGAAACGAAGTTGTAGAGTTCGTCGTATTTTCCTGGTGCGACATAAACCCTTCCGGCTGCGTCACTACCTGTGGCATCACCTGCATTTTTTGGTTTACAACCAGATAAGTTCGTCAACATTAACAATGCTGCACATGAACATAATATATATAAGGTTCTTTTCATATCAATCTTTTATTATTTTACACCATCATTTTTTCTTAGGAATTCCAGGATGTCTCTTGCATCACCATCACTTAGATTTTGATTCGGCATGCGTACCATACAAATTTCAAGCATAGTCTGCACTTTAGGGTCTTTATCGATCATCGCATCAGTATTGGTTATGAAATTCATGATCCACTCTGGCTTATGTCGTTTAGTAACCCCAGCCCATCCCGGCCCAACCAATTTCTCGTTGGTAAGCTTATGGCAGGAAGTACACTTTAAATCAGCAACCTTTTCACCCCGGACAGCCATTTCCGCATCCAGTTTGTCGCTAATTTTTAGATCTGTAAATTTACCTTCTCCCCTATTCGGGTCATAAGCTTCCGTGCCAGGAGTCTTTGTTTCACCTGCAGCAGATTGTTCGGTTGAACCGTTGGAATCAGAATTGCCTCCACCCGCGCATCCCGCGACAACCAAGGCTATTGAAAATATCAAAAACAGCTTTTTCATAACATTTTATTGATTTATTTTATGATGTAATGTTACGGAATACCTCATCCACAGAATATGATTTCAATCATATTAATACTACTAAAAACATGATTGTGATCATATTTTTTATGACATTAATTACCTTAATTCAAGAAATTTTAAAACAGCAGATTTTCGCTGTCCCACATTATGGAAACCATTCAATTCAATAGCAGCAGGTGGATCAGAATTGCACTGATCAACTTCTTGATCGTAGCCCTGGCCGGTGTCATCTTGCGATACAAAATCAATTTCCCATTACCCTTCATCAATCAAAAATTCCTGTTACATGGTCACTCCCACTTCGCTTTCGTTGGCTGGGTAACACTCGCACTAATAGCGATGATGGTAAATTACCTCATCAGATCCGATGTAGTTACCAATTATAGAAAATACCATTGGCTACTGATCGCCAATACGCTAACCGCCTATGGCATGTTATTCGCCTTTATCTTTCAGGGTTATGCTTTATTGTCAATCACTTTTTCCACCTTATCTATTTTCGTATCTTATTTTTTCATCTATCACTATTGGAAAGATCTCAATAAGATTAAACAGGAAGGACATATCACGATCTGGTTTAAATCGGCTTTAATATTATTGGGCATTTCTTCCATTGGAGCATTTGGACTCGCTTACCTAATGGCCAGTCGCACCGTAATTCAGGAGCTTTATTTTGCAGCCATCTATTTTTTCCTGCACTTCCAATACAACGGTTGGTTCATTTTTTCCAGTTTTGGACTGCTATTTTCGTTTCTAAAAGAAAGAAACAAACCACACTTCATAAAAATCAATAAACATCTATTCCTGACGCTGGCCATAGCTGTTGTACCGAGCTATCTGCTGTCTATATTTGGACTTAAAATTCCGGATTACCTATTTTGGATCGGTACGATTTCCGCTATTATTCAACTTGCTGCACTTTTCTATAGCTACAAACTTTTACAAGCAATCCAGAAGAGTCTGAGCATTCAATTCACAAAAATGACAGCCCTTTTATGGAGTCTGGCCTACATTTCATTCGTACTCAAAATCATTTTACAGACTTTATCCATCATTCCTTATTTTAGTAGTTTTGCCTTTGGCCTCAGACCGGTAATCATTGGCTATCTCCATCTGTGTTTTCTCTGTGTGATTTCATTTTTCATTCTTGGCTATATCAATGAGCTATTAACTAGAAAAGGCATTAAATTAAACAAATCAGGATTGCTGATTTTTATATTCGGCGTAATCTTACAAGAGGTAGTCTTAATGATCCAGGCCTTAGATGCAATGATGAATAAAACCTCAGCCAATACACATATAGTTTTACTCATCGCTGCAATTGCTATGGCAAGCGGTCTGGCCATGCTGGTTAAAACTAAGCGGTTAAAAAGTATTTAACCATAAAAGCCAAGCATTTGGGTTGCTTGGCTCATTCAACAATCAGGATATTCAATATCAACCTGCTACTACCTGCAGTACCTTTTCTGCTGCAATAGCTTTAGGAAACAGCACATTATTTTCCAGATGCACATGTCTATGTAAATCGTTCTCATATTCATCAAGCTTTTTGTAGAGTATGGCGTAGGAGTTGCAGGCATCTTGCGGTAAGGTAAAATTATTGGTAATTTCACGTATGGTATGCAATGCTTCACCCGCCAGTTCATGCTCAGATTCCATCATCTGAATGGGATTGGATACTTTTCCAAAAGCACTAGTCGGTACTGAACCTCCTTGATGCTGAACCGCAGCCAATTCCTTAATAAAGGGGAATAAGACTTTCTCCTCTTTACTCATGTGTAACATTAAATCTGCCCCCACCTGACTAAAGAGCTGGGCAATCCTGAGGGTTTCGGGATGCTGACCGCCGTGCACTTTCGCTACTTTATTTGCGAGCTCCATAATAAATGGGGTATTCTCTTTTACGTATTGATGATGTGTATTGATGATGTAATCTGTCAAAAATCCAATGTCCCATTTTAGATAATCATTTTCACTTGTTGTAATCTCATCGCTAACCAACTCTAAGGCTCCTTTTACCGCCATCACATCAATTCCCTTTTTTTCGCAAACCTCCGCAACAGTCTTTTTCCCTCCACAGCAAAAATCTATACCAAAGCCCTTAAATACCTGAGCTTTTCTGTAGTCTTTTGTTACAATTTCACCAATAGTTTCTTCATCACCCTGAGCTTCCTTTTTTGCAATTTTCACTTTCCAAATTTCAGGCCCATTTTCCAGATAATCCCAGGAAAATGTTTGTCCTCTCTCTGCCAAAAACTGATAATACAGAGGTTTCGGGTCATGATCATTTTCAATTACAAAGGCTTGCCCCGGATTTAATCCGTCATACATTTCAAAAATCCTTGGGTGTTTTAAGCGTGGCTCCAAAGCCGTCACATTTAATGTCTTCATCGTTTCCATAATATTAATTTTAGGTGACTCTATTATATGAGTACAAATTTACCAGCTACAATGCGCGCTGTTTATGATCTCAATCACATTGAAATGATCTGTGTACATCAAAGACCCCGAAGCTTTCTTAATCCCGCTTCTGGTATAGTCCTGTAGTTCCATGCCGGCTCCCAAACCAGAGATACCTCTGCCTGATAATCCGGAAAAGTACGTATAATGCAATTTTTAACGCCCGATAAAATACTATCGCTCATAGGGCAGTTTTTGGAAGAGAGGGTCATCTTGATCAGGATACACTTATTTAGATGATCTACCCTTACATGATACACCAGGCCCAGATCAACAATATTGACATGCAATTCAGGATCAACTACAGTTTTTAAGGCATCTGTAACGGTGGCTTTCATGAAGAACAAAGGTTCTGGAATATCAAATGTGATCATAATCTTCTGTCTTTGTTTGATGTAAAAGAAGAACAATGAGGTGGGAAAAATAACTTAATGCGGTTGCCGACAGACTGCCGGCGGCAATAATTTTAAGCGTAAAAGAATTTAAAAGGAAACCAGAAATGAATGCCAGTAGGAAAAGTAAAAAGGCAAAAGATTGTACATACAGCAAGCTTCTGTTGATCAGGTCTGATGGAAGAGGTGTTTTAACCTTTCCCGTAAGCTGTTCGTAGTGCTTTACCCATACGATATACGGCAGGGTTTTAAAGGTTTGACCTAATATCAGCAGACTGATCCAGCCCATAAAGATCAGGCTTCCATACAGTGTGGACAGGTTTACTGCAAAAGCATCATTTTTTAAATGATAATACAATATAAATGGCAAAATCAATATCCCAGCAGCAAGAAAAACAAACGAAAATAAACTCTTTACCATGGGCAAATCAACATCTTTGCGAATGCGGGACTGAAAACATCTGAAAATATAAACCAGGTAAAAGCAAATTCCGGTAAGGCCCAACAGCAAAAAAAGATAGGTATTAAAGCTCATCCCATGAAGATACCCATCGATAAGAAACAATAGCAATGCTGCATTGATAAAATAATAACTTAATGAAAGCAGATGTGTTTTTTGATATTCAGAGATGAGAAACATAGGTAGCAATTTTGCGCTGACACCGATAATAAGCATCAGAAACCAACCTGCAATTCCCATGTGGGCGTGTAATCTCAGAAAATGTAAATGGTCTTTTTGCAAGAATGAATATTGAAAATTAAAAACCATCAACAGCCCAAGCAGTGCCGTTAAAGTAAGCCATAAAGAGGCTGTAATTATAAATTCCTGAAAAATGGATTCCTGTTTTTTATGCTTAACCGTAAAAAAAACATTTACATTAAACAATGTAATTGCAGTAAACACCAACACCCCGGCAATTTGCATATACCTCCCAGGATCGAAAATCCAGAAACAATAAACCAGAAGTATAATTCCAGGCACAAAGAAAGTAATACTAGCCCAGGCCAGTTTGATACTATATAACTTTGTTTCCAGGATAACGGGAAGTAGCTGATACAAAGCACCAAAAATAATCATACTCCCCCATCCTAAGGCGGCCGTATGGGTCATAGCCAAAATTTTAGGCTGAAAGTAATGTCCGGACAAGGCTTCAAGGGAAAACAAGAACATTCCGGCCAGCACCAAAAAAAACAGTCCCGCAATTAAATAATGGGTTGATACAATTTTATAAAGTGGGTTATTGTGGCCGATAGCACTCATGATCTATAAATTAGCATGTCCAGTTCATCGACTGATTTACGGTTAAGCAGAAACAGCAACCCCTTTCTCTTGAGTTCAGAAAGCAAGTATACAGGTACCTTTTTATGGTAAATGTATAGCAACTCATCAGCATTCAGATTTTCAAGTTGTGCCAGAATCTGAATCATCGGTTGGGGCATTTTCAGCTCACTTACGTCGATATATGTAATTTTGTTTGCAGGAAACCGGCTTAATACCTTATCAAATAGCCCTTGCTGGGCGTCATCATGAGGTTCAGCAGGTAAGGCTGTTAATTCAATTTTATCCGCGGTCTTTTCAAACCAGGTAATGATTAATTTTTCACTCACAACTTCAGTGAAATACAAAAAACCTTTTTCGGCTAGTAAATTTATCAAGGGTACCGGCTCAAAAGAATTGATGATCTTCATGCGTTCTCCGACGCCAATTCGTTTAGCCAGGATAAGAATTTCTTTGAGCGGGTCATGATCTCTGGAAAGGGATGGACGAACATCCAATTCGTGGACAATTGTCTGCCGGTCAAAATCGATGGTATTTACTTTTGTTTTTACTGGCTCTTTTATACTTTCATCAATAACAAAACCGATGGCTTTCATGCTGTTAAAAAAAATATTGGGACTACATCCTGCAATTTTACAGGCCTCGGCAATGGTTATACGACGGGCCAATAAATTACGCAAGACAGGATTGCGCAGCTTTGAGAAATTGCTGTTTATTTTTACAAGACTGTCAATTACTTTGTCCCGGTCCACATCCAATAATGCTTTTATCCGAGTGTTCAAATTGATATTCATATCTGCTGTATTTACCTGAAAACAACTTTTATATTATGCTTGGGGCAAGCAATGCCTTTCAATTGATTATAAGAGTAACCTAAATTGCCAATTGTAGGAACACCGTTAACGGAGTTCTGGATATAATAGGTACCTGTATATTTCATCAAGCTCAGGTACCGGACCATATCTCCAAAATCTTTCTCCTTGATCAAATCGGAATGAACAGTAGTCCGCACTTCAAATTCTTGCTCCGATGCGACTAAAAAACTTAAGGTACGTTCAAAATTCTCGAATAGATTTGAACCCGTTATCTCTTCAAATTTATCAGGCATTACCTTAAAGTCTAAAGCAATATAATCCACCAGGCCCAAAGTAACCAGATGCTCTATCATCAGTGGCCGTGATCCGTTGGTATCGAGTTTTATAAAGAACCCCATCGCCTTTATCTCTTTTATCAGCCAAATTATTTTACTGTGCATGGTGCATTCACCTCCACTCAGGACCACTCCTTCCAGAATCCCTTTCCTCGACTTCAGGAATTCCAGCACTTTTTCAAAGTTGATTGATCCTTTGCCCAAAACAATGTGTGGTTTGTAACAGTACACACAACGCATGTTGCAGCCTGCAAACCAAACGACACAGGCTACCTTATCTGGATAATCCAGTAAGGTGAACGGTGTGATGTTATATATTGGAGCTGGATCCTTCATTTGAGGTAAAATGTTTTAATTCTATGTATTTATTAGGCCTTGCCCATTCTGCTTTTTTCCCTAAATGATATTTCAAAAACGAAATAACACAGGGCCAAAATGCCGAGCCCAAATATCGTGTCACCAATTGCTCTGAGCCATTTTAGTGTAACCATTCCAGGTTGCTGCATGAGTTCGCTGGAGCGGGCATACCACATTCCATGTTCTATGCTGGCTATGGCCTGCCAGATCCCTACCGGCAAAAGGCTTAATAACGCCATAGCTAACAACCCGACGTTGGTGGCCCAAAAAATAAATTTCATCAGTTTCTCGTTCCACACTTCATGCCTGTAAAGACTTCTCAATACAAAGAGCATCAATCCGATCCCAAGCATTCCATAAACCCCGAACAAAGCTGTATGCCCATGCAAAGGGGTTGTGTTCAATCCCTGCACATAATACAACGCTATTGGAGGATTAATAATAAAGCCAAATACACCTGCCCCCAGGAAATTCCAGAAAGCAACTGCAATCATAAAATAGATTGGCCATTTATAATCCCTGAGCCATGTTGTGGATTTTGAAAGTCTGTAATTGTGATAGGCTTCATAACCAATTAGCACGAGTGGAACAATCTCCAGTGCACTAAAAGTCGCACCAAATGCCATTACACCAACGGGAGTTCCAGAAAAGTATAAATGGTGGCAAGTACCTAATATTCCGCCCGACATAAAGATAATAGTTGAAAAGATCACATTTAAAGTTGCGGTTTTAGTCTTTAGTAAACCCAAACGGACGAAAAGAAAGGCAATAACAACAGTAGCAAACACCTCGAAGAATCCTTCCACCCAAAGGTGAACAACCCACCACCGCCAGTATTCAGCAATAGCAAGATTGGTTTGTCTTCCCCACATTAACCCAGCAGCATAAAATAAGGCTATTGCAGTGCAAGAGATCAGGAACATAATGATCAGATTTTTTTCAGCTGTTTTTTTCCTAAGGACGGGAAGCAAAGGCCTAACCATCAGTGCCAGCCATAAAAACAGGCCAATCAACAAAAACACCTGCCAAAACCTACCCAGATCTACGTACTCATAGCCCTGATGACCAAACCAAAAGTTTTGAATCAAATTGAGCTTTTGCATTACCCCCATCCACTGTCCTGCCATCGAGCCTAATACAATAATTAACAAGGCAACGAAGAGAAAATTTACTCCGAAAACCTGGAATTTAGGATCTTTACCGGATACTGCCGGAGCAATGTATAATCCTGTTGCGAGCCATGCGGTTGCAATCCAGAAAATTGCCAGCTGGGTATGCCAGGTTCTGGTGACTGCATAAGGCAGAAACTTATCCAGAGGAATTCCGTAAAAGCCGTTTCCTTCTACTCCATAATGCGCCGTGATTACTCCCATAACCACTTGCAGCACGATCAATAAACTGACGACAAGGAAATACTTTTTAATCATGAACATTGACGGCGTCATGCCCTGTTTCAATAGCGGATCGGCTGCAGGTGTTTCGAAATGTTCATCTTCACCTGATTTTACGTGATAAAAAACCAACACTCCGATACAGAAAATCAACAAGATGATGCTGACACCCGACCAGATTAATAAATTTGAGGTTGCCACGTTTCCAACCAGTTCATCAGAGGGCCAGTTGTGCGTATAAGATATTTTGGAACCCGGCCTTTCTGTTACTGTTGCCCAGGTTGCCCAAAAGAAAAAGGCATTCATTTTATGCATCCTTTCCGTATCCTTAATCGACATTTTTGGAATTGCATAATCGTGACGCAGCTGGTCAAATTTTGGGTCGTCCATAAATAACCCCTTGTAGTAATCGCTTAAATAAGCAATCGCTGCCATCCGGTCGTTCGAGACGGTTATCGTATTGGTCTGCGCATTAAAGGTATTCTTGCGCAAATCCTGCTGGAGCCTGATTTTTAGTCCTGCTTTCTGCTCCTCCGTTAATGCATCAAAGTTGGTATTAAAGTCCTTCTTTGCATACTTATCCAGGATAAAGACCGCTTCGCGGTGCAGCCAGTCGGCTGTCCAATCAGGAGCCACATACGCACCGTGGCCCCAGATAGAACCGACCTCCTGTCCACCTATGCTTTGCCAGATGTTCTGACCATCTTTTATC
Source organism: Pedobacter sp. ok626 (assembly GCF_900100435.1). Classification (GTDB taxonomy): domain Bacteria; phylum Bacteroidota; class Bacteroidia; order Sphingobacteriales; family Sphingobacteriaceae; genus Pedobacter. The sequence continues at coordinate 42,425 of NZ_FNEX01000001.1, read as the reverse complement.
TCCGCTTCCGTAAAAATAGTTTTGTTCTCTGCAGAAATAATCTTTTCTGGTATGGGTGGAGACTGCTGATATATTTCATAACCGAAATAGCCCAGAATGGCAAAGGAAATACCCATTACCAATGCAAATCCAATCCAAAGTTTTCGTTCTCTATTCACTTTATATGTGTTTTAGGTTCTTTATTCTACAATCAGTTTACCCTTCATCATAGAAATATGGCCAGGGAAAGAGCATATAAAATCATATGTACCTTTTTCAGTAACCGTAAAAGTTATGGTATCTGATTCCCCGCCACCAAGAAGTTTCGTATGTGCAATGACACTGGCACTTTCGGATTTAGGAATGTAATCATTGTCTTTTGCCTCCATCGCTTTTTTTGCGAAAGCATTCATATCAGTGCCTTGCTTTAGTAAAACGAAGTTGTGTCCCATTGCATTCTTCTCCAGTGTACCTGTGTGTTTAAGTGTTAAAGTAACAGACCGTCCCGCAGCAATTTTAAACTCGGTTTGATTGTACTGCATTTGATCATTTCCTTCCAGGGCTAGCACATTGCTCATTTCAGGCTCAACAGGCTTTACAGGTTCAGCTTTTACGGTTGCTGCTGCAGATTGTGCTGCTGTGGATTCTTTTTCTGAATTTCCTCCACAAGAAGAAAGTGCAAAACTTAAGGCGAAGACAAGTACGGTGTTATTCAGTATTTTTTTCATTGTTGGTTATTTTTTTGACAATTAATAGTTATAAATTATCATCAAAGTTACCAGCTCCTGAGGCTGGGCTTTATGAGTGAAATCATAAAGTTTACAAGTAAACTTTGCGGTTACTGATGACCAATTCACCCTTCTTTTCGAGTGATTTTATAGAACGGATGACTGTTTCCACTCTTAATCCGGTAAGGTCGGCTATTTGCTGTCTGGTAATTTCGACCTTATACTTACTACCAGGTGGCACTTTATCTATTTTTGTTTTAAAGTAATCCATTAGCTTTAGTACCCGGTGTTCAGGTTCCTGGGAGGAAATCTCTGAAGCCATGATAGATTTATAATAAAGCCGCTTTGCTAAATTCGTCGTCACGTTGAGGTGAATCTCTGGGTTAGCCATTAGCAATTCCATAAATTTATCCTTCGGTAAAAGAAAAACTTTCGAACATACAATCGCTACTGCATTGGCAGGATAAGTATCTTTAAGAAAAAGCGGGGGTTCGCCAAAACTATCACCTTCACTAAAAAGTCCCTGAACAAATTCCTTTCCTTCATCATTAAAATTATTCATTTTTATCGCCCCACTAAGGATTTGAAAATAGTATCTGGGCATATCACCTTGATTAAACAAAACTTCCCCCTTATCAAAACTGGCAAGCTTAGATCCAAACTGAGCTAATAAATTTTCATCAATCATAGTTTTTAAGATTAGTAATTACTTAAAATTTTAAAGTCAGCAAACCATAAATATTCCTCCCAGGTCTTAAGGTTGTTCCCCAGTCCAGGTGGTCAGCATAGGCTTTGTTCAATAGATTTTCAATACCCAGGGAAAAATCTAGTTTATGCCTTTTCATGACAATGCCATAACCAGTCCTGATATGGAACAGGGTATATGCCGGGCTTACGCCTTCACCGAAATCGACATTGATCTCACTTTGCTTCGAGCTGATTTCATTCTCCACCTGAAAAAACAAAGTTCGATGCTTGAAACGAACACTAGTCATGATTTTTAAAGGAGAAATCAGCGGTAGCGGGGTATTTTCATTGTCTTTGCCTCGTAGCCATTTCCAGGTGTTGTTGAATGTCAAATGTCGATTCAGCAATTGGTAATTAAAACTGCTTTCAGCACCGAAAAGCCTGGCCGAAGGAATATTTTCATAGGAACGCACACCAGAAGCGCCGGTAGTCATCACACTTAAATCAGGCTGTGTTCTTCCCATGATATAATGCGCTACCCGACTGCTGAAAGCACTTAACTTCCAGGACCAATCTTTTGTGGCACACAGCAGATTAAACTCCGTATTCCAGGCCTGTTCATTTTTCAACAAAGGGTTCCCCACATAATCATGATTGTCCATCTGGTTAAATAGATAGAAACCATACCTTTCAGACGTAGTCGGAAATCTTTCATTAAAACCCGTGCTTAAATAAACCGTAAACATTGAACTCAGAAACCGGGTATAACTGATGTTCGCATTTTTCAAGATTCTGTTAACTGGCCCATGTACATCGTACCCTAAAACAGAAAACTGATCCTGTCCCATTTCATCGGTAACTTTCGCATTGGCCGCCTCGATCCTTAATTTCAGACCAAGTCGGCTGTTGTTTGACAGATACATTTCATCCTCTACAAAGAGCCCAGTTACCATCTGATGATTTTTTGGCCAGGTAAGCATGAACATTGGTGCTGCGTCCTTGGGATACATCGTCATATCAGCATGAACGGAATTGTAATAAAAGTCCGATTTTACCCTAATGGCATGTATCCCCATCTTTTGAAGTCGAAACTGGAGAAAAGCACCCATCGTATGGCTTTGTCCAGGCATATCCATATGCATAGCGATGGCAGGTCTTTGTGTGTCATCCATAGCATGGCGGACAGAATTTGTGTAAATTTTAGCTTCCAGCTCCTGCAGGAATTCGGAAGAATTATTCCGCTCGTAAGTAACAGAAGCAATTCTGGCTTTCGCATAGCCCACATCCATGGGTAATGCTGGAAATCCTATATTCCAGCCATCATCCAATAAAAAATCTGCTTTTATCGTGCTATTTTTGTTGAGCAGGTATTTTCCGGAAACACTGGTATTCACTTTGCCGTATTGTGAAAAATCGACTTTTTTATTTCTGCCATCTGTATAATCTCCCCCTTTCCGATACACACCACTAAACCGAATGGCCCATTTTTTCTCACTATAATTCATCACTACTGCGTTTTGTACGGCGGTAGCAGCCGAATAATATCCTGAAGCAAGACTTCCCCTAAATCTGGCATTGGAATCGATCAGGGCATCAGCCAATTTTAAATTTAACGTCCCACCAATAGTCGCCCCCATTCCAATACCATCTCCACCGTACTTAATGTCAATACTTTTTAGATTTACAGGTTCTGTATAAATCGTTACTGGATCCATCTTATCCGTACAGGCACCAAAAATCCTCATTCCATCAATGACAACGTTAATCTGTCCTGCAGAAAAACCTCTTAAAACCGGCTCCATACCAATAGGTCCGCGTCTGATCAAATTTACGCCTTCCACTCTGGCCAGAATATCCTCCGTACTGGCTAGCATAGATGATTGATAAAAAGTGGTTCTAGGTTGTTTACTTTTCCTGGTGCTGTGTATCTCGATCTCTTTTAAGGACAGTTCTCTGATCACACTGTCCTGCTGAGTCTGCGCCATAGCTGTCGATGTGGAAAGCACCAAAATAATAGCCATAACAAACTGAAAAGAATAGCACATATCCTTAAAAAGTAAGGTCAAAAAATGTAGTGTTTTTCTGTCCTGCCTTGGCCAAGTCCAAATTGATCCTCCAGTCGCCTGTCATGGTAAAATTAACCTTTCCTTTGTAATACCCATTTTTTGTATACACAGGATTGACATTGTTGGGAGAACCATGCCCCATAGCGGGCATTTCAGGTGTAATGGTCAGGAGGTAGTTATCAGCGGGGAGAAAACTCATCTTATCCTGCTGACGATAAATGATCATTTCAAGCTCATTTATTCCGATTTTTGGATGGATAGGAAAAAAGTAAGCAACCACCAGTTTATCGCCTTCTGCGGTCGTCAGCATTTTTACCCGCTCAGGCGAGGAAGATCCGACTTCCGCTGCCAATCTAGCAGTACCAGTCTTATTTTGTCCATCTCTTTTAATGGTCACTTCAAGAGACCATTTATTTTGGTCGGTGTTACCCGGCATCGTAAAAACTGCCGCAAGAGGAAACAAGGTGTTTTCGGCCCGATCGCTTTCCGGTTGCACGCTGGGTGCTGAATGAGACATGTGCATTCCATTCATTTCCATATCCATTACTGGCAGGACTTTAACCTCAGCCTTAGTGATCGTTTGGTTGGAAACAGAATCATAAAGTGCCACAAATAATTGGTTATATCCTGTTGTAAGGCTACTTTTAGCCCATAACTCTATTTTGGTAGATATCCCAGGTGCATAAGCTTCTGAGATTTTTTTTAGCCCCTCTTTAGGGTCAGTAATATTTTCATTGTCTACATCTTTTTTACAGGCAGTTAAAATGGCCAGTAAAAAGACAAAAGCATATAGTTTTTTCATGATGATTTAATATTAAAAAGCATAAAACAGCCGCTTCGCTTGCGAAAAAGCAAATTATCGTGGTGAAAAATTCTAGATAGCAATTGGTCCACTAGCAACATATGCTAACGAAAATCGCTTAGGCAAAGCGAGTTGAAGGGGGATGAAATATATTGATATAGATAATATGCTTATAATTCGTAATCAGCGTTATATTGCTTTCCGCGATAACAAATGATCCAACAGCAGTACGTTCATCAACAACGATAAGGAACAAAGGTATCTCCAATTGCTTCTCTATTCCAGAACCTTGCCGCTCGTTTTTTTCGGCATCAGCTAACCTTTTTTTCAAGAAACACTTTCCTTCACAATGCATTTCAGGCCTGTTTCTATTTATGCAAAGCGATTTAACGATATATTCTTTATGGAATTGATAACTGGCCACTAGTCCCAATTGGATCAGGCATTGTGCGCTTAAAACTAAAATTAACACAATACTTAGTACCTGTTTCATCCTGTTACCTCTCTTGTTATTCTAAGGGTAAAAGTAATGACTAAATAGATGCGACTTAATGATGAGTATCATGCTAAAACCTGATTGATATCAGCCTAACAAAGAAATAAAAACTCAAAATTTACATATTATTTCTTAGCCATGACAACATCAATAGAAGACAACGAACTAGACGCCGAGTTGCAGGAACTTTATCTGACGGGCAAGCAATGGTTAGCAGACCTTGATTTTTTTGCGACTGAGCTTATTTTTTTAAAAAAGCTTAGTCAAACCAAGATCCAATCGCCTAATGACGTTAATTTTTCAGAACGATTGGAAAAATTAACACATCATTATTGGGATTTAAAAAATGACATCCAGAAACTCATTCAAACTTTAGGTATGATTACTGTAGCCTCAGAGAAAAAAATAGAACTGAGTTTCCTGGAGGACCATATCCAGTTAAAATTCAAAATTGAAACGCTGTTGCAAACCGTCCAGAGTGAAAGAAAAGCAATTTTCGCATTATCATTGGGGAAACATACCCTTAACTCCGAATCTCGCGACGCATGAACAAATAGTAGGACAGCGCAAAGCAAGCTACAGTCGCCCCTATCAAACCGCTTACTTGTGGCCATACCACCATTAGGCTTTCCCTGAATGGCAGAGGTGCAGGTATTGCCCCAGCCATCTGCTCCATTGTCATCGGGCCAAGACTTCGAACGGAAGGCATCAGCATCGTGGTACTCGCATCTGTATAAAGCTGATTAGGTGCAATGCGCAATAAACCCAGGATAAACTCATTGTAACGCAGAATTTGATCTTGCGTCAAAAATGTTGGATCCGGTAAAAAAGATCTGATGATCAGGTTGACAACAATTTGATAAAATACCGTAAAAAACAACCATATGCCTATAGCCGTAAGGGCTGAAGTTGCGGCTTGCTTGAATTTGATTGACAGAACAATTGACAAACTCAACCAAAAGCCTACATAGAATATGCTAATCACTATGAATCCTAAGATCCGCAACAGCTCGGCTGGCTCCATTCTGACCCCGGTCAAAACCAGCCCGCCTCCTATCATCAGCATAGCCAGGATTAAGAATAATCCCCCAACCATAATAAGGGCACTCACAAACTTGGCTAATAACAAGTTATCTCTGTAAATAGGCTGTGCCAGCAGCCTTGTCAACGTCCCGCTATTCTGTTCGGCATTGATCGCATCGAATCCCAGACTGATACCCAATAAGGGGGCCAGAAAACTTAAAAAAACGTGAAAAGGAGGTATAGAATTATCTGTGGTAGTTAGCAATTTAAGGTATAAAAAACTGCGATCTGGATCATTGGCATTACCCATAGCCGATCGGATATTACTCAGGGATACGTACATCGATGCAACAAATGTTAGTATGATCAACCCAATCAGTACGATAAATCGCCAGCTTCGAATATGGTCTGCCATTTCCTTGTGAACCATTACACTAAAAGGGCTGGAAAGTGATTGACTCTTCATTTTCTTTAATTAATGTCCTCAAAATATTTTTGATAGATGTCATCCAGACCATAGTCTTTTTGATGTACGCCAAGAATATCATATTCCTTTTCGACAAAAAAACGGACCAGTGCTGGCGTGATGTTCTGCTTACACTCAAATTCTATCGTCTTTTTATTTATTGTGATCTGCTCAATAGTCTCCCATTGTCTAAGTTCCTGCGCTAATGGCCAGGCTTGTGGAACGACTTGCGCTAAAGTAACGGATACCACATGCCCCTTATTGCTAAACAAGTTTCCTGATAAAGTATCAATATTACCCTGGGCCAATAGTTTGCCTTTCACGAAGATCCCCACCCTATCGCATACTTGTTGCACATGATGCAAATGATGTGAGGAAAGCAAAACGGTCAATTCCTGCTCTTTACTTAAGCGCTTTATTAATGTCAGAAATTCCCGCACACCATTAGGATCTATCCCAAGCGTCGGTTCATCAAGGATGATCACATCGGGTTCCTTAATTAACACATCAGCCAGACCTAATCGCTGTTTCATGCCACGGGAAAAAGTCGATGTTCGCTTATTCATAGCTGAGGAAAGCCCAACGATCTCCATAACCTCTATTGCGCGCTTCATGATTTCCTTTTCGGCCAGGCCGTTCAGTCTTGCAATGTACACCAGGTTTTCCAGCGCAGTCATGTTATCATAGAAACCTAAGGTATCCGGCATATAGCCTACCTTTCTTTTCACAGAAATGGGGTTGTTAGTTGCGTTGTAACCACAGACAAATGCAGAACCACTTGTTGGATCGGTAAGCCCCAACATCATCAATATGGTCGTCGTTTTACCTGCGCCATTTGGGCCCAATAGTCCAAAAATCTCTCCCTTATAAATGTCGAGGCTCAAATCATCGACAGCCTTTTGTGAGCCATAACATTTGGTCAGGCCCTTAAGTTGTATAATAGGATCTTTCATCTTTCTATCTTCTACCGTACTTGCGGATCAGATAATACACCAGAGCAACGGCCAAAAGGATAACCAATATACCGATCCATCCAGAAAGCAACGAGGTTGTCACTACCATTCTAAAGGCGGCCTGAGAATTACCATTGCTATTTGTTGCAGTAAAGGTAGCGGCGTAATCTCCCGCAATCGTTTTATCAGGAACTTTAAGTTTTGCCGTTATGGCTAATGTCTTCCCTGGCTCCAATTGCTTAATTTTTGAAGGTTCAAAAGTTGCTTCCCAATTGGTAGGTAACTGCGAAGAGAAATCAATATCGTTCAAGGGTAGTGTGCCTGAATTCTTTACCTCCAAATGGATTTCCTTATGGCTGCCAGAGGTCAACTCTTCACTCAATTTTCCGCTTGGTGTAGTCAATGTTATTCCATAGGATCCCTTTACTACAGCCTCTAGATTTAGAGATAGCGTATCGGCATTAACTATTGCCTTTACTGGTAGCTTATATTTGCCTGGTGTCGTAGTTGCCGACGCATTAACTTCTATGGATACATCACGCGTGCTCCCCGGATCCATGTTGAGGGAAGTAACCTGGTTACCATCCACCTTATAGCTGATCACCCAGCCAATAGGCAAATTAGTTTTGAATTCGAATACAGTCGCTTTTCCAGCCCCATTATGCAAGGTTGTATTGTAACGAAATGTTTCATTCGTAGCAGCTTCGATATTGATCAACTTTGCCGTAAAACTGGATTGACCATCGATGCTTGCCGCTGGAGTTTGGGCATGTAATGCCTCTTGAGATGCAAAAAGGGATAGGAAAAACAATAAAGATCTGAACCTTTCGCAGAAATTGGTAAGTGAGAATTTTGCTAACATGATCTGAACACTAGAATTTATAATAATAGCTTAAAAAAATGTCTGTCCGATATTTTAATTTGACGGAACAAATCAAAAAAACAAAATAAAATTTTCAAATGCATTTAACATTTTTTAACAAAAGGGTCGACTATCTAAATAAAGTCTATTAGAACAAAAAACATTCAAAGGATTGAAACGTGGATTAGATCATTCCTGTAGCAATGCGCTACAGGAGTTTTATTTTTATCGTTGCGGTTTTAAGCCATTGCGCAGTAAACCGCAGCGACACCTCATCTGATGGCTGACCATTGGTTTGTATATAAACAATCATCTTACCATGGAAAACACGTTGTTTGTTATCCGTATAATCACTCATATCTGCATTGTTCCCCGCCTCCATCCCAAGCAATCGTCCGTTTCCGGCGATTTCGCAGGTGATCTCATCATCCGAATTTGGTACAAGAATACCATCTTCATCAACAATCTGAAGCTCTAGCTGAGCCAGACCATTTCTGGCTTCAACCTGCATCTCCTCCCCTTGTACTATTTTAATAACTTGCTGGCGTTTGCTGGATTGCAGTTGGTGGCGAGTAGTCTCTTTTCCTTTCATGTCCATCCCCACCACTTCCAGTTTCCCTGAAGCAAAAGGAATATCCCAATAGATGATGCCCTGTTTCTGATCGTAGGCTTTCGTTTTCCCTACGACTTTCCCATTCAGCTCCAATCTTGCATTTTCCGCATTGGTATAACAAACCACCCGGATTAGCTGTCCATTTTGATAATTCCATATGGGCCAGGCATCCATTGAAGGAGCTTCATTTTTTTGTTTGCCCTGTTCTGCTTCCAGCACAGACCATGCATCAATTGCGGCCCCGCCACCACGGAGCGGGTAGGTACCAAGATAGACCATGGGTTTATCTGACCATAGTGACTGACGAAAATAGCCCCGGGGTTTGATAAATCCCGCGAAATCAAGCAGTCCGGAATAAAAGCCGCGTGAAGGCCAGCGACCGGATTCGCCCAGATAATCTATTCCTGTCCATAGAAACTGTCCCAAAATATGTTCATTGTCCTTAACAGCCTTCCAGGCATCAAAGTCGTGACGGTTTTCACTACCGAAAATGACCCGTGTCGGATACTTTTTATGGTCCTGCTGGTACCTGCTTTCTGTGTAATTGTAACCTGCAATATCCAGTACACCTGGGTATGCTGTTTCATTAGACATGGCGACTCCGGCGAGGCCAGCAGTTACCGGGCGACTTGTGTCGTACTTTCTGACTACGGCAGCAAGTCTTTTAGCGATATCGCCTAGATGCATGGCATCAGGCGCATCCTTCTTATAGCCACCAAAAATGGGCTGTGTAAAACCACCTTCCTTTGTTCCTGCAAGTACAGGATGAGAGTAAGGATCGTTCGGGTAATCCACTTCGTTACCAATACTCCAGGCAAATATGGAGAGGTGGTTACGGTCACGTCTAACCATATCTGCAAGGTCCCTTTCGCCCCACTCCTTAAAATGGTCAAAGGACCCCTGAAATCCGGGCACTCCGACATTCCATCCCTGAAGCCATTTGCGCTTCGGGAACTCCCATTCGTCAAAAGCTTCGTCCATCACCAGCAACCCTAATTCATCGCACAGGGCATACAATGCCGAAGCCTGAGGGTTGTGACTGGTCCGGATTGCATTGACACCTAGCGACTTTAAGGTCAGTAATCTGCGGCGCCATACATTTGGATACATTTCGGCACCAAGCACACCTGAATCATGGTGTATACATACCCCCTTTACCTTCATTGGCTCTCCATTCAGAGCGAAACCTTTATCGGGATCAAAAGTAAAAGTACGGAAGCCTGTGACCACGAAGGACTTGTCTACTACTTGCTTCCCCTGCGTAACTGTGGTACGGAGGGTATAGGTGTCTGGACTCGCCACACTCCATAACTTTGGCTGATCTACCTCCAAAGTGGATTTGAGCTGATTTTTGTTGCCTGCGGTAAGTATAGTTTTGGAGACTTTCTTCGCGACAACCAGTCCTTTTTGATCCAGCAGTTCGTTGAGTACCGAGAGGTCGGCCGCTTTCGCTGAGGCATTGACCAGTTCTGTTTCGATGTGCAGCTTACCTTTTTTCCCTTTTACTTCAGGATAGGCATACACTCCCCATTGCTCCAGATGGACAGAATTTGCCCTGATCAGCCAGACATCGCGGTAGATTCCGGAACCTGTGTACCAGCGGGAGTCCGCGTCCTGACTATGGTCTACCCGAACAGCAATCAGGTTCTCCGTTCCAGATTTAACATAAGGCGTAATGTCATAGCCGAATGAAATGTAACCGTTCGGACGTTTACCTACGGAATGCCCGTTTACAAAAACCTCACTGCGGTTGTACACGCCCTCAAAATAGAGGAATAGCTTTTTGCCCTGATCTGCTTTCGCCAGGGTAAGTTTCTTTTGATACCAGCCTATTCCCCCCGGAAGATATCCGGAAGCACTGGCAAAGGTCGGGCTGAAGGTCTGCTTCACACTCCAGTCGTGCGGTAACTGTATACTTTTCCAGGAGTTGTTATATTCCAACAGATTTTTACCATCTACGTCCCCCAGGTGGAAATGCCAGTCGGCGTTGATCTTTTCAGCTTGTCCAAATCCCGCCTGTGCGAAAATAGCTCCAGGGGCTCCTAACCAGACTGTGAAAGCAAAAATCGAGGTTTTAATAAATTTCATCATGCGGTTTAATTTAATGCGTTGGCTTAAGGGGTATAATGTGTCCTTGTTCGTCGAAATACATCTGGTCCATACAGACTTCGCGGTTAAAGCCTGCGGCATCACCCATAGATATTCCCTCCGGATAATTAAACCTATGGTAAACCATATACCATTCATCTTTTCCGGGAATCTGCAATACAGAATTATGGCCCGTTCCAAAAATACCCTGAGCAGGATCTTTCTGAAGGATCAGGTTATTTTCCTGAATGTCGATCGGGCCGAGCGGCGATTTCGAAGTTCCGTAACGTACTCGATAGTTCTCACTGCGGGTATCGTCTTCCGACCAAAGGAAATAATAGGTCCCTTTACGGTAAAACACATAACAGCCTTCCCTGAAGGTTTTATCGGTCTTCAATACTTTTATGGTATTCTTTTTCATTGACACCATATCTTTATTTAACTCAGCTACAGCGAGATATCCGTTACCCCAGTAGAGGTAACTCTTCGCTGTTTTTGGATCGGTAAATACTGCGGGATCGATTTCCTGTCCACCTTTTACGCCCTCAGGTTTAAAATTAATGAGGGGTTTCCCCGAATCGATGAATGGACCGCTGGGCTGATCTGAAACTGCAACACCGATCTTTTGCGCAGCGGTAAAATAAAAGTAATATTTGTAGTCGCCTTTAACTTTTTTCTCGGTGGTGGTAGGTGCCCAGGCATTACGATCGGCCCAGCTCACATCTTTCTTCAAGTCAAGAATTACCCCTTCATCCGTCCAGTTTTTCAGATTCGAAGAGGAGAAGGTTTTAAAGTAAAAGCCGCCCCATCCATCGAAACCATCGCTGGTTGGATAGATGTAGTATTTTTTAGTTTTATTGGAATACAGCACATCTGGATCCGCATAAAATCCATCGAGCACCGGGTTCGTTTTGAGTGTCAGCTCCATTCCCTTCGGTATGCCCCAACGGTCGGTCAGGCTTTTCAGTTCCTTACGGGAGACCGGAATGATGGTACCATGGCGGGGATGGAAATCCATTGTAACTTCATGGTCTATCACCTTGAAGTTATCCAGGTCATAACTTTCACAGAACTGATATTTTCCCTTACTGTATACATCATACATCAGGATGTACTTGTCGGATTGGTTCAGCTTAAATACTCCGGATCCTTCCACGGCATCTCTTGTCTGCTGTTTATAACCGGCCTGTTGAATCCATTTACCGGAAGTCAGGGAATCAGTGATGGCTAGCTTTATGCCATTTCCATCGCCTTCAGTTTTATAAAACAGGTAAAACAATCCATTTTTGTTGATGATGTCGCCATCGATGCAGGATCTGCCACTTTTCGGATGGAACAATACTTTGGGCTCCGTTTCAAAATCGGTAAAATCACTATTGGCGTAAGCATAGTAGATAATGTCCGGACCAGCTCCATGTTGCATAGACCAGTATACCATATACTTTTGTGTTGCCGGATCGAATATGGTTTGTGGTGCCCATACCCTTTTGAGGTCGTCATGCCCTTTGTATCGTTGCTGAATATTGATGACGGTATGTTTCCAGTTCAGCAGGTCATCAGACTTCATCAGGACCATGGCCCGGTTAGAGTCCCATCCTTTGGAGGAAGTCATATCTGTCAGCACCATGTAGAACGAGCGGCCATCCGCTCCGCGAAGGATGTGTGGATCGCGAACGCCGCCAGTAGAACTGACGGCTTTCGAATCTATAACGGGCTCATTATTATTTAATGCGCGATAGTTGTATCCATCGGTGCTGATGGCATAGCAAACAGCCTCATCTTTCAGCGCATTTCCTTTGAAGTAGGTAAACAAATATCCTGCAAAATCTTTTTCTGCGGAGCCGGATTTATAGCCTTGACTAAAAGTACTGCCAATAAAGGCGGTGTTTAAAAAGATAAAAAGAATCAGGCGCAGAATTGAGTGTTTTCTTGTCATCAGCAATGGTTATTTTAACGCTATTTTTTGTACTTGTGTGTAGACATATTCACTGGAAGCTGTGGCTTTGATGCCCAGTCTGGCATAAATATAATCCAGGTTTTTAAGGTTATCTGGAATATTTGTGGTTATCGTGGCCTGCTGCCCGAACACCAGAGTTCCCACATTTCCATCCTGAAGATGCTCCCTTTGAACCTGATCTGTCAGTATCGATTTTCCAAGATATAAACGTACCAACTCCACATTTGCTGTGGGTACCACTTTATTGACCACAAACTGGGCTGTTATCGAGTTACCAGATTTTTGGTAACTGTCGCTCGTAAAATTAAAGTAAGGAGTAACGGGTACGTCAATACTGGTATTTCCTTTAACATTTACAATAATGGTATCTGTTGCTTGTTGCAGCCAGGGGGCATCTCCCCGTCTGACCAGCTTATATTGTCCATCGAACAATTGAGCTGAAAATGTTCCGTCCTGATCAAGGAAAACCTCAATTTTTGATTTAAGCGCAAAGCCATCCTGCCACAACTCCAGCTGAGGCCCATTATTGCGTACGCTGATCGCCTTTCCATCATAAACAACCCTACCTGTCAGCATCGATTCGGGTGCATTAAAATTATCATATTCGCAGCCTGACAATAATAATCCGGCAGCTGCGCTAAGTGTCAATAATATATTCAGTTTCATAATAGAAAAGTTTATTGTAATGGATTTCGCACAATTTTTGGATTGTTGTCCAACACACTTTGGGCGATAAATGTATAATAGTTAAACATTTGGAAGAAACGTGCTCTCCTGAAACGAGTAGGTCTGATGCGTTGATAAATGTATTTACCATTGTCAGGATGACCAGGCCGTACTACACGATAGGCATAAAGTCCCATCACTACAGAATTTGCATCGGTTTCCGAACCATCCCATACCAAATGGGCAATTCGCCATCTCTTCAGATCAAAATAACGGTGATCTTCAAAAGCAAGCTCAACGCGACGCTCGTTGCGAATGATGTTCGTGGTTAGGGCGCTGAGGCTATTTGCAGGGAAACCTGCACGCTGACGCAAGGCATTGATGTAGCCCAGGGCTTCAGGCTGGCCAGTTTCAAATGCAGCTTCAGCGGCGTTCAGGTAAATTTCTCCCAAGCGGAACCATGGCCACCAGTTGGTTGCCGATGTTCCCCTGGTACTGGCAGCAGGTGCATCACTTACAAATTTGCGGATGTAAAAACCGGTATTACTGACATCCTGAGCATCATTCTTCGGGCCATCAAATCCGGTCCACAGTTGTCCATCTTCATAATTTTTCCCCAATTCTGCAGAGGTTGTAAACTGATATGTTCCGTTATTCCAAACTGCTACCCCGGCTTGTATTTTAACTGGATTGCCTTTGAACGTCGTGCCTGGATAGATCACCGAACCATATAAACGGGCATCTTTATTTGCAAAGATGTCACTGATTCCGGTATAGGCAATGAAATTACCGGCACCATCTTTATCGCGCAACCTGCCGTTACTTCCATCCAGATAATTGAAGCTTTCTACAAAGCTCAATGACGGCGAAATAGTTGAAGAGGATTCATTGTCTTCGGTCATGCTGCGGATGATGTTATCGTAAGTGAAACGGTGTACCTTAAGACTGGTGATAAAATCTTTTGCGAAAATCACTTCAGATCCAGTTTTTTTATTCAGCATGTCGTAGAAGTTCGCACCCTTATCAGGATTTTCATTATACAAGACATATGGCCCGGCGATGATTTCTTTTGAAGCTTTTAGTGATTTTGCATAATACTGATCAGCCATTGAAGCAGGGATGCCGACTTCAGCTCCGGGAGTGCTCAAAGGGGCCGCCATCAGGTTGTTGTATTTGGCTATAGATCCCGCATACAACATCGCCCGGCTTTCCAAAGCTAGTGCAACATATTTGTTAGCCCTGGTTTTACTGGCGTTGTTTGCTGCAAGGTCGTCTTTAATGGCTTCCATTTCTTTAAAAATGTAATCATATACCTCGTACTCTTTCGCGCGGGGAATTTGCAGGGGAGTAGGGTCGCCGCTGAAGTCGTAAACAAGCTGTTTTTCTACAATGGGTACCCCTCCCATGCGTTTGACCATCTCAAAGTAGACAAACGCACGGATGAAACGCAGTTCTGCTGTAAAAAGACGCTTATCCTCTTCTTTGAGTTTTACACTTTGTGTTTTTAGGTTCTCCAGGGAAAGGTTAAGGTCCCGGATCAGCCCATAATCCCAATAACGGCCGTAATCATTCCCGAATTGAAAGTCATTTCTCCAGTTCTGGTCCCGATGTCCCGACCACATGGCATCATCCAGTTCTGTCATACCACCTGTATTGAATACGCCATGTAAACTGGGTAACCTGTCGTAGTAATTTCCCAACATGGAAATTAATAGTGACGGTTCATTCCATAGTTGGGCGTCGGTGATGATACCTTTAGGATCACGGTTAAACCAATCCTCATGCTTACAGCTGCTCAAACTCAGACAGGAGAGCAACATAGCTATATAAATTTTTTTCATTGTGTTCTGGTTTTAATGATGGAGCTGGTTTAAAAAGTAACGTTGAAACCAACCATAAAAACTTTTTGCTGCGGGTAAACTACTGCTGCCCGGGCTTCAATTTCGGGATCAATCTGGTAATCTTTCACATTGTCAAATGACAGTAAGTTAGATGCATTGATGTATACCCTGATTTTTTCTGCTTTAACCTTTTCGGTAATCAGTTTAGGCAAACTATACGCAAGTTCCAGATTTCTTACACGCAGATATCTGACATTGGTAAGCCAGAAATCGCTGTTTTTGCCATTATTACCACTATTGCCATTACGAATGGCTGGATAACGACCTGGGATCCATTCACTGTTTGGATCGTAAGGATCTGCGCGATGCCACCTGTCTTCCAACAGGTAGGCAGGTGAATTGCCACCACCGTGAAAAGCATTTCTCAGTTCATAGTCCTGGAACCAGGACTGCATAGCACCTCCTGCAAAATCAATATTGAGATCGATGCCCTTCCAGTTGAGACCAATACGGCCACCAAAATTCATCATTGGTGCCCAGCCTGTTGGATAACCGATCGGACGCTCGTCCATTCCATTGATCACGCCATCATTGTTTACGTCCTTGTAGATCAAATCTCCCGGCAGTTGTGTTCTGTTATTTGAACCATCATTATTGATCGGGTGGTTATTGATCTGCTCAACGGATTGAAATTGCCCCACTACCTGATACCCCCACCAGGTACCGCCCCAGCGTTCTTCAGCAGAGTTTCTATATTCATTCCAGGAATTACTGAAACGAGGTTTATAAGATTCCAATGCTTTAAATCTGGAGTAAGTGGCATTTGCACTTACTGTATACCCCAGTTCTCCAATATTACTAGAATAGGTGATGATACCTTCAGCACCATAGTAGCCATTTTTATTCAGGTTTTCGTTTGGTAATTCATACCCCACCTCGCTGGGTAACAAAACATCATATTTTCTGGCAGGATAGCCAGTACGGATGATTTTAAAAGCATCGGCGGTGATCGTAAGTTTATTTTCGAACATCCCCATGTCTACACCAATATTGTATGTTGTATTTTTAACCCAGGAAAGGTTCCTTGTTGCTAAGGGACGGGGTTGAACACCCGGGTAATACTTGCCATCTAGTACCGCACTACCTTGGGCAAAGTTGTAACCTGCGAGATAGCCATGCATGCCTACTCCCTCTTCTAATCCGGTTTGTCCTACTGAAGCCCGGATTTTCATGTCATTAACAATTCCTTTGATGGGCTTGAAAAAGGGTTCATCCGAAATTCGCCAGCCCAAAGTTGCACCAGGGAAGAAGCCCCATTCCTTGCCTTGATAATATAAGTACGACCCGTCATAACGGCCTAATACTTCTAATAAATATTTGCCTTTGAAATTATAGCTTATCCGGCCTATATAGCCTGCCCTGGCTTCGTAACTCCAGCTGTCGTCTAAACCATTGACCTCCGAAAGCTTCATCAACGAAATGAAATTACTGGAGGGATTGGCACCCAGCGCATTGTATGTCCTGTCCCAATCAGATCTTTCATAACCTACCATCGCAGAGAAATTATGATCGCCTAATTGTTTGGTATAGTCTAACTGAAATTGTCCGAATCTTGATATGGCTACACGGTCAGTTTTATACCGCCAGCGACTATCGGTTCCACCTGTGCGGGTATAAGCATCATTCGTATACCGATACACATCATAAGTGTACTGGAAACCATCAAATTTATTATTGGTGTAATTGTAAGACACTGTTCCTTTAGCAGATAGACCAAATTTGGTTTTATAGGAAGCAAAGAGGTTAACATTACCGCTTAAATAATTATTGTCTTTGTAACCCGCAATATCGCGGCTAAAAATTGCCGGATTGTAAGAGAAATCATTGGTATGATTTGGATATTCAGGATTGTCATTTGCGTAAGGACCTACCGTTGGCCTGTTCTTGAATATGGCCAGGATAGAAGAAAAATACCCATCGCCTCCCGGTAAACCCACATCTTTGGTGGCCTCCTGTCTACCCGAAATCTGCGCACCAATATTCATGCCCTCAAAAATGGTGGCCTCCAGATTGGCTTGCAAATTGGTTCGTTTGTAAGAAAAATCTTTCATCATCGCATCCTGATCCATGTGACCAACGGAAAGGAAGTAATTGGAATTTTTGCCCCCTCCGGTTACATTCGCATTCAGGTAACGCTGAGGTATATTTTTGCGGACGACCATGTCAAAATAGTCGTAACTTTTATAACCTGGTTCAGTCCCATTTTGCCATTTGGCCAGTTCTGATGGGGTATAAACACTGTTCGGGTCACGGTTTTCATTCTGAGCAGCTTCAACCATTCCTTTGGTATATTGTGCGGCATTCGCCATCGTCGGAAAACGTGTCAAATTTTGCCAGCCCTGGTAACCGTTGATATTGACCCTGGCCGTCTCATCACGCCTGCCTTTCTTAGTAGTAATTAACACTACTCCTTTGGAGGCCCGGAAACCGTACACGGCAGCTGCAGCATCTTTCAGAATGGAAATACTTTCGATATCTTCCAGATTGAGTGCATTGAATATGTCAGCGCCCGAAGCATTCTGTGTTCCCACCCAGTCTGTTCCGCCTTCACCTCCATAAGCTACACCGTCGATCACATACAATGGATTTCCCATATTACGAATTTCTATCGATGCACCCCTTCCCGGACGGGCGTCCTTGGCACGTACAGACACACCTTGTACCTTTCCTGCAAGTGCACCTGCGGTGGTAGTAGAAGAGGAACGGACAATATCTTCCGATTTGATGTTACTTACCGCACCTGTGATGTTGCGTTTTTTCTGTGTTCCATAGGCCACAACAATCACTTCATCGAGGTCTTCATTCGTGCTTTCCAGGAAAATAGAAACGCTTGTTTTGCCCGTAATGTCGACACGCTGATTTTTGTAGCCTACATAAGTAACTACTAAGGTGTTTTTTGTTGTTGTAAGCTGGAAGCGTCCCTGCCCGTCTGTGTTGGTGATTTCTTTTGGCATGCCCTCAACCAGAACGGTGACACCCGCAAGGGGTTCGCTTTTCTCGTTAAATACTTGCCCTGAAATCTTACGTTGTGCATTAGCATATGTGGGTAGCCCCCATATCACTACGCAGAGAAAAAAAATTTTCAGGATTTTCATATTTGGTTATATTGGTTAATGAGCCAAACATAAGCGATTCTGCCATGCGCCAACATATACGGATCCGTCAATAAACATTTAGTTTTTCGTCAAATCGACTTATTTTCTATTTTAAAGCGTCTTTTTGGTATTCAGACGGGAGTTGACCAAATTCTTCTTTAAAACATTGGCGAAAATAGATAGAGCTGTTGATGCCGACCATCAGAGACACTTCAGTGATGTTGTACTGTCCCTCACGTAACAGTTCTGCGGCCTTTTGGATCCTCACTTTACGTACGAGCTGATTGATATTTTTTCCGGTCAGGCCTTTAAGCTTTCTGTAAAGCGTAGACTGGCTCATGTTCATTTTATCGGCTAGTGTAGCCACGTCCAGGACTTCATCCTGTATACAGGCTTCTACCAGGCCCGCAAATTCCTGAACGAAAGCATTTTCCCGCCAAAGTTCCGTATCTGTTTTTACCGCTCCGGCACCGCGCTGGTTCTTTTGAGATGACAACTGGCCCAATACTTCTGCATAGACAGCCTTTTGTTTGAGCAACAGATTTTCAATGCGGCTATAGAGGAGCTGAGGACTAATGGGCTTGGTTAAATATGAATCAACACCAAGTTCGTAACCACGCTCCTTGTCGAGCTCCGTATCCCTGGCTGTTAAGAATATCATCGGGATGTGACTCGTTTCACGTTCCTGCTTCAATGCTTCCAACATCCGGAAACCATCCATATCCGGCATGGAGACATCGCTCAAGATCAGATCCGGGATACGGCTTTTTGCAAGTGTAAAACCATTTTGCCCATTTTCCGCCTGTATTACTTCATATTTAGCCGCTAACAAGGAGCCAAGATAATCCCTGAGATCACTATCATCTTCCACCAACAATAATAGGGGGCGTTGGTTATCTCCAGCGGCAGTCATGTGGTTTTCTGATCCTTTCGCAGCTGCGGATACCTGCCCCTCGGAAAGCACCGTATTGGTCAGGAGTCGAACACAAAACTCGGTCCCTTTTCCCGGTTCGCTTTTTACCGCAATCTTTCCGTGGTGTATGGCTGCCAACTCTTTGACCAGAGCGAGACCAACACCAGTACCATGCACAGTGGAGCGTGGTACCTGATAAAATTTATCAAAGATTTTATCCAGGTGTTCAGCCGCAATACCACAACCTGTATCTTTCACGTAAATCAGGGCACAAGTACTCAGTCTGTCCTTTTCGTACTCCAAACGCACTTCCACAGTTCCCGAAGCCGTGTATTTACAGGCATTAGATAATAAATTATCCAGTATCAATTGCACAATCTCCGCATCAAAGGTAGTTTTAATGTCCTCCTTCGCGACAATACATTTGATGGTCAGCTCTTTTTTATGATTTGCCTCTACATATTTCAGGACGGTGTCCTGCACCAACTCCCCTAAAAAGGCCTCCCCCAGTACTAAAGGCTTATACTGGGATTCCACTTTACGGAATTCCAGCAACTGATTGACCAGGGCGAAAAGCCGGTTTGCATTCTTTTGAACAATCTGTACCCAGTCTTTATGTCCTTTTAATAACTTTTCGTCATGAAGCAAATTGTCCAGGGGCCCAAGAATGAGGGTTAAAGGTGTTCGGAGTTCATGCGTGATGTTGGTATAAAAATTCAACCTTTCCATATGCAGCTGTCCGTCCTGTTCCAGCTGAAGCTTTTTCATCCGGAGTTCAGCTTCTGCGTTTACTTTTTTTACGTAAAAAGAAAAGATCGTCCATACGATGGCAGCGACAAGTATGACATAAAATACTATTGCCAAGGTGCTCAGGTAAAATGGCGGAGCAATTTTGATAAAGAGGTGTTTGTAGTCACCAGACCAGGGTTCGTTCTTTTGACGGGTACGAATCCGAAGCTCATAATTCCCATAGGGAATGCTCCGAAAATCGAGGTTTTTCTCATTACCGAGAAAGATCCAGTCATTATCCAGTCCCTGCAGTTTATAACTAAACTCTACCATATCATTCAAGGCATAATCCATGACGGCAAGCTCCACCCGGAAACTATTTTCATCATGTTCCAGGCATATCTCTTCAGCGAGGTTGGGATATTTTTCGGATTGGGCATGTGTCTCACCGGTATTAAATACCATGAAGCGGCTGATCCTGATGGGTGATTGCGGGAGATCCAGAGGGATTTCCGTAGGTTCAAAATAGCAGATGCCTGCCGGCATTCCAAAGAAAAGCTTGCCTTTCGCATCCATGGCAACGCTGTTGTTGGTGAAGCCTCCTAAAGGCAGACCAAATGCCTGATCATAGCTCAGGATACGTTTTTCCCCCGGCAGGTAACGAAGTAAGCCCAATCTTGTTGAGCACCAAATATTTCCGTTGCCGTCTTCGGCCAGGGCATTGATCGTAAGCCAGGCATCTGATCCAGGTATACTGATACGTTCAAATTTCCCCAATTCCTTATTTGCGCTTTGAAGCGCTAAGCCTTCATTTGTCGCAACCCAGATGTTGTTGCTACGGTCGCGGAACAGGTGGTTTATTGTATTGCTGAATATACCCTGGCCCCGGGTAAATCTTCCGACCAGTTTACGATTGCGGTCAAATACATAGAGACCTTGTCCGTAAGTACCTACCCAAATATACCCCTTGCTATCTTCAACAAGCGTACGGGGTGAATAATCGCCTAACATGGGGGTATTGATCACCAATTTTTGGAAGGTCTGTTTTTCGGGATTGTGAATAAACAAGCCTTCTTGTGCGGCGAACCATAGGTTACCCTGGCTGTCTTCTATCATCGCCCTTACCGACGACATTTTTTCCCCTGCATCTACTTTATGCCAGCTCTTGGTTTTTACATTAAAGAAAGAAACTCCTCGGTTTGGAGAACCGAACCATTTATTATTGTGCTTGTCTTCGAAACCAGACAGCAAAAAATTATCCCCGAGTCCACTATTTTGTACGGTCCTTCTGATTACTTTTCCATCAGGTTGTAACTGCAGAATGCCGTCGCCCGCTGTAGCTAGCCATAAGCTGTTGCCCCGATCGTGCAAAATCCCTGTCACTGTTGCCAGCTTTCCTAAACCCGGGCTGATCTCCACCGAAGGAAACACCGAGAAAAATGGTTTTATATGCCCAAAAAAAGCGACTCCTCCGCTATAAATAGCCAGCCATACGTTGCCAAATTCATCACGATCAATGTTTTGCACCGACGAGTTATTACCTCTATCCAGATAAAACGGAGTGATGGCGCTGATCTGCTGTATAGCCCTATCGGTGCCATATACAGGCTGGAGGATAAACAGTTGCGATGATTCGGCACCTACCCAGATCGAACCATTGATTTCCTTTACTGCGTAAATAAAAGGCTCAACTCCGTTTCTCGCCATAGCGGCAAGAGGGATGCGCCGCATCTGCTTTGTAAACGGATTGTATACTGCTAATCCTTTTCTGGTTCCAATCCAGATATTGTCTCTGCTATCGCAAAACAGGGCTTTTACCTCATTATCTGGCAATATGCCTTTTGTGCTTGTGACATCAAGTAACTCAACGCTTCTATTTGTGGTATTTAAAATAGAGAGCCCCTTACTGACATGCCCGATATAGAGTAGTCCTTCTTTGTCTTCAACAAGTGTCCAGATGCTATTTTCAGGCATAGCGGGAATACTTTTCCTATTGAAATGCCTGAATTCTTTTTTTATCGGATCAAAAAGCTGTACGCCCTGATGATAGGTGGATAACCATAATTTCCCGTTTTTACCTTTGATGATGTCTGTAATGTCATTTGTTGCGATCGAAAGCTGATCTGCAGGATCGTGAAGATAGTAGGAAAACTTATTGGTTTTTAAATCTAGTACATTGAGGCCATTTGAACGGGTACCAATGTAAAGGTGATCACTGTCATAGAACAGCGTATTAATTTCATTGCTGTTAATTGAATTTCCATCTGCTTTCCCCGACTTGTAATACTGTTTAAATGAATTGCTAGAGAACCGGTTTAGTCCCAATTCTGTTGCAATCCATATAAAACCATGATTATCATGTGCGACATCGAGTACCTGCTGACTCGACAGTCCTTCCTGCAAAGACAGAAACCTTGCCTTCTGTTGCCCCATGAGCGTCAGGGCATGAAAAAAGGCTACAAAAAAAAGTACTCGCTTCATGATCATCAATGTAATTTCTTTTGCCCGAATCCCAGGCCTACTTTCCGGTAATGATGGCAGCTCCGCCAGGCAGTAATTTAAGCGCCATTTGCTTATTTTTCTGAAGTTTCACTTTATTCACTTCTGGCTTTTTATTTTTATCATCAGTGTATAGCAATACCTCTTTACCAGTTAACATCGGCAGAGACACCATAATATTTTTTTCCTTTTGTTCTGCGTTGATGCCGGCAATGTACCACGTATCACCATGGCGTCGCGCGAGCACACAGTATTTTCCTGGATAACCGTCGATAAATACGGTATTGTCCCAGGTTGTTGGCACCTTTTTCATAAAATCTATCACATGCGCTGGCATCTCATTGAAGTTATTCGGAGTGATCCCAAAATTCTGGACAGGAGTCTGGAACAAGATGGCAGTTGCCAACTGAAATGTTTCGGTTGTCTTCCTGATAGTCCCTCCATTATTTGCCTTGTTATGGCGTTTATTCAGCAGAACAGGTCCAAAATCCATAGATCCTACGGCATTACGGATAAAGGGATGTAAAGTAGCATTAAATGCTTCAGTATCGTTGGCGTGCTGTGTAAAAATCAGATTTTCAGAAGCCAGTACTGCTTCACTCCCTACAAAATTAGGGTACATCCTCTCCCATCCACGTGGTAGCGTGCAGCCATGAAAAATAACAGTCAGCCCATAACTGTTTGCATCTGACAGAATATCTTCATACAATTTCATCGTTTCCTGCTTGTCGCCACCAAAAAAGTCCACCTTAATGCCTTTAATCCCGATGCTTTGCATCCAGGCCATTTCCTGTTTCCGGGCAACAGCCATATTCATTTTATTTTTAGGTCCCTGCGGGGCATCATTCCAAAAGCCATTTGAATTGTACCACAGACAGATCCCTACACCTTTATCTTTAGCGTAGGTTACCAATTGTTCAATTTTATCATGGCCAATCCTGGTATCCCACCAGTTATCGACCAGCACGTATTCATAGCCCATGGCTGACGACAGATCCACAAACTTCTGTTGATCACCGAAGTTGATGCTTCCATCCTGCCATAACAACCAGCTCCAGGTGGCGCGTCCGAAAGTATAAGTTTTAGAAGCCTTATATTGCGGTTCCACCACATCGAAGGCAATTGTAGTTTCGACAATTGGCTTGAGGTCTGCCCCTACTGTCAGTGTCCGCCATGGTGTATTGCCGGGTAATGCGATCGTCGGATTTGCACGTCCCATTCCGTTATTCTCCCCGTTTTCAGGAAAAGCGATTTTATACAAACCATCTTTTGTTCCTTCGCTCAGTTTTGCACCACAGTATGCTCCATTCACACCTGTTTCAGAAAGTAACACCCAACCTTTATCCCCCACATGGAACAGTGCCGGAAAGGTATAACCCAGGCCATATTTCGAGGGTATCCCTAATGCCTGATCCGGCGTATATTCTTCCTCATAGCTGGGCTTGGTTTTCATCCAACCGATCATCGGACTTGCCTGTGGCGTTAAAAATGTTGTTGTCGCTGCCGGGAAATTATACCCGCTTAATTCCTCCTCAATGATCAAATTCGCAGCTTCGCCAGTTTGAGGAACTCGATACCGAAATGCTACATTGTTGTTGCTGACGCGAAAAACCACCTCAATTTGGTTCTTAGCTAGATTTTCAAATTTGCAAACCAGTTCATTCGCCTGGTAATGAACAGTGCTGATTTTTATTTTCGGCTCAGAATAGGTTTCGTCGATGTGTTGCGAACTCTTATCTACCAGACGAAGGTTCGCGGACAAATCCACCTTGTTTCCACGCAGTCCCAAAGGCGACTTCTCCAGCATTTCGTTTCCCTCCAAAAGCACACGATAGTAGAGTCTACCCTCCTCTAATGATAATTTAACAGTCAGCTTTTCATCCGGACTGGAAATACTGAGGTCTTGCGCATAAGATTTTGAAATACATAGTATTATTAAACATCCGCAAAGCAAATTCCTTATGTTGATCATATTGGTAGTTATTTTTTTATAAATCGGTTAATTGTAATTTAAAAAACGGAGGCAGACGATGTTTAAGATGATGTACGATCAAACCAATATTTACTGGCAGAAGCATTCATAGTTGTGTATAGAAATTGGCTGTTCATACATTTGGTTAGTTTAAGAGGTAAAAAGTAGAGATTATTTTTTTAAATGTCAAAAATACATTTAAAAAAAGATATAGATAATGCAAAAAAAACACAATGGAGCATATTTTCTATCTTAGAGAAACAAAAACAGATACCATGTTGAATCTTTTTAAGAGAAAAAACAGCAACATTCAGCAGGAATGGCAAACAAAAGGGGCCGAATATGCCAGCGCCGTAAACGAAATGGTTCGCTTCGCAGAAGAGCATGGCTGGGACAACTGGAAAGGCGAAGATCCCAGCGATAAAAGAGGCTAACGAAAAGGGCGAAAACCAAAAATTCAGGCAGGATTTCCCACCTGCACATACTCCCCTGATCGACCTGATTGACGATAATGCACAAAGCATCTGCCAACTCCAATTCATCGAAGACCAGAAGATCGTTTTTCTCACCGGAGCAGCATACGAGCAGCGACAAGCCTATCTCCTATACGGTAGCGAGCTCCTTAAACTGGACGAAAATATCCGCGCCATCGGTAAATCAAAAATAGGAAACGTGTTTGCCATTGCAGTAAAGGACAAGATTACCATAACCCATGGCTGACAGGGCGAAACCATTGCAGAATTTACACTCAGTCAGCATTCTGGCCACGGCATCACCGAAATGACTCCGTTCAACGATGGCAAAAAGATCTTGCTGACAACCTCCGAAGGCATTTTTATCCTGTCGCAACAAGAGGAACAAATGATACATCCAGTAATAGACCAGGATGATGAGGAATGGAGTCCTAACATGGACATGGAAAATGCCACCATATCTGATGACAACCAGCTCATTATAGCAGCCGACCAAGGCAGCGACTACCGCGTTCTCGATTCCGAAGGCAACCAGATTGGAGTAATCGGACCGCAATCCTCTTACCCCCACTACTGCCTGTTTTCCAAAGACAGTAAACAATTGCTGACCAATTCCTGCCATTTCTATAATGGAACCAGCATCGGCATAAATACTGGCAAACTGAATGGAATCTTTATACCTGCCTACGAAGAAAACGGGGATTTTATTTTGCTGGATGACCAGATGCGCGTTTATTCGGGAGTAGCAGCCTCAAGATATTACATCCTTGGTGACGCCTATGGCTATATTAGGGCAATTGACAGCGAAAAGGAAATCCAACGGTGTGTTAGTGTTTGAGATAATTTTTAGGATTCACGCCAAATTTATTTTTAAATGCCCTATTGAAGTAAGACGCACTAGTAAATCCAGTTTGATACATAACTTCTGATACATTAGGCCCTTTGGTGGAGAGTAATTGGGCAGCCCTTTTTAATCGTATATCCAGAATAAATACTTGAATGGACATCCCCGTAAGACCTTTTATCTTACGATATAAAGCTGGACGACTCATCCCAGATTTTTGACTTAATTTTTCTACTGAAAAATCGGGATTATCTATATCCTGCTCTATTATAGCAATTAAGTTCTTTAAGATTTTTTCGTCACGAGGCTCAACTTGCAATACAGCAGGTTTTAATGCAGCATCGTTGGATAACTTTACTTTTTGAAGTTCACGTTGTTTGACCAGATTTGACACTTTTAAATGTAATTCCTTCAGATTAAACGGCTTAACAAGATAATCATCGGCCATTGCCTCCAGTCCTTCTATTTTATTTTGCCCACTATCACGTGCTGTGATCATTAAGACCGGTATATCGCTGGTAGAAATATCGGACTTTAACATTTTACATAATTGCAGACCATCCAGTTGGGGCATCATAATATCCGTAAGAATAATGGCTGGCTTAACCTTACGAATCAGCTTCAGTCCTTCCTGACCATTCTCAGCTTCAAAAACACAATAATCGTTTAGAAATTCATTTTTAAGTAATGTACGTAGCTCATTATTGTCTTCCACAATTACCAATTTTGTCAATGACCGATCTTTATCAAGCTGTCCGTTAACTGATAAATTTTCAACAGCATATTGTTCCTGTAAAGGCAACCTAATGGTAAACGTTGTTGTAGTATCTTCAGATAAAGATCCATTTATGCTTTTAACTTCTATATTTCCGCCATGCAATTCTACCAGTTCCTTTGAAATTGTCAAACCCAACCCGGTACCGGTATTGCTATTGTCTTCAGCTTGGTAAAAAGGATCAAATATTTTATTTTTTTGGTTTTCATCCAAATACGATCCCGTATTAGCTATGCTGATTATGATTTCTTTGTTGACACGATCTGCTCTTAGCTCTATCCTACCTTTTGGCTTTGAAAATTTAATTGCGTTAGAAATCAAATTAAGTAATACTTGTTCCATTTTAAATGGATCAAGGCGATAATAACTTTGGGTATCAACAGCTATTTTATAAATCAACTCTTTTTCACGGATCAGGTCAGTAAATTGAATAAAAGTACTTCTTAAAAACTCATCCAGGTCGACGCTTTCCTTATGAAGGATAAATTTACCATTTTCAATTTTTCTGAAGTCAAGGACCTGGTCTATTAACGACTTTAAGCGGCTAGCGTTCGTTTGTGCAATTTCCAAGCTAGGCAATATGGCTTTGGGAATATCTTTTCGATTAACAAGCTGTTCCAATGGGGTGATGATAAGGGTTAATGGAGTGCGTAGTTCATGAGAAACAATAGTAAAGAAATCCATTTTATCCTCATATAACTTGATCTCCTGTTCCTGCTCATTACGTTTCAATGCAGCTTTATGACGGATCTCGATTTTCTTCAAAGCTCTCCTCCATTGTAGAAAAAATATCAGTCCGATCACAGTAAGGTAAAGAACATATCCGCCTTTGCTATTCCAGAATGATGGTAACATGATAATTTCGAGAGTCGTTGGTGTCTTACTCCAGACACCGTTGCCTCCAGAGGCATACAATTCAAACACATATTTACCAGCTGGCAATCCAGTATAATTAACAGATCGTTTAAGGCTACCTGAGTAAACAAAATCTTTTTCGAAGCCCATTAACCGATATTTATAAGTTATTTTCTCAAAATCATGGCTATGTACGCTAGTGAATTCCAGTCCAAAGTTTTTGATAGTATGATTAAGTTCTATCTTACCAGAATACTCCAATGAATTTTCCAAAATAACATCTCCGTTGACCACATCTCCCGGTTTGATGGTAATATTATTGATAATCAAACGGGTAAGGACTGGCTGTGAAATAACTAATTGCCTGTTAATGGCATTAGGATAGAAAAAATTGAAGCCATTTATGCCCCCGAAGATGAACTCCCCTGTTTTGGATTTGAAAGATGATCCGAGCTTTATCGAATTGCTCTGAAGGCCATCATTTGAATCAAAATACTGGAAGCTTCCTTTAAGTGGATTGAATTTTGTTAAGCCAAATCCACCTATCCAGAAATTTCCTTCATCATCCTCCAACAATGTTTCGATATCATTAGTAAGCAATCCGTCCGCCGTTGTTAAAGTCTTAAAATGAAATCTATCGCCATCTGAACCAGTCAACCTACTTAATCCCCCACCGATAGTACCCAACCATAGATTACCTTTTTTGTCATAATGGATAAGTGATATCCAATCAGAGTGTACTCCCAGTAAATTGCTGTCCGCTACGAGATGGAATACATTTTTTAATTTTAAGCTATTGTTATCAAAATGAAGCCTATTAAGGCCTCGCCTGGTGGCTGCCCAAATTATTAATTGATTTCCATTCTTTTCCGTTTTTAGTACAACATCATTCACAAACGAATTTGAGATCTTTGTACTATTATCCTGATAGTCATTAGAATTATATACAAGATGCCTGTTTTCATCATAGCAAAACAACCCACCTGATGTTGCAACCCATGTTCTTCCCTTTTTATCTGGTATGATACAATTAACCTTGTATTTGAAGGAAACACCACCTATACGTTCAAATTTGGTTTTCCCATTGATCAGATCTTGGTAAGTTCCATTAACTGCATAAAAAATCCCATCACCGGTGCCCGCCCAAATACCTCCTTTAGGTTCTTTAAAAACTGCTGTAACATCTGTAGCTACATTGCCTTTTATACTACGATTTACACTCGTAAAATGATACCTCTCTGTATTACGATCATAAACAACCAGGAGACTGCCCCTGGTTCCAATTAGCAAATAGTCTTTATGATCGGTAAAAAAGCATAAAGGATATTTAAGTTTAGCAAATTCGGCAGAACTTACACCTCTTGGATAAGGCTTGAATGTTGAACTGCTTGAATTCAAAATACGCACACCTTCACTCGGCATTGAAATAAATATACTGGAAAATCGATCTTTATATATATCCTTAACAACCGCCTGCTTTTGTTCCAGATTATTTCCAAATATGTAGTGATCAAGAACATTACCTACGCTATTTAGAACATAAACACCCTGAGCCGAGGTACCTGCCCATATTTTGTCGCCACCGTCCTTTAAAAGTGCCGTTACATTCAGATCACTGAGTTTTTGGGCCGAAAAATCTGAAATAGCTATTTTATACAACCCAAAGGCAGTTCCCGCTATCAAATGATCGTCATCAAAGGATGTGATCGTATTTACAGCAGTAATAGGACTCGAATTTATTCTATTAAACCTTAACTGCTCTGGTGCCTTGTAATAGATTCCACCAGGTGTCGCTATCCAGGTTCCCTTTTTAGTATCTTGATGGATATAGTTTACTATACTTTCGTTTGGCAGCAATACAGGCTTGATAATTAGTTCTTTGGTTACACCTCTACTTAAATCCGCTACGTAAAGGCCATGCCCCGTACCAACCCACAGTTCATCCCCAAATAATTTAACACAAAACTTTTCCGTAATAACAGAATTTTTAGGACCTACAGGTAAGCGGGTAAATTGCCCGCTGATCAGATTCAGAAAGTTTAAGCCTCCAGATTGGGTAGCTATCCACAAACCTGAACGTTTATCATCATATGCCAAACTTAATATACGGTTATTTGACAACGAATTTGGATTCAAATGCTCACTTCTGAAAACAACGATATCGGTACCATCATACCGGCATAAGCCGTCAAATGTTGCAATCCATAAAAACCCTTTTGAATCCTGTACGGTACCGAGAGCATCAGTATGTGGAAGCCCATTATTGATGGTCAATGATTTAAATGGGGATTGTGCAAAGAGCTCATGTGAATTTAAAAACAGGAGCATGAACAGAAAGGTGGTTCGGTAAAAATTAGTCATAATCACTTAAATATTTTTGAAACTGACAAATAATTTCCGTCCTCATAAGCCCGGTGAATTTTCTGACCATCAAAGGTAAAAAAGTACATCGTTCCCCAGTTGTAAGGTAGCGTTTTACAGACATTAAGAAAATTTTCGGCTACAATGAACCTTTCCTCCTCAGTTTTAAACTCTTTTTTATGTCTCGCGAATCCCCACTCTGTTACCCAGAACTTTCTATTGTTCCCCGCGACTCTTACCAATGCATCCATAGTGAGCCGGATCTCATCACCCAAACTCTTTTTTGCTTTCTCCAGATCCAGTTCAGCAACCACAGGGTAAAAATGTATTCCTATACCGTCCGCATATTTTAAGTAATTAGTTGCCTTGGTCTGCCTGGGATGTGTACCCTGAAGAATATCCAAACAAACCTGTGGTGCTAAGATAGTGGCATCATGATTTTTAAACCATGTACCTAAACTCATGTGCCTAACAAGACCTCCTGATACCACCTTTACCCCCCCCTTGCCCCATGTCTTTTCCGCTTCCTTACGGATTATTTTCAATATCTGTCCGTAAAGATCCAGTCCTTTTCTGATTTTGACGTAATCCGGATCTTCCCAATCACTGTCATAATCATAGTATTTTCCTCCTGCAATTTCCGGCATATCTCCGTTAAAATCAATCCAGTTAAATTCGTTTCCAACTTCTACAACTTCAATAACTGCGCCCTTTGCTTTTAATTCTTTGAACATATTAGCCGCCCAAACCTGCACGTTGACTGGTTTTATATCACTTAACTGGTACCTCGGATCCCAATGCTTTTTTTTAGCCCGTCGCTGGGCGTTCGGATGATAGAACTCTGGAAATGCGAGCGAAACTTCGAAATTCACTTTAAAACCTAATCGGTTTGCATGTAGCACGTGTTGAACAAAATCTGCCTCTGCTTTTGAATTAGGGTTAAGGCGGACAGATCTGGCACCCATTATTCGCATCTTCTCTATTATCTCAAGTTCTTTTTCCAAGCTTCCCGCCCAACTTAAATTGGGCCTGTGTATTCCAATCGGGAAGGTATACTTTTCTGATTGCGCCGAAATGTTGTTTAAAAAAAATTGGCTAACAATAACAATAGCTAAAATTTTAACGCTCATCTTCATCTAATTATTAATATCCAGGATTTTGGTGCTCTCTTAAATTTACATTAAGATCAAGTTCCCGTTGGGGCAATGGGAACCAGATTTTATTCTCCTTCCAATTGGCTTTTAATTCCTGGACCCTATAATTGGAATGCAATGGCGCAGCGTGACTAAGACTATTAAGGTAGGCAGTCATTTTACCAAATCTTATTAAATCAATTCTTCGTTTACTTTCGAAACAGAGTTCCCTGCTTCGTTCGTCCAGTAGTTCAGTAATAAAATCTGCTTTGTAATAATAAGTATTGAGATTAGCAAGCGTTTTGCCAGTCTTGACCACCCGCGTTCTTAGGTCTGAGAAAATCAATCTTGCTGCAGGCTCGCTGCCAGTAAAATATAATGCTTCTGAGTATTGCAACATGATATCCGCATATCTTAACAAGGGAATAGAAATACCGCTGGCCCACAATGGAATGGTTTTAGCCGAAGGCTTTACATGACGAAACTTAGCCGCATTATTTTGCCAATGGAGGCCGGTAGAGGGTCTAGGTTCACAATAGGGAATACCATTGATAATGATATCCGGAATAGCAGGGGTACCGCCATAAGGCAAAGTGATGTTGTGGCTAAATCTTTTATCTAAATCTTTGCCATATTTTAATACGAATTCGTTTGTGGGACGGTGTGTCCACCAGGTACCACCGAAAGTATTTACATCACCACCTGGCGCAAATAGCTTGACAATACTTGGATAGGTAGCGGTAAGCTGATTTGAGGCCTCTGCTAAAAAGAGGCACTCTTCGTATTGCGCTGCTTTTGTAGTTTCCCTGAAGAGATAATCATAATTGGCAGTTAACTTATAGCCACTGTTATCAACAACCTCTTTTAAAATGTTTTTTGCGCTATTGCTCATCTGACCTTCATCAACCCATGAAAAGCTATTCAGCTCAAAATTCAGATCGCTACCGACGTTACTACGTTTACAGGAGGCTAAATAATTATAAACCACGCCTAAATAACCGGCTGCAGTCCATTTGTTTGCCCCCCCCGACACCGTTGCCCTATGTGGTAAGGCTTGGTAACCAAATATGAGGTCCGGAATAATAAGTTCCGAATAAAGTGTCTTTAAATTCACCCTTGGTGCCAGAGGGTCAGGAGATGCGGTTGTAATTAATGGCACTCCACCAAATAAGGTAGCAAAATGATAATAATAAAATGCCCTTAAAAAACGAGCCTCCGCAATAATTTCATCCAGGCGTTTTTTAGATTGCTCGTCAAAATTTACCTCTGTTGATTTTTGGATCAATACGTTACATCGCATAATCCCTGCATAATAGGCCTTCCAAAAATCACCGATAGCAGTATTGGTACTGGTATACTGTGCTACAGCAAATTTTTCGACATCAGGCCCTCCCCCGGCGCTATTAAGTGATAATTCATCTGTCCCAGCACTTAACATGTACTGTAAACCACTATTATAAGTTCCTTCACTAACATCATCCCCTGGAAGTTCACGCGCATTTATCATTTGATAACATCCGGTCAAGGCCATCTCGAAATCTGAGAGTTGCTTATAAAAATTTGTTGGTGATATAAATGATAATGGAGCTTTATTCAAAAAAGCCGACTTTTCGCATGAGCCCAATAGGAGAACGATAACTGATAACGATATAAATTTTAATGCCTTTTTCATGTCTTAAATTTTGAGTATCCAATGCCTCTTAGCAGAAGCTAATGTAATTGCCTGATGACCTATTAAAAAGTCAATTCTAAACCGAATATGATGGAACGGGACCTCGGATAAGCAAGCCTGTCATATCCAGGGAGTAACTTATCATTAGATCTCACATCCGGGTCAAATCCACTATAATTAGTCCATACGTATAAGTTATCCAATGTTAAAAGTAGATTTAAGTTTGAAATACCAGTGGCCTTTAATAAGCCATTATTTTTAAGGCTGTACCCAAACGACAAAGTCTTAAATCGTAAATAAGAGCCATTTTCAACGTAGTAACTGGATGCTTCAGCATCAGTATTGGCTGAAGATATGCTGGCATATCTATTTGAAGGATTTTCAGGTGTCCATCGGTTGTCCCAATATTGCTGGGTCAGATTAAAGGATACCTGTCCACTCCCTGATTCTACCCGTGTAGGAAATTCATTAAAGATCTGATTACCATACCCCCCTTCAAAAAAAGCATTCACAGAGAAATTCCTGAATGTAAAATTGCTGGAGAATCCACCACTAAACTTTGGATTACTATTGGAGATCACCGTTCGGTCCGAAGCATTGATAATTCCATCGCCGTTCTGATCTTTATATTTAAACAATCCGGGCTGTGCTCCAGAAATACTAGTAATCCCATTCTTGATGGTGTAAGTCCTCGACTGGTGTGGAATTGCTGCATCACTGTTGTTTTGCCACGTAAAATCATTAATCTGGTAAATACCGTCCCACACATAGCCAAAAGCTGTCCCTATGGGCTGGCCTTCCTTCACTATCCCAACATTGTTGATGTAACCATTATTAAAAATCACAGGTTTAGATTCCGTTCCGCCTAAACTGACGATCTTATTTCTGTTAAAGGAAATATTGAAAGTGGTATTCCATTTAAAATCAGCGGTGTTGATATTTACTGAGTTGATGGTTATTTCCAGCCCCTTATTACTTATTTCTCCAATATTCTGCCATTGGGTCGGAAATCCTGTTTGTGAAGCAACTTCTGAAAGTAATAACAGATCTTTTGTGGATTTATAATAGATATCAGTAGTCATATTAACTCGATTGTTAAATAAGGAGAGGTCCAAACCAACGTCATACTGCGCAGTTGATTCCCATTTTAGATTTAGATTTTCAGAGGAAATCGGAGACAATCCAAATCGTACAGTCCCGTTACCGGCATAACTTGTTGTACCGAGCTCGGACAAAAATCTATAGGCCGGAATCCTGTCATTTCCAGTTACTCCATAGCTTAGCCTTAACTTCAAATCCGAAAAGATTTGATTATTTTTAAGAAATTTCTCTTCTTTAATGCGCCATGCAAAAGCTGCAGAAGGGAAAAAAGCTGATCTGTTTCCTGGACCTAGTTGAGATGAATTGTCATTTCTTAATGTGGCAGTGAAAAGATATTTATTGCTAATATCATAGTTGAGCCTGCTAAAAAAGGAGATACGATTTTGCTCAATAAAATTTGAGCTGGGAAACCCTGGTGTTAATCCTTTGGCAAGATTGAAAACTCCTGTCGACTGATCTTGGAAATTTGAGATGCTGGTCCCAAAATTTTCATAATTATAGGAATTGAATTCAGCTCCTATCATCGCTTTTAGCACCTGTCGATTAGCCGTTTTAGTCCAGTAGTCCAACGTGCTATGAGCCTGATAATTTCCAGTTTGCGTATGGTTATTGTTGGCCTTTCCATTATCCTGTTGCCCCCAAAGGGTATTTTTTCCATAAAATTCAGAGAGTTTTGAAGAAGTGGACGAACCTCCTCCGCTTACTCTCAGTTTTAATTTCTTAGTGAATGCATAAGTGAGGTTCGCGTTACCTATTAGCCTATCAAAATCTGTAAGCTTATAGGAATTAAGAAGTTGATCTAATAGAGAAACGGGCGTAAAGGAATCATCTACCGCTTTGATCAGCACAGGCTGGAAGGTGTAGGCAGCTTGTATCAGGCCCGAGAAATTGCCTTCGCCCCCACCACTTGACGCCACTCCTCTAGTTTTGGTTTTGCCCCAATTGCCGGTCAAGCTAAAATCTAATTTATCGGAAACTCTATGGTTATATTGGAAACGGGCAGAGTAGGTTTTAAAATCATTGTTGATCACCAGTGCATCCTGATCAGAATAACCCAAACCGAAGGAATAACTCGATGAATTTGATCCTCCCTGTCCAGATAAATTGTATTTCTGTGTTGCACCTCTCCTGAAAATAGCATCTTGCCAATCATAGCTCTCCAACGCACTTACATCCCTAACCACATCCGGTACGCCATCATTATCCAGATCTGTTCCAAAGCCCCTATCATTGGGCGATCTCAAAAAGCGGTACTGGACGTAATCTTGAGCATCCAATACATCAATCCTTTTGGTAATTTCGGACGAGGCATAAGAGGAGCTCAGGTTAAATACAGGCTTTGAACCTGATTTACCGGATTTCGTAGTCACTATAATCACCCCGTTTGCCCCTCTGGCCCCATATATTGCAGTTGCCGAGGCATCCTTGAGGATATCAACGGAAGCAATTTGATCGGGACTTATTGTTGATAGCGGATTTAACGTCGTACGTCCGCCAACTTTTGATGATGCCACTTCAGATTCCTGCATTTCAATCTGCACACCATCAATCACATATAATGGAGAGGATGAGCCATTGATCGAATTCCCCCCCCTTATTTCCACACTCACTCCAGCCCCCGGTTCGCCAGATTGGGAATTAACCCTCACGCCCGCTATCTTACCTTGTAACGCATCTACAAAAGAGGTAGCAGTGGCACTTTTGATGTCCTCACCCTTTAAACTACTGATGGAGCCCGTCAAGTCTTTCTTATCACTTGTTCCATAACCGATGATCACTACTTCATCGAGCTTGCTCTGGCTTGCGTTCAATACGATCTGTAAAAAACGCTGGGAATTTATGGGTATTTCTTTTGTTTCCAGCCCCAAATAAGAAACTTTCAAGACCGCATTTCGATTGGATACCCTTAGGGAAAACTTACCCCCTGCATCTGTAATACTCGTAGTTTTCCCATTTTTTTCAGAAACGGTTGCCCTTGCCAATAGTTTGGAATTGCTATCCCTTACCAAACCGGAAATAAGTATACCGGTCGAATCACTTAGGGTCTTGGTTGTAGTAGACGGGTTTTGTTGACTGGCCCCAAAACAGTTCTGGGCCGAGACAAATGAGATAAAGGCTATAATAGAAACACGTAATGCATTGAATGTTGCAGCCTTCAAATAGCGCTTGCAAGTATTGTTTATTGTACTAATATTCATATGTTCATAAAATATTTGGTTAAACCTTAAATTTCTTGACCAGGGTTTCAGTGCCCGCACTGACCCTTACAACATATATCCCCTGAACAAGCTGTATCGGGAGCGCTATTTGATTAGAGCCCTCGTATAAAACGACCTGCTGCTCGGCCAATTTTTTGCCAAAAATATCATATAAATAAATGGTTCCCTTAGCGTTGCCCATGAATAAAATATTTACGATTGGTCTTTCCTCGGACACCGTTACAAAAAGACTGCTCGAGCCCAGTTTGGTATGAACAGCGATGACCTCGGAATTGGAATACTTACCATCAAAATCAATTTGTTTTAAGCGGTAATAGTTAGTTCCGGGTAAAGGTTTGATGTCCTCGTAAGTATAATATCGTTGTTGATTGCTGCTGCCGGCCCCAGTCCTGGTGGCTATCTTTGAAAATTCCTTCGCATCGGAGGACCTGAACAATTCGAACCGCTCATGATTTGTCTCGCTGACAGTCGACCAATTGATAGTTATGGACTTACCTTTGGCCGCCCCCCTAAAAGCATTAAGTTGAACAGGGAGCATCAAATAGCTAAAGTCTTCAAATATTTTTGCTGTTTTCAGTAATTCCCCTTTTTTATAAATCACCCAATCATTTTCGGCGGAGCTGGGATGGTCAAAAGTGTATAAATAAAATCCTCCCCACTGGTAGGATGATAGCTGTGAAGCAGCTTGAATAAATCTATAATGTTTCAGATAGCGATCTTCTTCAGACACTGGAGATATACTCCGATAGCCAAATTCAGTAACATAAAGCATTTTCCCGCTGTTCTGAATAATAGCGTTTACAGGGCCCGCCAACGCTTTGATTTCATCACCTACCTCCTCTTCTGGTGTGTCGGGAGAAGGGTAAAGGTGAATGCCTATGCCATCCAAATAATTAAGATAATTTGTTGATGACTGTTGATTGGGATGGGTACCTTGTAATAGCTTAATCCACATATCGGAAAGCACAATTGCTGCGTTGTGGGAAATATGCCAACTATCCAGTTGACGCTGCATCACCAATCCGCAAGAAATCAACTTGGGTCTATCTGTAGGAAATTGGATACCTATCTCTTCATACATACCTTTGATACATTCCCCATATTTTTGAATCCCTTCCCTGATCTTAACATACTGTGTATCATTCCATGGCGTATTATAGTCATACATCCTACCTCCAGGATAGGCATCCACATCGTTGTTAAAATCCATCCAGTTCAATTCATTACCAAATTCGATGGCAGCGATATCAATCTCAGCCACTTTTAGCTTTGCCAGATAGGAAGTAAACCAAGTACGCATTTTTACTGGATCTATCTCTCTAAGCCGATGCTTTTCTCCAAAACTGCCAGTTGCATATTTTTTGGTGCATATCGGATAAAAATCGGGAAATGTGATCGGAATTTCGATCAATACCTTTAATCCCTTCGAATTGGCATATTTTAACTGCTCGACAGAAATGGCCTGTCCCTGAAAATGTGGATTTGGGTTTAATCTTACACAGGTTGCTCCTGTCGCAGCTATCTTATCTAGGATCGCCTTCCACTCATCGCTGTTGCTCCCACTGGCATTACCATCAGTAACCCAGGATAGATTTGGTCTGTGCAGGCCGAGCGGAAAAGGAATAGATTGTGCTAACGCGCTCTTGAGAACTCCCAGAAGGAATATCAAGGCAAAAAAAACTGATTTCATATATTCAAGTAAGTTTCGGTTTCTAATTGATGGTGATCACATTTGAGCTGAAGATAGCCCCATCACAATCATATTGTTTCAACTTATAATAAGTGGTACCAGTGCCGGGACTGTTGTCCTGCCAGTTATAGGGTTGTATTTCCGTAGAGTTTCCTACAGCAGTTAAACTTGTTACCGATGCAAAATTTTGGCCATCAGAGGACCTTAAAACCTCAAATCTGACAATGTTCAACTCTGTTGTAGTCGACCATTTAAGATTAATGGCCCCACTCTCCCGAATACCTTTAAATTCTTTTAACTTAATTGGCAAAAACACTACATTACCAATCGTGCTCAGTTCAATATTATCCAGATGGATATCACAACCCACCTGAACACCAGTTGGATATGAAGGAGAATACGATGAAAATTTCAAAGACCCAAATGTTAATGTGTTTGAGGCTAATGCTAAATCATCACAATATTTTACTAAAGTACCACTTTGTGTTTTTGCATAAACATCATAAGTGTAGGCTGCATTTGTTTCCGTGTTACCCAAAGGGTTAGTGTAGGTCAGTACATTCGCCGAGTTATTAACTATGACCTGAAAGGCCGTAGAATCAGCAGTGAACGGTACCGATACACCACTGACATTCGTTGGGGTGGCAAATCTGTACGTAGATGCACCAGTACTTAATTTAACTGAGGTAAAAGGCAAA
This sequence comes from Pedobacter sp. ok626, assembly GCF_900100435.1. Lineage (GTDB taxonomy): Bacteria > Bacteroidota > Bacteroidia > Sphingobacteriales > Sphingobacteriaceae > Pedobacter. The sequence goes on along the minus strand of NZ_FNEX01000001.1, from coordinate 4,109 downwards.
CTCATCAGTACAGTACCAGTTTGGATACCGGGATTGGTCTCAGTTATAACAGAACCATTATCGCCCACTTGTACAAAAAGCGCTCCGAACATGTTGACGGATCCACTAGAAGGCGTTGGGGTATTGCTATTGATGATTAAAGTGAACTTCAGCATAATGGCAGTTGGAGCCGTGCTAAAGTTAAACTTTCTCAACATACCAAATCTATTATCCCCGACAGTAGTAAGCGGGCGCAGGATTGAAAAGAGTTGATTATTTGGTTTGACTGTTATGCCTACAGATGCAGAGGGATTTCCTAAAGGACTGGCATAAAACGCCCCCAGATTAGCGCTATTGTTATAAGTAGTCCCAGTATTTCCTTTAATATAATCACTCACTTCATTGGAGTACTGAAAATTTTGCTTAAAAAAAACGTTATCAAACGTTTGTGCTTTTAAGACGTAACTGAGCAATAGAATCCCAGCACTGAGTAGCATTTGCTTCATATTGATTGGTTTATGTTTGGTTAGATTGTAAAGATCAGCACACTATAACTATTGAATTGACACTCATCGCTTGAAAAATTGCACTGAATATCAATCAGCACTGATCTGATAGAATTTGATATCTATAATCTCTCCACCCTTTACAAATTCAGAACCTTATCCTGCATGATTTGAGGCTATTGGCGGCTTTAGTGCTTCCCGAAAAGCAATAATAGAAATGTAATGCTTTGATAAACTGAAGATAGCCACCATCAGTCAGTGCTTTCATTTTGGATGTAGAAACATTTTGCCATTCACAGTAATCCAAGCGAAATAATTGTATGGCCACTCTTTTGTTTTATTAATAGCAATTTTAGACAGTTGCTGATCGTCTATTGGTTCGATATAGACTTTACCGCTGGGATAATGGCATTGGTATAGCAGCTCACTTGTTGTAAAGGCTATAGTTTGCTTATCTGGCGACAATGCTGCAAATTCCCCCCGGATTCTGTCTTTTCCTGGCCGGGTTATTTCATAAGCTTTACCGGTTCTCTGGTTAAAAATATAGTCATTATCTACCATTAACAATTCAGGTCCAATCTTCAGCATATCACGGTTTTCCCATTGTCCGTCACCCTCTATAACTGTAGGTCTGTCTATACTATAGACCTTTAAACCCGATTTTTGCGCGGTGAATAAATAAAATCTATTTCCTATACTATTTGGACCGGAAATGCGCGCAATGAAACTCGTTTTGGCTGGATTAATATAGGTAAGATCATAAAAGTCGTATTGTGAACGCTCCTGAGAAGGGTAAGATGATGATTCGGAATCGCTGGGGGGAGCAACCTGGGGATTTATCCTGATAACTGTACCATTGTAAAGCACTTCGTTCCACTCCATGAATTGGTTAGATCCGAATAGCCCCCCGATCCATTTTTGTTCCTTGCTTTTTAGATGCCGCTGTGAAAATATAGGTTTTTTACCATTTGGGAGTTCATTCAAATTAACTTTTACATCAAAAAGTGCAGCTTGATATACTTTTTCATGCTTACAGGATGAAAATATGAAAAAGGATAAACAGAGTATAAGCTTATTTTGAAAATGAATATTGGTCATAATTTTACTAAGATAACTATAGTATATCTAGCGCATTGAAAATTTGATCTGCCCGTGCAATTTGATCAATTATATAATTTTCATTTCATCAATTCTTTCACCTTCAATTGGGCTTTGGGTTTCGTATTTTATTTTCAGACGGCAACTGCATAGAAATAACACAATATTTAACCCTAATTAACGTCTTTATATGTGAGAGCGTTAATTTAGATGAAGCGGGAGTGGTCGGAGATCATTCCCGCTTTCTTTTTTATAAGCCTTATTTCTTGACTTTCTCTTTTAAATCAGTAAAATCAAACAACTCCGTTGGATTAACTTTCAAAAATTTGGCATATGTTGATGCATGACTAATGCTGGTTAAAATCTTCATCCTTTAAATACTTCACAAGGCAAATAGACACCTATAAAACAAATTAATTAATAGCAAATTCGCTATTAACATAAATACTACTGATCTGCCATATATGAATTAGAAAAACGAACGAATATTAAAATTGCGGTTCTACCATTAGTGATAAAGAATTGCTTACAAGCCTCGCAACTAAATCTGACAGTTTAATCCCGAGAGAGTAAGTTGAGCAACCAAAACCCTATATTTGCTATAGGGTTGGTGCTCCCTTATGTCTGTTGTGGGAGCTCTTTCGAAAGAAAGGGTGGCTTTGTCAGAGCCAAGTTACATTATATTTAAGTGAGTTACCAACCCTATTCTTTTTACTAGTAACCACTTATTCGAGGCTTATTTAATGTTAAAAACAAAACTAAAAAAGTACTTTAACATGTTCTTCCTCCGTCATTTTTAAAATAATTGACCTCATGATTTTTTAGACGAGACCAATAAATCCCCCGCCTCAACATCCAAGTAAACAGCTATTTGGAATAATTTTTTAATAGAAGGTTGTGCTGAATTTGTACACCAGCTAGAAACAGTTTCCGGCGCGATCTGTAAAGCATCGGCCAAATCTTTATTTGTCCTCTTTCTTTCTGCCAATACTGACTTGATACGATTATAGGTTGTTTTACTCATATAAACTGATGTAAAGCAAATATAATACTCGCAAAATAATCACATCACTCCTTTCAGTAATGTATTACGTCAATATATTAATGTTATTTATCATTTTATTTGTGTTTTACATTAATAATTGAGAAGTTTGAATGAAAGTTATTATTAATTAAATATTATACTTTTGTAATTCTAGTCAAGAGAAATTAGGATTGCATACGAGCCTCGCAGCTAAATCTGGTAAATTTAATCTCAGCGAGCGTAAGTGTAGCATCCACCGCCCTATATAAATAGGGCTGGTGCTCGCTTATGTATGTTGTTGAGATCCATTCCGAAAGGTTGGCGGTTTACCAGAACCATGCTGCAACAAACTAAGTGAGTTACCAGCCCTATTTCCAAACAAGGTATCCATTTATTCGAGGCTTATTTAATGTTAAAATTAAATGAGATCAATATGGAACTACAAATTTTATCCCCAGCAGAAGACCACTCGATTTACTTTAGAGCGTTTATCGATCAGCTTGTCCAAAAGTTCAAGCCTCTTCAAATCTTTAGCTTTTCCAAAAACAGTTACACCCAAGATGACCAGGGCTGCTTTAAAGAAAAATCCGATACCTTTTATTGCAATTATTGCCTACTACTTGTCACCGAGAGCAATACCCGAATTGATCATGAGGTCCAAGATTTCACAAATGGCAATTACAAACAAGGTGTAATTACAATCCTCTGTCATGCGAAAGAAGCCATTGAGGAAGCTATTATAGCCAACAATCGTTTTTTCATTACGGTTTGCAGTACCGCCAAATTGATTTATAGTCATAATGGAATGACTACTTTCGATTTCTCCAATCGTTTTATTCCAACTGAAGCGGCTATAAAAGCAAGAAAACATTTCGACCACAGAATGACATTAGCAGACGGCTTCTTAACCGGAGCGCATGAGTGCATCGTTACTGAACAGCACAATGTATGCGTATTTATGCTGCATCAGGCAGTAGAACAAACCTGTATTGCACTGATCAGGGTGCACCTGGCCTATCGAGCAGAGATGCATAATTTACGCCGTCTTTTACACCTCTGCTCCTGCTTTTCAAATGCCCCCATTAAAATGTTCTTATCCGGTAGCCCTGATGACGAAAGACTTTTTGAAGTATTGCTTAAAAGTTATTCGGGAGCGAGATACAAAGATACTTTTAACATTTCCGAAGATGACTCCTGGCTTTTATACAATAAGATTATAGCGTTTGTAGCACTTGCTAAGGTAATGTGTGGAGAGAAAATAGCACAGTTAACACAACAAGCCATGCTATATAACGAATTTGCTAATCCAGCCACAGCCTCCAATTAGCAATCAATTTTACTATTCAATACTGATTTAAAAATAAGATTATGGAAAACATCATGAAAAAACTCGATTACCAGCCCACAAATTTATCAGACTATGAATTAGAAAACCCTTTAAGCACAATGGTCGACTTTTTGGATAACAATCATCTCCATCAGATTAGGGAGAAAACTTGGCA
>NZ_FNEX01000030.1 GCF_900100435.1 Pedobacter sp. ok626 | reverse complement strand
GCACAAAGTGCTACGACTTCAGGGTTCTTTTTTCCTGCTTCAAGCAATCCAGCTCCAAAGCCAGAGCGTGTATCTTTTTTTTCAGTGTATGTATACTTCTTCATGCTTAATAATCTTTAAGGGTAGTACTTAATTGAGCTAAGGCAGCCGCAAGCTGTTCATCGTTAGGAGCTACGCCATGCCATTTGTGCGATCCCATCATGAAATCAACACCAGCACCCATTTGCGTACTCATTAAGTTTAAAATTGGTTTCCCTTTACCCGTTAATGATTTAGCGTAGTGTAATGCCTTAGTAATTGCATCCATATCGTTACCATCAGAATTGATCACATGCCATCCAAAAGCTTCAAATTTAGCTTGAAGGTTTTCCAGAGATAATACTTTTTCTGTTGGGCCATCTATTTGCTGACCATTATAATCGATTGAAGCAATCAGGTTGTCTACTTTATTATGGGGAGCATACATAATGGCTTCCCAGTTTTGACCTTCTTGTAATTCACCATCTCCAAGTAAAACAAATACAAGTGAATGATCTTTATTTAATTTTTTAGCCTGAGCCGCACCGATAGCAACAGACATGCCTTGACCTAAAGAGCCAGATGCGATTCTGATACCAGGAAGTCCTTCATGAGTTGTTGGGTGACCTTGTAATCTTGAGTTTAACTTTCTGAAAGTAGCCAGTTCGCTTACTTCAAAATAACCTGATCGGGCCAATACGCTGTAAAAAACTGGCGAAATGTGTCCGTTTGAAAGAAAAAACAAATCTTCGCCTTTTCCATCCATCTTAAAATCAGTAGAGTGGTTCATGATTTCAAAATACAATGCAGTCATAAAATCTGCACATCCTAATGATCCACCCGGATGACCCGATTGGCAGGCATGTACCATTCTAACAATATCCCTTCTTACTTGAGCAGCGATATCCTCTAATTCACTTATTTTATGTTTCATTAATTGGGGTTGTTGATTAATATGGCAAATGTAATTAAAAATACATTGGGCTGTATCCAAATTGCCGTCTTCTTGTTGTTGATCACAGGCCCTTATTTGAATTGATACTTATAATCAGGGTTAAATCTCCTTATCTGCTCAAAATGTAGCGTTTGTGCATGTAGAATATTAAAACAAACGTTTGTGCAGAAAAAATTAAGTCTTAATAGTTAATAATAAAGTTGCATCAGCTGTAATTGGAGTCAACTCAATTGTTTTTAGCTATAATCTTTCATTAAAACAACCGTTTGCGCTGATAAATAGTCTAACTATATTTTAATTAAGCATGGAATTCAATGAAAATTTATATTTTTAGAGCTTGAAGTTTTTAAAATAGTTAAAGAAGTAAGCATCACACAAAATTAAATCATTAAACTTAATCATGACAAACCAAACAAAATCGTCAGTAATTTCTCCCATTGTAACGATTGGAGCTTTGTTCTTTATTTTTGGCTTTGTAACCTGGGCCAATAGTACATTAATCCCATTTTTAAAACTTGCTTGTGGTCTTAAAACCGATTTCGAGGCTTTTCTTGTTACTTTTGCATCTTACATTGCTTATTTCTTTTTAGCGTTACCATCTTCATGGATACTTAAAAAACTTGGATTTAAGAATGGATTAGTTATTGGTTTGATTGTATTGGGCGTAGGTTCTCTTGTTTTTATCCCTGCCGCAAGTTCAAGAAGTTTCGGTTTGTTTTTAACTGGGATTTTTATCCAGGGTGCAGCTTTATCTTTATTACAAACAGCTTCTAATCCATACATCAGTATCATTGGTCCCATAGAAAGTGCTGCAAAGCGCATTAGTATCATGGGCTTGTGTAATAAGTTTGCAGGCATCATCGTACCGATTATCATGGGCACCTTGTTCCTTAAGAATGCTTCCGGTATCGAAGCTAAAATTAATGATGTGACCACAACTGTTGCCCAAAAAGAAGCATTGCTTGCCGAAGTTTTAGGACGTGTTTATACACCATATATTGTGTTAGCAATCGTATTTGTTGCTTTTGCATTATTTATTAAATATTCACATTTACCAGAGGTAGATGTAGATAAAGAAGAAGTGATTGAGGGTGAAGACATCAAAACTGCTAAAACTTCTATTTTTCAGTTTCCGCACTTGTTTTTAGGTGCATTCTGTATTTTCGTTTATGTGGCTGCTGAAGTAATGGCAGGCGATATTATTGGTGTTTACGGTAAAGAATTAGGCATTAGTCCTGATATCAGTAAATACTTTACGACACTAACCTTAACCAGTATGTTAGTCGGTTATTTTATCGGTATTGCTACCATTCCTAAATACATAACTCAACAGGCGGCCCTTAAAATCTGTGCAATCACAGGGGTGATCTTTGTTTGTGCAGCTTATTTTACTGATGGTTATACCTCCGTAATATTTGTAGGTCTCTTGGGTTTAGCAAACTCTTTAATGTGGCCAGCTATTTTTCCACTAGGTATCAAAGGCTTGGGTAAATTCACCAAAACCGGTTCTGCCATCATGATTATGGGTATTGCCGGTGGTGCCATCTGGCCTTTAATTTATGGTTATTTAAAAGATTATGCAGGTATGCATTTTCAACTGGCATTTTTTGTTAGTGTATTACCTTGTTATTTATACATCTGGTTTTTTGCAGTATCTGGACATAAAGTCGGAAAGAAAGCATAAACCGCTCATTATAGCTTAAAGAGGGGCTGCATCATGTAAATGATGCAGCCCTTTTTTGTTGCAAAGGCTCACTGGGACAGTTATTTTACACCTTTTTTTGAACAAAATGAACAGTCTGAATAGCACCTGTAGTGCCTATTTTTATTGCGTATTTAAAATACTGGGGGTTTAAAATATTTAACGCGTTCCATTTATGGTTATTTCCACTTTACTAAAGAGGTTGAACGATGTCTCGATTTCAAGGAAATTGTATTTCATCATAGTCATCATTGCTTTATTAGGTTTTGTTGGGCTTTATGCCTCTGGATTTGCAATAGCTCCTCTGCCGGTACTTTCATTGGTATTAGCTACAATTGGTGTGTTTATCGTAATTACCCTCAATCGAAGCCTGATTGAGGATCTCAATGGCATTACTAAGGGCGTTGCTCTGGTTACAAAAGGAAGTTTTAAAGCCAGGGTCCATGTTTATTCCCGACATGAGGTAGGAGTTTTAGCAATGGCCTTTAATGACATGGCCAATACTTTTGAACAAAAGATTGTTGAACTTAAGCTTACTGAAGAAAATCTAATTCGGGAGAAGGAGCGGGCCGAGCATTTCGAAAAAGCAAAAAAGCATTTCCTCGTAAATATGAGTCATGAAATCAGAACCCCTATGAATGCCATATTGGGATTTGCTAGATATTTACAGGAATCATTAACAGAGAAAGACCAGCAGGAATCGATTAAGATGATCGTAAAATCGGGAGAACATTTGTTGGCAACATTAAATGATATTCTCGATCTCTCCAATATTGAAACAGGTGAAGTTAGTTTTATGAAACTGCCATTTAATTTAAGAGATGCTGTGGCGGCTATCTACCAGTTAATGGAGTCTAATGCAAAACAAAAAAAAATTGGCCTAAGCTACAGTCTGGATGATAATATTCCAGACTGTATTATATACGGGGATTCGGTTAGACTTTCCCAAATTCTGTTAAGTCTAACCTCCAATGCGCTTAAGTTTACTGAATATGGTCATGTTTCTATAACAGCTAAGGCAGTCTCAGATGATGACGATGAGCGAATTGCAATTGAGTTTAGGGTTAAGGATACAGGGATAGGTATACCTATTGAAAAGCGGGACAAAATTTTTGAGCCTTTTGAGCAGGGAACAAATCACATGACCCGAAAATTTGGGGGTACAGGAATTGGTCTAAGCATTGTAAAACACTTAATCACAATGCAACATGGCGAAATTAATGTAGATAGTGTTCCTAATCAAGGTTCAGAGTTTTGTGTTAAATTGTCGTTTTTTAAAACGAATCTCTGTAAGGATCGCTGGGATGGGCAGCATAACAAAGATCTAACTTCGAGCGCTGATGTAACGTCCGGGAAGGGGATAAGAGTTTTGATTGTCGAGGATAATGCAATAAATCAGCTACTGGTCATTAAACTATTGCAGAAACATGGTTATGAAACTACCGTAGCCGAGAATGGTGAAATCGCCTTGCATAAGTATAGTGCTGCAGATTTTGATATCATATTAATGGATTTGCAGATGCCTGAAATGGATGGATATGAAGCGACTGTTCATATCCGCAATATGGAATCATATAAAAAGGACGTGCCAATTGTAGCAATGACTGCCCATACGATTAAAGGTGAGATGGAAAAGTGCCTTTCTATTGGCATGAATGATTATATTTCAAAACCCTTTCATGCCAATGAATTATACGAAAAGATCAGCAGTTTAGTTAAGGAAGTAATTCCAATACCTGAGCGGTAGGGTTTTTCGTGTCAACCTTTTTGATGATATGCGCAATTACACCATTTTCATCAATAACAAAAGTTGTTCTGTTTGTTCCCATGTATTTCTTGCCATACATATTCTTTTCACCCCAAACGCCGTAATCCGTTACAATTTTCTTATCGGTATCCGCTAGTAGTGGAAATGGTAGACTATATTTAGTTATAAATTTTTGATGAGACTTCTCATCATCCACGCTTACGCCTAAAACTACAATTCCCTTAGCCATTAATCCCTGATAGTTATCTCTGAAGTCGCATGCCTCAGCTGTACAGCCCGGAGTGTTATCCTTAGGGTAAAAATATAGAACAACGGTTTTTCCGATAAACTGATCAAGTGTTATCGTATTTCCATCCTGATCTTTGGCAGAAATAGCGGGTGCTTTTTGACCTTCTTTAAGTTCGCTCATAATGTCTATTTGTAAAAAGTAATTGAATAGTTTTTGATGTTGTCTTTCATGTCAATAACAATGATCTCCAACGTATGTTTTCCCGGCGTAGTTCGCTCATCAAAGGTGTGCCATAAACTGGCCGATTTAGCATCAAACTCCATTAAAATCCATTTGCCATCAATGTAGCCATTAAAGCTTTTGATACCTGATAGGTTGTCTCTGATTTTAAACGACATTTTGCTGATCCCTGCCATACTTTTGCCCTCAGCAATGTTAATTGGCGTAACGGTAGGAGGTATCGTATCTATGGCTATAAAAAAGCTTCCAAAGTTGCGTGGTGTAGCTTTTACATATCCGTTTTCAAAATATCCACCTTGTGATGATCTGGCTGCGTTTACAATCAAAGCCTTTTCTTTGTATTTAGTTAAAGCACTATCTGCTTTTATCCAAAGGTCAAAACCAGCATGTAGTGGAGTAAGGTTATTGTGGATCTGATGTAAGGCCGAGTAGGCATTACCAACAGGCTTAGGAAGCCTTTTATAAACAAAGCTTAAATCGTTGTACAAGCTTCCCTTAGGGATCACAACCTTTACTTCTCCATTGTTAAATTCGTTTACAGTGTTGTAGGCAAAGTTTAAAGCACCTGGAGTTTCTGCTGGAGTATTGATTGTCGCTTTTGCATCAGCCTGTACATTAAAGGCGAGTACACTTTTGTTACCCTTGCCGTCAGTAATGGTATATTTTAGTTGATGCAGTTTTCCATCGCTAAATTCCATCCTTCCATTGTTTATCAAATTGTAGTAAATTTTTAATGGATTACCTGGATCCACAAAGCTCTTCTGAATGCTTTTCTTTGTATTAATGTAAGTAGGATAATCAATATGTGAGTTAATGGCCTTACTGTTTTCAAAAGAAAATTTCTCCAATGCCGAGGTGTAAATCGTTTGACCATCCAATGCTAACTCTATAGAATAAACACCATTGGTGCCAGATGCACCATTGTGCTTATCCGTAGTGATGATGCCAAACCCTACTTCACCACCAAGGTTAATGGTATTTACTTTATTTAGATGGTAGGTGCCGTCAGCTCCCAGAACTTGAAAGTACTGTTTTGGGGTAAACTCATTAAAAGGCTTTTTGTTTAAGCGATATACATACATCGAATAAATTACAGGGGGGATGTTGTCCTGGATCTGAAGGCCAAACAATAGCGGGTTGATTGTAGCTTCGGTTCTGGTATCTCTGATCTCAAAATGAAGATGAGGTCCTCCAGAGCTACCTGTATTTCCTGTATAAGCAATCAGGTCGCCTTTGCGTACAGGGATAAATTGCGCATTAGGGAATTCATCAATCTCGTAAGACTTTTTCTGATATTGAATTGCTTTAACTTGCTGTGCTATTTTGGGCCCAAATCGTTGTAGGTGTCCGTAAACAGAAGTATAACCATTTGGGTGGTTTATATATAACGCTAAGCCAAAGCCGCTGTTCTGAACGCGTAAACGTGAAATGTAACCATCGGCAATCGCATAAACTGGGTAGCCTTCCCGTTGATTGGTGCGATAATCCATTCCCGAGTGAAAATGATTGCCGCGAAGCTCACCAAAAGAACCTGCCAGGGCAGGAGGTACAATGTCTAAGGGCGGCCTGAAGTCTACCAAAGGATATTTGTTATTGCTAAAAATTTGCTGACTGTACGAGTTTAATGAAAATAAGACTGTAAGAAGCAGGAGTATATACTTTTTAATCATTAACGCTATTTTATATCAAAATCAAGTAGTTGTTTTCCTTGTAACCAAGCTTCCAGTTTATCACCTTGGTGTACTTGTCCGACACCTTCAGGCGTTCCTGTAAAAATAAGGTCTCCTTTTTTTAAGGTGATGTAGCGCGATACGAAAGCAATGATTTTTTCATAGGAAAATATCATGCGCTTTGTATTCCCATTTTGTCTGCTGCTACCATTGATCTTTAATTCGAAGGGCAGATCGTATATGTTTTCAAATTCCGTTTTAGGAACGAAACTGCTAATTGCTGCCGAATTGTCGAAAGCTTTTGCGAGTTCCCATGGAAGTCCTTTTGCCTTATGAGCCGTCTGAATATCGCGCGCTGTAAAGTCTATACCTAAACCAAGTTCTTCGTAATATTTATGCGCAAATTTTTCTGAAATGTGTTTTCCCTCCTTACTTATTTTTAGGACAACTTCAAGCTCATAATGAATGTCTGAGGAAAAATCAGGAATATAAAATGGTTTGTTGTCTTTTAACGCAGCTGTATCCGGTTTTAGAAATATGACTGGACTATCAGGGATGGGGTTGTTTAATTCTTTGGCGTGTTCGGCATAGTTGCGTCCTATGGCAATTATCTTCATGCTGTGGATGTGTATTTTAAATGATGTAGCTAACAAGGATTAAGCCACGATGTTTTCTGGTATCAAAAATACGAAAGAAATAAGAGGATACAAGGTTTAGAATCTTTATAAAACGGAAATACGTTTCACAATAGTTTCAGTGCCTGACATGATTTTAAGGAAATAAATACCGCTATTTAAACGGTTTGGGATGGTGTAACTCTTTGTCTGTTCGCCGGCTGGCACGCGCTCATTAGAAAGTGTGACGATCTCATTACCCAATAGATCCATGATTTTAACAGAAAGGTTAGATTCTCTGTCTATGCGCAGAATCAAGTTGATCTGATCATCAACAGGATTAGGATACACTTTCAGAACAGTCAGAATCTTTTCTTGTTTAAGGTTGTTGGCATTCTTATTGGCAGAAATGATGTCGTTGTATTGAACATATCCAAAATTGTATTTTGGCTTATAAGTAGTTACACTTCCTTTGATCTGAGGCGTTTTATTGATCTTTTTCGCCCTGATACCAACAGATGAACTGTCTGTCTTTTGACCGAAAACACTAACGCTGCACAAAACACTCATGCATAATATGCAGGAAATGCTCAAGAGGCGTGCGACTTTTCGTTGTATCTTCATGTTTGGTATTGCCAAAAATATAAATAATTAAATAAAAAAATCAATCATTTTGTTTACTATTTTCATATTTAACAATATTTAACATGTTTCGCCGTTGAATATCCTTTTCGATTCTTAGGATGCAGGGATTTCTTCTTAAACATTAATGGCTTAATTTTGTTTATTTACTGTACTTTTGCCCTCTGTTTTAATTAAATACTATCCATTTATATTATTAAATAGTGTCAAATAATAAGAATTTTAATGCGCTTACTGCTGGTGGTTTATTAGTAAGTTTAGGCATTGTATACGGTGATATAGGTACTTCACCTCTTTATACCCTTAAGGCAATTTTTAATTCCGTAGTTGGAGGTGGACAGGTGGTTACATCCGACCTTGTTCTAGGTGCTCTTTCCTGCATCATATGGACACTAACATTGCAAACTACTGTCAAGTATGTGATCATTACCCTTCGAGCCGATAATAAAGGTGAGGGTGGAATATTCTCTCTATATTCTTTGGTGCGTAAAAATGCGAAATGGCTGGTTATCCCTGCCGTTGTAGGTGGTTGTGCCTTATTGGCCGATGGAATCATTACCCCAAGTATTACCGTTACTTCGGCTATAGAAGGTTTGCAGTTGAAGTTCCCTACGGTAAGCGTTATACCTATTGTAATCGCCATTATTACTGGATTATTCGTTATACAACAATTTGGGACAAACCTTGTTGGTAAGCTGTTTGGACCAATTATGTTTTTATGGTTTGGTGCCTTAGGTCTATTGGGAATATTATTTGTCATAAAAGATCCTACCATATTTGCGGCTTTAAATCCATATTACGCAGTTAAATTACTGGCTAGTAACCCTATGGCATTGTTGATTTTAGGTGGTGTGTTTTTATGTACAACTGGGGCCGAAGCATTATATTCTGATATGGGACATTGTGGTCGGTCAAACATTAGAGTGAGTTGGGTTTTTGTTAAAATCATGCTGATCTTAAATTACCTTGGGCAAGGCGTATGGATTTTACATCATGGTAATTATGATACTGGATTAAATCCTTTCTTCGAAATTGTTCCTGCACCATACCTGTTGTTTATGGTTGCCTTGGCAACTGTTGCCGCGGTAATTGCCAGTCAGGCCATGATTACAGGTTCTTTTACACTAATCTCTGAAGCCGTAAGATTAAACTTATGGCCAAAAGTGAGGATCAATTATCCAAGTAATCAGAAAGGACAAATTTATGTGCCTTCAATCAACTGGATTCTTTGGGCTGGATGTATAGCTATCGTTTTAATATTTAAAAATTCAGGAGCAATGGAAGGGGCTTATGGCTTGGCTATTAACCTGACATTTTTATCTACCACGATTCTGATTGCGGCTTATATGAAACGCAAGAAAATACCAGTATACATTATTGGGATATTCTTGTTGATCTATGTGATGATTGAGATGACGTTTTTAGTCGGGAATATGTCCAAATTCTTCCATGGCGGATGGGTAACCGTATTGATCGGTTCTGCATTATTTACCGTGATGTGGAGTTGGTATATCGCCAGAAAAATCAAAAACAGATTTGTTAAATACGTTGAAATTGAAGATTACTATCAAATTATAAGTGAACTGAGTGAGGACATTTCTGTCCCAAAATACTCTTCACAATTGGTATATTTAACAAGCGCGAATTTTAAAACAGAAATTGAGTCGAAAATTATTTATTCGATTATTCAAAAAGAACCAAAACGTGCTGATGTTTATTGGTTGGTTCACGTTGATGTAGTTGATGAACCATTTACAAGGGAGTATAAAGTCGAGTTTCTGATTCCAGGTAAATTAATCAGGATTGACTTTAAGCTCGGTTTCAGGGTAGAGCAGCGTGTTAATTTGCTGTATCGGAAGGTAATTGAAGAGTTGGTTAAGAATGGTGAGGTTGATATTACCAGTCAGTATACATCTTTGAATAAGCACAAAATTGCAGGAGATTTTAGGTTTGTGCTATTGGAAAAACATTTATCTAAGTTCTCTAAGTTGAGCCTTTATGAACGTACCATTATGGATTATTATTTCATCCTTAAACGTCTGAGTCTTTCTGAGGAACGGAGTTTTGGATTGGATTCTAGTTATGTGGATGTGGAAAAAGTTCCATTGATATTTGTAACGCCAGATGATATAGAATTGACTAGGTTGCCAGTCTAAAAACTAATCATTTCTTTGTGATTTATCCTTAAACAAATAAGGCTCCGGGGAGGAGCCTTTATTGCTGGTCGTCCGACCAAACAACTATAGGGATAATTAGGAAGGCAAATCAATATGCTCAGTTTGCTTTCCCCAAAATGGGGTAAAAAGAGCATTTAGTAACTCATGCTGAATTACCACTCTAATGTAGGGTTTATTATTAATATATTATAATAAATCTCAATAATATTTTCTATTGGGGATTTTTTTCTACACTAAGTTTACTGTGCTTATAACCATATAAAAAGTAAACAACTAAGCCAACAAGTAGCCAGATTCCAAAACCAATCCAGTTAGAGATGCCTAGCTCACACATCATGTATAAGCAGCTTAGTAATCCCAGAACCGGAATAAGAGATAGGTTTTTTGTAATACAGAAATAGGTGATGGCGATGCTCAGGAAGAAAAAGATCCACATCGGAATTTTATGTTTGAATAGCTCCCAGCCAGTCTCATATTTTTTAGCACTGTCGATAGCGGATTTGTCAATAAAATCCTGGTATTGTTGCTCCGTTAACTTATTTAGGTAAGCCTCAGCATCAACGCTATTTTCAATAGGCATAACCCTTGCTTGTTCGGCCGCAATCTCTTGCTTGACCACAACACGCTCCACATCGTTTAAAGAAGTAATGATCTTTATTGGACTATTTATGGCTGGTGTATTCCAGATGAAGGCTGAGGTCTCCTTTTTATATAATGTAAAAGCCATAACCAGAAGGCCAGCAAATAGAATCGGGATGATATACTTTGCATTTGCATAAGGTATTTTGAATTTCCCTCTTTTAATATCCGGTTTGTTTTGTAAAACCAATACGCCAGCACAAACCAGAACAAATGCAAATAAAGTTCCAATAGAACACAGGTCGGTTACTATGGTGAGGTTCATAAACAAGGAAGGAACCGCAACAACAAAGCCTACAACTATAGTTGCAAAAGAAGGCGTTTTGTACTTAGGGTGGATTTTAGAGAACGATTTGGGTAATAAGCCGTCACGGCTCATGCTCATCCATATTCTAGGTTGTCCCATTTGAAATACCAGCAATACGCTGGCCATCGCAAAAACAGCACTAACGGCAATAATTCCGCTCATGATTTTTAGATCTAACTGATCGAAAACAAAGGCAAGGGGATCTCCAACGGCAAGTAAACTGAAGTTAACCATACCGGTAAGAACCAATGCAATGGCTACATATAATATGGTACATATAATAATGGCCCACATCATTCCGCGAGGCAAATCACGTTGAGGATTTTTACACTCTTCAGCAGTAGTAGATATTGCATCAAAGCCGATATAAGCAAAGAATACTGCAGATACACCTTTCAATACACCAGATACTCCATTTGGAGCAAAAGGATTCCAGTTCTTGGTATCTACATAAAATACACCAACAGCAAGTACCAGTAAAATTACTGCCAGTTTTACAATAACCATTGCATTACTCGCATTTCTGGACTCTTTCATCCCTCTGTAAACCAGCCAGGTGATGAATATAATGATACCTAAGGCAGGTAAATCAGCGACAAGATGAAAGCTGCCAATTTTTGGAGCTGTCATCCAGGCATTGTGAGCTATCCTGGTAGCATTATCGAGATTTTCATAGCTTTTTCCCGCATGGATCAATGCATCAGCATGCTTATGCCCGTTATAGGCCGTAAGGTAGTCCATGGTCATCCAATCGGGAAGGTTAATCCCGTTAATATTTAAGGCAGGAATCTTGATCGAGGAGAGCAGTCCGGTAAAATAATCAGACCAGGAAATGGCTACTGTAATGTTTCCAATCGCATATTCCATGATGAGCGACCAGCCAATGATCCAGGCAACCAACTCACCAAATGCAACGTACGAATAGGTGTAAGCACTTCCCGAAACGGGTACCATCGACGCAAATTCTGCATAAGCAAAAGCCGCGAAGCTACAGGCAACGGCCGTGAAAATAAATAGAAAAATTACAGCCGGACCACCGTCCGCACTTGCTTTACCAATTGTACTAAAAATACCTGCTCCTATAATCGCAGCAATACCAAAAGCAGTTAGGTCTCTAACACCAAGGGTCTTATGTAGGGAATTCCCATGGTCACCATATCCCTTTTCGGCATCGGCTAATATTTTGTCAATAGACTTTTTTCGGAACAGTTTTTCAAGCATAAAATTATCCTAATTTTTGTAATTCGTCTTTAACAAATGATGCCAATTGTTCAATATAGTCGGGGCTGAAATCAAATTTAATACCCGCTGTTTCGTATATTTCATTAATAGGTTTGGTATATCCTAAAGAAAGCGCTTCCAGGTATTGTTGCAATGCCTTATGTGGATTTTCTTTATAATTCTTCCAGATGGCAATCGCACCCAATTGTGCAATAGCGTATTCTATATAGTAGAATGGTACTTCATAAAGATGAAGTTGCTTTTGCCAGATATTGCCAAATTCCTTTTCAAGACCATCCCAGTTTGTAAAACCAGCACCAAAGCGGCTGTATATTTGTTTAAAAGCTTCCTCGCGATCAGCCGGATTATGGCCTGGGTTAGTGTATATCCAGTGTTGAAACTGATCGATGACAGCAACCCAAGGGAGTGTTTTTAGTACATCAATCAATTGCTCTTTTTTCGCTCGGATCAAGTCTTCTTCATTGTCGAAATAGATATTCCAGTTGTCCATAGAGATCAATTCCATGCTCATCGAAGCAAGTTCAGCCACCTCAGATGGACAATGCTTAAAGTCATTTAATTCCAGATTTGCAGTAAGGAAAGTATGGATGGCATGCCCACCTTCATGTACCATGGTGGTTAAATCCCTAAGCGAGTTAGCTGAGTTCATAAAAATAAATGGAGCACCTGTTTCTGCCAATGGATAATTGTATCCACCTGGTGCCTTGCCTTTTCTGCTCTCTACATCAAAAAGCTTATTCGCTTTCATGATCGCTAACATCTGGCCCAGCTTTGGATCAATCGCATTGAAACACTCAATACTCTTATCAATTAATTCCGTGCCATTTTTAAATGGTTTTAAAGCAGCTTTTCCGGTAGTACTTACCTCCATGTCCCAAGGTTTAAGTACCTCCAGATCTAATAATTCAGCCCTTTTTTCAGCTTGTTCTTTAAGAATTGGAACAATCTTCTTTTCTATGGCCTCGTGAAAAAGGTAACAATCCTGAGGAGTATAATCAAACCTGCCTAAGGCCTGAAACATATAATCTCTATAGTTCTCAAAATTTGCATTTAAGGCTACCTGATGGCGCATTACAATCAATTCATCAAACAATAGGTTTAAGTCGTCTTTGTCAACTAGGCGACGTTGTTGTATGGTTTCCCAGGCCTGTTGTCTTACCTGTCTGTCCGTATCTTTAATAAAGTTTGCAGCTTGCTCCAGTGTATATTCTTCACCATTAATGGTTACACTCATGGCGCCCGTAGTAGCCTGATATCTTTGCTGTGCAACCTGTAATTTGGTTAATAATTCAACGTTTTCTTCCCTGTAAATTTCCAAAGCCTTTCTGATGGCACGGATATAAACGAAGTACTCTTCCTGATCCAGCTCATCAATAAATGGACTGTCATTGAACTTTTGATTCAGTTGATTGGCAATGGGAGAAATTTTAGGTTCAATCTCAGTAGCAAAATATTGGAAATTCTTAACCAGTTCCTCGTTTGCAGTGTCACAGCTCATTCTAATATACCTCCAGGCAAAATCCTCCTCTAAAGCAGCCTCAAGCTCACTTTTGTCCTTAAGCCATTGCTCCAATTCATTCACATTGTTTATCGGACGCGATAACAGCTCATTTAAAATTGGCTCTAGGTTCTCCCATTCAATTTGAAGGTCCTGAGGGATATAAGTACGTATTTTCTTTGGTATGGTAAGGTTGATCATGGGATCTAAAAGTTATAATGAGTTCTTAAAAAGGCATCCAGTAAAAAGCAAACGGCAAAAACAACCGAGGCATACCCATTAGTGGTAGCAAACGCTCTGTTTACTTTACTAATGTCATTCGGCTTAACCAGCAAATGCTGATAGGTTAACATGAAACAGAAAAAAGCTACCCCAATGTAATATACCCAGCTAAAAGTAGTAAAGAATGCTGGTAATATAACGCATGTTGCAGATAAAATATGCAGGCCAACTGATAAGTTCAAAGCATTTTTTATTCCTAAAGCCGCCGGAATGGAATGTAGCTTTTCACCTTTGTCAAAATCTTCATCCTGTAGCGCATAGATGATATCAAAACCGCTTACCCAAAATAGTACCGCTAAAGAGTAGAGTACAGGAACAAGATTAAATTCACCCGTTACAGCAATGTAAGCACCAATAGGAGCTAAGGAAAGTCCTAATCCTAAAACGAGATGGCATAAGGCTGTAAATCTTTTCGTATAACTGTAAAATAAAACGACAAATAAAGCAATAGGTGAAAGGTAAAGGCACAGATTATTGATAAAAGCCGTGGTGATCACAAAGAGCACACAATTGATGATTACAAAAGTCAATGCTTCTCTGGCAGATACTTTTCCAGCCGGAATATCCCGCATTTGCGTACGTGGATTTTTGGCGTCTATATTTCTGTCCAGATACCTGTTAAAAGCCATGGCTGCGTTCCGTGCAAATACCATACATAATAGTACGAGGGCCAGTTTTAGCCAGTTAAAAGGATTTTCGGTAGTCGTTACACCTAAAAAAAAACCAATCATTGCAAAAGGTAGCGCAAAAACTGAATGCGCGAACAATACCAAAGAAAAATATTTCTTCATGAATAAGCTATAATTTAATAATCGTCCTTTGGAGTTAAGATTGGCATGGCAAAATCAAGATTCACCTGGGTAATAAAATCTAAAACCTTATCTCTTCCTAGTCCTTTTTCTGCAGAGGTTACAAAGTATGGAGGGATTTCTTCAAACCATCCGCCTAACTCTTTTTTAAATAAAGCAACGTTTTTATCTGTTTTTACTGTCGACTGCTTGTCTGCCTTTGTAAAGATCAGAGCAAAAGGGATTTGGATTTCACCCATCCAGCAGCAAAACTCAAGATCAATCTTTTGAGGTTCCAATCTGCTGTCTATCAAAACGAATACACATTGCAAACTTTCCCTCTTGGTGATATAGTTACGGATAAATTTTTCCCAATTTTCTCTGCTGTTTTTAGATACCTTAGCGTATCCATATCCAGGTAAATCGACGATATACCATTGCTCATTGATTAAAAAATGGTTAATAAGCTGGGTTTTACCAGGTCTTTGCGATGTTTTTGCCAATCCGTGCTGGTTCACTAACATGTTAATCAATGAAGATTTACCCACGTTAGATCTACCGATAAATGCATATTCGGGCATATTGGCTACGGGTAGCGCCGATACCTTTGTATTACTACAAATAAATGTTGCTGATTTTATAATCATTTGACAAAGGTAGAAAATTAGTTTTCAACAATACTTATCTTTGCTGCTTACCATGAACGAAAACATTACACCATACCAATCTCAAGAGGCTACAAAGAAGGAACAGGTAGCCACAATGTTTAATAATATATCAGGAACTTATGATTTTTTAAATCATTTTCTTTCGCTAGGGATTGATATTTTATGGAGAAAAAAGGCGATTAAGGAACTTAAAGCCATAAAACCAAGGGTTATGTTGGATGTGGCTACTGGAACAGGTGATTTTGCCTTTGAAGCCATTAACATTCTTAAACCGGAAAAAATAATAGGCGTAGATATATCTGAAGGAATGTTAGATGTAGCAAGAAAAAAAATCGCTGAGCGGAATCTTCAGCATATTTTTTCAGTTCAAATGGGCGATTCAGAAGGATTACACTTCCCGGATAATCATTTTGATGCCATAACTGTAGCTTTTGGGGTAAGGAATTATCAAAATCTGGAGAAGGGACTTGCCGATATGTATAGAGTATTAAAACCGGAAGGAAAGATCGTAATTCTGGAGTTTTCTAAACCTAGGGCATTTCCAATCAGGCAAGGCTATAATTTCTATTCACAGCAGGTGCTTCCTTTTTTTGGCAAGGTTTTTTCTAAAGATAGTCGGGCTTATACTTATTTGCCAGAATCAGTTGCCGCATTTCCAGATGGGGAAGATTTTATCAAACTAATGGATAAGGTAGGTTTTAAAAAGAGTAAAGATATTCGGTTGACTTTTGGAATAAGTGCTATATATACAGGTGTTAAATAAAACTAGATCATTTCTGCTGCTTTTGTGCTGCCTGGCTGTAAATACAGCCAATGCTCAGAATTGGGGCGGCGGGGTAGATGATGATAATCTGCACTTTGGTTTCACCTTTCAATATATGTCTTCCGAATTTAAGATCTTAAAAAAGGACACCTGGCAACAACCCTTCATTAATCCTGAAGATGGGGTGCCGGTACCGAGAACCTTAAGGTCTATCTCTTCAGTATCATCTCCAGGTTTCGGAATTGGATTTGTGGTGAACAAGCGCCTGGGCGAAAATGCAGATCTAAGGCTTACACCAACATTGGTTTTTAACGATCGTCTGGCCTATTATGATTTTATCGAAGAAGCCGCGCCAATAGAACGAAAGGTACAAGCTACTATGATTGACTTTCCATTAGGAATTAAATTAAAATCCGATAGGAGGAATAATTTCAGAGCTTATGTGATCGGAGGAGCAAAGTATTCGATGGACATTGCCTCTAAAAAAAGGACCAATGATGCGCCAAACCCGCCCATGGAAAAGTTCTTAAAAAATGTAACGAACTTTTTGTCTTATGAAGCCGGCTTTGGATTTGACTTGTATTTTGAATATTTTAAGATGTCACCTGAAGTAAAGCTGTCGTATTCCTTTAATAATGTTTTGAAAAATGATCCAAGTCCGTATTCGGCACCTATAGATAAGTTAATGTTACGTCATGTTACTTTCAGTTTATTTTTTGAGTAGCCTACAATACCAAAAACCCGCCCTATCCTAATAAAAAATTTATAGCTTTGCCCAGGGGTGAAACCTATCTGAGTTTATAAGCGATCCATAATAAAAAAACTTATTGACATGAAAACGGCATTAATTACAGGAGCAACATCGGGTATAGGAGCAGCATGTGCACATTTACTAGCAGCTCAGGGGTATAACTTAATATTGGTCGCCAGAAGAGAGGAACTATTGGCAGAGATAGGAAAGCATCTCGAAGATAAGTATGCGGTAGAAGTAAAAAGGATTGTAGCAGACATCAGGGATTTCGAAAACCTGTCTTATCATTTAGAAACTTTGCCTGCACAATGGAAAAAAGTAAACGTACTGATCAATAATGCTGGCCTCAGTCAAGGTTTAGATCCTATCCATAAAGGGAGCATCACAGATTGGGATACGATGATTGATACCAATATAAAAGGTTTACTGTATTCCACTAAAATTGTATCCAACTGGATGGTTAACGAAAAAAGTGGACACATTATCAATATAGGTTCCATCGCCGGAAAGGAAGTTTATCCCAATGGCAATGTGTACTGTGCTACAAAACATGCGGTTGATGCTTTAAGTAAAAGTATGCGAATAGATTTGCTAACCCATGGAATAAAAGTAACCGCAATACATCCTGGAATGGTCGAAACGGAATTTTCTAAAGTGCGTTTTAAAGGAGATGAAGGTAGAGCCAAAAAAGTGTATGATGGACTAGAGCCATTGATCGCGGATGATATAGCCGAAGCCATATGGTTTGTAGTGAGCAGGCCAGCCCATGTAAATATCAATGAAATGTTGATTATGCCAACCGCACAAGCAACAGGTACAATAATAGATAGGAAATAAACGAAAACACAATGATATCAAATACAATAGATCAGGAAATAAAACAAGCCATGTTGGCTAAAGACCAAGCAAGGTTAAGAGGTTTAAGAGCGATAAAAGCAGCTTTGTTATTGGCGAAAACCGAAAAAGGAACCGCTGAGGAAATTACAGAAGAGACTGAAATTAAACTTTTACAAAAGCTGGTTAAACAAAGAAAGGAATCTGCTGACATTTATAAGCAACAGGGCCGCGAAGATTTAAGTATCGTTGAAGAAGAAGAAATAGCCGTAATCAGTGGCTTTATGCCAAAGCAATTAGATGAGGCAGAAGTGGAACAGATTATTGCAAAACTCATTAAAGATGCTGGAGCTGTTTCTATTAAAGATATGGGCAAAGTGATCGGATTAGCGAATAAAGAACTGGCAGGCAAGGCTGATGGTAAACTCATCGCAGAACTTGTGAAAAAGCAATTGGCATAAATTATGCTGCAAATTAAATGAATTGCTTTTTTTTCATTAAATTAATATATTAAATTACATTAAATTAATTTTACTCTACTAACTTAGTAGCAATAATACATTACACAAATTATATATGAAATACGAAGTAATAGACGAAGGTGGGTTTAAATATATAGAAGCCGGAAAAGGTGAAGCCCTGGTATTACTTCATGGATTAATGGGCGAATTGAGCAATTGGGAGCCCGTAATTGATCATTTTAAGGACAATTATCATATCCTGGTGCCGATTTTACCAATTTATGAACTTCCTATTTTAACGCTTGGTGTAAGAACCTTATCTAAATACGTTAATAAATTTTTGAAACATAAAAAGACTAACCAGGTTGTTTTAATCGGCAACTCATTGGGTGGTCATGTTGGACTTATATTTACCCTGGCGCATCAGGAAAGTGTAAAGGCACTTGTGCTTACAGGTAGCTCGGGTTTATATGAAAATGCTTTTGGCGGTTCTTTTCCAAAGAGAGAGAGTTATGATTACATTCGGGAGAAAGTAGCATTTACATTTTATGATCCCGCTACAGCTACCAAAGAATTGGTGGATGAGGTATATAAAACCGTAAATGATCGTTCAAGGGTAATTCGTATCCTTGCGTTGGCAAAGTCTGCAATTAGACACAATATGTCTAAAGACCTTTCCAGAATTACTATCCCTGTTTCTTTGATCTGGGGCCAACAAGATAAAGTAACACCACCGGAGGTAGCAGAAGAGTTTCATGAACTCTTGCCAAATTCGGAATTGAACTGGGTTGATAAATGTGGACACGCTCCAATGATGGAACGTCCTGAAGTTTTCAACGAATACTTGAGCAAATTTTTAAACAGAATATTACTTAAATAAATGTTGGCATCTGAACTCATATCTTATTCAATCCCCCCTCTAAAAACATCTGACACTGTTCAGAAAGCTTTGGAGCGGATGACTGAGTTCAAACTTTCTCATATGCCAATCGTAAATGAATCCCAATTTCTGGGTTTGTTGGCAGAAGATGAATTGATCGAGGTTAAGGATGTAGATTCGCCTATCGGTAGTCTTTCCTTATCCCTTTTAAATCCATTTGTGTATGAAGATGCACACATTTATGATATCATTAGGTTGCTCACCCAACTCAACCTTTCAGCAGTCCCAGTGCTGGATTATAAGAAAAATTACCTTGGATTGGTTGCTGTTAATAGTCTTTTAGGCTATGTCGCCGATATTTTTGCCGTAAAGGATGCAGGTGGAATTATCGTATTGGAAATTAGCAATAGAAATAACTCCCTAGCCCATATGGCTCAGATTGTGGAGGCTGACAATGCACAAATTCTATCTTCCTATGTGCAGTCTTTTCCTGACTCTACCAAGCTAGAGGTAACATTGAAAATTAATAAAACGGAATTGTCTGGTATTATTGCTTCTTTCGAAAGGTATAACTACCAGGTAAAAGCAGTGTTTAATAACACCAAGGCGGATGATGGAACGGAAGACAGGTTTAATTCGTTTATGAATTATCTGAACGTATAACTGCCGTTTAAAAATAAAGACCACGAAAATCGACGCTAAATGAAGATTGCAATTTACGGTAGGGAATTCAATAATAGTGTTTTACCTTATGTTCAGGAAGTTTTTAATGTTCTTGATCAATATAAAACGCCTATTCTTGTCTATAAAAAATACCTTGATTTTATAAAGGATAAAATCAAACTACCAACGCATATAACGGCCTTTACACAACATAACGAACTTGTTGGGCACACAGATGTATTGGTGAGCTTAGGGGGTGATGGCACCTTGCTGGATACGCTATCTTTAGTCCGCGATTCGGGAATACCGGTGATAGGAATTAACTTTGGCCGGCTGGGTTTCCTGGCCAGCATCAACAAAGATGAAATCAAGATAGCTATAGAAGCTTTAAAGAATAAAGAATTTTCTCTGGATAAACGTACCCTGCTTAGTTTAGCATCTACCTATAACCTTTTTGGAGAAGAGAATTTTGCACTGAATGACATCACCATTCACCGCAGAGACAATTCGGCGATGATGATTATTCATGCGTATATGAATAATGAATTTGTAAACTCCTATTGGGCTGATGGTTTAATTATCGCCACGCCAACAGGCTCTACAGCTTATTCCTTAAGTTGTGGTGGACCGATCATTTATCCCAGTTCACAAAACTTTGTAATTACACCAATAGCTCCGCATAACCTCAATGTGAGGCCAGTAATTGTTCCTGATGATGTTTCTTTAACTTTTGAGGTAGAAGCCAGAAGTGCTAAATTCCTGGTGTCATGTGATTCGAGAACGGAAACGGTAGACCGGTCGGTAAAGTTAACCCTCAATAAGGCGAAATTTCATGTAAATTTGATCAGGTTGAACAATGAAAGCTATCTGACAACGTTAAGAAATAAGCTCCTATGGGGCATAGATACCCGCAATTATTAGTATGCAATATATCCGGCCACTTGTATATTTTTTTCCCTTTTTTCTCGGAATATTAGGCGTCCATGCCCAAACTTTTGAATTAGGAATAGGTGGGGGAGGAGCCGGCTATATGGGCGATCTAAATCAAAATCAACCTTTAAAAATTTCTGGCATCTCAGTAGGAGGATACGCCAAAATTAACCTTGATCCATATTGGGGTGTTGGTCTTTATTATACCTATGGTAAAATTAGAGGGAATGATGCCGATTCAGAAAATAAACAGTTTAGAGATCGAAACCTAAATTTCCAGACGGCTTTAAATGAATTTAGCCTGCAAGTTGATTTTAACTTCCTGAATTATTTTGCCGGCGGTGGGACCAAAAGATTCACTCCATATATTTTTACAGGTATAGGTGGCGTCTTTTACAATCCAAAAGCAGTTTATAACGATAACGAATACAAGTTAAAATATTACCAAACCGAAGGGCAAAATGAAGCTTACCGATCTTATGCGTTGAGCATACCCTATGGAATTGGTTTTAAAGTGCATTTAAAAGAACGTTGGGGGCTATTTTCGCAGATCGGATACCGAACAGCTTACACCGATTATTTGGATGATGTAAGTGGCAAATACCCGAATCCAAATGTTTGGCAAAATGATGCCTATTTCGCTGATCGTAAGTTTCTTTCGGATCCTTCTATTACTCAATATGGTGATCCAGGTGTACAGAGAGGCGATTTTAGAAAAAGAGATACATATATGTTTGTAGGTATTGGCATATCTTATACCTTTGTGTCCCAAAAATGTTATACATTTTAAGCATATTTGCGGATAATAAATGGGATTTAAAGAACAAATAGATATCAATCGCTTACCAGAACACATCGCCGTCATTATGGATGGTAATGGTAGATGGGCTAAAAATCAAGGTAAATTCAGGGCTTTTGGTCATGAAAGTGGTGTACTGTCAGTAAAAGATATCGTAGAAGGCTGCGTGGATATAGGTATCAAATACCTAACTGTTTACGCTTTTTCGACTGAAAATTGGAACAGACCAATCGAAGAAGTAAATGCTTTAATGGAGTTGCTGATTTCTACTATCAATCAGGAAACTGAAACCCTTACCAAAAATAACATCAGACTTAATGCCATAGGAGATATCAGTTCGCTTCCTCAAAAGTGTATTGATGATTTGAAAAGTGCGATGGATAAGACCGCAAATAATACCCGCTGTACCTTAACTTTAGCTTTGAGCTATAGCGCTAAATGGGAAATTATCGAAGCTGCAAAGAAACTGGCCAAACTGGTAAAAGACCAGGAATTAAATATTGAAGATATTAATGAAGAGCGGTTTTCAGCTCAGTTGACCACCATAAATATGCCCGATCCGGAATTGATGATCAGAACCAGTGGTGAACACAGGGTTAGTAATTTTCTGCTGTGGCAAATGGCCTACACAGAGTTATATTTTACAGATAAGCTGTGGCCTGACTTTAGACAGGAAGACCTTTTTGAGGCTATTGTAGACTACCAAAAGCGCGAACGCCGCTTCGGTAAAATTAGTGAACAACTTAACTAATTTTACTTTTAACACTTTTTAACATGTGTTTAAATTAACTTAGCATCGATTTTTAGATTGTAAATGAAAAGAATATACCAACTTATATTATTGTTGTTGATTGGTTTACCAACAATGGCACAGATTACCCGTCCTCAGTCCAATCCTGCAGCACCTTCTTTAAAAGTTAAAGGATTAGAACTGGATTATTTCAATCCTAAAGAGTATATCATTGGCGGTACGACTTTAACAGGTACCAAATACCTGGATAAAGATGTAATCATTACACTTTCAAAACTTATTAAAGGAGAGAAAGTTGTGCTTCCGGGTGAGGCAACAGCAAATGCAATCAAAAATCTTTGGGCTCAGGGCTTATTTGATGATGTGCAGTTAGACATCGTCAAGCTCGTTGAAGATACCGTGTATTTCGATATTGAAGTGGTTGAACGTCCGCGTTTAGGTTCTTTCGAATTTACAGGGGTTAGCAAATCGCAAAAAACAGATATTCTTGAAAAGCTAGGTGAAAAAGCAGGTAAGGCAATTATCAATGATAACTTATACAGCAGTACCACTGCTACCATTAAAAAGTTTTTATTGGGCAAAGGATACTTCTTCACCAATGTGGAATATTCAACTAAACCAGATCCTAGTCAGGAGAATAGCGTTGTGTTAATGGTAAAAGTTGATAAAGGCAGAAAAGTTAAAGTTCATCAGATCAACTTTACTGGAAATAAAGACTTTTCATCTGCTAAGTTGCGCAAGTACCTAAAGAAGACCAAGCAACAGGCATTTTATAAAGTGTTCGGTTCAGGAAAATTCAATAAAGAGAAATATGATGAGGATAAGGTAAAATTGATTGCTAAAATGCATGATAAAGGTTACCGTGATGCTGTGATTTTAAGAGACAGTGTTTATCAGTACAGTCCGAAGGCAGTAAATATCGACATCGACATATTTGAAGGCCCTAAATATTATTTCGGTAACATTACCTGGGTAGGTAATGCAAAATACACAACTGATTATTTACAAAGAGCATTAGGCATCGAAAAAGGTGAGGTGTTTAGTGAAGAAAAATTAGAGAAGAAATTAAGAGGAAGTGCTAACGGTGATGACGTATCTAGTATCTACCTGAATGATGGTTATTTGACTTTTAACGTTGAGCCAGTTCAAACGAAGATCTATGGTGATACCGTTGAAATGGAAATGAGGATTTATGAAGGACCTCAGTATACCAATAACAGAATTACTGTAGTTGGAAATACCATCACCAACGACCGTGTTGTTTTACGTGATATCCGTACTAAACCGGGAGAGAAATTCTCAAAAGATCTATTGATTCGAAGTGTTCGTGAGATCGGTCAATTGGGGAACTTTGATGAGTCAAAAACAAACCCAATCCCTAAGCCGAATCCTGCTGATGGAACAGTCGACATTGAGTATCATGTTGAAGAGAAGCCTTCAGATCAGATTGAACTTTCAGGTGGTTTTGGTGGTGGTAATATCATCGGTACATTGGGTTTAACATTTAACAACTTCTCATTAAGGAACCTGTTTAACTTAAGTGCTTATAAACCTTTACCAAAAGGAGACGGACAGAAGTTAAGTTTACGTGGACAAACAAATGGTAAGTTTTACCAGTCGTATAGCTTCTCTTTCTCTGAGCCATGGTTAGGTGGTAAAAAACCAATCAGTTTTGGAGTGAGTGCTTTTACTTCATTACAGTCTAATGGTGGACGAAGTTATTATGGTACAATTGATCCTTCGAGCAGTCAGTATTCGAAAATCCGTTTAAATGGTGTTACTGTAAGTTTAGGAAGAAGATTAAACTTCCCTGATAACTACTTCCAGTTAACTCACGCTATCAACGCACAACAATACATATTGAACAACTATGGTGGATTTTTATTTAGCACAGGGACTTCATATAACTTCAACTTAACACAGGAACTAAGCAGGGATTCAAGAGATTCCCCAATTTTCCCTCAAAGTGGATCTTACTTTAAATTTACAGTTCAGGCAACGCCACCTTATTCATTGTTGAATAATGTGAACTATGCTACTGCATCAGATAAGCAACGTTATAAATTCACAGAGTACCACAAGTGGAAATTTGAATCGCAATGGTTCCAAAGATTAGCGGGTAAGTTTGTAGTTAAGGCACAAGCTCAGTTTGGTTTCCTTGGTTCATATAACAGTGCAGTTGGTCAGTCTGCTTTCGAAAGATTTAAACTGGGTGGAGACGGTATGCAAGGTTTCGACTTCTTGCAAGGATCAGAATTGATCGCTATGCGTGGATATGCCAATAACTCGGTAATACCAGTAGGATCGAACCCTAATATTGCCCAACAATCAGGTAGCCCAATCTTCACAAAATACGTAATGGAGCTAAGATACCCTGTAATTGCAAGTCAACAGGCTACGGCGTTTTTAGTAGCTTTTGCTGAAGGTGGTAACACCTGGAATAAGTTTGCTGACTTTAATCCGTTTAATGTTAGACGCTCGGCAGGTTTTGGTGCAAAAATATTTTTACCGATATTTGGATTGTTAGGTATCGATTGGGGTTATGGATTTGATAATATTCCTGGATCACCTGATGCCAATAAAGGACAGTTCCACTTTAGTATTGCCCAACAGCTTGGAGGATTTAATTAAAAAATAGTAGAAGAAATTAAGATAGGTTTGTTAGGCGAAGCTTAGCAAACCTATCTTAATTTGAAGCCTTTAAAGCAGGGAGTGTAGCTTTAAGACAATTGAAACAACAAATACCACTGAAAAATAAACATATACACATGAAAAAGTATTTTTTAATTTGCATCTTGCTGTTCGGAAGCTTTGGTGCATTTGCACAGAAGTTTGCATATGTTGATACAGAATATATTCTGAAGCATTTGCCAGATTATAAGTCATCATTAAATCAGTTGAATGTTTTGTCGCAACAATGGCAAAAACAAGTAGACAATAACTTTGTTGAAATTGATAAAATGTATAAAGCTTATCAGGCAGATCAGGTATTACTGACAGAGGATATGCGCAAAAGAAGAGAGAACGATATTATTGAAAAGGAAAAACAGGCTAAAGAATTTCAACGTAAAATATTCGCCCCGGAAGGAGAGTTATTTCAAGCCCGGACTAAATTGTTAAGCCCGATTCAAAATAGTGTAACTAAGGCTGTAGCTGAGATAGCAAAAGCCAAATTGCTAGATTTTATTTTTGATAAAAGTAGTGAAGCAACAATGATGATTTATGCCAGTAGCGCTTATGATGTCAGTAATGATGTAATTAGGAAGTTGGGATATAAGCCAGAGACAACAGTAAAATAGAGAGATTAAACATAAATTAGAAACAATTATTAAGACAAATAGAATGAGAAAGTTAATCAATGCATTTTTTTTAGCAGCAGGGTTATTGTTTACTGCTAACATTGCAAATGCACAACAAAAACTTGCACACTTAAACTCGGCAAACATTATCGAAGCAATGCCAGAGGTTAAAACTGCCCGCACAACGTTAGAAAACCTTCAGAAAGGTAAACAAACTGAAATCGAAAAGATGATCGCTGAATACCAAGGTAAGCTTAAAGCTGCTCAAGAATTAGAAAAAACAATGAGCGAAGCGAACAAAGAAGCTGTAGGTAAAGATTTACAAGCGAAGAGTGTTGAATTGCAAGATCTTGAGAAACGCATTACTGATGCTAGAACTAAAGCTCAACAAGAATTAGAAGCTAAAAATGCTGAATTGTTTAACCCTATTCAGGTTAAAGCTGACAATGCAATTAAAGCAGTAGCTAAAGAAAAAGGTTATGCATATGTATTTGATACTGCAAACCAGGCATTAATTTACTGGGATGGTGGTGAAGATATCACCGCTTTAGTGAGAACTAAATTAGGTCTTGGCGCAGCAACAACTACTGCACCTAAAAAATAGGTTAGCATAAACAAAATATTTAAATTGCGGGACTGAGTCAAAAACTCAGTCCCGTTTTTTTTATAATGAAAAATAAACAAGCTATAGGTATTTTTGATTCAGGTTATGGTGGACTTACCGTATTTAAATCTATTGTCAAAAAACTACCTCAATACAACTATATCTATCTTGGCGATAATGCCCGGGCTCCTTATGGAGACCATTCTTTTGAGACGATTTATCAATATACGTTGGAGTGTGTGGAATGGTTATTTGCCCAGGGTTGCCCATTGGTTATCCTGGCCTGCAATACGGCCTCGGCAAAAGCTTTGCGCTCCATTCAGCAAAACGTACTTCCATTTAAATATCCTAACCATCGGGTACTTGGTGTAATTAGACCTACAGCGGAGATCGTAGGCGACTTTACAGAGACCAAACGGATAGGTGTTATGGGGACTCGGGGAACAATTAATTCTGAATCGTATCTGATGGAAATTAATAAGTTCTTTCCTGAGATAAAAGTGGCCCAACAGAGTTGCCCAATGTGGGTCCCATTGATAGAAAATGATGAACATCTGCATGAAGGCGCAGATTACTTCGTGCATAAATATGTAGATCAGCTGTTGGCTAAGGATGATGAAATTGATTGTATCGTTTTGGCTTGTACCCATTATCCATTGCTAATCCCGAAGATAACAGAAGCACTACCTGCGCACATTAATGTGCTGGGACAAGATGATATTGTAGCGAACAGTCTGGCAGTTTATCTTGAAAAACATACGGAAATCGAAGGTAAGATTTCCAAAGAAGGGCATAGCCAGTTTTTTACTTCTGGGGACCCGCAGGCTTTTGATGCCAGTGCATCCATATTTTTCGGCAAGGAAATCGTTTCCAGCCACGCCTCCTGCGTCAAATGATCTGATGAGGATTTAGGAGCTGCACTGAAGGCAAATCATGCCGTTTTTGATAAAATTACATGTCATTGACTTGATGAAATAAAGAAAAAATTCCTTGTTTTTTATCTCCCATAATAGGGAGAAAGGCTATTTCCTTGGTTTTTAGAGCTGTTTTTGTTTTCTGTCGCCGAAAGTCAGGCGAAATTTTCTTTATATTTCTTTCTAGGTTCTGATTATTATTAACGGTAAATTTGCGGCTCAAACAACACACACGAATGAGTGACTCGATAAAACATGAATGCGGAATTGCCTTTATCCGCCTTTTAAAACCGCTCTCATATTACCAGGAAAAATACGGTACTGCTCTTTACGGACTCAACAAGCTTTATCTTTTGATGGAAAAACAGCACAACCGTGGACAGGACGGAGCTGGGATTGCAACAATCAAACTGGATGTTAAACCGGGAAACCGTTACATCAGTAGATATCGTTCGATGGCTCAGAATGCAGTTGCTGATATATTCGGACATGTTCAGGGTAAGTTTGTAGATATTCAGAATGAAACCCCTGAATTGATGCAAGATTCAGAGTGGTTAAAGCATAATGTGAGTTTTATCGGAGAGGTTTTACTAGGCCATTTAAGGTATGGTACTCACGGTAAAAACAGTATTGAAAACTGCCATCCATTTTTACGTCAGAACAACTGGATGACCAGAAACCTGGTTCTTGCTGGTAACTTCAATATGACTAATGTTGACGAATTACTAGAGCAATTGTACGAATTGGGTCAGCATCCAAAAGAAAAAGCGGATACCATTACTGTTCTTGAAAAGATAGGTCACTTTTTGGATGACGAGAATCAAGAGTTGTTTGATGCATATAAAAAAGAAGGTTTAGATAACGTGCAGATCACGCACAAGATCTCTCAGAACCTTGACATCGCTAAGATCCTGAGAAGGTCGGCTAAGAACTGGGATGGTGGTTATGCCATTTCTGGTATCATTGGTAACGGTGATGCCTTTGTACTTCGTGATCCTTCAGGCATACGTCCTGCATATTATTATGCGGATGATGAGATCGTTGTTGCAGCATCTGAAAGACCTGCTATTCAAACAGCTTTCAATATTCAGTTTAAAAATGTAAAAGAAATTGAACCGGGACATGCCCTTATTGTTAAAAAGGACGGTACGGTAACACAAGAGATATTCAGAGAGCCGGAAGAAAAAAGAGCCTGCTCATTCGAGCGCATTTATTTCTCAAGAGGTAGTGATGCTGAAATCTATAAAGAAAGAAAACACCTGGGTGCCTTATTGTGCCCTCAGATCTTAAAAGCAGTAAATGCTGATTTGAAAAATACAGTGTTCTCATTTATTCCCAATACTGCCGAAGTATCATTTTACGGAATGGTAGATGGTTTGCATGGATACATCAGAGACTATCAGAAAGAAGCTTTACTCCACCGTAAGGATATCCTGGACGACGACGCACTTAATGAGTTGCTTTCTATGCGCCCAAGAGTAGAGAAGCTGGCGATCAAAGATGTAAAATTGAGAACCTTTATTACTCAGGATGCGGATAGAGGCGATATGGTAGCGCATGTTTATGATACCACTTATGGCGTGATCAAAAATCATACTGATACATTGGTTGCAGTTGATGATTCAATTGTAAGGGGTACAACCTTAAAACAAAGTATCATTAAAATCATTGACAGACTGCATCCTAAAAAGATCATTATTGTTTCTTCTGCCCCTCAAATCCGTTACCCGGATTGCTATGGTATTGATATGTCTAAAATGGGACAGTTTGTCGCATTTGAAGCCGCAATTCAATTGCTAAAAGAAAGAGGGATGGAACATGTAATCGAAGAAGTTTATCAAAAATGTAAAGCTTCCCTATTGTTACCTAAAGGTGAAATTGTAAATCACGTTAAAGATATTTACAGACCTTTTAAACAAGAAGAAATCTCTGCACAGATTACTAAGATCATCACTCCAGCGGATACGATTGCCGAAGTAGAAGTGATCTATCAAACTTTAGATAACTTACATGTAGCCTGCCCTAATCATAGCGGCGATTGGTACTTCTCTGGTAACTATCCAACTCCAGGTGGTAACAAAGTAGTGAATAAAGCTTTTGTGAACTGGAAAGAAGGTAATAACCAAAGAGCATATTAAGGATGTAAAAAAGCTCTGCTACTCGGAGTCTGGAACAATTGATGCGGAAGGGCATCAAATATTCCTAGGTCTCCTCACAGCAAGCATTTTTACCCTCACAGGTGTGTTAACATAGCTGTATAATACATTTGATATTCAAACAATAAAGGCCTTTAGCAAAATGCTATAGGCCTTTATTATTGGTGAGGATTTCGATGTAGTTTGTAACTAAAGGTTTACATTGTGCTATTCAAACAAAATATGCCTTCTGTGAACAGGCCTAGGAATATTTGATGCCCTTCAGCATCAATTGTTCCAGACTGTGAATAGAATGGCTTATTTTGTCCCTTATTTTGACGATTATTTCGAATAATACTTAAGGATCACTTCAACAAACAGCCTAATTGCAAATATCAATATTACCGCTCCTGCAATTCTGTTTAGGTTTTGGATAGTCTTCTCCTTGATTCTATATCGGAGCTTAGCCGCATAATAGGTTTTTAAGCAATCTACAGACAACTGCGTTGTCATAGCGATGATAAAGAACACCACCTTCTCTGCCATAGCGTAATGGAGTTGTACCGATATGATACCACCAACCATAATCCAAAACATCAAGGTAGATGGGGATAAAAGACACATTAAAAAACCTTTTAAGATGTAGCCACTTCTATTGATTTTTACGGTTTCTTCTATATTGTAACAGACTTTTACTTTATGTAATAAGTAATATAAGCCAATTCCAAACAAAAATAAACCACCAATGATGCCGATGTATTTATTATAGGTAGAATTATAATCAACGAACTGTGAGCTGAAAATAGTTAAACTAATAAAAATTATGTCACTTATGATAACCCCGATAGCCAGAGAAAAACCGGCCTTGAATCCTTTTTCAATACTGGTTTTGATCATTGAAAAGAACACGGGCCCTGTTAAAAACGAAAATAAAATACCCGCACCTATCCCTTGTAATATTGCTTCAAACATTCAGCTAACGTATATATTGTGCTAATATGCAATTTTAAACATAAATTAGCTTCAAAAAAATTATCCTTCTTTATTATTATAAAATAAACGCCTTAGCTACTTTTTAAGTATCAAGGGAGAAATGAGTAGAATGACAGTAAAACCAAGTTTCAATCATATTTTCATGAATTTAGCTACCGATCTTGCATTTCGTTCGCATTGCGTTCGAGCACAAGTAGGAGCAGTATTGACAAAAGATACCCGTATTATTTCCATAGGATATAATGGTCCACCTGCAGGTACACACAATTGCGATGTAGAATGGCCGGAGACTGGTTGCGCCAGAGATTCACGTGGAAGCTGCTCATTAGCATTACATGCAGAGGAGAATGCCATACTCTACGGGATAAAAAATGGCTCTAAAATAGAAGGAGCTACCTTATATACTACACTGTCGCCTTGTATCGCCTGTGCGCGTTTAATCTTGTCGTCAGGTATTAAGAAAGTTTACTACAGAGATTCTTACGCTGCATACAAGGGATTAGCGAGTGATGAAGGTGTAGATTTCCTAAAAAGGTTCGGTGTAGAAGTCCTGAAGTACGAAAATCAAGGTTAATTCACAATCCTGCTTGTAGCGCGGCATAAGTTTTCTTAACTTTGGCCATGCTAGAAAAAATCATAATTCTCGATTTTGGATCCCAATATACACAGTTAATTGCACGCAGGGTACGCGAGTTAAACGTTTATTGCGAAATTCATCCATTTAACAAAATTCCTGAAATCACTTCAAATGTAAAAGGTATCATCCTTTCAGGCAGCCCTTATTCGGTTCGTCAGGAAGATGCTCCTCAGGTAGATCTTAAAAAGTTTGATAATTACCCAGTGCTTGCTGTTTGTTACGGCGCTCAATACATTGCTCAGCAATCGGGTGGCGAAGTACAAGCTTCATCAACTCGTGAGTATGGCAGAGCCCATCTGAATTATGTTGCCGAAAGCAATAAGTTATTTAAAAATATTGCCCTTGATTCACAAGTATGGATGTCACATGGTGATACCATTACTAAAGTACCAGAACACTTTGAACTGATCGCTAGTACTGACAGCGTAACGGTAGCTGCTTATCAAGTTAAAGGAACCGATACTTATGCTATACAGTTTCACCCGGAAGTTACCCACAGTACTGATGGTAAACAGTTATTGGAGAATTTTTTGGTAGACATCTGCGGATGTAAACAAGAATGGACACCAGATGCATTTGTGGAGACTACCATCACAGCATTGCAAAAGCAATTGGGTGATGACAAAGTTGTATTGGCCCTCTCAGGAGGTGTAGATTCAAGTGTAGCCGCTATATTATTACACAAAGCAATCGGCAAAAACTTACATTGTATTTTTGTTGACAATGGTTTGTTACGTAAGGATGAGTATGCAGCTGTGTTAGAGCAATACAAACACCTAGGATTAAACATTAAAGGTGTTGATGCTAAAGATCGTTTCTTAAGTCAGCTTGCAGGTCTTACAGATCCAGAATTGAAACGTAAAGCTATCGGACGTGTATTTATCGAGGTTTTTGATGATGAAGCACACCAGGTACAAGATGTGAAATGGTTGGCACAAGGCACAATCTATCCAGATATCATTGAGTCGGTTTCTGTAAAAGGACCTTCTGCAACAATTAAATCACACCATAATGTTGGTGGTTTACCTGATTTCATGAAATTGAAAGTAGTTGAGCCATTAAATACCTTATTTAAAGATGAAGTAAGAAGGGTAGGGAAATCGTTGGGATTGGAGCACTTTATTATTGGACGTCACCCTTTCCCAGGACCAGGTTTAGCGATCAGGATTCTTGGTGAAGTAACTCCTGAGAAGGTCGCTATCCTTCAGGAAGCTGATGCCATCTATATCAACAATTTAAAGGAAGCTGGTTTATACGACAAAGTATGGCAGGCAGGAGCGATATTCCTTCCAGTTCAATCAGTAGGGGTAATGGGTGATGAGCGTACTTACGAGAATGCAATTGCTTTACGCGCTGTTGAATCTGTTGATGGTATGACTGCCGATTGGTGTCATTTACCATATAACGTACTCGCAAAAATTTCTAATGAAATAATTAACAAAGTAAAAGGAATTAACCGCGTTGTATATGATATTAGTTCAAAACCCCCTGCAACAATTGAGTGGGAATAAGTATTGGATCATTGCATTATCGGCACTTTTTCTCTCCGCCTGTTCGCCAAAAATAAGGCCTGAGACCAAGAAGCCCGAGACACCGAAGAAAGTTGAGAAAATAGAAAAGCCTGCTTCAAAAGCGAAGCAGGCTACTATTTCTCTACTGGCGCCTTTTCGGTTAAATGAGATCAAATTGAAGACGGCCACTAAAGCCGAAGTAGAAAAGGCAGCCATAGCTATCGATTTCTATCAGGGATTTCAGTTAGGCGTAGACTCTGCAGCCGCATCTGGGCAGAATTTTAAACTTAAGGTTTACGATACGCAGGACAATAATGCCCAAATTGCTAACTTAATAGAGAATGGCAGCTTATTGGGTAGCAACATAATCGTTGGCCCGGTTTATCCTGATGGGCTAAAATACATTACAAATTACTCTATCTCGCGAGGGATACCAGTTGTAAATCCGCTTGCTGCTTCACAGCCAGCAGAATTTGCCAATCCTAACTTGATTTCTATTGTAAATAACATCGATCTCCATGCGGAGAAGATTGGCAATTACATCAGTAAAAATTACAACCCCGCAACTACGATTGTCGTATTGATCAACCCTAAGGCGGCCAGTGATGAGATATTTTCGAAGCCTTTAAGAACCTATTTTGCAAACAGCAAAAAGCAATACACTTTTCAGGAATATGCTTCTGTTTTCTCAATGGAAACGAAGGTTGTCAAAGGAAAACAATATGTTATTCTAGTCAGCTCTTCCGACAAAAAGTTTGTAGTACCTACACTGGATAAGTTGATGAAGATTAAAAAAACGGGATTGAATATCTCGCTTTTTGGGCATCCAGACTGGGTTAAACAGAATTACAACACAGAAGAGCTTCAAGCTTTAAATACAATTGTTTCTTCTTCTTATAAGGTAGATTATACCAGATCAGACGTAAACACTTTCATCAAAAAATATAGAGCGCAATTCCATTTTGAGCCGGGAGAGTATGCCTTCAAAGGATTTGATATTGGCTTCTATTTTGGAAGGCTGCTTTCTAATTATGGGGATAATTATATTAAATACCTTACTAAAGAAAATTACAAGGGGCTTCACAATTCCTTTCATTTTGTACACGATAATAACGAAGGATACATCAATACCAATTTGATGCTGTTGCGTTATAAAAACTTTGCCTTAAATATTATTGAATGAGAGTAGAACACCAGCTGAGAGCATTCGAACAGATCTTTAAAAGTTATGATGGCGCACTGCCATTACATCGCTTTCTGTTTGCTTATTTTAAAAGGAATAAGCAAATGGGCTCCTCAGATCGGCGCTGGGCATCTCGTTATATCTACAGTTTCTTTAGATTGGGCAAAGCATTAATTAAAGAAGACACCAACTTGCGGTTAGCCGTTGCAGATTTCCTGTGTAATCAAACTACTAGTCTGGTTATCGAGTCTTTGTTGACTGAATTGAAGCAACACATTGCGCTTTCTGTGACCGAAAAACTGGAGCTAATCAAATCGAATTATCCAGCATTTGAGCTGACCGATGTTTTTAGTTTCCATGAAGAGCTTTCTGAATCTATTGATAAGCCAGCTTTCTTATGCTCCTTTTTTACACAACCAGATCTGTTTATTAGAGTAACGGGTGGACAGTTGAAAAAAATAACTGAAGTACTGCACAAAGAGGGTATCGTAGTTGAGGAGATTGGGGAGAATACCCTTGCTGTTGCCAATGGCACTAAACTAGATCAGTTATTAATCGGACAGCCAAACTACCAGGTACAGGATCTTTCTTCCCAGCAAACGGGCAGTTTTTTTGAGCCTCAGATGTGGGATAAATGGTGGGACTGCTGTGCAGCTTCCGGCGGTAAATCGCTGCTGCTACATGATCTGCAACCCAAAATAGAGCTTTTGGTTAGTGATGTTAGAGAAAATAGCTTAAACAACCTGGATGAGCGCTTTAGAGAAGCCGGATTAAAGAAGTACCAGAAAAAAGTGCTGGATCTGTTGCAAAATAACAATCAAGACCTGCACGATTACGAATTCGATGGAATTATACTGGATGCACCCTGCTCAGGATCTGGAACCTGGGGAAGGACACCCGAAATGTTGTATTATTTTGAACAACATAAGATTAGTTACTTCTCGAAGCTACAGCAAAGCATTGCCACGAATGTGGTTAAATACTTGAAAGAAGGGAAGCCCTTAATTTACATTACCTGTTCTGTATTTAAACAGGAAAATGAGGATGTGATTGCCTACTTGTTAGAAAGTCTTCCTTTAAAGCTCGAAAAAATGGAGCTGATCAAAGGTTATACACATAAAGCCGATACCATGTTTGTGGCGAGGTTAATTAAAACAAATTAGGTTTTCTTCCACTTTTTGTCTATATTGGATTAGAATTTAAAATTCTAATCGCACCATTTTGGCCACCTTCTCTGGCCAGAGTTTAAATCAAATCATTTTTTTTTTGGATTCGTAGAAAAGCAGTATCACTGCTGTATCGTGCTGGATAACAAAGCCGATCCTGGGACGGACCTTGTTCGGACCTCGTTCGTCTCTGTTCGACAAAATTGCTCTACGAGTAATCCACAACCCGTACCCCAGATAATGCACATTCATCAGTGCTATCCGCGACAATGAGGATCTGCGAAAAATCTGAAATCGCTTTTTTTTACGGTTATTGAGGGCCTTAATTGCAATGACTAGGGGTTTGAAGCAGGATGAGACAGGTTGCTAATAATTTTATATCTGCTTATGTTAGGCATAAAAAGCAGATCAATGATTAATCAATATTTTCTACATAGAAATAGGGAATTTTATGGCCTCTTCTTGCTGTTCTTCTTTTCATTAAACTCGCTTTTTGCGCAAGAACTTTATCCTCCTAAATTAATCCCAGGTAATTGGCATAACGAACAGCGTAACCTTAGGTATCATCCTGAGGGCCCAGATTTTGTGATTAAAAATGGGAACAGACGGTTTACGCGGGCACTTTATGGTAC
Source organism: Pedobacter sp. ok626 (assembly GCF_900100435.1). GTDB lineage: Bacteria > Bacteroidota > Bacteroidia > Sphingobacteriales > Sphingobacteriaceae > Pedobacter. The sequence goes on along the minus strand of NZ_FNEX01000030.1, from coordinate 18,007 downwards.
CAATACCGCTTTTAGAGTCGAGGCGGGGGATCTCCCTGAGTTTGCGCTGTACATGCCTGGAATGGGTGGCAACCTGAAGTTTGGCTTAATGCTTGGCTCACAAAGTAAATGGTTGATTGCAGCAGAAAATATTGAAGCAAGGTATCGTGCAGGCACGATGATTTATTCCATTAAGGACCCCATACTGGGAAATGGAACATTACATATAGAAATATTGGCATTGAGTAATTCGGAAGGATTGGTGTTGAAAGCGCGCTTTGAAAACGTAAAACCAGAGGTGACACTATTATGGGCTTTTGGTGGCGCGAGCGGTAAGAATTTTAGTCGCAGTGGCGATATGGGCCCCGATCCGGAATCTGTCTTCTATCTGAAAGCAGAGAACTGTAAAGACAATAGTTTTGTGATCAATGGGAATTCTTTTGCCTTGAGTTACGGTAAAAGCAAATCGTTAATAGGAACTTTTCCATCCGGCAATTTAAAGATTGCAAATGCGGCAGACCAACAAACGCCTGCTGGTTTGGATCGATCAACGAGTAAGGAGAATCCTGTTTTAACTGGAAAACTTAGTGCCATAAATGCAACAGATCTTTATTTCCTGATTCAAAATCCGGATAGTGATAGCTTAAAAAAGGGCTGGACTCCAGCAGAGCAGTTTAAGCGTGCTGAAGCCTCGCGCCAGGCAATTGCCAATCATGTACAAATTAATACACCAGATCCTTTTATGAACACTATAGGGGGCGCATTAAGTATAGCCTCAGATGGTATTTGGGAAAGTCCTTCTTATATGCATGGTGCGATAGGCTGGCGGATGCGTTTGAACGGTTGGCGGGGTGCTTATACGGCCGATCCATTGGGCTGGCATGACCGAGCCAGAACACATTTTAGCGCCTATGCGAAATCGCAGGTCTTGAGTCCTGAAAACGGACCTGTTGTCGCAGATACCGCCTTGAATTTAGCGCGATCTAAAGAAGCAATGGGAACGGCCATGTTTAGTAATGGTTATATCAGTCGTGATCCGAATGGAAAATCGCTTCGCCCGCATCATTATGATATGAACCTCGTTTATATTGACCAATTGCTATGGCATTTCAATTGGACAGGTGATTTGAAATTTGTGCGGGAAATGTGGCCGCTGCTCAAACGACACCTGGCTTGGGAGAAACGTACTTTCGACCCGGACAATGATGGCTTGTATGATGCCTATGCTGTAATTTGGGCAAGTGATGCATTGCAATATAGTGGGGGAGCGGTTACACATTCTTCGGCTTACAATTATCGGTCAAATTATACCGCTGCAAAACTCGCTGAATTATTAAATGAAGATGCCGGGCCTTATCAAAAAGAAGCCGATAAAATATTAAAGGCGATGAATGCCCAGTTGTGGATGCCAGCCAAGGGTTGGTTTGCCGAATACAAGGATGGACTTGGTCTTAAACAACTTCATCCCGCAGCAGCCCTTTGGACAATATATCACAGTATAGATTCTGATGTACCTGATGCTTTTCAGGCTTGGCAAAGCTTGCGTTATGTGGATACAGAACTACCCCACATCGCGATTAAAGCAAAGGGATTGAAAGATGAAGGATATTATACACTTTCTACCACCAACTGGATGCCTTACGAATGGTCCTTAAATAATGTAGTATTGGCCGAATCTACCCATACAGCCCTGGCCAATTGGCAAGCGGGACGTACAGAAGAAGCCTTTAAGCTATGGAAAAGCGAAATACTGAGTAGCATGTATATGGGTGGAAGTCCTGGAAATTTTGTACAGATATCTCATTACGATGCTAACCGTGGCGAGGCTTATAGAGATTTTGCTGATCCGGTGGGAATCAATTCAAGAACGCTTGTAGAAGGGCTTTTCGGGATTGTACCGGATGCGTTAAACCACACTTTGGTGATCAGGCCAGGTTTGCCTGCCGTCTGGGATCATGCTTCCCTAAAAATTCCCGATCTATCTTTTGATTTTAAGAGAATCGCAGACCAGGATATTTATACTTTAATCCCTTCATTTAGTAAAACATTAAGCCTGAAAATGAGGGTAAAGGCTAAAGGAACTGGACTGAAATCAGTAAAAATAAACGGGAAGGATGTAAAATGGAAGAATGTTGAAAAGGCTATCGGACTGCCTGAAATTGAAATTGAAAGCAGCCCTGCGGCTAGTTATAAAATTGAATTGGCATGGTCAGGTCAGGAAATGGTAAAACCAGCACTGAAATCAGTGTATCTACAAGAAGAAGGTTTTGAAACTAGCTTTAAAGATGCGCTAATTACTAAAGTATTTGACCCTCAAAATGTATTCAAGTCTACTTTGGTTGCAGGTGGTAAGATAAAAGCCCAGGTAGCGGGCGAGTTGGGTAACCGCAGCGTTTTCGTCCAGTTAAAAAGAGGGATGTTCAGGTATTGGTTCCCGCTGTGTTTTGAAGTGAAAGCGCGCGAAGGATTGGCAAATCCAGCACTAGATTTAAACAGTACAGATTGGGCTAACAAAAAAATGGAAACGGTAGACTTATCCGGCCATTTCAACGATAAAGTAACACAGATTTTCGAAAATAAGTACCTGTCGCCACGCCCACAAACTACTACATTACAACTACCTGTGCAGGGAATTGGCGATTGGCCACATCCTATGTTGAAACCAGAAATTAACGATAGTGGATTGAGGAAATTAGCAGGGGCTAAGAACGAATTGACGCTTCCTTCTGGCATAGTGTTTAAAACGCCTGGCGATGCCTCCTTAAAAAATATCGTATATACCTCTCAATGGGATAATTATCCGCAAAGTGTAGCCCTGCCTTTAACGGGAAAAGCAGCTGCTGCATTTTTTTTACTGGCAGGATCAACCAACCCCATGCAAAGCAGGATGGACAATGGTATTATCCATGTTTTTTATATGGATGGCAGTCAAGAAAAACTGGTTTTGCGAAACCCTGAAAACTGGTGGCCAATTGAAAAGGATTTGTACTTAGATGGCTTTGCATTTGATACTGGTGCTCCAAGGCCCCTACGTATTCATTTAAAAAGTGGAAAGATCATCACAGCTGCTGAAGGTAGTTTATGGAATGGAAAGGAGATCGATGGTGGTGCTGCAACAGCGCTAGGTATACCACTCGATCCAAATAAAACACTGTCAAAAATTACTTTATCTGCACTATGTAACGATGTGGTAATTGGGTTAATGGGTATTACCTTGGTACGTTAAATGAATTCGAAATTATATAAGTTGTTTGTGATTGTTATTTTGTTGCTGCCATCCTTAATGGCAACAGCTCAACTAAACAGTAACATTACCCGCTATTCTACACAAGATGGTTTGTCGCATGATGGGGTATTGTGCATCACCCGTGATAGGGATGGCTTCATGTGGTTCGGGACTTTCGATGGTATCAATCGGTTTGACGGACATAATTTTGTCGTTTATAAAAGTCGGCCGGGGGATAGCTCTAATTTAAGCAACAATAAAATCCGGAGTATCATTGAAGATAAGGCTGCTTTTTTATGGGTAAAGACCTATGACAATAAAGTGTACCGTTTTAATAAAAAGACAGAGCAATTTCTGGCGATATCGGATGGAGCCTACAAGCATCTTTTTAAAGATCGGGCGATCGATAAAATAATTCCGGATACTGAAGGGGGTGTATGGTTGCTCACCGAAGATCAAGGGGTATTTCATGCCATGAACAACTCTTCCAGCACACCAGTAATCAATTACTACGCAAAAAAAAGGACCATCCCATTTAAAATCAGCGGAAATGCTGTTCAATTCTTACATAGGGAGGGGGAGAATATATGGATAGGGACAGAAGCTGGATTGAACTGTTTGCAGCTCGATAAGAGTAATAGATACGCAGTGGTAAAATTTACACCTGTGGTTACAAAATTTTTGGCTTCCTATTCATTTACCTGCTTTACCCAAAATAAGGAATTTCTATTTTTTGGGACTGCAGATGGAAACCTAATTACCTATCATATTAAGAACAAGGTTTTTTCGATCAAATCAATTTGTAAGGGGGTTAAATTAAATGCGATGTGTAGCTCTAGCAAGCCATTATTGTATATCTCTACCAATGGGAAGGGACTGGTTACGCTAGATCTAAAGACTTTTAAATACACTTACTCCGGTTTGGAGGCTCAGGATAATTATTATTCCCTATATGAAGATAAGGGCGGACAGGTTTGGATTGAGCCCGAAAAAAATGGTGTCTTAAAATACGATCCACATACTGGAATCTATAAACATTATACCCAGAAAAAGGATGTGGCCAATTCCGGTAGGGATTATCAGGTGATTATGGATGCTAATGGAACCCTATGGGTAAGCATGAAGGGCGGCGGCTTTGGTTATTACAATCCGGTAAGTGATGATATTGCTTATTTTTATGATGAACCGGGTGCTAAAGATCAAAAGTTTTCCAACATATTAACCAGTCTCTTAATCGACAAAACAGGTGTTTTATGGTTAAGTGCAAAGGATGGGGGAGTGAATAAAATCGTCCCGATAACTGATAAGTTTAATTATCTCAGACTAGTAAAGAATCCTCAAAACCGTTCGGAAAATAATGTACGGGCGATGATGAAGGATTCAAGAGGTCGTCTGTGGATCTGCACCAGAGATGCGAAGGTATATGTTTATGAAAACAACAAGCCAGTATCTGTTTTTATCAACACCGATGAGAAGTTAGGCTATGTGTACAGCATTATTGAAGATAGTAAAGCCAATGTTTGGCTGGGTACAAAGGGAGATGGATTATTTAAAGCAACGCCTGTAGATGCGTCAAAGTCATTTTACGCTTTAACTAATTTTAGAAATGATAAATCTAATCCGAATAGCTTAAGCAGCGATATGGTTTATTCTATTATCGAAGATCGTAAAGGACGGATTTGGGTAGGTACACTTGGAGGCGGAATCAATTTAATGACCACGCAGGAGGGCAAAACTACCTTTAAAAATTACTACAATACTTTGAAGCGTTACCCTTTCTCCTGGGCTAACGTAATCAGACATCTCAACGAAGATAATCAAGGTAGAATCTGGGTGGGGACAAGTAATGGCTTGCTCATCTTTGATCCCAACAAGACCTCAGGTAACGGTTATAATTATCATAAATATCAAAAAATAAAGGGTGACAGGTCTAGTTTAGGCAACAATAGTGTGCAATACATTTATAAAGACAAGACTGGGCAAATTTGGGTAGGCACATTCGGCGGAGGATTGAACAAGGTAATTAAAGCAGCCAATGGCGACATTAAGTTTGAAGTGTTTACAACTGAAAACGGATTGTCAAATGATGTCGTAGTGAGTATTACTGGCGATCAGCAAAATAGCATCTGGATTGCGACGGAAAGTGGACTCTCACAGCTTAATCCCAGGACTAAAATTTTTAAAAATTATGATGCTTATGATGGTCTCCCAGAAGCGGGTTTTTCAGAAGCGACCTGCTTTAGTGGGGGTGATGGAAAGCTATATTTTGGCTGTATAGATGGGTACATCTCTTTTAATCCTTCAACCATTATTGATAAAAAAATCAATGCAGAAATGGCCTTAACCAGGATGCAATTGTACTATAAAGACATTGTTCCGGGGGCAGAGGGTTCTCCCTTAAAATATACCATCAATGAAACCCCCTTATTAACTTTGACACATGATCAGAATGCTATCAGTATAGATTATGCGGTATTGGATTACCGGGCCTCAAACAAAATTACATACACTTATAAATTGGAAGGCTTCGATAAAACATGGCACCATGTTAATGATCAACGAAAGGCAACTTATACCAATATACCGCATGGGAAATATACCTTCAAAGTTAAGGCTGCAAGTGAGGACCTCTTTAGCAACATTCCGGAAAAGACGTTGCAAATTATTGTAAAACCACCGTTTTATTTAACCTATTGGGCCTATTTAATATACCTGATACTTGCTGGGGCAATTGTTGTTGTGGCCAGACGTATTATTATCACGATGATCCGGTTGAGAAATAAGGTTTTAGTAGAGCAAAAACTGACTGAAGTTAAATTGGCTTTTTTTACCAACATTTCTCATGAGCTAAGAACCCCTTTAACCTTAATTGTAAGTCCGCTCGAAGAAATTTCCCGCAATGAGTCATTGTCGCTTAAAGGTGCAGCGTATTTAAACATTGTAAATCGCAATGCCAACCGTATGATCCGCTTTATCAATCAACTCCTTGATTTCAGGAAGATTCAAAGTGGTAAAATGCAGCTTCATATTGCTGAAGTTGATTTATTGGCATTGGTGAGAGACATTTGCAATCACTTTTCTGGAATGGCAATTGAGAAGGGGATTCGTTTTGAGGTAAGTTCAGAAAGAGAGCAGGTGATGGCTTGGGTGGATGAGGAAAAGATCGACATTATAGTTTACAATTTGCTTTCTAATGCCTTTAAGTTTACACCAGCCAATCAATCCATTAGCGTAGTGTTAAATGATGTGCCAGGCACAGAAGATATTGAATTGAAAGTCATAGATGCCGGGCAGGGTGTTGCTGCGGACCAGTTAGAAGAGATTTTTGAGATTTATTATGAAGGGAATACGATGAGTGAAAATCACCTGAAAGGAACAGGTATTGGTCTTGCCCTTTCACGTGATTTGGCACTGAGCCATCATGGTAAACTTTCGGCCCAGTTAAATAGCTCGGCAGGTATGACCTTTGTCTTAACTCTAAAAACTGGTAAAGCACATTTCCGGCCGGACGAGCTGAAGTTGGAAGCCGGTTTTCGAACAGCAGGGGTGATCCATGCTGATACAGCTGAAACGATTATAGAACACCCAGTTAAAAATATCCAGACAGTGGATATGCCACTAGTTTTAATTGTGGAGGACAATCCTGAGCTGCGTAGTTTTTTATCGGTAAAGCTGGATGGATTGTACCGCATTCAAAGTGCTGCAGACGGTGTCGAAGGCTTAAACTCGGCCTTTACTTTATTGCCTGATCTGATCATCAGTGATGTAATGATGCCAAATATGGATGGTATTCAAATGCTGGATCAATTGAAACATGATGTCCGTACAAGTCATATCCCTGTAATCCTTTTAACCGCAAAATCTTCCGTAGAAAGTCAGATAGAAGGGCTTAAATATGGTGCAGATTTATACATTACCAAACCATTTCATACCGATCACCTGCTGGCCTCGGTTGAAAGTCTGATCATTTCCAGGAAGAAACTTTTTGAGCAACTTTCAAATGCGCTGGATAAAAGGATTGTGAATCTAAATCCTGATGAGGTAGTGATCACCTCAAAAGACGAGGTCTTTTTAAAGCAAAGCATTAAGATCGTAGAAGAGGGGATGAAAGATCCGCACTTTAATATTGAAGAAGTGGCAACTGCCATCGGTATGGGCCGTACTACTTTTTATAAGAAACTGAAGAGTTTAACTGGGCTAAGTCCAGTCGAGTTTGTAAGAGATATGCGTTTAAAACGGAGCCGGCAATTGCTGGATGAAGGCTCGAAAACGATCTCCGAAATCGGCTACCTTATCGGCTTCAATAGCCTGGCTTATTTCAGTACATGTTTTAAAGAGAAGTATAAAATGTCTCCATCAGAGTACTTGAAAGGAATAAAAAAAGATTCACAGTATTCAGAAAATCTTTCGGCGGATATTTAAGATTTATCCTGCTTAAAACCATCTTAAACCACTTTTTTGTCAAATAATAGAAATGTTTCGTCAAAATTTGAAAACTCGGCATAGGCATTCCCGATAGATTTGTACCACCAATAACCAAATATAACTAAACCGAGTATGACTAAACTTTTTACAAGTTCATGCTGCTTCCTGCTTTTGTTAGGGATCTTAAGCGGCTGCAAGAAAAAGGATTTTGACACGTTTTATGAGCGCCCGAAAGGATTGGGTGAACCCATTTATCAGCAGCTCCAGGCAAGGGGGAATTTTAAACATCTTACTGCCGTAATTGATAAGGCAGGCTACAAAGACATCTTAACTCAAACTGGCTGGTGGACAATTTTTGCACCTAATGATGCCGCTTTTGAACAATTTTTTAAAGATCAGGGAATTGAAGGCGTAAATGCTATTACTGATTCAATGGCCGTTTCTATTGTAAAGTATGCTTTGGTATACAATGCATATCGCAAAGATCAGCTGAGCACCTACCAGATGTTCGGAGATGTGGAGACTGGAGTCGGTTTTGCTTTCAAAAGAAAAACGGCTTATTATGATTGGGTACAACAAAAGGGGGATGCCGAGCATGGTAAGATCATTGCAACCAATAGGAATGTACAGTCTATAAAAGGTGTTAATAGTTCTGCTTATGTAGATGGGGACAACAACAATAAATATATCCCATATTTTACTGATCAGTTTTTTTCTACCACTGGCTTAAATCAAAACGATTACAAATCCTTTTATCCCAATTCGACTTTTTCAGGCTTTAACGTAGCGGGAGCATCTGTTGTAAATAAGGATATTTCCGCCGAAAATGGAATGATTCATGAAGTGGATCGGGTTATCCTCCCTCTAAAGAATATTGATCAGTATATCAGTAATAATAACAATTATAGTGAATTTAAAAGCCTGCTAGACTCTTTAAAATTTTATACAGCCAATGCCTATCTAACGCACAGGAATTTCGTTGCCACAGGGCAAAAGGATTCCGTATATGTTAAAGGATACAATGGGCAGTTGGCATTTTCAATTAATAATGAGAATTACCAGCAACCGGGGATTAATGCTTATTTGGCCAACGAATCTCAAAAATCTAGTTGGACTATTATGGCGCCAACAAATGACGCTTTAAAAGCCTATCGCAAAAAGATATTGGCTAAATATGGGAACTCTTTCTTTAAAACTGCGCCAAGAAGTATCGTAATTGATTTTATCAATTCGCACATGTGGGCAGCGGCTTTATGGCCAAGTAAATTTTCACAGGATGCAAATTATCAACAGGAACCCGCAACCATAGGTATTGGAAATGCGGTAGATAAACAGTTGTTAAGTAACGGCCTGTTTTATGGCATAAATGAAGCACAACAGGCGAATGTTTTTAGAACGGTATTTGGTATCCCTTATCTTGATCCGGCTACAATGATGACTTATTTGGGGTATTCGGATGACATTACAGGGATTAAGGCATATTCTACGCAACCGGGGGTAAAACAAACTATACTTGTGATGCCTGATGCAGTTTTAATTGCTGCTGGTTACCGTTATAATGAGAGCAGTGCAGGGCTAACCACATCTGCATGGGGATACAGGTCCTCCCCAACTGGAAGTTATGCTCATAATTTTCTTTATCGGGACAACATATTCAGGATATTAAAAACAGGAGTATTGATTACCCCAACCGGATCGATCACAAATTTTGGGGCCTCTGGTATTGTTGAGTCACAAAGCGGCGATTATGTTAAATACAGTGGCGGTAAGATTCAGACCAGTGGTACAGTGGATTCGGGGCTGGACATCAATATCGTAAAAACAGACAACACCGCCATCAATGGTGTGGTACATTATCTGGATGGTGTTTTATCGTTCTCTGAAAAAAACGTTGGTCAGCATTTAGAAAACCTGGCCACAAAATATCCAAACAGCTACGCTTCATTTTATTGGATGGTTTCAAATTCTGGTATCTACAATAAAACCACAAAGGTCATTGCTGGATTGAGCACGGGAATAGACAATAAGTATACTATGTTTGCACCCGACAATAATGCGATTGCACAGGCCATTAGAGACGGCCTATTACCGGGTACAAAAGCGACAGGTGCTTTACCTGCTACAGCGCCTACCAATGAAGCGCAAAAAGATCTGATGCGCAAATTCATACTGTATCATATCATAAATGGCGAATCTGTAGCTATAGATGGCAAAAAAGCAGATAACTACCTGACCTTACTACAGACAGAAGCAGGGGATAACACATTGGTCAATGTGCTGAACGATCCAGGTAGCCTAATCATTACCGACAGGGCAGGGAGGACATCTCAGACAACTTTAAGTACGAGTAATCAATTATCTAACCGGACGATTATTCATTCCATTACCAATTATCTCAATTACAATAAATAATAAGCCAAGCTGAGTTTATATGAAAAGTTTTTTATACAAAGGTTTCTGTCTTACGGCGCTGATTGTGATGATTCTGGGTCATTCAGCATCTCTTTATGCGCAACAGGTTGTTACGGTTCGTGGAAAGGTGACAGACAAGAAAGATAAGTTAGGAGTAATTGGGGCTTCTGTTATCGAAGTAGATCAAAATAAAAGAACAATTACAGGAGTAAGCACTGATATCAATGGGAATTTCGCACTTAGGGTAACCAATACCAAGCATCAACTTGTCGTTTCCTATATCGGGTATAAGACCTTCCAGGCCGGAGTAATTGGTGATAGAACTACGATCAATGTCATTTTAGAATCCAATTCAAATGAGCTGGATGCAGTGAATGTAACCTCAAAAAAAATGGTGAATAACGGTACCGGTCTAAATATAGCCGAGCGTAATTCTACTATTGCATCGGCCACCATAAGTGCAAAAGCATTGGCGGAGTTACCTGTAACGTCTATTGATCAGGCCCTCGCCGGACGTTTGTCGGGTGTGGATTTTGGAACGGTTTCAGGAGATCCAGGAGCGGGGATGTCGATCCGTATTCGTGGTACGTCCTCAATTACAGGATCTGCAGAGCCCCTGATCGTGCTCGATGGCATGCCTTATGAAACAGAAATTCCATCTGACTTTAATTTTGGTACGGCTGATGAACAAGGATATGCCCAGTTGTTGAACATTGCTCCATCAGATATTATGGACATTACCGTACTTAAAGATGCTGCATCAACGGCTGTTTGGGGATCAAGGGCGGCAAATGGCGTCCTTTTGATCAACACCAAACGCGGTGAAAAGGGTAAGCCCTTTATTGCGTACAACTTTAAGGGCACTATGGCTACACAGCCTAATCCAATTCCCTTTCTTACCGGTAATCAGTATTCCATGTTGATCCCTGAGGCAGTGATGAATTCAACAGGATTACCACTAAATTTTTTGGGAAACGACGGGCAAAATAAAGCCTTTCAATATGATCCATCAGATCCCTATTACTATTACAACTATAGTAACAATACAGATTGGCTTAAACTCATCACTCGTACAGGCTATACCCATGATCATAACTTGTCAATGAGCGGTGGTGGAGAAAAGGCGCGTTACTATGCGTCAGTTGGATATCTAGGACAAACCGGAACAACATTAGGGACGGATCTTTCCAGGATAACGACAAAGATTAACCTGGATTATATTGTTTCCAGCAAGCTGAGATTTAAGACTGATTTAACTTATACACACGTTAATAACAATTTAAATTATAACAAATCGCTGCGGGGTACCGCCATTAATAAAATGCCTAATATGGCAGCTTTTGAGTTCGATGAATATGGAAACAATACAGGTATATATTTTTCTCCTTTATCCAACATCCAGGGGCAGTTTAGCATAAATGACAAAAATGAGGTAAAGGGGACATATAACCCATTGGCTATGGCTAACGAAGGGTTTAGCCAACTGATTGGCGAAAGGATTACACCAAAGTTTAATTTGCAATATGATATCTCATCTGTATTGTTCTCCACATTTGATGTTCAGTTTGACGTCAATAATACGAAGTCGAAGACATTTTTACCTCAGATTGCAACTGGACAACCAAGTACTGAAACTACAGTAAATAGGGCTTCAGATGCGGATGGAGACTCTTATAATATGCAGACTAAGATCAATTTGATCTATAGACCCCGTATCAACATCAATCATAATTTGCAGGGCTTGATGTCATTCCAAACCAATGATACAAAATCAGCTTCCTACAGCTTGGTTACAGCCAATACGGCTTCATCTCAATTACAGGATCCTTCAAATCCTTCTGTCACCAATGGCGTAGGCCTGGCATTAAAATCTAATCAGTCGCAATCCAGAACTGTGGGTGTATTACTCCAGGCTCAGTATGAATTTTTGGATCGTTACATTATCAATGTGAATGGAAGGGTAGATGGGAGTTCAAAGTTCTCTCCGGATAATCGCTTTGGCTTCTTTCCTGGCATTTCTACCAGATGGCGCTTGTCTGATGAGCCGTTTATGAAGAAGCTTACTTTTATTGATGATCTGAGCTTAAGGTTAAGCTACGGTGCCAGCGGTAAAGCACCCAAAGATAACTATGGCTATTTTAACAATTATACACCTTTTGATTGGTCGTATGCAGGTCGGGCCGCGGTCTATCCATCCAATATCGAGCTCTCTAGTTTAAAATGGGAAACGCTGGTGGGTAAAAACGTAGGTTTCAATTTAACCATGTTTAAAAGCAGGGTAAAGATTGATGCGGAAATCTACCGCAATACCACTAAAAACATGTTCTACAACGATCTTAAGATTGCCAGTACAACGGGCTACAGCAAAATTGACATGAACATCGGGAGTATGAATAACAACGGCTGGGAGATCATGATCAATACCACACCGTTTAAAAATAAGACCTGGAATGTCGGTTTTGATTTCAACATTGCGCGCAATGTGAACAGCATCCAAACCATTTCCGAATTCTATCCCCGTGAAAGCTCTGCGGGTTTGCCAGATCTTGGTAAATACAAGTCTTTCCTGATCGAAGGTAATCCTTTCGGCTCTTATTATGGATTTAAATTTAAGGGCGTATACACAGATAAAGATGCAACTATTGCGAAAGATGCAGATGGGAATCGCATAGTTGGTCCTAATGGCCAGACAGTTTATATGCGTTACAATTATCCAATGGTAGACTATGTGTTTCAACCTGGAGATGCAATATATGAAGACATTAACCATGATGGAAATATCGATGAAAAGGATATGGTTTACCTGGGAAACAGTGTCCCTAAGTTCACAGGGGGCTTTGGCCCAAATATAACGTTTAAGGGGAATTTAAAGCTTCAGGCCTTTTTCAGCTACAGGTATGGTTACGATATCGTAAACAAGGCTAAAATTACCACAACCAATATGGCAGGTGTAAATAACCAAAGTACAGCTGTGCTTAGACGCTGGCGCAATCCAGGTGATGTGACCGATATGCCAAGGGCGTTGTATGGAACTGGTTATAACTGGCTGGGTTCTGACCGCTATGTTGAAGATGCCTCTTTTATTCGTTTAAGCTCGGTTACCTTAAGGTACAACCTGACCAGTGATATCTTGAAACGATTTAAGATGAAGAGTGGTAGCGTATATATAACAGGCCAGAATTTGTATACATGGACCAACTATACCGGACAAAATCCTGATGTGACTTCCAGTGGCGAGAATAGCCCGTTTAAATATGCTGAAGATGATGCGTTAACACCACCTTCCATGACTTTTACGCTTGGTTTAACTATTGGTTTTTAATTGATTTGATATGAAAAGAAATATAAGATATACCCTCCTTGTTCTGGTTACGATGATCAGTGTATTGGGAACTTCATGTAGCAAATGGCTGGATTTGCAGCCTCAGGATGGTTTAACTCGCCAGGAATACTGGAAAACCAAAGAACAGTTGGATGCTGCGGTAATGGGTTGTTATGCTTCATTATTGGGAGGAAGCACCATACCACTTGCCAAATACCTTTTTATTTGGGGGGAACTGAGGGGCGATATGGTGGTTCCAGGATTGGAATTGGCTACTGAGGATGATGAAGCCCTGCTAAATGCGACCATGCGTGATGAGCTGGATATGATGCGTACACAAACTTCTGCCAATAATATTTTTGTGAATTGGGAAGCCGTATACAAGACCATCAATTTTTGTAATACCGTTATTAAGTTTGGACCCGATGTGATGGCTAATGATAAAACCCTTAGTCAAACGGCATTAAATGCTTACCTCGCAGAAGTACATTCCCTACGTGGATTGATGTATTTTTATTTGTTACGCTCTTTTGGTGAAGTCCCCTTGAAACTGGAACCCACCTATAACGATACCCAGGTTGCCGCTATCGCTAAGAAAAGTCAGCAGGAAGTTTATCAGCAAATTGTAAGCGATTTGACATTTGGTGCTGAAAATGGACAGGTTACTTATGGCAACATGGCCGAAGACCGTGGTAGGTTTACCAAGTTTACGGCTTATACGGCATTGGCAGATGTATATCTGTGGAATGAAGAATATCAAAAGTCTATTGATGCTTGTGATAAAGTCATCGCTTCAGGTAAATATCAATTACTTCCAGCAGGGACGCCACAGTTTGATTTTTACAATAACGTTTATTATAATGGCAACTCGGTTGAAAATATTTTTGAATTCCAGTTTGACAATCAAAAGTTAAATCCTTTTGCCCCGATGTTTGGCCTATCGGGAACAGAGTTTAAAGCAGCAAACTGGATTGCAGAGGGGGGGCTATATGGTACAGATGCATTAGATTTTTTAAATGTTGATGTTCGCGGTAATGGAACTTCTATGTCGGAAGCCAATGCCAGCATTCTAAAGTATACCGGACAAAGAACATCGGTTACTTCGTATGCACATTGGTTTGTTTATCGTTATTCCGATGTGCTGTTAATGAAAGCAGAAGCCTTGACCTGGGTGTCGCCAGGTAATGCTGCAAATGGGCAGGTGGCAATTGATTTGGTTGGTCGCATCAGAACTTCACGCCATGCATTAAGTAATGTGGATGGAAAAGCTATAGAGGTCCCTGATCCAGCCAATACAGAAAACCTTTCTTTATACATTTTTGAAGAGCGTGCCCGCGAGTTTGCCTTTGAAGGCAAACGTTGGTACGACATTCTGCGAAATGCCAAAAGAAACAACTATGCCAATGAAAAACTATTGTTGGATATCGTTTCTGCAAGTGCACAACCCAGTAAGCAGCAAACAGTCATCAATAAGTATAAAGATCATAGAAGCCATTATTTCCCAATTTATGCATATGAATTGCAAACCAATAAAGGGCTGATACAAAATCCATTTTATCAATAAACCGCTAACCAAAAATATATAGTTATGAAACGGAATGTTAAAATAATGCTGCTGAGCTTGTTTAGTATCTTTCTTTGTCTTTGCGCTTGCAATAAAGACTCATTGGTACGCAGTACGTCAAATGCTGTCAATATGACTCAATATCTGAAGAGCAATCCTGATGATTTTTCAGAACTGACGAAGGTGTTGAGCTTGTCTGGAACAGCTTCTTTTTTAAATGCTTATGGCTCGTACACTTTGTTTGCGCCCACAAATACAGCGATTAAAACATATTTGCAGGAAAAGGGAAAGGCGGCTGTAGAAGAGATCAGTGCAGATGACTGGAAAAGCTTTATCCGTTTACATTTGTTAGAGGATTCCATACCTACATCCCGGTTTACCGACGGTAAACTATTTAACCTGACTATGTTTGGCCAATATCTAACCACATCATCAGAAAATGTAGGCGGGATAACCAAAATCAGAATCAACAGGCAAGCGAACATTGTTAAATCAAATATTTCCGTTGGGAATGGATTGATCCATAGTATTGACCATGTTTTAAGTCCGGCAACATTGAGTTTGGCTCAAACTATTGAAGCTAATCCGCAATATTCAATATTTACCCAGGCTTTAAAGGAAACAGGTTTGTATGATCAATTGAATATTCTTCCAGCTAATAATCCTGATGAGAAGAAGAAATGGTTGACTGTAATTGCTGAAACTGATGAGGTCTTTAAGGCTGCAGGTATCAATAGTTATGCGGCATTGAAAGCTAAATTTTCAAATACAGGAAATCCCAAATTAGCTACGGATAGTCTTCACCTATTTTTGGATTATCACATTTTGTATGAGGCTAAATACCTGGCAGACATCATCACATCCAGTGCACATAATACTTTAGCCCCTTTAGAAGTGTTAACGTCCAAGTTGACAGGAGAAACCGCGATGATGAATGATGATACCTTTAATGGGGTTTATGAAAGAGGTTTCTCTTTACTTAGAGATAAAAGTGATGTGACCACAACAAACGGTGTTGTTCATCAATCCTCCGCGCATTTTGCCATTAAACTGAGGTCTCCTTATCGGGTTGATTTTGATGTGGCTTCATTTCCGGAACTCATTAAAAATACCCAATATTATAAAAGGCAGACCTATCAATTCACCGTTGGGGAAGCAGCAGCACTAACTGATGTTAGATTTTCTGGCCCTGAGGACTTACTTATCTATCGTTATGGGACTGGACAAAGTACTTCTAAAACGTCGCTCAACCTGGATGTGCTGGTTGTTCCACTAGCAGCAGGGGGAGAGTCAAACAGGGCCGAATGGGTAGAGTTCAAAACGCCTCTGTTGATCAAAGGAAAGTATAAAGTATGGATCGGATATTATACGCAGCAACAAGGTGGAACGACCACAGCTGAAGTTCAGGCCCTGATTGGTGTTGATGGATCGATAGACCGTGTTCCTTTGTCTAACCCACGTATACTCAGTTTTATAGCGAAACGACCAGGGATCAATAAAACGGTTAACGGCGTAACTGTAATTGATGCCGAGGCGGAAGAAGCAATAGGTTTTAAAACATATATGGAGAACACCAGTGGTTCACAGGTTGCGAAATTAATGGGGGTGGCAGACATTGGTCAAACTGGACGTTACTGGTTGAGATTGAAGGCTATAAATGGTAAGCAAACTACCAATAATATTGATATGATACAGTTTATTCCAATCAACGAGGATCAACAATATCCGAAATATAAGCCTGATGGCACAAAGATCCTTGCCCCATAATTTGCCCAAGAAAAAGATTTAGAAATCATAGAACCTGAAAGATGACCAAATTTAAAACCAGATATCTCATTATAGTATTTCTGCTTGCCGCCATAAGTTTTGCCGGCTGCAAAGATGCCTGGAAAGACCACAATGAGTTAAATATAGCCAGACTGGATCAGACACTTTCTGAACAGATCAGCGCTGAGCCCAATTTAAGTACTTTCAACTCCTATCTTGTGAAAACAGGTTATGATGCGGTGCTCAAATCGTCCAAAAATTATACAGTATGGGCACCAAGCAACGAGGCATTGAAAACTCTGGATAACGCAATTGTGAATGACGATGTTGCATTAAAGCTTTTTGTCGGCAATTGCATCGCAGAACAGAGCTATTTTACTGCAAATCCGAAGCCTTCATTGATTGTAAGGATGTTAAACGGTAAGAACACCACATTTACCAAAACCACATTCGAAGAGTCTACTATTACTGCTGCAGATGTGTATGTCAAAAATGGGGTATTGCATGTTGTGGATGGGATATCTACCCCAAAGCCAAATGCCTGGGAGTTTTTGCAGTCAGCTGTTTCGGGTGGTTTGCAGGCTGCATTTATCAAAGGGCTGGAACATATGGAGTTGGATACGAGTAAGGGCGTGCTCCTATATAAGGATCCGGTAACGCAAAAAGGAGTTTATCAGGAAGGGACGACCTTTAAGGTGCTTAAAAACCAGTATTTTCAAAGGATTGCTGATCTAAGTAGTGAAGATAGCTTGTTCACTTACATCATCTTAAATGATGCTGCATTTACTGCGGAAAGCAGTAAGCTTGGGATTTATAATCTACATCCCAATGCGCTGCTGGCAGACACACTTACCAAATGGAGTGTAGTGCGCGATCTGGCGGTAAACAAAGTCTATAAGATCAATGAACTTCCTGATTCGATGACCGCAGTAACGGGGGTTAGGATTCATTTAGATAAGAGTGCTATTGTGGAAACACGCCTGCTAAGTAATGGGATTGCTTATGTAGTGAACAAAATTGGATATCAGCTCATGGAAAATAAAATCCCAACAGTGATTTTACAGGGGGAAAATACCAATACCCTGCGAACGCCTGCAAATCCTTTTGTAAGGCTCAAACAGGACCCTTTTGGGAATCGTTATATCGATAAGCAAACCGGTAGCATTACAGCTAGTCCTAGTCCACTTTATTATTTTGGTTATTCTTCCACAGTAAATTCCGTAAAATATGAAGTTTACTGGAGAGCGATAAATGATGTGTTAACCGTCCCGATCTCGATGAAGGTTGATTTTAGCACAACCTGGGATTACTC
>NZ_FNEX01000005.1 GCF_900100435.1 Pedobacter sp. ok626 | reverse complement strand
ACATAACTACCTCCTTCGTATATTAATGATGCACGTTTCCAGTTTCTTGTCCAATGTTCATCTGTTTTAACATGTCCTTTACGCACATATTTAAATACATTTTGCGCAAAATCATCTGCGGTGTATCCGTCAGCATTCCTAGTAACGATCCCTTCCATAGTCGCTTTTACTTTGTGTTGAACATCATAAGGATCAAACGTACCTGAACCATTAACCAAGGTCAACATTTCTCTTTCAAACAGCTCTTTATTTTCCGGTTTCTGTTCCGTTTTAATAACCGGAACTGTGGACAAATCGATTAGATTAGCATAAAACTGAGTTTCTTCCCAACTTAACCAACGATCATGTTCGCGAATCCCAAATACATAAAAATGATGTTCTAAATTCCGGTATTCTATAGAATGGATTGCATACAGGTTCTCCATAAAGAACTCCAGATCGCCAAGATCATATTTAACGAGTTGCCAAAACCGTCTGAGACTCTCTGTCCAGGGCGATGTAGTTGGAGCGGCATGTGAGCGGGCAAATACACCATGTTTTGACAAACAGTTATTCTCTCCGTCTAGTTTCTCAGTATGTATTAGCGTCGGTATTTGTTGTAAATATTTCCAATAGTCGTGCTGAATCCTATCATCGCTCGTTGTCCCCGGCGAAAACGGATAGTGAAAAGTACGACCATATTTTTGTGAAATAGCCATATTGTAATAAGTAAAATTAAAAAAATAGTAATTACTCCCTCCCCGGCTGGGAAAGGTCATTTAACATTATATGCGAAATGATATTACATGACTCAAGACTTAAACAGTTGATATATTTACAAATGTAAAAAACTATTTTCGTTTTCCGCTTAAAGGATATTTTTTAACGATTTCGTCACAACTTTTTAAAAATTGTATCAGCAATTTGTTTGATAAATGATTAGGTAACGTTCTGTACCAATTTCATATTAGTTTGCGTAAAAAAATGCTCGTACTAGCCCGAAGAGAAAAATAACCATGCTTGTAAAAACCAGAAGAATGCCAGCTAACACAAATATTGGTGCTACAGAAGGTGAGTTCGTTAATATTTTTAAACCAAACGCGGGGACTAAAATCAAAAATCCAGCTGTAAAAAAACAAAAATGCCAGTATCCCGTTTTTAATTTGATGGGTCGTTTAATCCTTTCTAATCCAAGATAAATTAAACCAGTTAATCCTGTGAAGAGACATAGCAAAACAGCAATATATAAGTGTCCAATGACATAATACGTGTCGTGAATGTTAACATCAATTGTTTGTTTCTTAGTCCAAAAGCCAATTAATAAAGAAAAAAATGCTGTTGACAGAAAAAGGAATGCGGGGTTTAATTTCATTAGAGCATATTTCATTATACTAATATATAAATTACACCTTAGAAGTGCTTTGTATCCTGACCAGGGACAGTCTACTTTTTTATTTACGACTGAGCACTAGAAACCAAGGCAGATGAGGTAGAAAACCTATACTGCCCTTCTTATACTATTTATTCTTCAGTTAAATACCCGTCACTATTCATTCTTAAAAGATCTGTCAATTTATCAATTCGTTCAAGAGTTATAAAGTCATCAAGACTTTTGATCATCACCTTGTTAATTTCAATTATAAACTCTTGAGTAGTCATAAGTATTTTATAGGATGCATAAACCTACCTAAAATACCACAAACAAAAAAGCCGTTCTTCTTTTCTGAAAAACGGCTTTTTAAGCTGTGGTCGCTAGTGCACAAATTTCGAACTTTTCCCTATCTGATTTAGCTTTAATGGCCGATTTTTTTGAAAAAATAAATAATGGTGATTTTCTTTCAAACGACCTAAATAAATAAAGCAATTCCACTCTTTTATTCGACTATGAAAAATAGTACAGAATCACATGTAAGTAACTGACAAATAAGCCACATTGTAACAAATGCAATAATTCTGTGTCTCAAAATCATGCTAACTTTCAATAAATTCATAAAGAAATATCAGGAAACAAAGGTTCTAGATATACACGAAATGAGCTTAAATAAAGGGATTTATTGGCTTAAAGGTGCAAATGGCTCAGGAAAGAGCACCTTACTGAAATCTTTAGCCGGTATTTTACATTTTGAAGGTGATGTTTTACTGGACAAGCTAGTTAGTGTAAAAAAAAATAAGCGCGAATATCGCAGGTTGGTAAATTTCGCCGAAGCTGAACCTGTCTTCCCTGAATTTCTTACTGGAAAAGAGCTAATCGATATGTTTGCTGAAGCTAAGAGTGGAACAAACGAACAAAAGGAATTTTACACTCAGACAATTGGTCTTCAACCATATCTGGACCAACCTTTAGTCACTTACTCTAGTGGTATGCTGAAAAAACTTTCTTTGATATTGGCTTTTATGGGGAAGCCAAAACTCATTTTACTAGATGAACCACTGATCACAGTAGATTTAACTTCTCTGGAAGTACTTTACAACTGGATTATTGAAAGAAACAAATCAGAAGACACTAGTTTTGTACTGGCTTCACACCAGTCTCTGGATGGATCAGGTATCCCGGTAGATGCCATACTCTCCATTAATGACAAGCAATTATCGTTAAGCAAATGAAGTCACCAATCATAACTGTTTTGACAAAATCTTTTGCCTGGAGGTTTTACAAAGAACATTCGGGAATACTCATTTTCTTTTTTGTAACAGTAATCAGCTATTGCTTTTTTATCAAAACAGCAGGGATTTACAAAAAAGAGGAATCTGTTTTCTACCACTTGATGTTAATGATGACTTTCCTGACTTCACCAGCTATTATGGTTGCAGTCTTTGTACTTTGGATATTTTATACCGTTAAGAGTTGGCAGTTCATCGGGCAAGAACTAAAGAAAAATCAATTCAAGTTTCTTTATTACAGTATTACATCCTCTAGCAAAGCAGCTCAGTTTTTTGCCTGGTGTTATGTCCAATTGATGATTTCGTTACCACTGATTGGATATTGGCTATTTGCAACAATCCTTGGCCTGATATATGATTCCTTTTTAATTCCAGCGATCACCTTTGTTTTTATTTTGATCTTAATTTGCCTGAGTGCACTTGTATATTTAAAATTCATAAACCAATTAGAGCGATCAAATTCAAATAGCGTACTACTTCAACTTATCTCAGGTCGCAAAAAGAATATCTCCACGTTATTTCTTTATCAGCTATTAAACAGCGGCAAGCTTTCTTTTGCGCTTACCAAACTCTGTTCATGTCTAATCATCATGGGAATGATCAATATTTCCACAATGGCATTAAATGACGATAGATTACCCTTAATATTTATACTTGCAATAGTTACTGTGCATAGTTTTTTGATTTACCAGTCAAACTATTTTCAGGAGAACAAACTCCGTTTGATGCGCAACTTACCTATCGGCCGCTTTCAACGTTTTATAAGTTTTTCCATGATTTGGGTTTTGTTAACCATACCAGAAACACTTTGGCTATTTTCTAAATTTCCTTTATGGACTGCCTTGTATAGTGTTTTTACAGGGTTGAGCATTGCGCTGCTTTTTAATTCACTTCCATTACTTACCGGGCTCAGAATTTTCAGATACCTAATCTGGGTTTTCGCCTTTTTTGTACTGCTATTTTACGGACTTGTCTGCGGAGGAAGTGACTTAATAGCTTTTGTTTGCCTGACTATTGCCTATCTCATCTTTTTTAATAGATATTATAAACCTCCTCTTCTAAGCTGATTAGTCTTTAGAAAAATAAAGCAAAAAACCTCAGTAGTTTTCTGTACTACCGAGGTTTTTTTTGTGGGCCATGATGGGCTCGAACCATCGACCAAAAGATTATGAGTCTTCTACTCTAACCAACTGAGCTAATGGCCCGCGAAAATCTGTTTGATTTTGCGAGTGCAATGTTACATATTTACATTCAAATTTGAAACACTTTTATGCAAAAAATTAAAAATATTATATTCGATTACGGCAATGTTATTTTCGAAATAGACTTCAAAAGGACACAAGACGCTCTATTACAACTAGGTATTACAAACAGCACAGAATTTTTCGCACATAAAAGTCACCACAATCTTTTTAACGATTTTGAGACCGCCGCCATTACTCCTGCCCAATTTAGAGTAGGAATTCGTGAAGCCGCAGGAAATAATAATCTAACGGACGAAGAAATTGATGTTGCATGGAACAGTTTATTAATTGGCGTTCCCCCCGGAATTCACGATGTGTTGCTGAAAGTAAAAGAAAAATACCGCACTTTTTTATTGAGTAATAACAACGAAACCCATTACAACTACATTGTAGACTATCTGAAAAGAGAGTTTAACATGCCCGACAATAGCGGTCTGTTTGAAAAGGCTTACTATTCTCAACACATGTTTCTGCGTAAGCCAAACGTAGAAATATTTGAACAGGTAATCCGCGAGAATAACCTAAATCCTGCCGAGACTTTATTTATAGATGATAGTCCACAACATATTGAAGGTGCCAAGCTAGCAGGATTAAATACACTACTCATGACCAAACACCCTAAAGAATTAGAACAGGTATTGATCGAGCATCAAATCTTATAAAACAGTATAGAGAATTCAAAAAAAAAGGCAGCTGATGATATCTCAGCTGCCTTTTCTATAATAAAGGTTAAACCTTTATTATAGTCTTCTACGTTGCTTCTCTTTCACAATTAAACCAAGCTCTCTGCTCGTTTGCCCCGCTACTGAAGTATTCTCCTGCGCTCGTCTAAACAAGTACGGCATAACGGCTTCAATTGGACCATATGGAACATACTTGGTCACATTATAACCTGCATCAGACAAATTGAAACTTAAATTATCACTCATCCCCAACAATTGAGCAAAATAAACGTGTGGATGATTGTGAGCTATTCCATGTTTGTCTAGTAATTGAGCCAAAACGCGACAGCTATTTTCATTGTGCGTTCCACAAACAATAGCAATCTCATTAATATACTCCATGCAGTAATTTAAAGAAGCATCATAATCACGATCAGAAGCTGCTTTATCAGGCTGTATCGGTGACGGGTAACCCATTTCCTCTGCCCTTTTACGTTCTTTCTCCATGTAAGCACCACGCACCATTTTCACACCTAAAATAAAGCCAGAAGCTTTAGCAATCAAGTGATCCGCTTTCATATCAGCCAACTTATCATGACGGTACATTTGATAAGTATTGTATACGATGATGCTTTTTTGGTTAAATAAACGCATCATATCTATAGCCAATTCATCAATCGTATCTTGAATCCAGGTCTCCTCAGCATCAACCATGATTGGGACATTTTTATCATAGGCCATTCTGCAGATTCTCTCGCAGCGCGCTTTCACCTTTTCAAATTCTGCCTGTTCAGCAGTTGTCAATTCTTTTTTCGCATCCAATTTCTCCAGCAAACCAAAGCGGCCAATACCCGTAACTTTAAATACGGTAACAGGAATCCGCTTGTCCCCGGCAGCGCGCTCAATCGTTCTTATAATTTCGGCACATGTAAAATCAAAAACAGCCTCTTCCTCTTCTCCTTCTACAGAATAATCTAAAATGGTCCCAACCTGGCCAATTGCAAGCTGTTCGATGGTATGCTCGCACTCTGCAATAGTTTCACCACCGCAGAAGTGTTTAAATATAGTAGCTTTAATTACCCCTTTAATTGGTAAGCCTATGTTAAGGAAAAAATTAGTGATTGGAGGGCCGATTTTTGTTAAAAAGTTACTGCTAATCAACTTGAATAACCAATAGGCAGCATTTAATTCATTATTTGATTTATTGCGGAAAGCAATTTCAGTATCATCAAAATTCAATGATTTTTTGGGGGATAGTTCCATTTACGAATATCAGTTAGTCATTTTGCTTGCAAAAGTATAAATTCCCATGCTATTGGTGGTAAAACACTTTATAATTAATTGTAAGTTTGCCTTGCGATGATAAAATTTAAATTAGAAGGCGAATTTATTCCCCTTATTCAATTATTAAAAGCAACAGGACTGGTTCAGAGTGGCGGAGAAGCGCAGACCGTTGTTGAAGATGGTTTGGTAAAATACAACGGAGAAGTTGATTACCGTAAAAGATTAAAAGTTCGCGTTGGCGATGTAATTGATTTTATGGGACAAAAAATAACAGTAGTTTAATGAATAAATTAGATAGCGCAGGCCATACGATTCATTTCGAAACACAGTTGGCGCCTCTTGCAGAGATACTAGAATCGGGAAAATACAGTAAGATATTTGTATTTGCCGACAGCACCACTTCGGAAGTTTGTTTACCCCTATTCCAGGAAATGCTGGATGATTATAATGGTTTTGACCTCATAGAGACCGATCCAGGTGAAGAAAATAAGAATATAGATTTCTGTATCGGCATCTGGAAAACATTACTTGATTTTGGTGCAGACCGTAAATGCTTAATGATTAACCTCGGTGGTGGCGTAATTACTGATATGGGTGGATTTGTAGCTTCAACCTACAAGAGAGGAATCGACTTCATTAATATCCCAACTACCCTACTTTCGCAGGTTGATGCTTCTGTAGGTGGTAAAACGGGTATCGATGTAGACAATGTTAAAAATATGGTAGGAACCTTTACCCTACCACAAGCCGTTTTCATTGAAACAGCCTTTTTAAAAACATTGCCACAAAGGGAATTGCTATCAGGCTTTGCTGAAATGATTAAACATGGTTTAATTGTAGACCGCAATTATTACAATGAGCTAAAAAACAGTGATTACCAGAACATTGAATCTCAAGCCATTTACCGTTCGGTAGAGATAAAGAACGAAGTCGTTACCGAAGATCCACATGAAAAAGGATTAAGAAAGATCCTGAACTTTGGACATACCATCGGGCACGCTGTGGAGACTTATGCCTTGATTAACGATGAAAAGCCATTAACACATGGGGAAGCCATTGCTATAGGAATGATTTGCGAGGCTTTCTTATCCAGCAAAAACAATACGCTAAGCGCGGATGACCTGGAAGATGTGACCAGCTATATCAGCAAGCTCTACCCTGCGTACCACATCAAAGAAGATAGTTTTAAGGATCTGATGGAGTTTATGCAGAGTGATAAGAAGAATGAAAATGGTCAAATCATGTTTTCATTGCTAAGCAGCATTGGTAAATGTGATTATAACTGTAGAGTATCGGAAAATGACATATTAGCAAGTTTTGCTTACTTTAATGCCATTCAGGGTTAATAGATATCGCTAAAGTTTTGACTACCACGATAGCGCACATGTGCAACAAAAAAATATTTTTTTTAATTAACTATTGACAAATAAAATTTTGTTTGTACATTTGACAAAACGACAAAAAGAAAAGATGAATAATATCACTACATATTGGTTTGGTTACTTCTACTATTTTAGTAAGAGCCGGGACTAATATGCACTGATATCAACACGATAAATGTATACGAAAGTCCCGGCCAAACGCCGGGACTTTTTTTTTGTTTTAACGCAACCAGAAACCAATAAAAAAAGGCAAAAACTAATCCAATGAAGCAAGCAACAAGAGTAGCAATTCAAGGCATCAAGGCATCTTTTCACGAAGAAGCTGCATTCAAATTTTTCGGAAAGGACATTCAAACTATTGAATGTAACTCATTTAAGCAGACTTGCGAGAGTTTAGAAAAAAGGGAATCAGACTTTGTTGTCATGGCCATCGAAAACTCTATCGCAGGCAGTCTATTGCCGAATTACACCTTAATCCGTGAATACAATTTTGCAGTAGTAGGCGAAGTATACCTGCCTATACAATTGCATTTGATGGCTTTGCCTGGTGTAAAATTTGAAGATGTAAAATTTGCTACCTCCCACCCCATTGCGATTCGCCAGTGTGTAGATTTCTTTTACGATTACCCACATATTCAGGTGATTGAAGGCAACGATACTGCTGCTTGTGCTAAAAAAATCAAAGAAGAGCAATTAACGGATACCGTTGCGATTGCCAACACGCTTGCAGCAGAATTATACGGCTTAAACATCATCGAAAGACGAATTGAATCGAACAAAAAGAACTATACCCGTTTTCTGATTCTTAAACTAGACAAAACTGCCGAAATGGAAGATAGTAATAAAGCCTCCATCTGTTTCCAGGTTGGCAATCATGTAGGCGCCTTATCTAAAGTCCTTAACATATTTGCTGAGCAACAGGTAAACTTAACTAAGATCCAAAGTATGCCGGTTTTAGGAAAACGCAACGAGTATTACTTCTATGTAGACATGGAGTGGACCAGCACAGAAAATTATGACAAGGCCATCCGTCAGGCATTAAAATACACAGTAAACTTTAACATCATGGGCGAATACAAGAAGAACGATCAAGTATAGTCTTCAAAAAACAGTCCTTCGTAAAATACAAAAACAACAATTTAAACCCCAAAAAAATGAAACTACAATTAAACATCCAGCCATTAAATACTTGGCTTGACACGAAAAACGAACCACTAATCATTTCTGGACCATGTAGTGCAGAAACTGAAGAACAATTGTTAACCACTGCACATTTATTGGCTGCAACAGGTAAAGTATCTGTTTTAAGAGCTGGTATCTGGAAACCACGTACTCGTCCGGGAGAATTTGAAGGAATTGGTAGCATAGGATTAGAGTGGTTAAAAAGAGCAAAATTAGAAACTGGATTGCCTACAGCAGTGGAAGTAGCTAACGCAAAACACGTTGAAGAAGCATTGGCAGCAGGTGTGGATATCCTTTGGATTGGTGCACGTTCTACTGTAAACCCATTCTGTGTTCAGGAAATTGCTGATGCTTTAAGAGGTGTTGACGTTCCTGTATTGGTTAAAAATCCGGTTAACCCTGATCTTCAACTATGGATTGGTGCTCTAGAACGCCTTAACGGTGCTGGTATCACTAAATTAGGAGCTATTCACCGTGGTTTCTCTTCATTCGAGAAAAGCTCATTCCGTAACGAACCAATGTGGGAACTGGCTATTCAATTGAAAACTTTATGTCCTGATCTTCCAATCATCAACGATCCAAGTCATATCTGCGGTAACCGCGAATTGATCCCTTACATTTCTCAGAAAGCATTGGATTTAGATATGCAAGGCTTAATGATCGAGTCGCACGTAGATCCTTCGGTAGCATGGACTGATGCTAAACAACAAGTTACTCCTGCTGCACTTGGTGAACTGGCTGAACGCTTAACTGTTCGTGAACCAGAATCTAAAAACGAAGCTTTTATAGATCAATTGGCTGACTTACGTAAGCAAATCGACAAAATTGACGACCTTTTATTGCAAAAATTAGGTGAGCGTATGGCTATTGTTGGTAAAATCGGTGAATTTAAACGCGATAACCAGGTAACCATTTTACAAGTAAACCGTTGGGATGCCATCATTCAAAAAGGCGCTGCATTTGCTAAAGCTTTAAAACTAGATTTAAACTTTACTGAGAAGTTCCTGGAATTGGTTCATGGAGAATCTATTCGTAAACAAACTGAAATTATGAATGCTGGTAAAGCTGAAAAAGGCATTGCAGCAGAAGCACACGCAGAAGTTAAAGCTTAACAATGAGTCAAAACGCAATTGTTTCTTTTAAAGGGATTAAAGATATAAATGCTGAAATTGCCTTAACCGGTTCTAAAAGCGAAAGCAATAGGGCGCTGATCATCAGCGCCCTGTCAAAAGGAATCGTTGAGGTCAATAATTTATCTGATGCGGTGGATACAGTGACCTTGAATAATATACTTAATCAGGTAAAAGCACACAATGGAGATGCCTACATGACAGTAAATGTAGGCCATGCAGGTACAGCAATGCGTTTTTTAACCGCTTACCTCTCCATTGCAAACGGTACATATCACCTGACAGGTTCTGGCAGGATGAAAGAACGACCAATAAAACTATTGGTTGAAGCTTTACAAAAACTTGGCGCTGGTATTAGTTATGCCGGGCAGGATGGCTTCCCTCCGCTCGACATCAGCAATAATTTCAGGCAAATCAATAGAACTGTTAAAATTCAGGGGAACATTAGCAGTCAATATTTGTCTGCACTTTTAATGATCGCCCCTTCTTTGCCAATGGGCTTATCTTTAGAAATTGAAGGTGAGTTAACTTCGAGACCATATTTGGAAATGACCTTAAGTATGCTCGAAGAAGCAGGAATTAAACACTCCTGGGATAACAATACCATCCACATCGACAACCAACCTTTCAAACCCTGCAAGTTAACTGTAGAGCCAGATTGGAGCGCTGCTTCTTATTGGTACAGCATTGTTGCATTGGCAGATCAAGGTAGCATCGCTTTACCACATCTAAAGGAGAAAAGTCTACAAGGCGATAGTAAGATCAGGGATATTATGATTCCTTTTGGTGTACGCAGTTCGCAAACTGCCAATGGAATTGCATTAAAATCGGGGACTTCTATTGCTATAACAGAAGTATTGAATTTAAAGGACTGTCCGGATTTAGCACAAACTATTATCGTTTGTGCCGCAGCAAAGGGCTTAAATCTTTCCTTTACCGGATTAGAAACCTTAAAAATAAAGGAAACCAACCGTGTACTTGCTTTACAGCAGGAACTAGCTAAAATTGGTGTTTCCCTGATAGAGGATAATGAAGTGTATACTTTGAATTGCGACAACCTAAGCTTCCCTAAAAAGGTACAATTCCACACCTACGACGATCACCGGATGGCCATGGCTTTTGCGCCATTAAGTCTGTTTATCGATGAAGTAGAAATGGAGGATTATCAGGTGGTGGAGAAGTCATATCCTGATTTCTGGAAAGATTTGGAGAAAGCTGGTTTTACAGTAACAGAAGTTTAATTTTAACAAAATATTAAATAATTCTAAAATGGCAGGTAATACATTCGGTCAATTATTTCGCATTACAACCTTTGGTGAATCTCATGGAGTAGCCATAGGTGTTATCCTTGATGGTTGTCCGGCACAGCTACCTATAGATCTGGAATTTATCCAGTCAGAATTGGATAAGCGCAGACCTGGACAATCAAAAATCACGACACAGCGTAAAGAAAGCGACACTGTTCAGATCTTATCCGGAACATTTGAAGGTAAAAGTACAGGCACACCAATAGCCATGCTGATCCCTAATGAAGATCAGCGTAGTAAAGATTACAGTCATAATACCGATGTTTATCGTCCTTCTCATGCAGATTACACTTATGATGCCAAATACGGGATCAGAGATCATCGCGGTGGCGGCCGTTCTTCAGCAAGAGAAACCGCAGCTCGTGTAGCTGCAGGAGCGATTGCCAAATTGCTACTAAAGCATCATGGCATTGAGATTTTTGCACACGTATCTGCTGTCGGAAAAATTGATGCGCCTAATTTAGAGGGCAGCAATATTGCTGAATTATTGGCAACCAGAGAAGACAACATTGTTCGTTGTGCTGATCCGGCTACAGCTAACCAGATGATCGAGTTTATTGATAGCGTAAGAAAAGATGGTGATACTGTTGGCGGAAAGGTAAGCTGTATCGTAAAAAATTGTCCGGTTGGATTAGGAGATCCTGTATTTGACAAACTACATGCAGATCTTGGCAAAGCGATGTTGAGCATTAATGCCGTACATGGCTTTGAATATGGATCTGGCTTTACGGGTAGTGAAATGAGAGGATCAGAACACAATGATATTTTTCTAGCGAATGAAGGTCAGCCGAAAACATTGACTAATTTTTCTGGTGGTATACAAGGTGGCATTTCTAATGGAATGGAAATCAACTTTACTGTTGCTTTTAAACCTGTTGCTACGATTATGCATAACCAACAAACCATTAATGCTGCTGGCGAAGCCGCGGAAATTAAGGGGAAAGGCAGACATGATCCATGTGTTGTACCAAGAGCGGTAGTTATTGTGGAGGCAATGGCTGCACTGGTACTTGCAGATCATTTGCTTAGAAACAAAACGAGCAAGCTTTAATAGCTTGCTCGTTTTGTTTTATTTATACGTCACGTCCTTTAAAAAATAGCTGGAAACTTACCAGGGTTACTTTCATTCATCATACTATAAATGGTTTCAATCACGTCATCCACAGATGGTTTGCTGAAATAATCACCATCAGATCCATAAGGCGGACGGTGTGCTTTTGCACTCAGCGTCTTAGGCTGTCCATCTAAATGATAATAACCTTTTTGCTCTTCCAGAATCTGTTGCAATAAGAAAGCTGTTCCACCACCTGGCACATCTTCATCAACCACCAATAACTTATTTGTTTTGGCTAAGGATTGTGCACAAATTTGATCTGTATCAAATGGCAATAGCGTTTGAGGATCGACAATTTCAATAGAAATACCCAATTGTGCCAACTCTTCAGCTGCTTCTTCTACGATTCTTAAAGTAGAACCATAAGAAACCACAGTAATATCAGTTCCTTCTTTAATCACCTCGGCTTTTCCAAGTGGAACAGTATACTCACCTACATTTTCAGGTAATTTCTCTTTCAAACGGTAACCATTCAAACATTCGATCACTAATGCGGGCTCGTCAGATCTGAATAAGGTATTGTACATACCGGCCGCTTGCGTCATGTTGCGCGGTACACATATATGTAAGCCTCTAAGCGAGCCAAGGATCATGCCCATTGGCGAACCTGAGTGCCATACTCCTTCTAATCTATGTCCACGTGTCCTGACAATTACAGGCGCTTTTTGTCCTGCCTTAGTACGGTATGACAAACTTGCCAAATCATCGCTTAACACATTAAGCGCGAACAACAAATAATCAAGGTATTGGATTTCGGCAATAGGGCGTAAACCACGCATAGCCAAGCCGATTCCCTGCCCTACTATCGTCATTTCTCTGATACCTGTATCAGTAATTCTTAAATCACCATATTTAGCTTGTAACCCTGCAAAACCTTGATTTACATCACCAATGGCGCCTAAATCTTCACCGAAGGCTACCAATCGCTGGTCGCGTGCAAAGTTTGAGTCAAAACAGGCGTTTAACAATTCGCGCCCGTCAACCATTTTACTTTCCTCGTTAAATACTGGTTTCAGTTCATTTACTAAAAATGGACTATCAACCCCTTCAGTAAACAATTTAGAATTATATCTGTCCTCGTTTAGTCCAATTTGAGCGTCGTACCAGGTTAAAAGGTTTTGTCTTGCTGTAGAAGAATCTTTTACAGTTAAACGCAATGCCTTTCTTGCCGAAGAAATCACTTCTCTTCTTTGAGCGTCTGGAGTATTGGCTAATAGACTTGAAATTTTTACAATCGCAGGATCGCCATTGGCCATACCATTAATTAACTCAATCACCTGATCTTTTTCGGCCTTTATAGAACCTAAAAATTCGTTCCAGGCCTCTTTCTGGGTTTCACGAACCATTTTTTTAGCCGTGTTTTCGAGTTCTACGATTTCTTCTTCCGTTATGATTGCTGATTCCAGCATCCATTTACGCATCTGAACAATACAGTCAAACTCTTTCTCCCACTCTAATCTTGCTTTATCCTTATAACGTTCGTGAGAACCAGAAGTAGAATGGCCTTGCGGCTGTGTCACTTCGGTGACGTGAATCAATACAGGAACATGTTCATCCCTACATACATCTATTGCACGCTGATACGTTTCGCATAATGCAGGGTAATCCCAGCCTTTTACTTTAAATATTTCGTAACCAGCGGCATTTTCATCACGCTGAAAACCTTTCAATATTTCAGAAATATCTTCTTTTGTTGTTTGATATTTTGCTGGAACCGAAATTCCGTAGCCATCATCCCAAACAGACATTGCCATAGGCACCTGCAAAACACCTGCTGCATTAATGGCTTCAAAAAATACACCTTCAGATGTAGATGCATTTCCTATTGTACCAAATGCGACTTCATTTCCATTTACTGAGAAATTCTTTAAATATTCCAGTTCTGGATTCTGTCTGTATAATTTAGAAGCATAGGCCAGTCCAACTAACCTTGCCATTTGTCCACCTGTAGGCGCAATATCTGAAGAACAATTCTTCATCTCTGTTAAATCTTTCCAACTACCGTCTTCGTTGATTGAGCGGGTTGCAAAGTGACAGTTCATTTGTCTTCCAGCGGATGCAGGATCTGCTTCAACGCTTGGATTAGCGTATAACTGCGCAAAAAATTCTTTTATTGTACAAATACCGGCTGCAAAGGCGAATGTCTGATCCCTGTAATAGCCAGAGCGCCAATCGCCATTTTTAAAGGCTTTTGCCATGGCGATCTGAGGAAGCTCCTTACCATCACCAAAAATCCCAAATTTAGCCTTGCCGGTCAACACTTCCTTTCGTCCCAATAAACTAGCCTGTCTACTTTCAAAAGCTATTTTATAGTCGTTTACGACTATAGTTTTGAAGTCATCAAAACTTAACTCCGAGGCGTCTATTGGATTTGTGGTAAGTTTACTATTTGGCATCATAAGCAAATCAATTATGCGGCAAAGATACATAAAATCTAAAGTATGACTTAACAGTGAATGGTAATTTATATCATGGAATACTTTTTGTATTCTAAATGAAAACATTAAATTTGTTCTAAAACTACATTAAAATGAGAAAAATAATTCTGCTATTCACGTTAATCCTTGGTATAAGTGTGGCTACTCATGCTCAGTCTAAACCTGCTGAATTCAAGTTTGACAAAGAAAGTCATGACTTCGGAAAAATCCCAGTGAACAAGCCGGCTACGGTTGAATTTAAGTTCACAAATATTGGAGATCAGCCTTTGATTATTACTAAAGTTGAGACTACATGTGGCTGTACCGTTCCTGAGTATACGCAAACACCAATTAAAAAAGGTGATTCGGGTGTAATTAAAGTTACTTACAATCCAACTGGTGCAGCACTTCCATTTAGCAAAAGCATTACCATTACTTCTAATGCAAAAACTACAACTAAAGTATTGTACATTAAAGGTGAAACAGTAGCGGCGGCCAGCAAATAGAATTCAAAAAGATACATTTGATTAAAACCTCGTTAATCAACGAGGTTTTTTTTATTTTTGTACCCATAAAAAAACTAACTTATTATTACGGGACTTTATTTTCCACCATGCCAAATATTTCAGAAAAAGGGCTACAAATGCCTGCTTCGCCTATAAGAAAACTAACTCCATTTGCTGATCAGGCAAAAAAGGAAGGCAAAAAAGTGTACCATTTAAATATCGGTCAGCCAGACATTGCGACTCCTGAGGGCATGTTGAATGCCATTAAGAACATTGACTTTAATGTTTGGGCTTATACTCCATCCGAAGGAACTTTAAGCTACAGAACAAAACTTACTGAATACTACAATAAATTAGGGTATAACATTACACCCGAAGATATCCTGGTAACGGTTGGTGGTTCTGAAGCCATTACCATTGCCATGCAAACCTGCGTAAATGAAGGTGATGAAATCATCATTCCTGAACCTTTTTATGCCAACTACAATGGTTTTGCGTGTATGAGTAATGTGGTTGTAAAACCAATTTTATCTCATATTGAAAATGGTTTTGCATTGCCTCCAATTGCAGAATTTGAAAAGCTGATCACTGATCGCACAAAAGCAATCATCATTTGTAATCCAAATAACCCTACTGGCTATTTATATTCAAAAGAAGAACTGGAAGCTTTAAAAGCTTTGTGCCTAAAATACGATCTGTTCTTGTTATCTGACGAAGCTTATCGTGAGTTTTGCTATGACGGCAGAGAATTTATCTCGCCTATGCACATGGATGGTCTGGACGAAAATGTAGTCGTTCTGGATACTGTATCTAAACGTTACAGTGCTTGTGGTGCAAGGTTAGGTTGCTTAATCACTAAAAATAAAGAGATCATTAAATCAGGATTAAAATTTGCACAAGCAAGATTAAGCCCGGGAATGGTTGAACAAATCGCTGGAACAGCTGCTGTTGATACACCAGATAGTTATTTCGAGGCAGTAAACAAAGAATACACTTTACGTAGAGATACCCTTGTAAAAAGGTTAAATGCGATGGAAGGTGTATTTTGTCCTAATCCAGGTGGCGCATTTTATGTAGTTGCTAAATTGCCTATTGATGATGCCGATCAGTTTTGTCAATGGATGCTGGAAAGTTTCAACAACAATGGGGAGACCGTTATGATGGCTCCGGCAACTGGCTTCTACTCTACTGAAGGTTCCGGAAAAAACCAGGTAAGAATGGCCTATGTGCTGAATACCGACGATTTGAATAAAGCTATGGATTGTCTGGATATTGCATTAAAACAGTATCCAGGTAGAACTATGGTATAATTTTTCGTATATTTGTGTCCTGATGGTTGGAAAGGAGTAGTTAACCACACACCATCAGGGCGTTACTGGGGTCGTATGGATTTGACAGGGTGAAGCTAAGTATGTTAGCATGCAGTGCGTTGTACGGAGAGCACTTAAAAGAGAACGTTCACACTATAATTGGCGAAAATAACTACGCCTTAGCTGCTTAATTTAGAATTAAATAGCTTTTGTCCCTCTGACTGCTGCGATGTTAGGTTAGAATATGGGGCATCGAAATAACAACGCTGGCAATTGTAAGGTACGGTACAGTTGCGAGATAAAGTACCTAAGGTGAACGGTTAGGTCGGTTTCCAGCCCGCCAGATCCCTACAATTAATTGGAAAATAAGCATGTAGAAGGCATAATTTATCACACAACTGGACAAGGGTTCGAAACCCTTCGACTCCACCCAGAGGGGAATCACTTATGATTCCCCCTTTTTTTTCATAAAAAACAAGTATTTCCCACTCATTATCAATAAATTAAGATCAAACATTTATAACATGGCGGGTGTTCGACATAAAGCACTTGTTTGTGTTATTCTAAAAGATATTTTGCAAAATACTTCCTAAGCCGCCGTTGAAAATAGGTTTTATAAGGTTCTTCGTAAGTATGGCTTTGGCCAGGTAGAACCAGTAAATCAAAATCTTTATTGGCTTTGATCAATGCATCGACCATTCTGTAAGTACCGGCGGGATTAACATTTTGATCTGATTCTCCCGTAACCAATAATAAATGCCCTTTTAGATTTTTAGCCAATGTTTGATTCAGATCCATTTTTTTTTCAAGGCCCTGGTAGCTTTCGCCCCAGGTACGGTTGTAAATTGTATTGTCGTGGTTTCCGGAAGAAGAAACCGCCACCTTATAAAAATTAGGATAAGTGCACAAGGCGGTGGTAGACATCGCTCCTCCACCAGAATGTCCAAAAATACCGACCTTTTTTAAATCAATATAGTCAAAACGTGCTCCAAGCTGCTCCAATCCATATTTATCATCTTCAAGGGCATAGTCCCTCAGATTTCCATAGCCAAACTTGTAATATTTAGCGTTGCGATAAGGTGAACCTCCGCGGTGCCCCATTACCACCACTATGAAGCCCATTTGCGCCAGAGCGGTATTGTTGTATCGGTCAAAAATGGTAAAATCATTCCAAACGGTTTCGGTAAAAGGCCCCGGGTATACTTGAGAAATGATGGGGTACTTTTTGCTGGGATCGAAATTAAAGGGTTTCCACATCAAGCCGTAAAGATCGGTAATGCTATCTTTCGCTTTTACAGTAAACATTTCCGGTCTCTTCCATCCATAGGCATACAACTCGCTCATATCTGGTTTTAATACCTCCATCACAAACTTGCCATTTTTATCTCTGAGCACGGTACTTGGCTCCAGGTCTATCCGCGAGAAATTGTCGACAAAGTAAGCTCTCGATGGTGAAATAAAAACTGCGTGTGTAGCATCTTCAGGAGTTAATAGCTGAGGCTCCTTAACGCCATCAATCCCTGTCTTATATACAAAAGCATAATTGGGGTTACGCCCTTTCTCTTTGCCATATCCATAAAAATAGAGCTCGCGTTTAGCGGTGTCTATTGCTGCAATTTTTCCTGCCGTCCAGTCACCTTTAGTAACTGCGTTTAACAGCTTACCTGAATTGTCATAATGGTAATATTGCCCCCATCCGGTTCGATCGCTCCACCAAAGAATGTCTTTTCCCTTGTTCAAAACCGACACATTGAAAAGATCCTGGTTGATGAAAGGTTTACTCAATTCACTAATAACCACACGAAGTGATCCAGTTGTTAAGTCCACCGCACAGAGTTCCATCTCTTCACGACTTCTCTTTTTACGTAACAAGAATACTTCTTTGTCAATATTTTGGTTGCGCAAAACTTCTACTTCCTGATCTGGCCAACGGTCTATATTTATTTCTTTCAAGGTATGCGTTTCGGCATTACCCACATAAAAATGGTATTGTGCAACGTTTTTATCTCCCGGGAGCTCATATTTATAGGTATTCACATAAGGCCTGCTCATACTTGTTAAAGAGTTGACAACCGTTAAAGTTTCTACTTTGCGGATATCTTTGCGCAAAACATAGAATGTTTTTGAATTGGGCGACCATACTGCATCTGTTGGGGTGTTGGATTTGGCAAACCGATCATCGTCATTGATCGAAAAAGTAAAGTTCTTCACCCCGTCAGCAGACAATTGATATTCTGTTGTGTCTAAGGTGTTTTTAAGGATTAAATTGTGATTACGCGCATATAATAACCACTTTTTATCCATAGAATAGGCACCAACAGCGTAGCTGATGCGCTTTTCTACTACTTTTTTAACCTGCTTTACCAGTTTTTTTGTAGTGTAATTATAATCATAGGTTTCGCCATTATACCCAACCTGCACCGTTTCCTCATCATCAGAAAACTGCGGATTATAATTTACAACCGCTTTAACTGGCGCAGCTTTAGTAAGTTTCTGCAAACTGTAAGCAATAGACACCTTGTCAAATAGTGGTTGCTTTTTTTTCTTGTCCGGGTCAACGATATAATAGTTACCCCGATCCAGGTCTATTGTATTCAAAGAGGTCGAGGCC
Organism: Pedobacter sp. ok626; assembly: GCF_900100435.1. GTDB lineage: Bacteria > Bacteroidota > Bacteroidia > Sphingobacteriales > Sphingobacteriaceae > Pedobacter. The sequence continues at coordinate 365,547 of NZ_FNEX01000005.1, read as the reverse complement.
CCACCTTTCACACTTACTGTTACAACCTCCTCTCCGCCGCTATTTGCAGCAGCTAAATCCTTAAATCGGTTGTCCTCATTTAATAATTGCGCGCGGGACGAAGGTTTGCTGGTGGCAAACCAAAATTTATTACTTTTCTTTAAGAAAAAAGGAATAACCTGGGTAGATCCAACCAGCTTTTGCAGGTTTGGTACATCATACTTTTCCGCAGCTTTAAAATCGGGTACTTGCGCAAGACCGGAAAGGGATAAAAACAAACATAAAAATGCTCCTAGTCTATTCATCTTTGGCAGTTTGTTTTAATGATATCCTTTTAACATAATCCTCGCAATGTTTAACCAAAAACGGATTTTTAGAGGTTTTGGCCACCTGTTCATAAATCTCTTTCATATAGGGATAACTACGGTCTAAAGAAGCACAGAAATTAGTATACTCAAATACCACATCTTTGTTTTTCTGGGTAAACTCAGCCACATGAGCTGCAAGTAATTTACCCGCAGCTTTTACATCTTTTTGACCTGCTGCTATAGCAATATCAACCAGGACAATCAATTGTTTTTTATCGGGTACCTGACTGGCATTAATTTGCTTTTTATACGCTTCAAACTCAGCTTCGTTATAAGGATGGTTTTTAAAGTAGTAGCCTGCCAAGCAGTTGCCAGCAAGTTTTTTAAATGTCGCATTGATCTTATTATCAACAGTTTCTTTGCTGTTTGAAGCTGCAAATTCCTTGTAATGTGCCAACAGGTAATTAAAATTAACGCTTCCGATATCAGAGATAAACTGCGAATCAAAGCCCTCGCCAAACAGGAACCAGCTTTCAGGTTTTACCTTTTCTGCTGAGGTCATCAACGCAAAGTACTCTGCAGTGATACGCTGACCAGCCTTTGCTTCTTTTTGCTTAAATTTTTGTTTAATGAGTGCCCTTAACAACGCATGGTCGCGATCACCCGCAGTATACCGTTTCTCTCTTGTGGCAATCTCGTTTTTAGGATTCATGCCAATTCTGATTTTTGCCATAAACTCATTTGCCGACATCCCACCCACAAATTTATAAATTTGATTTCCGTCTTCATCAAACAATAAATAGGTTGGAAACGCACCTACAGCATAGTTTTTTAATGCTTCGGGACCTTCTCCTTTTTCCATATCCATTTTTACATTGATAAAATGGCTGTTGAAGAAGTCGGCCACACTGTCTTGCGTAAAAACCAATTTATCCATTCCTTTACACGGTCCGCACCATACGGTATAACAATCTGTAAAGATCATTTTGTGTTGTGCTTTTGCCAGTTTAAAAGCTTCCTTCAGAGAGGTTGTGGCAAAATTAATGCTTCTGTTTTGCGCATAACTGGCAGTGGCCATCATGAACATTATTAATAGGCTATATCTTTTCATTAGTTCTAGTTTGCTTTTTGATTCATGCTTCGTTGGATTCGTTGTCTCATTACTTTGTAATGTTCACGTGCGGAAACATCCTGGTGTTTCACCGCAAGTACATTGAGCTGTTCCATGGTCCGGAGGAAATAAAGGTGAAGCACTTCGTTTGAATCTGTTAATCCGCTGGTAATATTATTCTTTGCCACTGCCGCTGAAAGATCATAGATGAAATTGGTTTGCATCAGCATGCGATACTCATCTACTGGTGCTGTTAGGTTAAAATCTTTAAAAATGTAATGATCTATGTCTTTAAAAAGATCACTTACCCTATAAGCTTCCTCGCCCAAGGCATATTCTGCCTGGATCAGATTGTTCAGCACTTCAGGAGTGATAAATTTCTTCAGGGCATCCTGTGTACTTTTCCCCATCTTTAAAGATTCAGATTCTGAATTTAGTTGGTTTAGCTTTTTACTTTGCATCCAGTCAGGGGCACCATTAAAAAACCACTGATTTAACAAAGCCATTGCTTTTTGCTGATCCTTTTTGGGTGTATATACCACGCCAATATCATTATAACCTTTAAGTACCGGACGCACAGACAGCCCTCCAATATATCCGACTACATTATCGGTATACAACTGGTAGCTGATTTGAAAAGCTTTAGACAGCAGTTTAAAATTGGACCAATCTTCATCCTTATCGTCCATCGCAGATGTAAGCTTTTCCAATTGCGGATAATAAAGCTGAACGTTTTTCATACCCAGTTCGGAAGCGGCTAACAGATCTGATGATAAATCACCCTTACTGGTAAAAGGATCGCTTTTATTTTCTTCGAGGAAAAGTAGTTCGGCATTAGCTATTTTCAGCGATTCCAGCGTTTTCTTTTCTGCCGCAGGATTAGCGAATATCCGGTATGCCCAACCAATTGCCATTTTATCGTATGCGCCAACATGTGGTATCAGGCCCGAAATTTCGACCTGATCTTCCGGCTGTATCACATAGTTGAATTGCAGGTCATCTGTTATCGAAGATGTAAAACCATGGGCTTTTAACCAGGCCCCCGAGCGGAGTTGTTGTGGGCTATAAGCTGCACTACCATGCAGGTTGGCAGTCATACCCAGGAGTTGACCTAAACCCTGGGCCACTTTCCATTCCATTATTTCCCCTCTTACTGCGGGATCGTACAGATTTTTCATAACCCGCGGATCTTTAAAACCACATTTGGCAAAATAAGATGGCAGTAAATCATCACATACATTTACATCAATATTCATTTTTGCTGCAAGAATCTCTCCTGTACGTGGATCTGTAACGGTATTGGTTATTAGTCCATTTTGTGCACTTCCCCATTTGATTAGCATCTTGCCCGAAGATAACCAGCTGTCATTTTGATCCGTGGCCACTACCAATACCTGCTTAAATCCCGCTGACCCAAAAGCATTGTTCCATTGCTGTATGGCCTTTTTGATGTAAGGTACAAACAGTGCAGGCGTTGCCGGATCAATGATTACCCTGATTTGCTTTTCTGGTTCTACCAGTTCACCAGCAAAATAACGCTTCCGATCCACAGCTTTGACACCAACATTCCATTTTGTAATTGCTTTTACATTTCTTACGCCGTAGGGATTCTTCCCAAAATCATTATAATTAACCGTTCCAAAGCCGATTCTAGGATCTGCTTCGCGAACGTTCATCTGGGCAGCTGGCAAACGCTGGATCACAAGATCCAGCACAAAAGCGACAGCTTTGTCTATCGCTTTGCTTCCATTGTAACTTTGTCCCGGTGTAGTTTGAGTGCGAAGCACGCTAAACACCACACCATTTTTTGAAGCCCTTACGGTTTGCACACCGGAGCGTGCAGCATCAGAACTGCTAAGCCCGCTTACTTCTTTGAAAGAAAACAGCTCACCGCTTTCCAGCAAATGCCTGGTAATATTGATAATGTAACTGCCTTTTGTTTTACCAAAAGCTTCTATCGGCATCACAAAACTAACTGGAACAAGGTTCGAGTTTTGAACCAGCGTTTCTATCCCCTGATTGAAATCGGGTGAAGCTGCTTCTTTATAAATCTCTTTAGTGACATTGATGTTGTTGCCTGTTCCTTTACTTAAGCGGATCACACCCGAGGATTGGGCGATATTGTTACCGTATCCACGGGCAATATCGCCAATGATTAAAAGATCTGAATTTAATGCCGATGCGGGTACTTCCAGGAAATATTTTGAGCCATCCTGATAAACAGGAAACTCCCCAGGAGTAATCGTCATATTATTTTTAAAGAACTTGTCGAAAGCCATGGGTTCTTTCTTGGTTGCATCGCCCTCTGCTGCGGGCGCAGGTGCTGCAGGTTTCAGGGGAGCAGCTATTGAAGATTGACTAATCACCTGTGCCTTTGTAAATGTTCCGTGGAATAATAATGCGGCAGTGAACAGGGTAGTATATATATATTTCATCATTATAGGTTATTTAATTAGATAAGCATCATTCTTTCCAGTGTTCCAGACTTTCACCATGTTTGCAATGGCAGTAAGGTGACTTTTAGAAATAAAGTCGGTTTGAAGAGCCGCAGCATCTTCAGCTTTTTTTGAGGTAATGAGTAGCAATTCGGTCATTTTTAAGTCGACGTTATTTGGAAACGCACCTGGATAATCTACATGCCTAAGCAGGGAATTCAGAAACGACCGCTGCAGCATCCTGTCGTAGCGCGATATCGCTTTTCCATTTTCGATGTCTTTGAAAATAGCGCGATGCAGATCTGTTAAAAAACCTGCAGCGGTATAATCGTTATCCCCGGTAATATTTTCTACCCTCGACAAGGCAGAGTACTTAGACATTAATCGGCCGAGCAGGTCGTTGTAACTCTCCTCAACATCCGTATCAAAACTAAATTTAGTTTTTGCCATCACATCTTCAGGGTATAGCCATTTTGGTTCTATAAACATGTATTTTTTTAAATAGTCCATGGCTTCTTCTTGCTGGATACGGCTTACCGCTACATAATTACTCTTATTCTCCGACCGCAAAGCATTATCTGCAAGCACGCCGCCAATATTTTTCACTACGTGTTGCAGGTATTGATAGTACCTGCCTTGCACAGCACGATACATTGACCTCAATGTTTGGTACGAGTTGTCCTCACCTGCTCCCCATTTGTTAAGGTTGGCCATAGTTCTCTTAAGGTTTTCCACACCGAGTGCGTTCGCCTTCATATTGTTATCTCCAATATCTTCACTCTGCACCCTCGGATCGAAAAAGTCGCCTTCCTCGAAGTAAAAGAACCGTGGGTCTTTTCTTTTTTCCGAGACCCATGAGGTAAGGTATTCAGCCGCAGCGTTTGCATCTTTATCGGGCATAAATTTATAGCCCCATTCAATGGCATACTCATCATATACCCCAATAACCGGAAGTAGGTCGGTGGGTGTCATCTTATCTTCTGGCTGGGCAGCATAGTTAAAGCGCATATAATCCATTACAGATGGCCCGAAACTATTTTTACGTACAAAATCCCTGTTGCGAATGCTATCTACCGAATAGGATGAACTCCCTGCAAAATTGTGCCTAAGGCCCAGGGTATGCCCAACTTCATGGGTAATCACGTTCTTGATGAGCTTACCCATGAGTGATTTATCCATAGGAATTTTACGTGCTCCGGGATCTGTGACGGCACACATAGAGAAATACCAGCGCTGCAGCAGTTCCTGAATATTGTGGAAAACAGCAATGTGAGAACTAAGGATCTCCCCTGAGCGAGGATCTACAATTTGTGGACCATAGGCATTGGCCATTTCAGACGGCTTGTAAGATATGTAAGAGTACCTTGCATCCTCCATGGTATAATCCGGATCTTCGGTTGTGGTTGGAGCCAACCTGCCTGTAATGGCATTTTTAAAGCCAATTTTTTCGAAACTTTTTCGCCACGCATTTACCCCCTCAATCATATAAGGGATCAGGTAAGCAGGCGTATTAGGATCGATGTAAAATACAATGGGTTTTGCAGGTTCTACCAGTTCTCCATTCTTAAATTTCTGAAAATCTTCTGGCTTAGGCTCGATACGCCACCTGTTTGCCACAATTGTATATTCATTTTTTTTAGCATTATCGTCATAATTTTTTAACCCCGTCTGAAAGTAGCCAATCCTTTTATCTGCAAATCTTCTTGCCATAGGTACTTCTGGCAACAGAAACCAGGAAGCTCCAACTTCCCACATAGTTGGGTTTGTTTCTTCTTTTTTTGCCGGCTTCCCTGTTGGAGAAGGCGGTCCCGGCGTTGCTGCAGCTTCACCGTAACTCTTTATAGAGCGGAAAATCACATTGTTTTCAAATGCGCTTACACCAAGAATCTTTGATTTCTGAGGTTCAAAAGCACCTAATTTCAAGTCAACTGCAGCCCCTTTTAGCGAAAACAAGTCATTGTCGCCAGAAAACAAATTGGTGATGTCAATAAGGGAGCTTGCATTTCCAGTAGCCACTATTTCAAAGGCTAGCAGACTCGGCACTAATTTCGCTTTAAGCGCATTAAAATGCATGCTCATGGTATCTGTTTCCATTTCAAATTCAGGAGCGATGAGGTTCATTTTTCCATTGATACCCTTACTAAAATGGATCACCCGGTCATTAACCGCATCTCCGGCAAAGCCATAACGCATAGCAGGATTTCGTTTACGCTGTGCAGAGCCCCTGATGATGGTGATGCTGGTGAGGATGTCACGTCCCAGTAACTGATCGGGAATTTCGATGAAGTACTTATCGTCTTGTACAAGTACATTAAACATTCCTTTGTATTGTTTTGCGGCAGGTTTAGTAAAGGAACTTATAGTCGGCACCTTTACTTCTGTCTGCGCATTCGCACAAAAAAATGCTGTTACCGTCAGCCCAAGGCTGAGGAATATTTTTTTTATAGGCTTCATATGTGTATTTAATGATAGATCAGGAGTGGATGCACTTCAATCAGGCACCACACTCCAGATGCGATTTATATAGGTGTATTAAAGTCCTCTTGTTGCGTTTCCTATCAATTGCAAATCTACCCCGTACTCGTTGATATAATAATTTCTGACAATGTTATAGCGCTTTTTTATCTGACTATTCGTGTCTTTGGTTGCACCAAGGATACCTATTGGCGTTGAGTCCGTAATTGTTGTAGGGGCATTTAGCTGAACGGTAGAATAGGTAACCATTGCAGTCATATAAGCATTCCAATCCGCTTGGGCGGAAGCGGCATTATAAGGAACAATGATTCCTTTTCCATACGATTGTGCGTAGGTAGTCATTGCGGTTACATAATCTGCACTGGTGGCAAACTCTGTGGTGGGTACAGTTAATCCCCTTGCCATCATGCTTTGAACAAAAATCAGGTTTGTTTTGTAGATAAATAACCTTTGCTCTGCGGCGGTCATGGTATTTACAGTTGCATCTCCGTAATTGACCTGAATGTTATCATAATTGTAAAATGCAGGAACCTTTTTAGCTTGCTTAACATAAACTACTGTAGGTCCGCCAAAAACAAAACTGTTACTAATAGAATCCACCCTTCTACAAAGCAGGATTTTAGTTGGAAGAAATTTCTTCAAAAATTTATCGGTATAAAATCCAAACCATTTGCTTTGAATAAGGGCAAGCTGGGCAGGAATATAAGCTGGATCTGAAGCTTCGACTTCCGCACCGGGACTCCATAAACCACCAGGAACGATTTGAGCAGGCTTTTTGAAGGCTGTGGGTGTCCAGTAGGCATCTTTCTCTGTAAACTTGTACAGCATGTATGCACCGTATTTACCATAGTAATCTACGATATTTTGGTCGAACGCAGCATTACCCTGTGGTAAAGAATACAATTCAATTGTATTGTCTGAAGGCGTTAGTATTTCTTCAGATTTTTTACAGGAATTTAAAGTCAGCATTGTGCAAAGCACCAGGAGGCCTAAAATATATACTTTCATTGTTAGTTAAAATTTAAGTAAAACAAGTCGGTTATCTTGCGTTTTGTTGCAGGTCAACATTTGTTGCTAGTGCCGTATAAGGAATAGGCAGTGCATATAGCGGACTATTCGCCGGAAGTGTAAATGTGCTGCTTACGCCATCTGCGCTGGTGTAAACGTGCGTAACCGGGATCGCCCATCTTCTGATGTCCTGCCATCTGTGCCCGTCTTCCAAAGCCAGTTCCCTTCTGCGTTCCTGCTGGTAAAATGTATACAATGCCGCGCCGTCCGTGATGGAAACCGGAGTATAGGTTGTATTACGGGTATCATATCTGTTTGACCTCAGATAATTCAGATCTGAAAGCGCCTGTATACGATCTGCCGCATTTCCATTCTTTATAAAGCGCTTGATTAATGTTTCCGCCCGGTTGAGATAGATTTCTGACAACCTAAAACCTCTTGATCCCGATGCTGTTATGGTAGCGGTTGATTTAGCCGAAAAATATAAAAATGTACCCCCGTTGGTATATTTGGTAAAATACATCTGGTACCTCAAATCCCCATAATTTGTGGTGCCTGGCCCTTGTTCATATTGAGAAGCAAGTGCGGTGGAGGCTGTATACGGGGGAGTCGACAAACTTGCCAGTAAAGGGAAATAACTGTCATTTCTATTGTTGCCACCATATACCCACAATACTTCGGTATTTGCGGGATCAAAGATTCCTGTTTGAGTAAAGGAATTATTTGCGGTAAAAAATGTTGACAGCGGGGTTAGTGTACTCCGTTCTGCCAGTACTGTATTAGCCAGACTGATCACTTTATCCTGATCTGTATCCAGGCCCCGATATAAGTAGAAACGGCACAATAGCGCATTTGCTGCGATAGCACCAATCCGATAGGAACTGGGAGGTATATAACTTTCTCTCAATAAGGTTGCGGCTTCCAATAAATCTTTCTCTATCTGATCGTAGGTTTGTTTAAGCGTATTTCTTGCTAAGCCGCCGTCACTTACCAAACTAGACAGTACCAAGGGAACGCCGAGGTTGGTTTCCGGATTAACCCCGGGTGCGGTATAAGGCAAACCATAATTGGTTACCAGTTTGAAGTAATAGTAAGACCGTAAAAACAAGCACTGGCCCTTGATGGCGTTTTTGGCTTGTTCTGTGCCGCTAACCTTATTCAAGTGGTCCATCACCACGTTACAGCCTTTAATTTTATTATAACAGATCTGGTATATATTCGCAAAGCCCGGAATGGTATTGTTGGCGTCAAACATACTTGGATCGAATGTATAAATAGGTGTTCCGGCAGTGAAGGGGGCGATATAATTTGCTACCTGAACACCGTTTACAACAGCCAGTCCGTTATTCTGTACATCGTCTGTCAGCAAATCAAAACTATCCATGGATTGCAGGTAAGGATAGGCGTCGCTGTACATTAAAGCGGCAAGATCTTCAGTTGAACCAGGCCTCATTTCATCCTGACTGTACTCAGCGAGGAATTTTTTACAGGAACCCAATACGGTGGTTAACAGTATCAGGCAAAATATCATACGTTGTTTCATATCCTTCGTTATAAACTTAAATTTAAATTGATGGTATAGGTCCTGGTTCTGGGTTGTTGCCCTGAGGCTACCTCTGCGTCCAGGCCTTTAAAATCTTTGCTGTTGATGGCAAACGGATTGCTCACCCCGCCGCCAATAAAAACATTTTTACATTTTAAAAGTTTCACTAAATGCTCTGGCAATGAATAACTTACACCAATGTTATTGCATCTTAAACTGGAAGCGCTTACTACACGATCGGTACTAAAATTGTACATTTCATATACATTTGATCCAATTCCGCTTCCATTTGGTAAAGTTACTGTAGGCACTGAACTGTCAGGTAAGCCGGGAACAGTACCTGTTGGGTTTGTCGGCGTCCAGCGGTTAAGCAACTGACGCGACAAGTTCTGATACTCCGTAGGCAGGTTTTGAGGGAGTTCGTACAAGGGGGAAAGGAATTTTTTACCCCCCACCTGCAGGTAAAGGCCAGTATTAAGGGTAAGCATTTTATACCTTAGGTTGATGCCTACGCCTGAAGTAAAATCAGGGTCAAGTTTACCTACATAAGTCATAAAAGAGGTAGGATCTTTAGGATCGGCACCGGGCGGAACAGAAAGATCAATCATCGGGTAACCGTTTACGGGATTAATCCCGGTATATCTGAAGGCATAAAAACCAGAGACAGGCTGCCCAACTTTATTTATTGCCCCCGACGCAGCGGTTTTCCAGCTTAGCAATTGCGCGCCTGTTTTAGTGATGGTATTGTTATTTTTAGACGTATTTAAACTTAGGCCCCAGGTAAAATTTTTAGTTCGCACCGGCACAAAACTAGCCGATACTTCATAACCTGTATTTTTCATCGCCCCCCCGTTTACCAACATGCTGGGTATTCCATACTCGCTCGGCACAGCTAAAGTGGTAATCAGTTCCCTGCCTCGCTTTTCATAATATTGAAATGAGCCGGAAACCTTGCTGTTGAACAAACTAAAGTCCAAACCAAGATTCATACTGGAGTTTTCCTCCCAGCGTAAATCCGCATAAGGCAGCGAACTGATGGTCAGCAATGATTCTCCGGTAAAGGTATCTGTATTGTTTGCTGTCGCACCTGTTGGAATTTTAATAATCAAATCAGGGCCGACATTACTAGCGATATTTCTTTGGTAACCAAAGGTTCCGCTTACACTTAAGTTAGACAACCAGTAACTCTTTTCAAACCATTTTTCGTTTGCCATGTTCCATCTTAAACCACCTGCCCACACCGGGTTAAACTTTTCATTGGTGAACTGACCGAACCGGTTGGACCTGTCATTACGGACGCTCATATTTACAACGTAACGGCTATCATAGGAATAACTGGAAGTAAGGTATAGGCCCATTGTATTGGTGAGCCGGTCTGTAACTTTAGGCGAGAACTTGGTTGGTAAATCACTAATAGTAGTAATTGTTCCCAATGAGGTAGTCGCAGGCAAGGCAGCAAATGATTTGCCCCTGTATCTCAAATAACCCAATGAGGTATTTGAATAGCCTAAATACCTTGTACTGACGGTTTCTTCACCCAGCATAAAGGAGACAACATGCTTTTTATTAAAGACCTTGCTATAAGACAAGCTATTGCGCCAGCTCCAGGAATTGCCATTATTCTGGTCTAAAATATATTCTCCGCCTATCGGCATTTTACTTACTTTATAACCAGCATCCGTAGCTTTGTACTGTCCGTATTCAAAAAACCGGTAGGTACGGGCAATATATTCCGATTTTTCTGTAGCAAAGGCTTCCCCAACAGTAGATGTGGCATTGTAGCTGAATAAACTTTGCAACCTCAATCCTGGGATAATTTCGTAAGAAGCGTTAATGCTTGCGTTTGCAGACAAGACATTATTTACGTTGCCTGTATTGTCACGCTCATTGATCATATTGAATAAATAACCACTTTTATTCAGGTAAAAATTCAACTCCTCACTTGGCGTGTAAGCACGTATGGCACGGTTGATTTCCTTGGCGTATGCATAAGGATCTATCACATAAAATCCATTCGTTTTATTTTTTGAGGCTGATAAACGTGCGGAGATGTTAAATTTCTTAGACAACTGAGAACTCACTGATAAATTGCCGGTAAAACCAGAAGCGTCATTGCCTATTGCGGTCCCCTTATTGCTGTTGTATCCGAAAGAGCTATAATACCTGGTGTTCGCATTTCCACCAGATATGCTCAGGTTCTGATTAGTACTAATCGGGTTACGAAACATCAGATCAAACCAATCAGTATTTGCGGTTTCGAGATCGTTAACCTTTGCGGTAAACTCCTCTGCAGATATTGTTTTTTTGTACAGATAATCATTCAGCGCACCAGCGTAACCAATGTTGCTGTTTACAAAAGTTGAAGTCAGTCCACGGCTGTATATTTCCTTTGATACGGCTACCCGCTCTTTGGAATTCATCAGATTCAGCTTATCATAAGTTACCTTTTCTGTGGTGCTGAAATTGGTAGAATAACTGATCACAGGAGGGCCGACCTGACCTTTTTTTGTGGTGATTACAATGACCCCGTTTGCAGCCCTGACTCCATAGATAGCGGTAGCAGCCGCATCTTTCAGCACGGTAATGTCTTCAATATCCATAGGATTTAGCCATCGGATGGAATTTCCTACGAATGTTCTGATGAAATCAATGTTGTCGCGATTAATGTCTCCGTTTGTGTTCAACGTTTGTGCATTAAAGGGCAATGGATCTTCCTGGATCACCCCGTCAACTACCCAGATGGGTTCTTGAGTTCCTACTAAGGTGGAAGTTCCCCTGACGCGAACCCTTTGCCTGGTACCTGTTAAACCGCTGGTATTGGTCACTACCACACCAGCAAGTTTACCCTGCAGGGCCTGTTCTATCGTATTTACACCATTCAGGTACAAATCCTTTGCTTTGACAGAAGCGGTAGATCCAACGACATCACTCTTTTTCAGTATCTGGTAACCGGTAATGACCATTTCCTCCATTTCTTTTACAGTTTCCTGAAGGGTCACATCTAGTACAGATTCACCTTTATAACTTACCTCCCTGGTCACCATACCGATATAAGAGAAGATTAGTGTAGCTGGCGCCTGATCCGGGACATCTATTCTATAGCGCCCGTCTTTATCAGTGGTGGTTCGAATATTCAGTTCTTTCGACAGTACATTCACACCTGGCATAGGCCGTTTATTCTGATCACGTACTGTACCTGTTACCAAGCGATAAATCACTTTAACCGGGAAAGCTAAGTCCGAATTGGTCAGATCCGTTTTTCGCTTTACAATGATCATTTTATTTTTAAGGGCGTAATTAAAGGGCTGCCCGGCAAAACACATAGCGAGCACTTCATTTAAGGGCACTTTTTTCACATTGATGCTGATCGGCTTTGCATCTTTGATTTGCGAAGAAGTATACACAAAATCGTAGCCTGTCTGTGTTCTGATTTCCGTAAAAATGTCTATCAGACTAGCATTAGATCTTGAAATGGTTACTACCTGCCCAAAGGTGGTCGCCTTTACCTGGAAAACGAATAGAGCGAGCAGAATAAATGTCAGTTTCATTATTCGAACTATTGGACTTAGGGGATACGCACATAGCCTATCCCTTGAGAATATGGAATATTTCATATATTTGAGAAGCATGCACCATGCCTTTAAAAGCACGAGCATGTAAGTTTGGGTTAGTGGTTAAGTTGATTCAAGCAATTATATCTATAGTTTGGCCCAATACTTTCGACCGGGGGTGCTTCGACTCACTCCCCGGTTTCTATGTTCAGGCCATCATGTGTAGCATTATGGCATAATCATCACCCTCCTCCCTTCAATTTTAAATTTAACATATCCGGTTTCCTCCAGTGATGCAAGCACCTCCGAAATTGGTTTTGATCTTGAAATTGTCCCACCGAACTTCTCTTTAGTAATCGTACCCCGGTATTCAATATCAACATCATACCAGCGACTTATGGCCCGCATTACGTTTTCAATGTTTTCATCATTAAACTGGAAGTTTCCATTCTTCCAGGCCACCGCGTCACTCACATTCACGCTGGATACTTCAATTCCTTTACCATTACTAAAAGTTTGTTGCCCCGGAGCAATAATTTTGCGATCCGTGCCAGTCATCACTTTAACACTTCCTTCAAGCAAGGTTGTGCGCACACCAGGTTCATCTGAATAGCTCTTTACGTTAAAATGGGTACCCAGTACCTCAATCTCCTGATTATTGGCGACAACAATAAAAGCGCGTCGCTGAGTATGCCCTTTGCTCATCCCATAAGATTTTTCAACTTCGAAATACGCTTCTCCTTTCAGCTCTACCCTTCTACTGGTCAGACCATCAAAACTTGAAGGAAAAGTAAGGCTACTTGCTGCATTCAACCAGACTTTAGACCCGTCTGGCAGGCTAACCTGATAAGTTCCGCCCCTCGGGGTACTCACAGTCATTTTTGTATTAGGATCGGAATGTACATCGGCCTCATTCAGGTTAGTACCATCATTATAGGTTAATTTAGCGGCATCTATTACTACTCCATTTTTTCGATCACTAAGTGTAATTACCTTGCCATCAGACAGCTTTAAGATTGCTGTGTTTTTACCTGGGCTGATTACAGGCGCTGGCCCAGACAAGCGATTAAATACCAGCAAGCCGGTCAACATCAGTATCAGTACAGCAGCAATGCTGTACCACTTGGACCATGAATTCATTTTCAGCGGTTTCCGCTCATCATGATCAATCCGATGCATGACTTTAGTGTATAGGCGCGCTGCAAGCTGTTCCTGATGCTCAGCTGTAGGATTTTCAACGAACAACTCTTCATCATTAAATGAAGCATACCATTGTTCATAGTGAGCCTTTTCTTCGGCCGTGATTGTTCCTCTTTGCCATTTATCAGCAAGTTCAGGTATAGAATATATAGGATTTTGATGATTCACAGTTATGACATTTACTATATAGTCACAACAAAAAGACTTCCCCCTACATTTCTATTAAAAAAAATGTAATTATTTTTTTAATAGATATAAAATCAGTGGGATACCTATTTCAAGCTTATTTTTCAAGGTATTTATAGCCCTTGTGATATGAGCTTCTACATTTTTCTCAGAAACGCCCAATTCTTTAGCGATTTCAGCATTGCTTTTATACGATTTCCTACTCATTTTAAAAATGATTCGGCATTTTTCCGGCAATTTGTCGATATGATGATCGAGTTGTTGTTTCAATTCTTTTTCAGAGAACCATAACTGGGTGCTATCTACCCCCTCTTCGGAAGATATGGCATACACATGGGCGGAAATTTCTGCCGCTTTTCTGTACTGCCGCGTTTGTCTGTTGATGATTTGGTATTTTACCGCTGCGCTTAGGTAAGTATTAAGGCTATGTTGTATTTCCAAACTTTCCTTTCTTTTCCATACACTGAAAAAAACATCCTGAACCACCTCCTCAGCCTCCAATTCATTATCCAGACGATGGCAAGCCACCACATAAATCTTATCCCAGAATCGTTTATAAATTTCAGTAAACGCAGCATGATCATGAGCCCTTAAAAGAACCACAAGTTCTTGTTCAGAAAGTGAGTCGTAGCTAATCATGATATCTTTACCTATGTAAGAAGATTTATAATACAAGATTAACCAATTATTAATAAAAAGAGAAATAGGGAGTAAAATGGTTCAACTTAAATCTTCCGCTTTCTTTATGATTTCCCTGACAATGGAATCCAACTCTCCGGCCGAACGTATAAGACGCTCCAAAGATTCCCTCTTAGAACCCTCGTCTTCATTATTATCCAACAGAATTTTGGATAATCCCATCACACAGGCTAAAGGGGCCCTGACTTCATGCGCCTGCATCCAGGCAATTTCCCTCAAACGGTCGATACCATCCTGGGTTTTGAGTTCTTCTTCCATTCGCTGGGTTACATCTCTTGAATTGGCGACGATACCAGCAACAACCGGATCTTCTGTCAAGTCTGTAATGATGGTCTCTATCCAATGGTATTGATCATTAAGAGCTTTGAAACGGAAAGGCATAATTTTAACCCTCTTTTGTTCGTTCAGCAAAGCAAAGTCAGCAATGACCTTTTCTTTATCATCTTTATGAATAAAGTCAAATACATTTTTTCCTATAAGCTGTTCAGGATCTATTCCTAAAATAGATTTCGAGGTAGGGCTAACATATTTATAATTGCCGGCAGGATCAAGTATAGCTACTAAATCAGATCCATCCTGCACGAGTGCTTTAAACCGTTGCTCACTTGCGGCCAGGGCATGTTCAGATTTCAATTTTTCTGTGTAATCAATTGCCAGTACCAGCATAGCAGCCTTCCCTTCAAAAGTTACTGCGTTGGCCTCTATACAAACATGCATGAGTTCTCCGGATTTTTTTTGATGCCTTACCATTCTCGCCGGGAATATCCCCGCCTGAAACGTCTCTTTTAGTATTTCATCTAACTCTTTAACATCTGTTGCCGGCCTGATGTCTTTTATGGTCATCTCAAGAAATTCGTCTTTACTATAACCATAGTGCTTAACAGCGGCATTATTCACATCTAAAAACTGAAGGGTTTCCATATCAAACACCCATTGGGGCAAGGGGCTTAAATTAAACAGTTCCAGATATTTTTCTTTTTCCCGCTGCAGCTGTTCTTCTCCATGTTTTCTTTCCGTGATATCTCTAAAATAAAGCGACAAACCTTCATCAGAAGGAAATGCAGATACCTCAATCCAAATATTTAAGCGAGAAAAATATTCTTCAAACCTTACTGAAATATTTTTATCAACTGCCCGGTGATACTCGGAATAAAACTTTGTTGGTATGGCATCCTCATACACCTCCCAGATATTTTTTCCTATCATGTACTCTCGCGGCATGAGTAATAGTCGCTCTGCCTCCTTATTCCAATAAGTCACCATCCATTCTCTATCCAGCGCGATAAAGCCATCCGTAATACTCTCCAGAATGTCCGATATCCTATAGTGGTAATCAGTTATTGCTGGAGTGCTATCCATTAAATTGTGAACAATAAATTTTATCTTTTCTTCTTCATCCAACAATGGAAAGGTATTAATTTCCCAGTCTGCAACGTTATAATTGGAGGCTTTCTTGGATGACATTGTATGTTCCAATGCATTTTTGAGGCTTTTCATTCCCTTTGGTCCCCAAATGGATGGCCTATGGTAAATGGTTTCAAAAATCCCTTTTCCAATGAGATCGGCACGATTAGCCTTTAGTACATCGAGAAAGGGCTTGTTTACAGCTGCAATTGTAAAATAAGGCTTGTTGGGTAACAGCACCATATAACCATTTGGTGAAGATCTAAAAACAGATGTTACATTTTCTAGCGTTAACATATTACATTTCCTAATCACCGTGAAAATAATTTGCGCTGGCTTAATTAATCTCTTGTTAAAAGGAGTGATTAATTGTTACGGGCTCTTGATGTTCATTTTAGGGGAGATGACTGGTGAAGGCAACTCCCTGATCATTACATGCAAGGATGGTGCCATCATGTATCGGGGTACTTCACAATGTGAAGTCTGGGAGTTTTATTTTAATACCGCCTTCCATCGCACTTTCGTGAGCAAGTATACCTACACAGGTAATATTTGCCGACTGCCTGGCATCTGGGAAAGGTGCACGCTCCTGTGTCAATGCCGAGATAAACTCATGCACCAGGTGAGGATGAGATCCTCCGTGCCCGGATCCCTGAATAAATGACAAGTGCTGATTGTCATCTCCATCATATACACCACCGGTAGTAAAGTGTTGGATCCCTTCTGGAAGCAAATGTGCATAATCAGGGATAGTTACTTTTTCAGGGGTTTCACCAGTATGGATCACAGAATGCTCGTGCTCTATCAGCGTCCATTCGAAGCTCTTTTTCGACGCATAAACATCAAAACTCTCCCTGTATTGTCTTGCAGTATTGAACAATGACCTGGTTACTTCCGCTGCCAGATCTGAGTCTTTAAACTTAATATGACAGCTTTCTACAGCAAAAGGAGATCCATATTTAGGGATCAGATGTGCATCAATTGTTCCTGAACCAAAGCAAGATACATATTCGGCATCGGCTTTGGCTAGTGCCAGAACAGGGGCAACACAGTGTGTAGCATAATGCATTGGAGGCAAACCTTCCCAATACCCTGGCCACCCAGCCATTTCCTGCTGGTGTGAAGCCCGTAAAAATTGTAGTTTGCCTAGCTCACCACTTTCGTAAAGCTCCTTTACAAATAAAAATTCGCGACTGTAAATCACCGTTTCCATCATCATATATGTTAGTCCGGTTTCTTGAACCGCTGCTACAATTTGTCTGCACTCTTCTATAGTTGTGGCCATAGGAACAGTACAGGCTACATGTTTACCAGCTCTAAGTGCTTTCAACGACTGCTCAGCATGATTTTGAATTGGCGTATTGATATGTACCGCATCTATATCAGGATCTTTCAGTAGTTCATCATAGTCGGTATACCTTTTAGCAATTCCAAAGGCATCCCCAATATTGTTTAGTTTCTCAATGTCTCTTTGACAAATGGCATACATGTTAGCGTTGGGATGTTTCTGATAAATCGGTATGAACTCCGCACCGAAACCGAGGCCTACTATGGCAATATTTATTTTTCTTTGCTCCATTATTTATTGAAATGTGATTTTAAAAATTCAAGTCCTTCTCTGGCAAAATCATCCTGACTATTAGCAAATGGACGCCAGATACATACGGCTGCTGCTAAATCCTGATTAGCTGGCGTAAAACTTTCTATCGAGACTATGCCCTGGTAGTTTATAGCTTCTAGTCCCGCCCTATAGGCATCCCATGGTGTTTGCCCTGTTCCAGGTGATCCCCTGTAATTCTCAGAGACCTGCAAGTGCAACAGCTGATCACCAGCCAACCTAATCGCACTTTCTATATTCCTTTCCTCTATGGCCATGTGAAATCCGTCAAGCAATATTCCAGCGGAAGGATGGTTAATATCCTTTACCAGGCGCACTACATCTTCGGCAGTGTTTACCAGATCCGACTCAAATCGGTTAAGCGGTTCTATGGCAAGGTATACTCCCCTACGCTCGGCCATTTCAGATGCAATTTGGAGGTTAGCAACTGCTAGCTTCCATTCCCTTTCTCGTTGTTCCGGCGGCACCATCCTGGCTTTCCCTACGGCAGAATACATTGGTCCAGCGAAAATGGAAACACCCCAGGAGACGCATAAATCCAGGCAGGTTTCAATGTACTTAAGGCAGTTTCGCTGGACATCAGAATCTTCACTGGTCAGATCACGAGCAGTACTAAAAGCACCACAAACAACTGCCTTTAACTTATATTTTTGAAGCGATAAACGTACCGTCTCTACGTCAATAAGGGATGGATCTTCGACCGCAATCTCTACCGCATCAAATCCGAGCGCCGAAATTTTAGAAAATAGTTCTTCGACAGACGAGGTCTGGAATGGAGAAGTCCACAACCAGGTACTTGCTCCATATTTTATATTTATTGACATACTTAATTCTCCTGTGTCGTTCGATTTTCTAATAGAACAACCTTATATCCTCCTTTTGACCTAAAATACAGCATCAACAAAAGATAGCTACCTAACATGATTAACGGAAAGATGACAATGTAGCGAAGGGCTTCTTTCTTTGCGCCATCACGTATGGCAGTTACAGTGTGCTGATCTTCAGGACTTGCTCCTGAAAGCTTAGTTTGGTCCAACCCTTCGTAGTCGCCAAATAAACTGGTTTTCTTTTCTGTTACATAGGTATTATGGATAACCGTGTTGTTTACGACATCATATTGTGCAATTTTCCGATCTACAGATTTATCCTGGATAAAACCAAGAATTCCTGCACCGATTACGCCTGCTGCAATCATTCCTAGTCCACCGGTAATATTTAAGGTCAGCGCCCCCCCTTTAGGAAATTGTTCTGAAACGAGTCCCAACATGGTAGGCCAAAAGAAAGATTTAGCTAATCCATAAATGGTTGCAGCTATGAGTATCATAATTCCTGTAGATGCAGAAAGCATATATAAGCCAATTACAGCAACTCCGGAGCATAATGACAACAAGCCCAATGAGGAAATTTTATGGACGAGTGGACCGGCAAAAAACCTCAATACAAACATGATTGCTGAGGTATAGACGAGTACCCAACCAGCTTGAAGTCCGATTTTGGTCATTTCCGGAGTCATCAGATCAGTAATCCAACTATCTGTACCCAATTCTGTAGTAGCCAGTGGAATCATCACCAACAGTAGAATGATAAACAAAGGACGGCCGAAGCTTCTGGTGTAATACCAAAATCCTCCCGTAATCAACAGGGTAATTATTACATTGGTAGGAATAGACCAACCGAATACGGCACCAAGTTGAAAGATAATCAGTGCGACAATAATCAGTGCTCCACCTGCCCCTACTTCCTGAAGCATCTCTTTATAAGACACGCCAGCCTGAACCCTCTCATTTAAAGGAAACTTACGGCCAAGTGTCATTATACCATAGATGAGTGTCGGGATTAAGATCAGGGCAATTTTGTATTCCCATCTAGTTTCAACACCTAAAGTCAATGCCATTACACCTCCCAAGACTAAGCCACCTGCCCATCCTGCGTGAAGGATGCTAAGCCATTTGATCTTTTGTTTGGGAAACATGGTAGCCACTACCGGATTGGCTACCGCTTCAACAGTACCATTACCAATTGCCACAATGAAAGAGCCCAGATACAACATCCAGTATCCATTAGCAAATATGGTCAGAAATGCTGAGGATATATGACATACCACAGCAAATATCATGGCAGTTTTATAGCCTATTTTATCTATGACTAAACTAAAAAGCACGATACTGATGGCAAAAGGCCACAAACCCACCCCGGCTATTTCCCCTAGCTGAGTTTGGGTTAAATTGAAGTCGATACCCCATTGAGGTAAAATCAATGCTCTCAGGATAAATCCAAATGCAGTGGTGACCAATGATATAAAACATACATAAAAGAGTTTCATATCCGGAACAGGCTGATTTCCTGTACTTTCATAACTAACTTTTGACATGGTGAGTTGGTTAGGTTATATTTTGGTTATTTTATTACTTTCATTACGCCATTCATAATTCTCCAGTGCCCCGGAAAGGAGCAGATATATGGGTAATCGCCCAGTACATCCGGCACTTTAAACCTCAATTTGAACTTCGCTTCCGGATTTACCAATGGTGTGTAAAACAATACTTCAGGCATTTTAGGTACATATTGCATTGCTGCACCTTTAGGGTCCTGTGCCATTTTATCTGCGGCTGCACCTACTTTGTCCATGCTTCCTTTTTTAAGGATGAGCAAATTGTGCTGCATAAAATCAATATTATCGAACACCAGCTCAACCGTCGTCCCGGCTTTTACAGTAAAGTTTTTTTTATCAAACTTCATTGCATTTACAATAGGTTTTATGATGACTACCTGATCTGCTTTCGCTTTAACTACAGGTTTTGCAATTGGTATTTTGGACGCATTAATAGCTTTAACATGTTTTGAAATTGTAATTTTAAGCGCTTCTTTAATCCATCTATCGCCATTGTTTATTGAATCCTTTTGTGCAGCGATCAGCTCGTTTGCAAGTGATGGCGATAATGGCAGATCAGCAATTCTTAAAAATGCAGCCAGACGTGTATTTAGATTTCTATCCTTTAACAGGCCTGCTCCGTGAATCGCAGCCAGCGTAGCAGAATTGTTAGGGAGTACCTGTAATGCTGCTTTTCGAACTCCCGCGGAAGGATGATGTAAGGCATGTACTGCAACTAGAAAAGCTTCAGATGTGGCATACATACCCAAGCCATATAATGTCCATAAGGCATGTATAGCTGGCGCATTAATACCCAATTCGTCTACTTTAGCATCTCCAATCATTTTGTACAGATCTGGAGCCAACGTTTTATCACCTTTCTCAACAATCAACCTTTGCGCAGTCATACGCCAGAATAAATTATCGCTTTGCAAACCATTCAATAGGGATTTCGAATCATTTTTGTCAAGCGATTTTATTGACGACGGCTTGGCCTTCTTATACACTACTTTGTAGATTCGTCCATGTACGCGATCTCTCAGTGGATTGACGTAAGCATTTCCTTTACCATTTTCAAAACCGGGAGGAGTTGGATTATGCTGGATAATGAAGTTGTACCAATCAAGAACCCAAACAGCGCCATCGGGACCAACCTCAGTTTGCACAGGGCCAAACCATTCATCTGCACTAGCTACCAGGTTCCAGCCGTCCTTTTCTTTAAATCCTGATCCCGAAGGTTCCAGTATTGCCTGGTGTACAACACGTCCGGTTGGTTCATTCACGAAAGCAATCCGGTTCCAGTAAGCTTTAGGAAAGTTTCTGGCTGTATAGAGGTTATGTCCTGCCGCAGCGGTAAATCCGTTGAAAACATCTACCTGACGTAGGTTTTTGGTCACAACATGCATAGCATAGTGCCCATCTATCTTATCAATTGCCTCGTTAACCGGAGCACCAATTTTATTAAGGTAAGTGCTCGGAATACCTAAAAAAGCACTATGGGTATTGTTTGCTGTAGAGAGGAATACATCATTGTTTTCAGAGAATCCCAATCCCCAGGTGTTGTTACTGGTACCACCCAGATACTCTAGGTTTTTTCCGTCACTATCAAAACGGAAGGCTCCCTGACCAAATTTTGTTGCTTTACCGCCAACGGTTCCATTATACCCTGAGTAGCCTACTGTACCCCAGATTTTATTATCAAATCCATAATGCAGACTTGAAGGACCGGCATGAGTATCAAATGTACCCCACCCACTTATAATCGTTTCCCTGATATCAGCCTTGTCGTCCCCATCCGTATCTTTCAGGAAAATGAAATCAGGTGCCTGAGCAACAATGACGCCTCCCTTAGCGAAAACAATACCAGTCGGGATATTTAACTTGTCTGCAAAAATGGTAAATTTATCAGCCTTGCCATCTCCATCTGTATCCTCGCAAATTTTGATCCTATCATGCCCTTCGCCCTTAACATCTCTAACGGTATTCGGATAGTCAACTGTCTCTACGATCCATAACCTACCACGCTCGTCCCAAGCCATGGCAATTGGTTTCAATATATCAGGCTCCGAAGCAAATAACTCTAACTTAAAGTCGACCGGGACCTGGGTCATCAATTGAGATTCCGCAGGATTCAGGGCTGCCTGTAATTTAAAGCCACCAGGTCTTTTTTCATAATTTGGAAGTTTAGCATCCGTGTATTCCGGAGCAGGTTTAGATATTTTTTCCCATTCCTTTTTTGCCTCATCATTTACTGCCCATAGTACTCCATTTTCCAGTAATTTAAGGAAGGATGGATTTTTCCAGCTGCGTTCGTCATGGCCATAAGCGGTATAAAATACTTTGCCTTTACCATAGTTCTTAACCCAGGTATAAGGCTCATGAAGATCCCCTTCTACTCTCTCCGTAAGTACATGAATATCTTTGGCAATCTTATCGTGTACATAAGTTTCGTCCCAGGTACTAAACGACGTTATGCCTTCCATAACGGGATGTTGGGCATCTACAATTGTTGCAGAAAAATCACCTGTTTTATGGGTTTTAAATTGTCCACCTACCATATCAATATAAGCGGCAGAGTTTTGGAAACAAAAGGATGCACAATGAACAGGAATAAATCCTTTACCGCCTTTCACATAATCCAAAAGGGCCTTTTCCTGCGTCGCTGTGATTTGCTCATGGTTTGAATAGATCATTAGGCCGTCGTATTTAGACAGGTTTTCTGTATTCAAATCATTTACATTCGTTGTATAGGAAATATTAATTCCATTTTTAAAGAATTCCTGAGAAATGATTTCAGCAAATTTCTCGGAATTATGATGTTGGCTGTCATGACCCAGGAGCAAGATTTCCAGTCGTCGTGATTGTGTATCTTTTATCAAACTAGCTCTTAAGCTGAACAACGCGGCCAGACAAATAATGCCTATCGCAAAGTACTTATTCATTGTGTGTGTTTATTTTGGTTAGCATTCAAAAGCTAATCTCTAGAAATAAGCTTACAATGCCTTCTACTTTTTTGCCCAATACTGACTGTATTTTATCAATCGATTTATTACATTTAACGATTAGCATGTCAACAAAAAGGATTTACTACTATTATTGTGTCGAATATGAAAGCAGCTATTCAAAAATCTACTATCCCGGAAACACAAATGTTTATCATCAAAAAACTGGAGGACAAACATTTTGATCCAGTTTGGCATTCGCATTGCGAGTACCAGTTATTTGTGGTTTTAGAAGGTACAGGGACTAGATTTATCGGCGATAGTATTAAATCATTCGAACATGGAGACCTGGTATTCACAGGTGCAAATCTGCCACATCTTTGGCGAAGTGATGAGGCTTATTTCAAAAAGGATAGCCAATTGAGTATTCAAGGGATTGTTATCTACTTGCAGGAAAACTTTATGGGTGAACAGATGATGCAAAAGGAAGAAATGCTGCTAGTCAAAAAGCTATTTAAAAAATCGGCCAGAGGATTGGAGTTCTACGGGGAGTGCAAAGACCTGGTGACTCGTATGATGAAGGAGCTCATGCTTATGAATGGATTAGAGAGCTTAATCCAACTACTCAAGATCCTCCAGGTATTGGCAAATTCGAAAACCTATCATTACATCTCACATACAGAATATAGCGACCCTGTTAATGAGAATGAGACCGACCGCATGAACAAAGTCTACGAATATGCACTGGCAAACTTTAGGAGCAAAATTTTCTTGCCGGAACTGGCAGAAATGTTGTGCATGACTTCTTCTTCGTTCAGCAGGTATTTTTCGATGAGGAATAACAGGACATTTTCCAAGTTTATTATGGAGTTACGTATCAAGTACGCCTGTAAACTATTGATAGAAACTGACATGCCTGTATCTTTAATTTCCTATGAGTCTGGATTTACTACACTGTCCAATTTCAACAAACAGTTTAAGGAAGTTATGAACAAAAGACCATCGGAATATAAAAATCAGTTCTCAAGTATTTGATAAATTGGCAGCTTCATCCATCAATAAAGTTCATTGTTTTATTCTGTTTCCGATACGCACCTGGCGTTAGTCCGGTTATACGTTTAAAAATTCTGGAAAAATAATCTGTATTGAGACCTGCCTGATCTGTCTTAGGGATCAGGTAATCAAAACACCATTCTCTTTTTTTATCTTTGCAGTATGCACAATCAACTTATCCATCTTATTACACAAAGTGTAGCACTTTCTGATTTAGAAAAGGATTTGTGCGTGCAATATTTTGAACCAGTTTTATACCCTAAAAATCGGGTGATTGAAGAAGAAGGAAAAATACCTGGCTATCTGTATTTTGTAGTTTCAGGTTTTGTCCGTCTATTCCATTATAATGATAAGGGCGATGAGGTGACAACACACATAAATTGTCCACCTGGTTTCATTACTTCCTATTCTAATTTTGCCAATCAGAAGAAATCTGATGAAAATTTGGAATGTATTACCGAATGTGAACTATTGCGGATTACGAAATCTGATCTTGATACAATTATCGGACAAAGCCCCGCTTTTAAAGATTTCAGTATCCTGGTATTCCAACAGTCTTTATCCTATAATGAAACCCGTGCAAAAGAACTAGCTACTCTCAATGCAGAACAACGGTATTTAAAACTGATGGAAGAATATCCCGAAGTTCTCCGAAATGTTCCCATGCAATACATCTCCTCTTTTCTTGGTATGAACCCTAAAAGTCTGAGCCGCATCCGCAAACAGATTATTAGGTAACATTTGTGAAGTGGTTTTGAATGAGCAAGGCCGAACTTTGACGTATCATTTAAAATCAAAGGATATGACACATAAAAATTTAGCACTGGTATCGGGTGCCAATGGACATTTGGGCAATAACTTAGTTAGATTACTGCTTAAAAAAGGAATCCCAGTGCGGGCATCGGTCCGCAATATCAAAAACGCAACATGTTTCAAAGATTTAGACTGTGAGGTGGTTCAAGCAGATATTACAGACAGCGCTTCCTTTAAAAGAGCCTTGCAAGGTGTTGATACGTTTTATGCCGTTGGTGCAGCCTTCAAATTGTGGGCTAAGGACCCCAAAAAGGAAATTTACGATGTGAATATGCAGGGAACACGCAACACCATAGAAGCAGCGGCCGAAGCTGGTGTAAAAAGAATTGTCTATGTGAGTTCTATTGCTGCTTTGGATTATACCAATTTACCTACAAAAGAAAGCAATGGCTACAACCCCGACCGCAGGGATATGTATTACAATTCTAAAAATGATGGTGAAAAGCTCGCTTTTCAACTGGCTAAAGAATTAGGAATTGAATTGGTATCCGTTATGCCAGGAGCAATGATAGGAAGCGAAGCATTTTTACCTTTGAGTGTGTCTTATGGTGTACTAAAGATGATTTTGGATAAAAAAATTCCGATGGATACCAAAATTACCCTGAACTGGATTGATGTGAAAGATGTTGCAGAAGGTTGCTTTTTGGCCGCACAAAAAGGTCGTCCTGGAGAACGGTATATTCTCGCCAACGAAAAATGTATGACCATTACCGATACAACTAAATTAGCTCAAAAGCTTTATCCCGAACTGAAACTAAAAATACCTGGATCTGTACCAAAATTTATGTTGTATGCTATTGCAGGTTTTATGGAGTTTTCGGCGAAGATAAGCGGAAAGCCACCTTTACTGACCACCAAAGACATTGCTATGTTTTCAGGATTGCAACAGGATTTTGATATTTCTAAATCAAGAAATGAATTAGGATTTAATCCGAAAAATAATGAGCAAGCAGTGAAAGAAGCACTGGCCTACCTCATGGAGCATAGGATAAATTAAAGATCTTAAAGTCTCTGTAAAGAATCTGGGGGCTTAATTTTCAAAAAAATGATTAAGCTTATTTGTTAAATTTATATATCGTTATTAAGGACTATCTGGATAGATAGCCCTTAATTTTTATCAATTTCCTCTCGGATTGAACAATAGTGGGAACCACACTTTAAAATAGGATTTTAACTCATTATTACCTGCAGATGCATAATCGCAAAGCATCAAGCTTAATGGTCCCTTAGCATCTTCTGCATAAGATTCAGGAATAAAATCTGCTTTAAAACGCAAGTAATCATCGCCTGAATTTGCAGGCAATGCAGTAAGCGTAACAAATCCCGGCTTACTAAGCACAGGCTTCATTACACTTTCAATTCCAGCCCCCTCAAATCTCGAATCACGTGCCAGTACGATAGGTCCATACATAATAGCAGCACTATGCATATCAGTTCCCGTTTCAATAATTCTTCCCCGCATGTCAAGCTCCAAACTAATCTTATCACCTGTTTTCCATACACGTTTTATTTTAACATTACTACCAGGCAAACAAGTGATCAACTCATTATTTACAGAAACTTTCGTTTCCTTACTCCAATTTGGTATTCTTATACTGACTTCCATATCTTCAGGTTTTGTCACCGAAATCTTCAACTCTACCTTTCCATTTTTGGGATACTCTGTTTGTTGATTCAGGGTAATCACCTGTTTCTTAGGCGCGTGGAGTTTATACGTTCCCGCAGCAAAATAGTTTACCTGTATCCCATCCTTACTTTTCATGATGATATGCATCGGTAAATTAAAAAGTCCACGCGGGCCGCTAGCCTCACAACAATTCATTCCCATACCACATTGTTCACTTCCAGACAACCGTTGTCCATTTAGTGGTGTATATTTTGCCCAAACCGCTCCATGCGAACTCAATGAACCAAGCAGCGCGTTATAATAAGACAGCTCCACCTCATCACTATACTTAACCTCCCCCGTAAGCTTTAATAACTGCTCGGTAAGCTTAATCCAGGTTACAGTTACGCAGGTCTCCTGATAATGATGTACTGGAATATTTTGCTTCGCTTTACCACCAAACCACATCTCCGTCGAAGCACCCGAACCAACAATATTAATCTCCGTATTGCGAATATTCTCCCAGGTATCTTTAACCGCTTTCAAATAATCATTATTGCCCGTAATCCGGTAAAGCTCCAGCAGACCTTCATAACAGGACATCATTTCATAAGCCTTTTGTCCTTGTTCAGGACTATACCAATTTTTGGGTTTAGGAAAACGTTCACTCACATTTTTATCAGCTTTACTTAGCAACTGCGGCCCTTCTGGCGTTTCCCATTGTTGAACAATCCTTTCTGCAAATTCCAGATACTTTTTATTGCCCGTATAATTATAAAGCAAACATATTGGTTCAAGCACAGACGACGCTGCCATCCCCTTGTAATTCCCTTTAGTTACGATAATACCGTCTTTTTTGTTTAGATCGTTTATTAAATTATCAGCAATACGGCTTGCCCCAACGAGACTTTTTTCATCCTTTGTAAGATCATAGTAGGAAAGTAAACCCAGCATACAATACTTTCTACCCCAAATATCCCATTGCTCCAACCGATGAGAAACTGCATAGTTGCCAATATAACCATCGGGTGTTTGTGTAGCTAGTAAGCCCTTAACGGCTTTAT
Organism: Pedobacter sp. ok626; assembly: GCF_900100435.1. GTDB lineage: Bacteria > Bacteroidota > Bacteroidia > Sphingobacteriales > Sphingobacteriaceae > Pedobacter. The sequence continues at coordinate 338,181 of NZ_FNEX01000005.1, read as the reverse complement.
CCAATACCTGCTTAAGTTGAGCGGAAGGATGATACTTATACGCAAGCACAGCCGACGTAAACCACTTGCCCCAAAACTCACTTTGCCACATCCGGGTTTCATTCCTGTTTTCAACTTTAAATGGCTCGATAAGCCGCTCCACATCCTGAGCCAGGATGCGATTGGCAATAGACTCTTCCAATTTACCTCCTAAATATCCAGTTAAATGCATTTCCGATGTAGCTTCAAGCACATCAGAGACCGAAGCACTACCTTTTTTTTGCGCTAATAGTTCAGCATAAATCATGGTTAAAGACAATAGCGTAACCAGCATTATTTTTCTATTTCTCATACATTCTTACTATTTCCGTCCATATCATTTCAGCAATGGCTTTCATTCCTTTATCAGAAGGGTGGGATCCAACTCCTTTATCTTTAAATTTATCTAATGCCATATTCACGGGGTCTTTAGACAGATCACTCAAACTTAAAAACTGGTCACCCCCAGCCTCACTTGCTTCACGAATGGCAAGAGTTACAGATTCATTTTTCCAAAAAGATGATGCATTCAGGACTTTAACTTTCGGATTGCTTGCCTTAAAATAATCAACAAGTCCTTTGTAATATTTCTTAAAGTCGTGCTCAGCTATACGCTCAGCAGCTACGTTTTCACCCAATCTGAAGATAATCAGGTCAGGTTTTAGCTGCCTTAAACTATCTAATTGTGACAAATCATAATTCCAATAACCTCTTTCGTAATCTGCAATATTTTTAAAATATACAGAGACAAGCGGATTTACCGTTTTTAACTTTTGTATCAGCAGGTGTACATAATCACTGTCTTTTACCGAAGCTGCCATTCCCCAGTCACCAAACCAGCCTACTTGAGCTTTAGGTCCATGCCTGGTAATGCTATTTCCAAAAATAAATACCCTTTTATAACTGTTTACTACTTTATCCATCGACCAATCGTCGGATCTGAATGATGATGCAGGAAGGCCTCCTTTATTAAATAGTTCGGCAACCACAAAATCTTTAAATCCATAGCGTACAGCTACCGGGTTTGGTACTGCCGAACTAGTTACCCGCACTTCCTTAGAAACAATAGACGCTTTAGCCGGATAAAATTTCCTATCTGCACCTGCTATTTCAAATAAAGTAAGCTCCTTCCCCATACTTGTCAGTCCACTTTCTGCATAATCAAAGCCAACTGTAGCGACATTTCCGTCAATCTTCATCCCCTTGTATATCGGGCCCGTTTCCGAAAGTCCTTTAATCCCATACTTTCTGCTGAGCGCTAAATTTGCTAAACGCGTGCCCGCTGCCTGCTTATCACTAGGATGAATACAATTTTTCTCACCCACATCCAGCAATATTCCCATGCCACTATTGGGAATCAACTTTTGCGCTTTTAACTGCGCCTCACGCAAGTAGGCCGAATTAGTCCCTTTATATCCGTTAACCTGGTAGTCAAAGGGGGCGATCTGCAAGTAGTAGAACGGAAAATCCCCCAAGCCCCATAAACTACGCCAATCTTTAACCATGGCCTGCATAAGAAGCGGGTACTGTTGCGGGTTATTCCTATTAGACTCTCCCTGGTACCAAATACATCCGGCAATGTTGTAACCTATAATTGGATGAATCATTCCATTATACAAAACTGTGGGTGTCTGACTTGGGACTTTTATTGAATCCATTTTATTCGGGATTTTAAAGTTTCGGAAGGACTGAAGCGCATTCTTGCTCATCCAAGGCTCTATATAAGAACCACCTATACTCGCTGTGATCAAACCAACAGGAACATCCAATTGCTTTTGCAACATTTTACCAAAATACCAGGCTGTTGCACTAAAATTAGACACCGCCTCTGGCGAAACTTCCTTCCATTGTCCGCGGAAATGTTCCATAGGCTCAGTTCCAGAAGCTCTCCCTACATCAAAAAATCGTATTTTCGTATTTTTGGCCTGAGCAATCTCCGTCTCAGAATCCTTTACCGGATTACCGGGAAAACCTTTAACAGGCATCAGCATATTGGACTGTCCGGCACATAACCAAACCTCTCCGATCAAAATGTTTTTGATCGTCACCGGCTTTCCTTCATTAATAAGAATGGTATATGGCCCACCTGCTTTCGGTGTCCGGATATTCAATTTCCATTTACCCTGATCATCAGCATGAACCTCATTCACCTTATTATCCCATGAAGCCACTAAGCGGACTAAAGCTCCTTTATCAGCCCAGCCCCAAATCAGCACATTAGATTCTTGCTGCAATAGCATATTATCGCTAAACACAGCAGGCAACCGAACTTCTGCTTTAAGACCCACTATAGCTAGTAAGCAAAAAGCAATAATCAACACATAAAATTTCTTAGTCATTTCTGTTTATTTATACTTGAATAATTATCCAATTGAACCACACAGTCTTCAAAGGAGCCTGATATCATTTCTCCAACAAAGCAAAAGCGCACCAAAGAACAGGCGCCTGCCCATGGAAATCGCCTGTTATCTGTTTTCTATCCAGATAATATTGCCTGTCACTTTTTTTATTGGTTCCCTCACATACACCGGTTATATTACCTGCTTCATCTAAATGTTCTACCAGTGAAAACCAACCTTTTCTTGCCGCTGCATTATACCGTTTACCGGCCAGCCACCCATGTTTTACACCGCTGAGCATGGCATAGGTAAACATTCCCGTGCAGGATGATTCGACCCAGGAAGCAGGATCATCAATCAATTGTCGCCACATCCCATCCGACGATTGGTATTTTAGCAGGGAACGCATCATCAATTTGTATTTTGTGAGTATGAAGGCCCTATCAGGATTATCTTTGGGCAGAGACTTAAGCAATTCTGTCATTCCCGCCGCCATCCAACCATTACCCCGCCCCCAATAAAACGGCACATCTGGTGCATGATAAAACAATCCATTTGGCTTTTGCAACTGCTTTAAGTAAAATACCATTTCATTTGCTGCACGGTTGATATATTCTTTATTACCAGTAGCCCTAAAAGCCTGAACCTGCAACAATGTGATCATATACATATCATCAATCCACAATCTTGTTTGCCAGCTTAAACCCTGCTTTACATAGCCTTTTATAGAATCTGCAAGCTTCACACCCTCAGGTACCTGCCATTGATTATCGGCATACAGCTTGCCAAAGGGCAGATAATCTTTTACACCTGTATGTAAATACAGCGCTAAGGGTAGCGCACCAAATACAGAATGATCTACATTATCATGTATGGGCACCATTCGTTTTTTGTCCTTAAAAAAAGGCTCAAAACGGGCGACAAGTTGCGTTTTAATTTCTGCATTCTTAGTAATTCCGGCAAAACTAAGCGCTCCATACCAGGTACACACTTCTGAATAAGCAATCGTTGATCCATACAACAAATAAGGAGAGTTGATAAACTTAGACGTTACCTTTAAACCTATTGTTTGAGGGTCATATTTAGCTGGAAATTTCTCCAACTGCTGGGCCATTGCGCCCATATAGATAAACATCGACCAAAAAATGGCTCCAATTATTTTATACAATTTCATAAGATTTCACTATTTAAGAGGCTTCCATTCCAATACAGAGAGCATTTGAGGAGCCATTGCTATTTGACCATCATTGTCCTTTTGCTGTACTTTTTGAAGTAACAAATTCAAAACATTTTTACTATTCCAAAGTTCAGTATCATAACTAGGCTCCCAGGCGCCAAGATCTTGCAAACTAAGGTCCTCACACACCCATACCGGTTTATCAAGATCCTTACATATAGCAATGGAAGCGCTGTTCTGTCGTTCAACATCTCTAAATATTAGGGCTACCGCAGTATGGGTTCCGTTATCCCAAACCAGTACCTGTGGCCTCGCTATCGGTATGCCTTTTGTGCCACCACCACTTAACGAAAAATCCCTTTCCCTAAAATTTAGATTTAAATTAATCCACCGTCCCTGTTTTAAATAGAGCAAATGATATTGAGGTGCCTTCGCTCCTTTTTCCTTCCAATAGCTCGCAATATAAGGGTTACCATTATGGTCAGTCGTCATCGACACCTGATTGATAAGTTCGCTTTTTTGTGGAATTTTAGCAACACACTCTGCCCTTGCCTCCTTAATTGGGAGTTGATATTTTGTTCCATCGGATCTGGTCCAGGTCTTTCCTCCATCTGCCGAACGCGCATAACACACATCGTGATTGGTTGCTACATCTGGACTTTCACGCCAGGTCCAGGACATATGAATCACTCCTTTTTTATCCAGTGCAATTTGCCAATAAGGATTGCGAAGGTTTTCGCCATCAATAAAACTGCTTTGAACTTGTGTCCATTTTCCGGTTTTTACGGCATATCTGTTTAACATCACATTACCGCTTCCCGATTCACCGTCCCTATAAAAGAATAGTAGATCACCATTTATCAGCCTGTAAAATTCAGGATAAGTAATTTTATCCTCCTTCAAGCCAGTCATCATTAGCTTTTTTGAAAGCTTCAGCGATCCGGGAGATAGGCTCTTGCAGTAATTTAAGGGAGTAAGGTGCTTGCCCCAGCTGTGATGATCCCATGATACATGCAAATACCCCTGCCCATCCACGCCAATACTGATCGAATTGTGTGCATCAAAAACATCGCCCTTGTATTGTGTTTTTGCTATTTCCCAAACAGGGGAATTTGATTTGCGTTTGGCTAAGACTACATAATGTGCGCTATCATAAAAAGCAGTGTATTGGATACCCTGAAAAGTTACTAGTGAATTTTTCCTGTAAGGCACCACATTGATAGAATTATTAGCCCATCCTTTACCTATTGGGGTAATTTTTGTCGGCATTTGGATTTGGCTAAAACCTGCGCTAACAGTAAAGAGAAAAACAACTATGGAATTATAAAATTTCATATCGCTAAGGGTTAATGGTCAGCACAAGGGTTTTAACAATATCTTTCTCATCATCGACATTGATATTTGAAGCCAGGAAAGTGACGGTGTAGGTGCCGGCTGCTTTAAAAACATAAGAGTAATTAGCAACTCGCGTATCAATCCCTTTTATAGGAATACTGTAGTCAGGATTTACGGTATTAAGATCAATTGCAGTCGATATAGACCAATCTTCATTAGTTGCCTGTCCCGGAACAATACTTGGCACTTGCATCTGTGTTGATGTTATAGTCCATTTATAGGTTGGGTTTTGGAGATCTACAGCAACAAATCCTGCAGCCAAAAAATTAGGAACTACGGCGAATATCGTTTTATCAGTAAGTGTATTATTAATAGTTAGACCTCCAATCGTCCAGCCTCTGGGTTGTAAGGTATTTTGGGGAGCAAGATCATAAAAACCTATGTATACTGGTTTATTGAGCGCTGCATAATCAGACAAATCAACATTTCCAGATGGCGTATTGTTTCCGGCCGTTCCCCCTGGTGATAATATCGCCCTGTTGGTGATGTCCGTCCAAGTTGCTTTAGCAATACTTGGAGCATCATAAACTCCATTGAAGTCGTTTGAAATCATCATTTTCAAATTACCTACTTGAGAACCGCCTGCCTGGGTAGAGGTAAACTGCATAATGGCCTTGCCATTTTCGCGGGTTCTCGCCCGATTTGCATAATTATTACCGACTTCGCCCGAATAGAATGATATAAAATTTGGGTTTCCTGAAAAATTAAACACCACTTGCTCGCCAACTTTATAGGTGCCTTTATCAGTTTTAACATCAAACTCAGGAGATTTAACACCTTCTTTTTTACAAGAAAAAAGAAGGCTAGAAATGATTAAAAATGAAAGAAATATATAATGTAGTTTCATGATCATTATTTTTTATTTAAATAAATTTTACCAGCCGGGATTTTGGTCCTTTTGAGTAATTGCTGCATTTAATGAGAGTTCCCGACTTGGAATTGGATATAGCGTATGTTTATCCTGAATATTTTCGCCAAGAAGGGCTACACTTTTATAAGCTGCCGGAGCATTTGCCCTTACATCTATCGCAAAATCTTTTAGTGTAGTGATCAATGTACCCCATCTTTTTAAGTCATGCGTCCGCAGGCATTCAAAAGACAGCTCCCGCATTCTTTCATTCTGTATTTGAGTAAAGAAATCTTTCTGATCTAGCCCTGCAACGAGATTGGCATCGCTGGCTATAATAGTTTCAATTGTTGCTGTGGCTGTTGCTCTCACTCCCCCGGTACCGGTTGGGGCGGCTATAGAAACAATAGGGACAGCATTATAAAAACCACCCGGAGAAGTAATTGTAATTGCAGTCACCTTTCCCGCAGTAATGGTTGCAGTGGCCGTTGCGGTATAACTGGCCGTACCTGCCGCTATTGTTACTTCTGGTGCAGCAGTATAGCCCGAACCAGCATTATTAATGGTTATTGTTGCCACTCGACTACCATTGCCATAAGCTCTTTGTCTAACTTTATTAATCGCTTCATAAGCCAATGTTGTAGGCCCATTGATCTGATTTTCTGCCTCAGCGTACATCAGCAATACATCTGCATAACGTAACAATGGGAAATTAGTCCCACAAGCATTTTTATTTCTCGGCAAAAAGGTTTCTTCTTCTCTTCTCCATTTGCCAGGATACCTTCCCCAAATGGTAGTCACAGGAAAAATTGTTTTACTGGGAATCGCGGTATTTGCCCAGGTATAGTTAGCGATACTCCTATCCCGACGTAAATCCTTGGTAGCCTGACTTACAGGATCTGTAACCGCATACAAACCAAATAATTTACCAGTTATACCCAGAAAACCATATCCAAATCCAGGCTCTGCCAGGTAAGCTGCGGTAGTAGGTGTTCTATTGCCATTTCTTATGCCGTTAAATCCCGTTTCACGATGAGAATCACCCTGATTACCATAAAATTCTACTTCCCAGATGCACTCCTGAATATCATATTTATCCTGCGCCTGGTTTGTGAAAATCTGTGCAAAATCAGGGTTCAGAGAATTTTGCCCCTGATCTATTACCTTTTTAGACCATTTTAATGCATCTGCATATTTTGAAACATCATTTATTGGACTTCCAGCCATAGTTAAACATACCCTTGCTAAAATACCCTGGACAGCATTTTTAGAGATCCTACCTGATGAATTAGCTCCCAAAGTACTTGCCAAAGGCAAAAGTTCCTCTGCTGTTTGCATATCTTTCAAAATCTGATCGTAAATAACTTTAACATCAGTACGCGGAATATCAACCTCATTAGCAGACTTCGTTGAACTTAACTTTAGTGGAACACCTCCCCAATTATCTACCAGCATAAAATAATAATAGGCTCTCAAGAAAAGTGCTTGCCCTTTAAAGCTTTTTTTAGCAGTTTCTCCAATACTAGCCTTATCAAGGGCTTCAAGTAATATGTTTGCACGATTGATCCCATCATAAAGAGCCGTCCACAATCCATTAATATCTGAGTTCGACGAATCATAATTGAAGATCTGGGTAGTTGGTATAATAAAAGCCGAAAATGCCCAATAAGCCTCATCATTACCATAAGAAAGCCAGGTCAGTAAAGCATTACCGTACATAGCCTCACTCCCTAAAGGGTCATAGACACCATTTAAAGCGTTAGACAATTGTTGTTCGGTTTGGTAGTAATTTACGGGTGATAAAAATTCAGTTGGGTTAGTATCCAGCTTATTGCATGATGATGCTAAAACCATTATTGTTAAGATAAAAAAAGTGATCTTTTTCATTTTTTCAGTGTTAAAATGTAGCATTTAAACCAAATACAATTGTCCGGGCTCTTGGATAGGCGGAGTAATCAAAGCCAGGCGTTAATGCCGTATTACGAGTAGAAACTTCCGGATCAGAACCTGAATAATTGGTCCACGTTATTAAATTCTGGGCAGATACATTGAATCTCAACGCCATTAAACTGATTTTTTTCAATAAAGCTGATGGAATTGAATATCCCAGAGAGACTGTTTTCAAGCGCAAAAAAGATCCATCTTCTATGATACGAGAAGAATAAGCATACGGCCCATTACCATTAGTCCGGAAATAGGTATTTGAAGGATTATTGGCAGTCCATCTATCTGCATAAGTTTCAAACATATTCAAACCCGGACTCTTGCTACCTTCAAATACCAGGCGATTGGCATTTAAAATATCATTTCCGTACGACCACTGGAAAAATACATTCAGGTCGAAATTTTTATAAGCAAAGTTATTTGAAAAACCCCCAGTGAATTTAGGATTGGGATTACCGATAATGGTTCTGTCTAAAGTATTTACCGTACCATCATTATTTAAATCTGCATATTTAATATCTCCAGGTTGTACTACAGCCCGTCCACTACCATTATCAGGAACAGTACTTTTTAAAACGTAGCTACCATTCGGCATCTTATTAAAATCTGAATATTGATATACGCCAGTCCATTTGTAGCCAAAAAACTGAGCAATTGGTGCATTAAGCTGAGCGATATAGGGAAATAGATTGTTATAGCTGGTTTCCCAGCCTATGGCCGTTGTTAAACTTTCCTGATCCTTGGTTAACGCCAATACCTTATTCCGGTTAAATGAGATATTGAAACTAGAGCCCCAGGAAAACTTACCCGTCAAATTTTTCGTATTGAGTTCAAATTCCCAACCGCTATTGCCCACTTTACCAATATTTTTAAATGCCGTAGTATAACCACTTGATGCTGGCAATTGTGCATTTAACAATAAATCATAAGTTCTCTTGTTGTAATAATCAACAGAAGCAGAAATCCGGTTTTTAAAGAACGAAATATCCAAACCAGCATCAAACTGAGCCGTAGTTTCCCATCTCAAATCTGTGTTACCCAAAGTACTTGGGACCGCACCGGTCACAAAGGCATTTGCGAAACTATAATTGTTAATGATGGGAAAAGTAATTCTGGAGAGATAGGCAAAATCGTTTACCCTGTTGTTACCCGTTACACCATAGCTGGTGCGTAGCTTTGCATCAGATATTACCGTTATCTTTTTCATAAATGTCTCCTTCATCACGTTCCAGGCAAAAGCTGCAGAAGGGAAATATCCCCATTTGTGTCCATCTGCGAATTTGGAAGAACCATCTGCACGAAAAGAGGCTGTAAAAAGATATTTAGATTTATAGCCGTAATTAACGCGCGCCAGATAAGATTCTAAATAATTACCTGTAGAACCGGTTCGGATGGCCAAAGGAATACCCTGACTCAATCCGTCCAAACCCAAAGATTCATTAGGCAATTGATTGGCGGTTAAGCCATGATTAGCAGATTTTGCATGTTGAATAGTATAGCCTGCTACAGCGCTAACCGTATGGATTTTATTAAAAACCTTGTTGTAGTTTAGCGTATTTTCATTGGTATAATTGGTGATTTCAAAGTTGTCAATGCTTCCATTTGGTCCATTTGTACCCGGATATGTTCTAAAATCGCCATACTTGGTTTGGCTATTATAAAATGTAGAATTCTCCAACGTTCTTGAATAAATACCACCTGTAACTTTAAGAATTAGATCCTTTGTGATCTTATAATCTATGATTCCAGATGAAATCATCGTTTTATCTTCACTCATCACCTTCTCATTTTTAGCAGAAAGGACAGGATTATATCGGTAGTCGCTGGTTATATTCGGATCAAGCGAAGAATCCGCCAGGTCCGATTCATTTTCACCCGTAACCGGTCTGAATCCCCAGGTGCTATACAATAATCCATAAGACATGGAGCCTGAACTAGAGGGTAAAGTGCCAAACGTTTTAGAAGCCGAGTAATTTACATTTACATTGATCCTAAGTTTATCATTAATGGTTTGCTCCAGATTAAAACGCCCCTGATACCGATCATATCCAGAGTTTATGATGATCCCGTCTTGCAGAAATGCCGATCCCGATAAAGAATACTTGGTTTTATCAGTACCACCTCTAACGGATAAATTGTGGTTTTGCATAGCCGCGTTCCTAAAAATCTGACTTTGCCAATCGGTTCCCTCAGTAGTTTTATAATAATCCAGTGTGCGCCCGCCTGCCTGCGGATTTGCCAATGATGGATCACCAGGTGTATAAATCGTTTGGGCTGTTGGACCAATTAAATCTATTTGCAGTTTCACAAAATCGTATGGATTCATCATTTTCATTTTATTGATGTTCTGCTGAATTCCAAAATAGTTGTCGTACGCAACAATGGGTGGTCCCTGCTTCCCTTTTTTTGTAGTGATAATAATTACCCCATTCGCCCCTCTCGCACCATAGATCGCAGTTGCCGACGCATCTTTTAAAATGCTAATGGTTGCAATTTCAGAAGGATTGATCATGTTGTTATTGGGATTTTCTATAGGAAAGCCATCAATCACATATAAGGGCGAATTGTCTTGTGTGATGGAGTTATTACCACGAATTACAATATTACTGGCAGCTCCTGGTTGTCCTTCCGGCGAACTGACTTGTACACCTGCAGTACGACCGGCTAAGGCCTCCTCAAAAGACCTTACAGGAGCTTTATTCAAGTCTTCTATTTTAACCTGCCCAACAGCTCCTGTTAAATCCGATTTAGCAACAGTTCCATAGCCAATGACCACAATATCACTTAAATCTGTGCTCTTCTGTCTCAAAACAACATTGATGGTATTGCGTCCATTTATTGGGATTTCCTGGGTTTCAAAACCAATGAATGAAAATGTTAAGCTCCGTTTCAAATCTGGACTTTTGATGAGATAATTCCCCTTGGCATCCGAAATTGAAGTCAGATTACCATCTTTTAGCCTAACCGTTACACCGGGCAAAGGACGATTTTTATCATCGGTAATGGTTCCTTTTACCTCCAGATTCTGAGCAATAACCTGACTCTCCGGCCTGCGAATTACCACGATAAGATTGTCACTAATCTTATAAACAACAGGTTGGTTGTTAAAACAATAATTCAGCACCTCATTAAGTGGTGTATTGCTAAAATTCACATTAATAGGGTGACTTTTTCTCAGCATTTCTTTCGTATAGAGAAAGTCGTACCCCGTTTGCGCTTTAATTCTTATAAAAATCTGATCCAGGGATATATTCCTTTCAGCCAGCGTCACTTTTTGAGCGTTAACAGCCAGCGAATTCTGAAGAAAAACTGTAATTATTAAAACAAAAACAAGCTTCATAACCAGTAAATATTTATGAATGCCGACGGGAGTCCGGCACACAGTTAAGGTATAAAATTTCATATATTTGAAACGTTTAGGTAAAATTTCATGATTAGCTTTATTAACAGAAGTGTATGAAAACCTGGATTTTGCCAGGGTACGTCGGAAGCGTTCCCTGGCTTTTTTCGAGATTTCTCTATTTAATTTTATTGGCTCCTTGCAACCTCTTGCCAGTAAGTGCCCATCCACATCAATCTGAGTGATGATTTATTACCAGCGGCGAAATTTACTGCGCCAGACAAGGCTATGTTTGCATTATTGGCAATCGTTGTTTGTGCATTGCTAAAGGTTAGTTGTAACTCACGGTAAAGTTGTCCGCCGGTTATATTACTTATCGTTGTTGCAGCGGAATTATTAAAATTCAGAATTTTTGCGGCCTGCAAATTACCACCTCCTAGTAAAGCTGATACTACAGTGGCATTAGCAGAAAATGATACCCTACCACCAGCTGCCGAAGTTTGAAATACCGTTTGCGCATTATCTGTAACTTGATTTAAAGGGCTTTGATTAAATAATGGCTGCTCCAAAAAGCTTTGATTATTGGCATTAAACGTCCCATAGGCATCAATAAAAGTACCTGAAGAAGTTCCATAGGTCCGCACTGTTCTTACCACAGGTCGACGGATGATCACACCTTGTGAAGCCGCCCTATCGAATACAATTCCATTACCCAGATTATTAAATAAGGGGCCATCAAACTCCACACCAACACCATCTTTGATATGCACCTCATAACTGTTATAACTTCCATCTTCAATTTTACCATTGCCGGTAAAATAGGGTGTGATAAATTTAATGTTTCGTTCTACATCGTTTGCCCCATTCGAGTTAATTAAAATAGCATTCAATCGTGCTACCTCAAATTGTTGCCCTATAGAAACCAGATTGTAACAACCTCCATCAAGCCACATATTCTGTTGATCAGAAAGGCTGCATTGTCCACCCATAAAAATAAGGGGACCCAAGGTTCCTGAAGAGGCCGCACGACGCCCAATGCGAATGCCATAACCGCATTTATAAACATTTACATTACTGTATATCTTCATATTAACCTGCCCAGTACTTTCATTTGATTTGATGTTTAAGCCAATACCAGTCCAGCTACCAGTACCGCTTGCCTGCCCTCGTATTAAACCATTATGATGCTCTGTTTCCCAGGTTGTCACTTCAGAAATACCATTTCCTGCTGGATTTTTTATCTGAACTGTATAATTTTTCAGATAGATCTGACCCTGGCAGGCTTCAAAATAAATCACATCAGTAGTTTGGTTACCACCAATAAAATTCATCTCTTCAAAATCTATTTGCCCTCCCATTTCTCCGGGATGAGCGATGGAAAATTCGCCAATGCATTCAATTAAACGACTGGCACTTCCATTGATATGGACCAATGCGCTACCCTGAGGCTCCAAACTTCCTGTAGCAATCCCTCCAGCCTGACCAGTAATTTTTATCCTACCTGGCTTTGCCTTAAAACCAGGATTTTTAACACTATCCTTATAAAGATACAAAGTGCCGGTCAGGTATTTTTTTCCAGCCAAAAGCTTAATTTCTGTGCCACTTAGGGAACACCAATTAATGGCATTTTGAAGGGCTTGGGTATCATTTGTCCCCGTGCCTGTGCTGTAATTATAATCGCCTTTAGCCCCGAACATTTCAAACGTTACATAAGTTGTAAATCGTTTATACCTGTTGCTGCCCGACACCAACGTCATCGCTCCATCATCTGCACTAACGGTATCACCTGGATCATATTTAAAGGTACCGGACTGTAAATCCTGATTAATAAAAATCACTTTGCTGGTTCCTGCTGCACCACTTCTAAGTTGGGCAATGGTTAAAGAAGGGATATAAGTAGAATCCCGAACTGTCGATTTGGCCGACAGGTTTTTAAAGCATAGACAAAAAGCACAGACCATTATTATCCTGGTCAGAACCTGTGTTCTTTTAATAGAAAATGTCATACATTTGAACTGTTTGGTTTATAGTTTATTTGGTTAGTCAACTAATTTATTAGAATTTAAACTGAGCGTGAACAGGAGTGTGCTTACCACTTCTGTTTTTTTATTTAAAGTCATTTGGTAAAAAATCACTTCATCACAATTACCTTCCTTTCTTGAATTTTAAAATGTACTAAACCGGTTAATTCCAAAGAGGCTAATACTCTTTTAATATCTTCATACTTAGAAACTGTTCCTACAAAAGTTTCCGTCGTAATGTTATTTTGATATTCTACTTCTACATTATACCATCTTGATATTTTTCTCATAATAACCCCGATATCATCTCCAGAGAAATTAAACTTATCGTTTTGCCAGGCTATTGACTGTTCTGTATTTACATCGGAGATTTGAATATGGTCAACCACTCTTGCTTCCTGGCCTGGTTTAAGCATTTTTGCCTCATGATTATTTGTAAGCGACAGCTTTACACTACCTTCTAAAAGCGTGGTAACTACCGATTTCTCATCATGATATGCATTGATATTGAAATGCGTACCCAATACTTCTACCACCTGACTTCTTGAAATAACCTTGAAAGGCATGGCTCTATTTTTTGCAATTTCAAAATAAGCTTCCCCCTGCAATTCTACTTTACGTTCGTTTCCATTAAATACCTCAGGAAACTTAATCGATGATAAAGCATTAAGCCAAACTTTGGATCCATCTGCCAATACAACTGCATACTGCCCACCCGCTGGGGTGCTTATGGTATTATACGCCAACTTTGCCCGATTCCCTTTACTTTGCGTGGACTTATTCAGATTATAAACCAGCAAGCCATTTTTCGCCTTATTGACAATGGCTGCACCAGTATCTGTAACAATACCAATTTGAATATCCTTTAAAGCAACTTTAGATCCATCAGAACGTGTAAGGTAAGCTTCATTACCACCTGGTGTTATTTTATTTACTTTTGAGGTTGCCACATGATTTTTAGACGCTTCTGTTTGGATATTATTAAAAAATAAAGCGCCGAGCCCTGCTACTAGCAAAATGGCCCCTGCAACTTTAAGCCAGAAACCAATACTAAACCGTTTAGCCGGCTCTACTTCCATTTCGGCCCTTAGTCTGTTAAAGGATCTGGCATAAATTTCTTTTTTATCACCCATCTCCTCCATCCAGTTATCATCTAACAAGGTGATATTGTCTTTATATAGCCGCAATCGTTCTTCTTCTTCCGCGTTACAGTTTCCGGCCAGGTATTTTTCAGATAGTTTTAAAAATTCTTGCTCTGTCATAATAGATCCTATATTAGTATAGTGTATAAATCAAGAGATCTTCACAGACTTTAGTAAGTTTTTTTTAATACCCTGTTTTACACATTATCTTAAAATTATTTGTTAATTGCATTGACCAAATATGATGAAGAGATCAGATCTTAATGATGGTGAATTATGGCAGGCCATCAAAAATGATGATAGCCATGCCTTCTCTATTTTATATGATAGATACTGGGTGAGGTTGTATAAAACAGCATTCTATTTAACAAGAGATAAAGAAATTAGTGAGGATATTTTACACGATGTATTCATAAACATCTGGAAAAGAAGGTTCCTATTGAGTGTAAATTCTTTTAATGAATACTTGCTTACAGCGGTTAGGTATCAAGTATATAACAGGCGAAGATCCGGTAAACTATCTTTAGTTTCCATAGCTGACTACACGAATAACGACGGGGCCTATGTATTAAATGAGGCTGAGCAAAAACAACATATTGCAGATCTATCTAAAGAAATTGAGCAATACACTAACCAGCTTCCTAAACGTTGTCAGGAGATTTTTCTATTAAGTGTGAATGCACAACTAAGTACCGAAGAGATAGCCGATCGTCTTCAAATATCAAAAAGAACGGTAGAAAATCAAATTGCCTATGCCCGTAATTTTCTACGCAGTGTACTAAAACACAACGCCCTATTTCTAGCCATATATCTGGCAATGACCAAATAACAGCCGATATTTATACCAGGGTATTTTATCACTCCCTTAGCTCACTGCATCATGAAAAATTATTCCCAAAGTATGCCGCTCACCAGAATGCACTTCACTTACCCCATGTTTCATATTTACCCGATAATAGCCCTTACTACCTTTAACAGGTCGAAAGTGAGTTGTAAAAATCAATAGATCTCCCCTATCGGGATTTAATACTATAGCTTTTGATTGTGCTCTTGGCGTTTGTTCGGTTAATACAAACTCGCCCCCTGTAAAATCCTGGTTTGGTTCGTTTAAAAATAAAACAGTCTGAATTGGGAAATACACATCTCCGTACAAATCCTGGTGTAAGGTGTTGTGTCCACCTTTACCATATTTCAAAATCAAGGCTGTTGCTTTTGTTTGGTTATTTTCCTTGCACTGTTCTAAAAGCGCTTCATGCGTTTCAGGAAAGGTTGCAGCAATATTTAGTACTTTCATCCAGATATTTGCAATTGGAGCAAGGTATGGATATATGTTTTCTCTAATGCTTTGTATAAGATTTGGCAATGGATATTGGTAATATTTATATTCACCTAAACCGAAACGATGGCGCTCCATCACTACCCTTTTTCTGTACGCACCAGGATTTTCATAATTATCTATCAATTCCCTGCATTGTTCATTTGATATTAATTTTGGAACAATAGCATAACCATTTTCATGCATTTCTTCAACGATGTTTTCCCAATTGATAGACGCTATTTTTTCTTTCATAAATCCAATGCTTGCCAACTTAAAATTCCAAATGTCTTTTTGCGCCTTCCCAACCAATAATGGCTGTTTTTCTTGTATTGCCCCACATATAACCGCCAAGCATTCCAGTAGATTGAATTACCCGATGACAAGGAATTAAGAAAGCGACAGGATTGTGACCAATCGCCGTGCCTACGGCTCGCGATGCCTTGGGACTTTCAATCCGATCAGCAATCGCCCCATAAGTTGTAAGTTGGCCCAAAGGGATTTTTAAAAGTGTTTGCCACACTTTTAATTGAAAATCTGTTCCTTTTAAATGCAGTTTGATTTGGTTAAGTTTCGACCAATCCTGACTGAAAATATAGAGCGCGTTTTGCTGAATTAAATCAGTGTCTTGTTTGAAATTAGCATTCGGAAAATGGTTTTGCAGTACTGAAAAAGCATCGGCTTCATCATCGGAGAAGGCCATATAACAAATTCCTTTTTCGGTAGATGCCACTAGAATATCACCAAAAGGACTTTCTGCAAAACTGTAATTAATAGTCAGCGCTTTTCCACCGTTTTTGTATTCGGCCGGTGTCATGCCTTCTATGTTGATAAACAAATCGTGTAATCGTCCGGTGCCTGAAAGTCCTGCCTCATAAGTAGTTTCAAACAATGTCGCTTGATTTTCTTTCAAAAGCATTTTAGCGTATTCGACAGTAGTATATTGTAGGAATTTCTTCGGACTTGTTCCCACCCATTCGCTGAAAAGTCTTTGGAAATGAAATGGACTTAAATTAACTTCCTTTGCAACCTCCTCAAGATTGGGTTGAGCTTTAAAATTCTCTTTGATATATGCAATTGCCTCTGCAATTCGCTTATAATTGATATTTTCTTGTTCAGTCATATATCATAATTCTTATAACCCAAAGGTCGAAAGAAATTTTTGTTATAAACACCCGAAACTTGCTGATCTATTGCCCTACTATGGTTCGGTCAGGCTCTAAGGCAAACAGGTACTTTCTAGGTACCTCACACCTACCTCACAGGTACATGATAGGTATAAACACCTTCCATGGACGAACCAAGTACCCATGAAGTACGAATGATCTACCTGGTAGTATTAGGCTCTGCTCATCCTTCCAATTACCAGGCAAAAAGATCGCCATTAACCAAAAAACATCGTTATAATGATGAGTTTTGCACAAGTTTTGCGATTATATGAGTTTAAATATTTAACCTTGCGTACGCATTGACTAAACTAAGCAAGGATAATAATAATCATGGAAACCTACAGCGCATTTACTGATCAACAGTTGCTGGATCTCCTTAAAAAAGGTGATCAAAAGGCTTTCAATGAAATTTATGACAGACATGCTCCCAAAGTATTTTATCAGGTAAACCAAATGCTCCGCGATCGAGAGGCATCCAAAGATGTAGTTCAAGATCTTTTTATTACAATTTGGAACAAGTGCCAAAACATCAGGACGGAAAGTAGTTTAGCAGGTTATTTATATATAGCTGCCCAAAACAACGTATTAAAGTTCATAAGAAAAGGTCGCCTTAAAAGCGACTATCTAAATTCCCTGGCCCAATTTCAGCATGAAATCATTGAAGAACAGGGACCTGATTATGATATTGAAATGCTTTACAGCCTTATTGAAAAGGAAATTAGTCAACTTCCCGGAAAAATGAGAGTCATCTTTGAACTCAGTCGCCAAAGAGACTTATCTTACAAAGATATTGCTGCACAGCTTGGTATTGCCGAGAATACAGTCAGAAAACAAGTAAGTAATGCACTCAAGATCATTCGCGGCAATGTAGATAAGTATGGACATACGGGGCTTATTCTTCTCGCCCTAACACGTCGTTAAAAATTATTTTATTTTTTTTCTACTACTTTTTGAAGTCTGTGGGTAATACTTATAAATCGGCAAACAAAAGCCACACAGAAATAGCATGAATACCAAAAAAGCGACAAGTCTTTTAGATAAATATTTACAGGGTAAAGTTAATGAGGAGGAGGAAGCATTAGTGCAATACTGGTTATTGCGCGAAACTGAAAAAACTGAATCGGAAGAAGAAGATCCGAACTATCCACAAAACCACATTGAAATGTGGGATACCATTTCCAAAACCATAAATACTAAGAGAATCAGACTTTGGCCACGCATTTCTGTTGCCATTGCAGCTATGGCTTTGCTTTCAATGGGTGTCTGGCTTTATACCTCTCGCCAGGAGATCGTAGAACCTAGTATTCAACTCGCACATCAAAACGACATTGCCCCTGGGACCAATAAGGCGACCCTTACACTAAGTAACGGTAAGACGATACAATTGAGCAATGCCAAAACTGGAGTAATTATTGGTGCAGATTTAAGATATAATGACAATACTTCTCTCGCTTCGGTACCGAACAGCAAGGAGAATGAATTCACAACTGTGAGTACACCCCGAGGTGGTACTTACCAAATCCAATTGGCAGATGGTACAAAAGTATGGCTCAATGCTGCCAGTAGTTTAAAATTCCCTTCAACATTTGCCAATACAGCTGAACGTAAAGTTGAGCTAATCGGTGAAGGCTATTTTGAAGTAGCGAAGGATAAAAAACATCCTTTTATTGTTAAAAATGCCGGACAGGATATAAAAGTATTAGGTACACATTTTAACATCAATGCCTATGAAGATGAAGCAAGCATAAAAACAACGCTATTAGAAGGAAGTATTTATGTAGTCAATTCATTAGGGAAAACCGGTAAAAAGCTTATTCCTGGTCAACAATCAATTATTTCAGGTAATACCATTTCCATTAATAGCAAAGTAGACCTTGAAGAGGTTGTGGCCTGGAAAAATGGGTATTTTAATTTCAATGAGAGTCTGGAGAGCATAATGAATAAGGTATCCAGATGGTACGATGTTGACGTGATCTATGAAGTAAAACCAGCATCAGATCCATTTATAGCGAAAATTTCTAGGGAAAAAACCCTTTCTGCCCTATTAAATATTATAGAAAAAACCGGAGATGTTCATTTCAAAATTGAAGGAAGGAGGATAATCGTGACGAAATAGCTACCTAAACATCAAAAGGCTAAAATGCTAAAAAGCCAGAGGTGCTGCAAACACTCCTGGCCAATGATTGGCATTTAGTCAACAATATTTTCTACAACAGTATCAACTTTATAACCAAATCAAATGTATAAAATATATACCAAAAAACCGGGTATACCTTCGGGCTATATCCATAAACTCCTGCTCATTATGCGACTAACCACCGTTTTATTAATAGCAACCGTAATGCAAGTCAGTGCCTCTAGCTTTGCACAAAAAATAACAATCAATAAAAAGAACGCCTCTCTTGATATGGTTATAAATGACATTCGTCAACAAAGCGGTTTCGATTTTATTTACAAGCTAGACCTATTAAAGAAAGCAAAACCTGTGACTATAAATGTTAAAAATATCGATCTGATTGATGTTTTAAAACAGTGTTTTAAAGACCAACCATTTACCTTTTCTCTTGTAGACAAAACCGTTATCCTAAGAGAAAATGAACGCGAAAAGGCGGCGGTAAATATCACTGTAGAAGGGAAAGTAACCGATACTCTAGGGCACCCTATTCCTGGTGCGACGATTAAAGTGATGCAAAGCGAATTATTTACCAAAACAGATAGCCAAGGAAAATTTAGATTGGCATCAGTTCCTACAGATGCGGTCTTGTTGATCTCTTATGTCGGTTATAATTCCAAAAGAGTTGCCATTAATAGCTTAAAAAAGCCAATTACAATCATCCTTTCTGAAGGTTTAACCCGTCTGGAAGAGGCTGTGATTATAAGTACTGGTTTACAGCACCTAAGCAAAAATGTCGCTGTTGGTTCTGTTGCGGTTGCTACAGCAAAGGATCTAGAGAATTCTGGAATAACCACATTCGATAAAGCCCTGGCAGGAAAGCTTCCAGGCGTTTACGTGAGAAGTGTAACTGGTCGTCCAGGAGAAACCGGACAAATTATCATCAGAGGGGTAAATACACTTACGGGTAACGTTGAGCCATTATATGTGCTTGATGGAATGCCTTTGCAAGAAGGTGAAGTTTCCGGTGGTATGAATTCACTGATTTCAAATGGTATCGGAAACATCCCGCCAGAAAACATAGAAACAATCACCATTCTTAAAGATGCCACTGCCGCTGCGATCTATGGATCCAGAGCTGCAAATGGGGTAATTGTCATTACGACAAAAACAGGTAAAGCAGGTAGCGATTATATCAATTACTCCGGTAAATTTGGTATCACTGAAAAGCCTGCAAATAAGTTCAATTTCATGAACAGTCAGGAAAAGATTGGTTTCGAACGCGATTTATATAACAATTACCACATGTCTTACGAGCGAAGTGGTCGTGTTGGTCAGTTGTTAAACCTGGTTGAGAATGGCTCTATGACATCTGCAGAGGCAGAACGACAAATCGCGCAGCTTGGTCAAACCAATACTAATTGGATTGATGAATTGTATAGAAATGCTTTCAGCCAATCGCACAACATTAGCATGAGTGGTGGAAATACAAAAACTACCTATTTTACCTCAGTTAACTATCAGAACTCACAAGGTAGTTTGATCGAGAATCAGTTTCAAACCGCTGGTTTTAATATGAAGCTTTCCAGGTTTATTACTAATAAATTATTGGTTAACCTGAACCTGTACTCCACCTTTAAGAAAAATGTTGAAGGCCGGGCAACTGTGCCAGGTATTCAGGGACAGACTGGTATTGACCCATTCAAGTACGCAATATTTGCCAATCCCTACGAGAAACCATATAATGAAGATGGCTCTTATGCTTCCGACATGTCTTATAGAGAAATTCCCGTTACTGTAGGAAGTGCACCTTCATTGTATTATTCTAATTTTAATATGATCCGGGAATTGAAAGAGAATAGGTT
This sequence comes from Pedobacter sp. ok626, assembly GCF_900100435.1. Taxonomy (GTDB): domain Bacteria; phylum Bacteroidota; class Bacteroidia; order Sphingobacteriales; family Sphingobacteriaceae; genus Pedobacter. Next base: position 317,496 of record NZ_FNEX01000005.1, on the reverse strand, counting down.
GACCAATAACTATGGTAATGTACGTGGACAATTCGCACTTGAATACAGCTTTTTAAGAGGATTTAAATACACCGGAAACGTAGCTGGATCCTACACCAGTGTACATGATAAAGACGAATCCTATGCAGGAACCTACAGATCCTGGGTTAATAACTGGCTAAATAAATCTTCTGCAGCTGGCAATGTTTTGCCAGACTATAACCGTGGTTTTCTGGAAGAATCGACCGGACGTACCATGGATTACACCGTTCGAAACACACTTGAATACTCAAAACGGATAGCAAATCATTTTGTTCAAGCATTTACAGCTTTTGAATTTGGTGGCGTAACTAACGACAGGTTCAATCATTTTAATCCAATTTATTTACAAGAGTATGGTATTGCTGGTTATCCAAGTTGGGACTTAGTTCCTGATAACAGATTCCAAAATCTTATTCTTTCCAGATTAGGTGGCACATCGACCCGTGAAAATAGAAATGCATCTTATATTGGTTCATTAGTCTATTCGTATAATGATCGTTATGTATTTAATGGAAACCTAAGGTATGATGGAGTGGATATTGTTGGTTCAGCTAATCAATTCGCCCCGCTTTGGTCTGCCGGGGTTAAATGGAATGCACACAATGAAAGCTTCTTTGAAAAATACAATTCGGTGATCAGTCGTCTCGTACTTTCAGCTGGATTTGGCTATCGCGGAAGTATCAATAGAAGTGTATTACCTTTCCATACTTATACTTTAGGCACGGATGTTTACAATAACATTGCTGTAGCAAATGCCTTTGCTTACGGAAATCCTGTGATTAAATGGGAGAAGAAACAAGAAACCAATTTAGGCGCTGAAGTTTCTTTGTTTAACGGAAGAATCAATACCGAATTCAGGTACTTTAATGAAAAGGTGAAAGATTTATTAGACAATAGCATCACCCCTCCTTCTGTAGGCAGATCGTCAGCAATTGTAAACATTGGCTCAATGAGTAATAAAGGCTTTGAGATTTCAGCCAGATTTGAAGCCATTAAAACCAAAGATTTACTTTGGGAAGTAAGTGGAAACATTACACAGGTTAAAAATAATTTGGATAACGTTTATAACAAAACTGTTCCAAACCTAGCCAGTTCAACAACCGCAAATATCCAGGGTTATCCGGTAAATGGATGGTTTGGCTATAAGTTTGCCAATGTTGATCCAACTACCGGAAGTGTAATGGTTTATGCCCAAAAGAAAAAAACAGAACTGGTAGGTACTGAAGTGGTAACCTCTTATAGAGAAGAACTGGTAGATTTAAGTAAAACTTCGACTGCTGTACTTCAATCAGATTATGTGGCCTCCTATTTAGGGCATAGAGATCCGGAACTTTATGGTGGTTTTAGTACCCGTTTAGTCTATAAGTCTCTTGAGTTTGCTTCTACTTTTGTATTGGCTACAGGTAACCAGATTTTGGGTTTCAGAGACAGACGTGAAGGACCAACCCTCAATCCTGATGACATTACTGCGAGCAGAACCAACAGACTTAAAGAAAATCTGAACAGATGGACCCAAGCCGGTGACATCACCAATATCCCAGGCTACAAGAACAGCTCATCGAGTTATACACAATATTTGATTTCTACTGACCTTGAAAAGGGAAATTATTTAAAATGTAATGAAATGTCATTCTCCTGGAGAGCGCCAAAAAGCATTTTAAAACAAACAGCACTTAAAACACTAAAGGCTACATTGGTGGCAAACAATTTATTTATGGTAAGTGACTATAGTGGTACTGATCCGGAAACTCAAACCACTTTTGGGTATCCAAACACTAAAGCTTATACCCTTTCATTAACTGTTGGATTTTAAAATTGGAAATCATGAAACATAAAATAGTTATTACATATTTGATCCTGATTTTTGGACTATTTACAGGTTGTAAGAAATTCCTGGATCTTCCCGCAAAAAATCAACGCGCTGTAATTACGGTTACAGATGTAAAATCCCTTCTGGCTTCCCAATTACGTGGAGTTATTACCCCAAAAATTAAACCCTTATATGGTCAGATAATCCCAGCATGTCCAACGCCTGCAACAGTAATGTTTGGAGCTTATTCAGATGATATCGACTTTGAAAATGCACTTCCGACATATTTAGGTTTAACATCTACTAATCTAATCAAAACTACGGAAAGCAGCTATGCCGATATACTATTATGGAACCAGCAAGCTACTTCAACGATGCTTTGGTCGCACCATTATGACATTGTTGGCTTTTTAAACAGTTTAATAGATCAACTTGGCACCATAAAAGATGTAAGTAATACAGATCAGGATCAATTACTTGGCGAAATGTATACCAACCGCGCCTACTCTTTGTTTAAGCTGTTACAATATTACGGCATATACAATAACGCAGATATGGGAATTCCAATTTATTTGCATACTGGAGAAGGTGTATTGGGTATCAAACCAAAGCGTGAAACCCATGTCAATTCATATAAAATAATCTTAGAAGACCTAAATAAAGCATTAGAAATGGTGAACCGCACCAGTCCGGCTGTCGGATTTAACGCTTTGTACAATAAACGCTTTATCAATCATTTACTGGCTCAGGTATATTGGTATAAGGCTGAATCTCCAGCTAAAGAAGCTAGTGATTATGCGAATGTTAAAACATATAGCCTTGCAGCATTGGAAGCAGTAGATGCATTAATTCCTACTACAGCGGCGGCGCGCATCAATGCCTATGGCGGAAAAGACCCAAATTATCCTGTCATCGTTCAGCAGAACAGTTTTTCGAATGCTGATGTACTAAGTCTTTATGGAAGTGGCTATCAATATATAGGCTTTGGCCCAATGAACATCCCATTAAATGCAGACTTTGCCGCTTTATTTACCAGCACGGATATTCGGGTAGCAAATTATTTTAGCGCGGCTGGAGCCGCCGGAAAGACCTTAAGTGCGGTCTGGCCTTCTGACGGTACAACAAGTGGAAGTGATAAATCAGGGCAAACGGTTATGTTTAAACCTGAAGAAGCTTATTTGATGTTGATGGAAGCGCAATACCGATTAGGTGCTGAGGGAGATGCGTTAATTACCTTAAATAAGTTCCGTGCTTTTAGAAATGCGGGAAATTTTACTGGCTTAAGTGGCGCAGCCTTATTAACAGAAATCATCAATGAAAGAAGAAGAGAGCTCTTTGGTGATACCGATAAACGTTGGTTGGATTTAAAGCGATATGCCAATAAAACCATAACAAGAAACATCAAATTTTTCAACAAACAATATAACATTACGGTTCCACCAAATGACTATCGTTATGCCCTACCGATCCCTTTGGTAGAAATACAGCAAAATAATAACATGGTTCCGAACCCAGGTTGGACATTAATTGAATACTAATTTTTATTTCAAATGACAACGAAGATGAATATTAAAAAATTTATTATAAGTGCAATCATAGGCACTGCAGCATGTTTTTCTGGCTGCAAACAGAGTGAATTTGATTATAAAATGGTAGAGGTTAGTGCTGAGGATGTAAGCGCTATAAACTTTTATACAGGCAGTGACATGCTAATCGCAGATGGTAAAGCTACCTTAAAATTTATTGTAGAAACCAATAAAACGATTAAGAATGCTGATGGCACTACAGCCAGTCAATTGTTTGATTATAGAAAGCTACCCGCTGGAACGGTTAAAATCTATGAGCAAACAAGCAACAAAGAAGTTGGATTTACCTATAATACTTCAACTGCAGTTGCAGGATCCAAACTCAAGTTCTATGCACAGGTGGGTAATATCAAATCGCCTGTAAAGGAAGTAACCATTAGAGCTACTCCCCCAGTTTTACCAACGTTATATGTTGATGTGATCTTCCATGTATGGGAATTAAACCCTACTAATGTAGCCTATGACCCTTCTTCTTTTCAACCTACAAATTATTCGGATATAGTGAATGGGGTGAAAATTATGAATGACATCATTAACAATAAAGTAGGTAATGCGCCAAATGGTGCTACTGCGAACATCGTGTTTAGATTGGCTACTAAAAATGTGGCCGGACAAACCTTGCAATACCCAGGTTATGACAGGATTGTTTACAGTGATGAGGTTAAAAACAATCCTTTGGTACTTGCAATTAATCCAGCTGATTTTACCGGTTTCATCAATAAAACGCCAGCTAACGTAGCTAAGTACATTTGGAATCCTAAATCATACTTAAATATCCATTTACTTCCATTTGGTTCTGGTACCTTTTTAGGGACATTGTCCCCACCAAAACAGTTAGCTCCAGGTTTAGGCGAAGTATCAATCCCTGGGATTACGGGTATTGCAGCAAATGAGGACGATTTTGTAACGACTACGCAGGCGCAATCAACAACAGTTTTAATGCCATACACAGTATTTAGACCTGGTTTTGAACGTAGAATAGAAATTTTTAATATTATAGGAATCTTTTACGGTTTATATTCACCCGCATTTACGACCGCCCGCCTTTACTCAGATTTCTGTCAAGACACTCCCGAATACAACTCTACTAATCAAGATATTACAACTACCATTCAAACAGCAATAAATGGGGAAAAGTTTTTTCTTGAGAATGCAATGGACGATAACCGCAATCCAAGTAGTCACAATTCCCTCACACTCGATCAGGTGAATAGAATGCGATCAGTATTATTAAGATGTCCTGGACGGATGAATTCTAAAACACAATAATTATGAAAAACGGACTATTGACATTAGCACTAAGCCTCGGTATGATAACCGGGGCAACTGCTCAAAACCGCGAGATATCTTTTAAAGAAGCCGACTGGAAAACTCAGCTGGCCACCGCAAAAAAGGAGAAAAAGATTATCTTTTTTGATGCTTACACCTCATGGTGCGGCCCGTGCAAAATGATGGCAAAAGATGTTTTTACCAAAGACAACGTAGCCGATCTGTTTAACCAAACTTTCCTGAATGTGAAGTACGATATGGAAAAAGGTGAAGGCCCAGCATTAAAAGACAAATACGGAGTAAGCGCTTACCCTACTTACCTGTTTGTTAATGGTGACGGAGAAGTGGTACACAAAATTGTAGGTAGTATGTCTGCTTCTGAATTTATGGAGGAAGCGAAAAAAGCTTTAAACCCAGAAAGCACTGCATTTGGACTGGCAAAGAAATTCAATGGTGGTGACCATTCTGAAGCTACCGCTGTAGCTTACATGGAAGCCTTGGAGAAAGCTTACGAATCGGATAAGATGGGTGCCGTGGCAAAAGTATATTTTGACGGATTGCCAAAAGCTTCTTTAATGGAAGATAAAAATTGGAATATAATCTTAAAATATCTGAACAACCCTGCAGCTCAATCCTTTGCTTATTTATATGTAAACAAAGCTGAACTGGAGAAAAAACATGGTGTAGAAAAAGTAAACATGTACTTCCAACGTACGATGAACATGTCTGTCTATTCAATTAAAAGAGCTTATGAGAAAAAAACTGATCTAAAGGAAGCCAGTGAAAAAGCTACGGCTATAAGGAAGTTGTTAAGCAATGGAACTGATTATTCAAAACCAATGCTTGCTCAGCTGGATCTTATTGAATTTGCAGCTGCAAACAAATGGGATAAGTTTATAGCAAATGTAGAGGCTATTCAAGCTGATGCTGATTTTAAAAACAAAATAAATTTTGTAATTGGTGCGGCCAATGATTTAGTAACCGCAGCTCCTGCACAATATTATAAACACGCCTTAAGCTGGGCAGATCAGATAGAGCGTAACAACCCAAATCTATTTGCCAGCATCCAATTGGCCGACCTGAGAAAAAGAACACTAAAAAAACAAGGTAAAACTGCTGAGGCGGAAGTAATGGCGACTAAAGCACAAGACCTGAGGAAAGAAGCTTCCCAAAAAGGACAGATGACGCCTCCAATGATGAAAGATTAAAAATTAACTTAAATACATAATACAAAACACCATGATTAAAAAAGGTTTAACACTGGCAATTGCCGCGTTGTTAATGGTAAGCAGTAGCTTTGCCCAAAAAGGAAAAACTGTAACTTTTACCGGGACAGTTAAGTTTCCGGATACAGAAAACAAATACCCTATCTACCTGGGTAAATATGAAGGAGAAGGTTTTAAAAGAGCTTTCAAAGCTATCGATAGTACTAAAGTTGATGCCAACAACAATTTCTCTTTTAAAGTACCTGCAGATAAACCGGACTTTTACCAGGTTCGCGTATATTATATGGATCGCATTGATTTCTGGGCAGATAAAGACAATATCCATGTGAATGTAAGGGGTATTGATACCGCTAAAATGAAGATCAAAAATCCTCCATACATCTATATGGAAAACACTTCAGCCGATAATGACCTGATCAATGATATGAACCTTGTCAACTACCTTAACTATCAGCAGATGATTGCTGTTGGTCAGGAGCAATACAGAGCAGGCCTTTCTAAAGACACACTTTGGATTAATTATATGAAGGATGGTTTCGACCGTATCAATAAAGAGGCAAATATCCGTACCAAATACATCATCAATAAATACAAAGACCAGCCTGCGGTTCTTTACGCTTTGAATAGTATAAGCTGGAAAAGAGATGGTGAATTGTTAATGTCAACATTAGATAACTTGACAAAGAAATACCCTTGGTTAACCCAAGCTAAACAAAAGAAACAGGAAATTCTTGACAACATGGCGCAAACTGCTAAAATTGCTGATGGTCAAAAAGCACCTGACTTTTCTTTCCCAGATATAAACGGTAAAAAAATGAGTCCTAAAGATTTTAAAGGCAAATACCTCATTATCGATTTCTGGGCATCATGGTGCGGTCCTTGTCGCCAGGAAATTCCTCACTTGAAAGAAGTTTACAAAAAATACAAAGATAAAGGTTTGGAGATTTTATCTGTATCAGTTGACGCAAAACCTGCTGACTGGAAAAAAGCAATGACTGAAGAGAGAATGACATGGCCACAGATCAATGCAGTAGAGTCTAAACCAGTAATGGCATCTTACCTATTCAGTGGTATCCCTTACCTTGTTGTTGTAGATAAAGAAGGAAAAATTGTAGAGAAAAATGTTCGTGGAGAGTCACTAGATAAAGCCATGAAAAAAATATTTGGAATGTAATTATGAAGAAGATCATATTATCATTATTGCTGCTAACGGGTTTATCGACCATCAAAGCTAATGCTCAAATGGCTGCAGCAACAAAAGTTAAATGGGACGTAGAAAAAGACGTGCTCATCGATATGGAAATGGATAATGTTTGGGATGTTTTTAATAACAATGAGCTGCTTAAAAAAGCATCAAATGGTTATGTAGCCGCTATAGAGGCTACAAATCCTAATATGCCCGTATCCAGAAAAATTGTCTTTTCAAATGGCGCTAGTCGTGAAGAAAATATCACTCAGAGTGAGGCACACAATAAATTGATTGCCATAAGTTTTTCTGACACCAGCTTACCTAAAGGAATTAAATCGGCAGAATATGCCATATTTATCAAAGCCAAGGAGAGCAAAACGGCTGTGATATGGAGAGCCAAAATCAATGGTAATGAACAAGCCAAAAAAGCTTTAATTGCACAATTAACGGCAGAATTCGACAGCTATGCTGTGGGCTTGGATAAGATGACAAAAAAGTCTATTCCTGCGGCTCGCATGAATTAATCCGCAATTTAATTAGGGGCTGATCATCCCCATCATATCCACAAAAGGGAAATCATAACGATTTCCCTTTTGTGTTTTCGAGCATTAAAAATCGAAAAGCATATCGTTCAAACTTAACGCGCTTTATCATGTTATATCCATCTAGCAATGTTACGCTGTAACCTAAAGATTGATATCATGAAGCCTGAAGCGATCCATAAGAAAAAAACAAAAAAGGTAGCCGTTATTGTGGCACATCCTGACGATGAAGTTTTATGGGCCGGCGGAACCTTACTAGCCCACCAAGAATGGCAGTGTTTTATCGCTTGTCTGTGCAGAAAATCTGATCCAGACAGGGCACCAAAATTCCACAAGGCCTTAACAGTTTTCGACTCAAAGGGGGCTATGGGCGATTTAGATGATGGCCCAAGACAAATTCCACAGGATAAACAAGAAATCACACGAGTACTGTTCGAACTACTCCCAAATATAAATTACGACCTGATCATCACTCATAATCCTACTGGCGAGTACACCAGACATTTGCGCCATGAAGAAATTGGAACGACGGTCTTGAGTCTATGGTATGAAGGTAAATTATCCAGCAAGGAAATCTGGGTATTTGCTTACGAAGATGGCAACAGAATGTATTTCCCAAGAGCTCTAAAAACAACCGGCCTTTATTTTGATCTGCCTAACTACCTCTGGAATTTAAAATACGAATTAGTAACAAATGTATATGGTTTTGAACAAGATAGCTGGGAGGCCCAATCGACGCCTAAAGCTGAGGCCTTTTGGAAATTGAGCCATAAAGAAGATGCCTTGAAATGGCTGGAAAGGGGCCAAACGTCATGAAAGTTCTTGTATTATATGATTATCCGCCAACTCCTGGTGGATTGGCTACACAAGGCGACCTGCTATACAAAGGTTTATTGGCAAATGGTGTAGATGCCCATGCTGCTCATGTAGATTCTATGCTAGAGAAAGAATGGTACTACAAATGGTTTAAACCTGATATTGTTGTCGGAACAGGCTACTGGGGGCATACTCCGCAACTTGTGCTCCATCCACATCAACATGGCATAAAAGGTGTCCCATGGCTTGTAGCTGATGGATATATTGCCAATTATCAGGATGTTTTAAATAAACTACCCCTGATTTTGGTTACCTCTAATTGGGTAAAAGAAATGTATGTTCGGGATGGTATTAAAGGAGAAAATATAGAAGTACTCCCTGTGGGCTGTGACACCGATAATTTTAAACCCTATCCTAAAAACCATCCAAAAGTACTGGCTGTGCGAGAAGCCTTAGGGATAGATCCTGAGCAGCTAATGATCCTAACTATTGGTGGAGACGCTGCCTCTAAAGGCGGAAGAGAAGTAATGGAAGCACTCGCCTCAATGGAATTCCCATTAGTAGATTGGAAATACGTTTGCAAGGTATGGCCGCAACCAAGAACGATCATTCAAAACCGCTTAGATATGGAGCTTGCCGAACAACTCGGAATCGGTAAAAATGTCTCCTTCCCTACTAGTATTATATCCAGAGATTTTGTGCCTTTTCTTTTAGGTGCTTGCGACATCTACGCAGCTCCCTCCCGTCTGGAAGGCTTTGGAATGCTTCAGGTTGAAGCCGGGTCATGTGCTAAACCCGTAATTGGGATTAATGCAATGGGCATGTTAGACACACTGGTAGATGGAGAAACAGCTTTTATGGCTGGCGTAAATCAAAAAATACTGGCTAATGAAGTCACCCTTGGGATAGAATCTGGTTTTGAAGAAACCAGACGGATAGTTTTTGATGAACCAAGGACAGTAGATTACCGTGCTAACGTGAATGACATTAGAGAGAGTCTGATCAAATTGATGACCCATCCAGGCCTGCGAAAACAAATGGGAGAAGCGGGCAGACAAAGAGTTTTAAGTCATTTCGATTACCGGATGGTTGCAAAACGCTTCATAGAAATCATAAATAAAAGACTAGACATATATTAATTCTTTTGATCATGAACGCAAAAAAATGGCAGGAAATAGAAAAGGCAAAAGACGCAGCTTTAGCAGTGCTGCTTCACAATTCAAAAGGACCATATCATGGTCTTCCACGAACAGCAGGCTGGGGATATCCCGAACCTTATACAAGGGACCTGATGCTATCTATATTTGGAATAGCGGTTTCGGACAATGCGCAATTAACGGCATCCATCAGAAAAACACTGGAAACATTATCGAAAAACCAGTCCTTAAGAGGCCATATTCCATCAATGGTACATGATCCTGAAAACCGTGGTGCAAGTGATACAACACCATTATTTTTACTGGCAGTAGGTATTTTCAGGAAATATACCGGAGAAAGAGATTTCCTGGAAGTCGAAGTTCAAAAGGCATTAACCTGGATGGAATACCAAAGTCCGAGTGATGATTATCTAATTGCACAGCAACCAACCAGCGACTGGCGTGATGAGCAATGGGTACTTGGTTTCGGCCTTTTTGTAAACGCAACAGCATTCGCTTATCTAAGCATGTTGGGCTATCACGAACGTGCACATAAACTAAAAATCGCTATGGAGCATTTTACCATTACCGAAGGGGTTAATCCACATCATCGTCACGAAGGGATGGTGGTAAAGCGTAAACCCTACTATGCATTATGGTCTTACAAAATATACAGCAGCGAAAGGTTCGATCTTTTAGGAAACAGTATAGCCATCTTGTCTGGTCTTACCTCAAGAACCAGAGCAGAACACATGGTCTCCTGGATAGAAGAACAATGTAGTCTAATGAGTGATATCGGCGATTTAGCCCTTCCCCTCTCCCCTAATTTCTTTCCCTTTATTTTGCCTGGTGATGCGGACTGGATTTCACGTTATGAAATATATAACAATCCTGGAGACTATCACAATGGTGGGATATGGCCTTTCATTTCTGGACTCCACATTGCAGCTTTGGTAGCGGCCGGCAAGCATCATCTGGCAAAAGAGAAGCTTTTCGTGCTTACTGACCTGATCAAAAAATCCAATAACAAAGAATTGGAATATGGCTTTAATGAATGGTATAAAGCCCAAACCGGAGAGCCAATGGGACAAGACTGGCAAACCTGGTCCGCAGCACTTTACTTATATGCGGCTAAATGTGTAGAAGAAAATACCACTCCATTTTTTATCTACTGATTTAGCCTATCTCTATCGCGGTATCTTTTTTAAGTTCTTTGAGTACAAAATTGCTACTCAGGTTAGAGATATTCGCAATAGATGATATTTGCTCAATTACGAACGTATGGTATGTGTTCACATCTTCGACAGCTATTTTTAGGATGTAATCACTACTTCCGGCAATACACATCACTTCTAACACCTCTTTAAATTTAATGATAGACTGCTCAAATTCCTTTAAAGCAGCAATTGATTGTTCTTTAAGCGTAACGGTACAAATTACCATCAAATGCTTGCCTAGCTTCTCCCGGTTTACCAAGGCAACATACTTATCTATAAAGCCCTCATTTTCTAGTTTTTTAATACGCTCATAGGTTGGCGATTGGCTCAATCCTATCCTTGCTGCAATCTCTTTTACATGCAGGGAGGAATCTCTTTGCAGGAGATTTAAGATTTTAGTGTCCATCAGGTCTAATGCAGTGGCCATAGTATTTCCTTTAAATGAAGTTTTAAACGACAAAATAAGTTATTTGATCTGATAAAGCATCCATAAAAAGATATATTTCCTGATTTTTTCTTATCAATAGATAATTAATCTACAATTCATCAATTTTGCAATACCAAATCATAAAGAACAATGTTAAAAAAACCTGATAATGAAAGATTAATGGCCTATATGGAAAAGGCCAAAGAGCGTGCGGAATATTTTATAGGCTACCCTATAGCGCAGGATTTTGACTATTCTGAGCTTTACCCATTATTAAAGCTTCCTTTAAATAATGTTGGTGATCCTCAGGTAGAATCAACTTACGACCTAAACTCTAGATCTCTTGAGCAAGAAGTACTTAGTTTTTTTGCGGATCTATTTCATGCACCGGCCGACAATTGGTGGGGATATGTAACCAATGGTGGTTCGGAAGGAAACCTTTATGGTCTTTATGTAGCTAGAGAACTTTATCCAAACGGCATAGTTTACTATTCGGAGGCCACCCATTACAGTGTACAAAAAAACATTCAATTGCTAAATTGCCAGAGCATCGTGATCCGTAAACAGGAAAATGGTGAAATGGATTATGAGGATCTGCGTCAAATGGTGCAGATGAACCGCGATAAGCCTGTCATTATTTTAGCCAATATTGGTACTACGATGACTGAGGCAAAAGACGATTTAAGCCGTATCAAACAAACACTGGCCTCTTTAGCTGTAAAGAACCATTACATTCATTGTGATGCGGCACTAGCTGGAACTTACAGTGCTTTGTTAAATCTTGAACCTGGTTTTGATTTCGCACATGGTTGCGATAGTTTAGCGATCAGCGGACACAAGTTTATCGGCTCGCCTATACCTTGTGGTGTAGTTTTGGTGAAGAAAAATTATAAGGAACGTATTGGTAAAGCTATACCATATATCGGCACCGTAGATACCACAATTACTGGAAGCAGAAATGGCCATAGTCCAATTTTCATGTGGTATGCCATTAAAAAATTAGGTATCGAAGGTTTAAAACAACGTGCAATTGAAAGTCTGGAGACTGCGCAATATGTACTAAACCGATTCAGAGAAATGGGTGTTAATGCCTGGTGCAATCCATCTGCTTTAACGGTAGTATTCCCAGCGCCTTCGTTACCTTTAAAGGTAAAATGGCAGCTTGCTACCGAAGATGGTATGAGTCATGTGATCTGCATGCCTGGAATTAGCAGAGCGAAGTTTGATGAATTCTTCGCAGATTACGCATTATACCTATCAGCAGAAAAAGTACTCGTATAAATGCTTAACCGCCATTTCTGAGAGATTAGAGATGGTGGTTTCTTTATTCGCTTCGAATATTTTGAAAGTATTATTTTTGCAACACAAGAGATTTGGCCTGTAAATTGGTTAGCTTAAAACATGGTTAAAATATTAAAAGTATTAGCAATTCTGGCTGTTCTCGTATTTATTGGCTGGTTTGTGGCAACAAAATTCACCTTAAAAACTACAGTAGAAAGTAATCATCAGCTTTTAGTGGAGCGGGTAGAATCAATGGGAAAACTGGAATTGGTGAAATACCGCATCAGCGATGTGTTAGAGCATAAAAACAAAACTCCATTTTTGCCAGATGCAAGTGTATTGTTGATCATCAAAGCTGATGTTGTTGGTTGCATTGACCTGGCCAAGGTTAAAGCAGAACATATCCAAGTTTATGGTGATTCGGCTGTTTTAAAACTACCTCAGCCCGAGATTTGCTACATAAAGATAGACCATAAATCATCAAAGGTTTATGATACAAAAATGGCCTTTTTCAGAGAGGCTGACTTGGTTGATGAGGCCTATAAAAGTGCAGAAAAACAAATCGATGAGGAAGTTCGTAAGTCCGACATACTCCAACAAACCCGCGTAAATGCTTTAAATATTCTAAAGCCTATTCTAACCGGTTTGGGTTACAGCAAAATGAGCTTATCTTTTGAATAGTGTTATTTAGGGAGCTAACTATTTATCTTCCTTTACTCCCTCATTATCTTCTAACGCGCGATTGTAACCCTGGGTATATTTAATACTTCCCCAGGCTGTTAACATCAGCACAATATCCTCGTCTTTTAAGGGGCCAGAAACCTGACCTTGGCAGTACACTAAAAATTCGTTTTCTGTCATAATGGGTGCAATTTAATCAAAAACGCGTTAACCCCAGGGAGATAATCTATAACCAAGTTTTTAATTACGTCGAATTCGACGCAATTAAAATCATAAAGGATTAAATAAAATAGCTAAATTCTAACCAACGAAACCATCTAATGGTATAGACTTGCATCTATTAATTTTATATGACAATAATTATGCAAGCCAACCAAACTCATGATTACCAAACCATCAGCTACCATTCAAATATTGATAAAGTAATGATAATTCGGATTAATTCCGAAGTTTATACTTATATTTGTTTATAGATATGAGGCTTACTCGAAAGGAAGTATTGCTGAAACTAAAGTTAAAAAATCAAGGAAATCTAAAATTATGCAAAGCCATAGACCAACTGATTTTAACTATTGAAAAGAAAAATTGGAAAACTAAAGAAGAAATAAAAACTGATAGGCCGGATGCCGACCAGATACATACAGATGGTTTTTATTTTTTTGATATTAATGTGCATCGTACGCTAGTCTTAATTCAATTGAATGATAATGAAGCTACCGTTGTATGGGCGGGCACGCATGATGATTACGAAAGGATTTTTAAAAACACAAAAAATACAGTTAAGAAGTATTTGAGTGATAACTGTTGGATTTAAAACATATAAAGATGGATATACAAATTGGTTTAAAAAAAATACTAAAAAAAGGTTTTCTTAGCTCAGAGCTTGATTTTGAAAGAGCCTCAATCATCGACCGCAAGCTAAGAGTACTCATTAAAGAACACCCAGAATTAACTAAAGAAAGAGATCGACTACGTGACATACTAGTAGCTTATGAGGATAAGCATTGGGTTAATGCTGAAATCACAGAACAACAAGTTGAGGAAAGTGATTTGGCGGAACAAATTGCTGAATGTGAAAATAAGTTTAACCTATCCCGCAAACAATCCATCAAAGCCAAACTTAAAGAGAAGGGGCTTACCCAAAAACAGTTGGGAATTATTTTAGGTCATACCAGTGAGACTTATATATCCGAACTTATTAATGGAATAAATCCTTTTACCCTAAATGATCTGATTCTTATTCACAAACTTTTAGGCATAAGCATGGAACAACTCGTGCCAACAACCCTAAATGCTCAAACCATCATCAAGGTAAAAAATGCCGTGGTTAAACTGAATAATCCTAAACTTCAAATAAAAATAGAAGATTTAGTCGAAGTATAAGCTTTGCCCCCTACACCTTTTCACCCCATGGCTCCAAATATCGAAGATGGTCTCCAATAATTTGATACGGCAGATAATATACCTCCAGTGACATGACCAAAAGATAATATTTTTTTGATCAAAGGTCTTGATAGATGTGACAATTCAAAAGGTTTTTTATATTTGATTTCATCAAACCAATAAACAAACCAAAATTAACGTATCATGAGTGTTATTATGGTATTAGGAAGACCACACACCTTGATAAATTTTCAACCATGACTGCAAAAAGACTCGATGGGATTAGTGAATACTACTTCTCCCAAAAACTGAGGGAGATTGATTCCCTAAATAAAGAAGGCAAAAACATCATTAACCTAGGTATTGGCAGTCCGGATCTTCCACCTCATCCTGATGTGATCAAGACCTTACAAGAAGAAGCCGCGAAACCAGGAGTTCACGGTTATCAAGGCTATAAAGGTATACCGGCATTGCGACAAGCTTTTGCAGATTGGTATCAACGCTGGTACCAGGTAGTTCTGGATCCTGACACTGAAGTATTACCATTAATGGGTTCCAAAGAAGGTATCATGCATATCTGCATGACCTACCTGAATGAAGGCGATGAAGCATTGATCCCTGACCCGGGCTATCCCACTTACAGCAGTGCCGTTAAACTGGCAGGCGGCAAACCGGTAAGCTACCTTTTAAAGGAGGAACTAAACTGGTATCCTGATTTCGAAGCATTGGCAGCAATGGATCTGAGCAAGGTAAAACTGATGTTCGTCAATTACCCACATATGCCCACAGGTCAGCAAATGGCCCCAGGTTTGTTTGAAAACCTAATACGCTTTGCAAAGGAGAATCAGATCCTATTGGTGCATGATAATCCTTATAGCTTTATCTTAAATGACAATCCAGTAAGTCTTTTGAAAGCACCTGGAGCTAAAGAAGTAGTTCTGGAACTGAATTCTCTAAGTAAATCGCACAATATGGCCGGCTGGCGAATAGGCATGCTTTGCGGAGCCAAAGAACGGATTGAAGAAGTACTAAGGTTCAAGAGTAATATGGACAGTGGGATGTTCCAGCCCCTACAAATGGCGGCAGCAAAGGCCTTAAGTCTAGGCCCTGAATGGTACAGTCACATCAATAGTATTTATGCTGAAAGAAGAGCGCAGGTTTACCGTATACTCGATATCCTGGGTTGCAGCTATTCGCTTGAACAAGTTGGTTTATTTGTCTGGGCAAAAATTCCAGATCATTATAAAGATGCCTATGCCCTTAGCGACGAAATCCTTTATGGATCAAACGTCTTCCTGACCCCAGGAGGCATATTCGGAAGCCAAGGCAATCGATACATTAGAATCAGTCTCTGCGGCGATCTCTCGAGGTTTGAACAGGCAATAAGTCGAATTAGTAAATAACATAAAAGAACGCTTACATTAATAATTATATTTAAACAATGAAGATAGCAGTAGTCGGCCTCGGACTTATTGGTGGTTCCATGGCTTTGGTGTTAAAGCAAAAAGGCTTTGCCACAAAAGTATTTGGTGTGGACAACCAAGAGGCACATACGCAGAAGGCATTGGAACTTGGGATTGTAGATGAAATAACCGACCTCAATAGCGCAATAGCTAATAGCGACCTCATTATACTAAGCGCCCCTGTAAGTGCATGTGCAACACTATTACCCTTGGTACTGGATCAAATAAAACACCAGATCGTATTGGATACAGGTTCCACTAAAATGTCCTTATTGGATGCAGTAAAAGGACATGCCAAAAGAGGCAGATACATTGCCACACACCCAATGTGGGGTACAGAATTCAGTGGACCGGAAGCTGCAACCGAAGATGCCTTCGATGGTCGCGCGAATGTGATCTGTAATGCTACAGAAAGCGATAAGGATGCATTAACAACAGTAGAACAATTATATACTTTATTAGGCATGTACAATGTCTATATGGAAGGAAAAGATCATGATGTCCATGTGGCCTATGTCAGTCATATCTCCCATATTACCTCCTTTGCTTTAGCCAATACCGTACTGGAAAAAGAGAAAGAAGAAAATGCCATATTTGAACTGGCCAGTGCGGGTTTCGAAAGTACAGTAAGGCTGGCAAAAAGTAGCCCTGCGATGTGGATGCCCATATTTAAACAGAATAAAGAAAATGTGCTCGATGTACTAAATGAACACATTACCCAACTCAGGAAATTCAAATCCTGTATTGAAAAAGAGAACTGGGCTTATCTTACGGAATTGATGGAGAATGCGAACAAAATCAAGCATGTCCTAGACCGGGAAGAATAATTAAATGAGTTGCTGATTTTATGTGATTCATAAGATCAGCAACAAGCATTTTTATTTACCATCAAGGATTTCTATATTTTTTTATTCTATGGAAAGTAAACAGGTTGTTGTTATGGTAACTGTTTGCTCCCCCCAAACCATCATCGTAAGCGGTTCTGCATACAGCTATAATATCTTCCCCAGCAAATTGCCAGTCTACGTACTGAAAACCATGTTTAAGCGTATCTGGATGCTGCAGTACCGTAGATTCTACAGTCCAGCTTAGCAAATCTGTTGAAGAGCACAGCGCAAGCGTATTGCGAACCCGATCCAATGGAATAACTCCACGATAAATCTCCGGTACGTAATTGGAAAGCGTCCAGTATTTATTAGAAATACTGTCATAACGTATCGTAAATTTCTTCCCTCCACCTGGAAAATCCTTAAATCCAGTTGTAGGACTAAATGTAGCTGTAGTACCGGTACTATCGACATTAATCAACGCTACTCTTTCTCTTAACTTGTCGAAAGTATGTACTCTGATCACATTTAACATATTACCGCCCGGCCCTATAACTGCGTTCCCCTCTAACCATCCATAAAAATACCCACCTAAGTAAGTAGAATCGTATGGCATAGTATTACTGCTTGTCCAATTTGCCGCAACCAACAAATCGGCATTTTCAGGTACAGACAACATAAAGGCTCTGAATTTTTTCGGCCAGGTCTGTATAGCTCCCTCTGCATCTTCCATGGCTCGCCAAAGCCTGCCATTATGCTGTACTACTGGAGTAGGTGCCGTGTGATACCGACCAGTCTTTAATACACCATTCGTACTATCTGTTGGCAATGTCCAGTTCAGACCACCATCGGTAGACTTTCTGATGATTAGATTGCCTTCATTACCAGCTGGCCCCAAAATATAAAGGCTATTTTGATGCACAAAGAGGTTAGACATAAACTGCCCTACTATATCGGTAAGGACTGTCCAACTCTCCCCTGCATCCGTCGACTGATAAATCCTCGTAACCGATTTACCATCCACTCTCGCTTCCGGATTAGGACCGAAGAAGTCGGATGCAGCGATATAATTACCATTTGGCAGGATACATATACTCGGAGAACCAAGATAGATCTGGCTCGACGCTGCACGATGTCCCAATACTTTTCCGGGAATTTCGACATCACTCAAAAATCCTTTAACAGAAATAGCATTGCTTCCAGCAGAACTCGATTTACCAATACCAAATGCTGTAGTGGTCGTACTTGACGTATTTACACCACCCCAGGCATAAATCCGGAAAATAATGGTAGTGGAGGATGGCACATTTTTTAAATCACTATAATCCGAAAGCTGAATAACAGGCTGCTGTACTCCCTCATTATTATTATCGAGAATGGAAATATCACCAGTACCTAATTCCTTAAAAGTAGTCCCCCCGTCTATACTATACTTCCATCGATAAATATAAGCAGATTCGGTTTGCCTCCTTAACGTTACATTTAATTCGGTCAGGGAAACAAAATGTCCAGATTTAGCTTTTATAAAAAATTCGTAATAAGCTCCTGAACTGATCGCCTCGGCCTTTGTAGCACTAACCGAAAGATTAGCAACCATAGACCTACCAGATCCGGCTGTAGCATGGATCCCTGAGGCCCCTGCCCCCCTGCTTAAGGTAGAGATTTCCAAGTTAGCATGAGTAGAGGTTGAGGTATTACTAAGCTGTTTGCCATTGTCCGCACTGGTAAATTTAAAAGCCAGGACCTGGCTTTGCCCATATACAGCACCAGAAATCAGGTACAATAGGAAAACCAGTATATATGGAATAAATTGATGTCGTTTCATGTATTTATTTTTGATAACCGCAGCCTCCTTACTAAGGGCTAACCACAATTGGTACTTGTTTAATTTCTTTTTTTGTTTGATTGAGATTGGCATTTATACCTACAAAAGTTGCTGTATAGGTGCCTTGTTTTGTATAGACATAGCTGTAGTTCTTTAAAGTGGGGTCTGACAGCGTTTTAATAGAAGTAGGACGGTCTGGACCAAGATCCGTTTTGGTCACCGCACTAACCGATTTACTGATTGCCCAGGCTTCGGTCTCTACATCTTTGTTGGTCGCATTGCCCATAAATGTGATGTTATTGGTTATGATGGAACCTCGGTTAGCTTCGTAATTGCTGGATTGTATCATTTTCCAGGCACCGCCAGCCTGGTTCATTACCAAAACTTTTCCATTGATTTCATCCTCCGATTGCAGCAACATATTTTGTACACGCCATAAGTTATACCTGCCATTTAGGGTTTGTGGCTTAGTTATATATTTAAATGCAAGGTAGACGGGTTTATTTCCCGCAAACAGATCCGTTACCTGAGATTCTCCGGATGATACCAGTACCCGATTATCAGCTGGACTTGCCAAACGGAACCGGCTGGTTACATCTATCCAGGTTGCAGCATGGATATTATCAAGATCATAGGCGCCGTTAAAATCTGAAGAAGCGAGTACTGAAAACTGGTTGTCCTGGCTACCATCCAGAATCTGGGAATCAAAAAGTAATGTTATTTTCGATTCAAATTTCCTATTGGCATTCGCAAACTCATAACTACGCCCGGTTTCTCCAGAATAAAAGGAGAGCATATCCGGATTACCTTTAAAATTAAACACAGCGGCCGTACCAGCCTTTACCATCAGTGTTTGCAGCTCTACATTAAATTCAGGCGTCGCTACAGCTAAATCTTTGGTACAGGAAATACAGACCATTACCAAAATGGCCAGAAATAAATTATATCTTTTCATTAGAGTTTTCTTTTAGATTACCATTTGTTACCAACCTTTATTTTGAATGAGATTGGGATTAACACCAATTTCGTAAGAAGGTATAGGCCAAAGCACATCGCGTTCAGAAAAATTACTGTAACAGATCAGCGCATTGTTCCGGTCTACCGAACTTGATGAAGCGGTTACCTCTGTTTTAATGGCGGTTAACCTTTCGATAAATTTCCCCCAGCGGACCAGATCACCCCTCCGTAACAATTCATAATTTAATTCTCTAGCTCTTTCATTCTGTATCGCCGTTCTAAAATCATCTTTGGATGCGGTATTATTAGCCTTAAGATCTGCATCGGTGATGCTAGTTAAAGTTGCAGTGGCCCTTGCCAGTGTCCCGCCACCACCTGTTATAGTTACTGTTGGAATGGTTTTAAATTTGCTACCTGAATTGGTAATGGTAATGGCACTAACTTTTCCACCGGAAATGGTCGCTGTAGCCGTAGCACCACTGCCCTCACCACCTGCGATGACTACTGTAGGTACTGAAGTATAACCGCTACCTCCATTATCTAACGTAATTGTTTTCACACTTTCGGACACGGCGCCATAACCATTCAGGAATTTGCCATACCCTCTTCTCCTCACCGTATTTACAGCCGCTATGGTCTCGTTTATAGGTCCGTTTATCTCATTATCGGCTTCAGCATACATCAACAACACATCTGAATAACGTAATAAGGGGAAATTTTGTGGCGTACGGATATCGGCTTTAGGAAGCATAATTTCATTTTCCCTACGCCATTTACCACAATTACGTTGATAGATCTGATTGGTGGCCCAGTTGACTTTGATATTGGTGTTATTTCCAGAATAAGAAAAGGCTGCAATAGACCAATCCCTACGCAAGTCATTTGAGTACGTGACTCCAGTTGGTTCATACAAATTAAACATCCACAACGTAGGGTGTAAATACCCAGGCGAATAGCCTATCGAAGGATCCCCACCAGCATTCTGGCGGATTCCGTTATTACGTCCAACCATACCACCAATGGTATAGGCAGTACTATTATTACCCCAAAATTCAACTTCCCAAATGCTTTCTTTTACATCATATTTATCTTGTGCATAATTCACAAATACATCCTGAAAGGAAGTATTTAAGCTGTGCGTGCCTTCAGTCATTACTTTTTCTGCCCATTTTTTTGCATCGGCATATTTAGTAAGGTCATTAACCGGATTTCCAGCCATATAAAGACATACTCTTGCCATAACGCCCCAAACTGCAGATTTACTTACTCTCCCTCCAAAATTAACGGTTTTGATATCATCCACCAGCAAAGATGCTTCTTCCATATCCTTCAAAATCTGTACATACACATCTTTGGCCGGCGTTGGAGGCAGTTGAATATCCTGGGAAGCAGCGGTAACCGGAGTCTTTAAAACCAATGGAACATCATTAAATGTACTAACCAGCATAAAATAGAAGTAAGCACGCAGGAATAAGGTTTCTCCTTTTATCTTGCCTCTTCTAGTTTCGTCCATCTTAGGTTTGTTGATATTTTCAAGTACGAGATTGGCTCTATTGATGCCAGCATAAAGTGCCTGCCAATAGCCTAAAACCTTAGCGTCCGTTGTGGATACATTATAACCAGCAACACCTACAAGCTCCGCTGCATTGCTGCAAAATCCCTCATCAGTTTCCAGTCCCATTCTGGCCAACATATTGTTACAATAAAGGTTTTGGCTGGCTAGGGTTACATAAACACCTGTTAAACCTGTATTAAGTTGTGTTTCCGTTTCGTAATAGTTTTTAGGACTTAAAAAGTCTGATGGACTTGTATCTAAAAACTTTTTACATGATGCCAGTGTAATTATGACCAGCAGCATTATGATCAAATACCTATTTTTCATATCTATATCTTAACTATTTAATATTGTGATTCTTGATTAGCTTTATAAAGAGGCTTTTATGCCAAACACCAGCGTTCTTTCTCTTGGATATGCGGAATAATCAAAACCTGGCGTTAATATGGTATTGGCCACAGATACTTCCGGATCCATTCCCGAATACTTCGTCCAGGTATACAGATTTTGCCCTGTCGCAAACACATTAACTGACTTTATCTTTAATTTTGAGATAAAAGCTGAGGGTAGACTATAGGATAGAGAAACCGTTTTCAAACGCAGAAACGTACCATCTTCAATGGTACGGGAAGAAAACCTGCCCGCAGGCCCTTGCCCACCAAACCTGTAGTATTCGTTATTTTGGTTCTCAGGCGTCCAGCGATTCACATAACTAGCATATTGATTCAAATTACTTCTGGTAAAGGCATTACCCTCAAACATATCGCGGTTGGCATTAAAAATATCGTTGCCGTACGACCATTGAAAAAACACATTCAGAGCCAATCCTTTGTAATTGAAATTATTATTGAATCCGCCAATATGTTTGGGTAAAGCACGTCCAATAATCACCCTGTCTTTTTCGTTTACGATCCCATCACCATTGATGTCATCGTATTTGATGTCACCCGGCTTAATATTCCCCCTTGCACTGCCATTACCCGAGATTTCTGGCTTCAACAAATAGCTTCCATTCGGCTGCTGGTCAAAATCCTCTACCTGATAATTGCCCAACCATTTGTAACCATAAAACACAGCTGCGGGGCCACCAACTTTTGCCAGGTACAATTGTGCAGCACTAAAGGGAGCTGGAAAACCAACAGTAGAGATCATCGATTCCTGATCGTCGGCCAAAGCCAGGATTTTATTGGAATTGAAGGCGATATTAAAATCACTACTCCACTCAAAGTTTTTGGTTTTAATGTTTACCGTATTCAGTGTGAGCTCAATTCCCTGATTTTTCACCTTACCAACATTTTTCAGGATCTTGGTATAACCGGTACTATAAGGAACATTTGCATTCAATAATAAGTCGGAAGTTACTTTTCTGTATAGATCAACGGTTAAACTGATTCTATTTTTGAGTAGAGAAAGGTCATAACCGATATCAGTTTGCGCAGTACTCTCCCATTTTAAATCATAATTACCATAGTTGCTTAACAATGCCCCTTGCTGTGGGGTTTGATTGTTAAACGAATAGTACGAGCCATAAGGAAAAGTAACAGAAGAAAGATAAGAAAAATCACCTACCCGATTATTTCCAGTAATACCATAACTTAATCGCAGTTTGGAATTAGAAACAAATGGCAGCTTCTTCATAAAAGATTCCTGCAGCATATTCCAGGCAAATGCAGCGGAGGGGAAATATCCCCATCTGTTATTTTCCGAAAATTTTGAAGAAGCATCAGCCCGCATTGACGCGGTAAACAGATACTTCGATTTATAACTGTAATTTACTCGACCAAGAAAAGAGACCTGCGTAAAGTCAGACAATGAAGACGCTAATGAAGACAATTCCCCCTCATCTATACCACTAACACCAAGATCAGGATTCGGTACATTTTTAGCCAGATAACCACTCCGTCGGTTTAAAACCTTTTGCAAGGTAAAGCCGCCAATTACATTAATTTTATTGTTTTTGTTGATTTTGTGATCATAGGTAAGGAGGTTCTCATTTAACCAGCTGTTTGTTTCCGCATTATAAGTTGAACCGTTAACACCTAAATTATTATCCGGGAAAGGATATCCTCGCGATGTTTGAGCATTATAAAACTCTTCACTCCTAATGGAGTTATTGTTGATTCCCCCCCTTACGGTAAGCTCAAATTTCTTTGAAATGACATAGCTTATTTTTGCATTGGCTAACAAAGTATTGGTAGTACGAGTCCTAACTTCGTTTAATGCTGATATATATGGATTAAACCTGGCATCATTGGCATCAGGATCAAGCAGTTCATCTTCTATATTTAACCCGGTATTAACTGGTCGCGCACCCCAGACCTGATACATCAGAAAAGTAGAATAAGGTTGCGAACTGGAAGATCTGGAAGAGGATGGCGATACGCCAAAATTAGTTTCATTACCAACGTTAATATTAAAAGACGCCTTAACCTTATTGCTAATGCGCTGTTCCAATAAGATTCTTCCCTGGTAACGATTGTATCCTGAATTTACAACTACGCCTTTCTGATCAAAAATAGAACCCGATACGGCATATTTAGTATCCGCATTTCCCCCCGTTAAGGAAAGATTATGAATTTGAACAGACCCTGTCTCGAACATTTTATCTTGCCAATCTATCGCAGGTGTAGTTTTATAATCATCGAGCGTTCTTCCAGGTACAGTCAGATAAGCATTTTCCGCTATCGCCGGATTAATTTCAAGCTGATACCTCACAAATTCATACGGATTCATCAAATCCATTTTACGGGTGACATTGTTAAAGCCCAATGAACCATCATACCCCACAACTGGTTTTCCAATCTTCCCCTTTTTTGTCTCGATAATAATCACACCATTTGCACCGCGGGCACCGTAAATAGCGGTTGCCGATGCATCTTTTAGGATATTGATAGACTCGATATCGCTTGGGTTTAAGATGGAACTGACAGACTCTTCCATAGGAAAGCCATCTACAACATACAGAGGAGAATTTTGCTGGGTTAAAGAATTTCCACCTCTGATTACAATATTCATTGTAGAACCGGGCTGTCCGTCGTTAGAGCTAACTTGCACACCAGCAATCCTTCCCGCCAATGCTTGTTCAAATGTGGCTACGGGTGCCTTTTTCAAGTCATCCATTTTAACTTCGCCAACAGATCCGGTAAGGTCGCTCCGGTTTACAGTGCCATAACCAACCACCACAACCTCGTTTAATGAAGCCGCTTGATCAACCATTATTACTTTTATATTCTTTTGTGAACCTATGGTTCTCTCCGAAGTTTCATAGCCCAGGTAACTGAATACTAAAATGTCCGTACTTTTCGCATTGCGAATCGTGAAGTTTCCTTCCGCATCCGTTATTGTCCCAGTACTGCTCCCTTTAAGCTTTACGCTTACACCAGGCATTGGTTTATCATTATGATCAACCACCTTCCCTTTAATCTCAACCCGCCAGACTGCTTCATTTGAAAACGATGCTATTCTTTGTACAACAATCGTTTTATTTTCAATGGTATAATTTAGCCCATTGGGTATCAGAACCAAATCAAGCGCGGCTTTTAAAGCCGTATTTTTAAGATTAACCTTTATCGCTGGTGTCTCTTTGATGAGCTTAGTATTGCAAAGCACATTATACCCCGTCTGTTTCTTAATTTCTCTGAACAGATCTACAAGTGAAATGTCTTTTTGGGATAGCGTTATCGTTTGGGCATAGCTGGAAGCGTTTACCTGAATAACGGCGACAAAAACGATTAGCACAATTAATTTCATTATAACGAGATATTTTAACATAGGAGAGGCTATTCTCCCCCAGCCATAGAAAATGTAATTTTTCATTACCTTTGATTGATTTAGTTTAAGAGTAGTTCACATAATTATTATCTGAAAACCAGGTCATTTACCGGGGAAAGCTGCGAACTTTCTCCGGTTACCTACACCTGGTTTTTAAGGAAGGGCGTAAAATCATTCCATAACAATCACCCTCCTTCCTTGAACTTTGAAATGAACATCGCCGGTTAATTCTATTAATTTCAGGACATCAGAAATGCTTTTAAACCGGGAAATAGATCCCCATATCAGTATGTGTTTTTTCGGCGACTGATAAATGACCTCTACATCATACCAACGGGAAATCTTATTCATAACGCTTTTTATATCCTCATTATTAAACATAAACTCCCCGTTTTTCCAGGCCAGAACTTCTTCTGTGTTTACGTTTTTCACCTCCATACTACCAAACTGTATCACTCCCTGCTCGCCTGGTTTAAGAATTCTAGCTTGCTTTGTTTCTTCGCTTGCATTTGGAGACAGACTTACTTTCCCTTCAATTAATGTGGTCCGAGAAACACTTTCGTCATTATAGGAACTCAGGTTAAAATGTGTACCCAATACCTGAACCACCTCTCTATCTGTATGGACTATAAAAGGAGATACTGCGTTTTTAGCTACTTCAAAGTAGGCCTCTCCACTTAGCTCTACCATCCTCGATTTAAGCCCGTAAAAGGACACTGGATATTTAATTGTCGAGGCGGCATTCAACCAAACTAACGACCCATCAGGCAAACGTAGTCTATAAGTTTCACCGTTATTTGTCGATAACGTATTCATTTGTCCGATTACTGATTGGCCCTGCCCCTTAATTTCATAAACCAGTTGTCCATCGGCTGTTTTGGTAATCACCACCCCAGCCTCCTGGGCAAGCTTGCCTTTATTCACTGCCGATAAAATTATTTTTTTACCGTTTGCCAGAACTAGCGTTGCCCCTTCTTTGCCGGGAGTAACCTGTTGATTAACCGCAAACTTGTGGGGTATTTGCTGGTCTTTTTTGAAAAAGTAAAAAATACCGGCCGCAGCAATGATAAAGACCACAGCTGCAGCTATATAAAAGTGACGTTTGTTTTTGGCTGAGGATGTATTGCTTTGATCGTTGGCAACCTTCTGCATCAACGACTGATAGATTTCCTTTTCAACCGTCTGTTCGTTACGCATATTCTCTTTATCCCATTCTGTATACCTGCGCAACATTAAATGATAAGCCTGCTCAAACGCAATCCTTTCCTCTTCCGAAGCAGTATTGTCATGACACTTGCGGGCCAGCTCTTTAAATTCGTTATTGGTCATATTTGGTTATATACCTATACGTCTGATAAAATAAGCTTAACCCTAGTAAGAAAATAAAATATATTTATGAATGCCAAAAATTCGGATCTGGCTAATTATAAAAAATGGGGATAATGATACAAGCCCAAAACAGAAATTCGCCCATAGAAATCCGCAACTGCTTTAATGCAAGTGTAATTTGAGCTTCGACAGCCTTTACTGTAATATTCAATTTTTCGGCTATTTCCTTATTGCTAAGATACTCCCTTCTGCTCATGATGAATACCTGTCTACATCTATCTGGAAGAGCAGAGATACCTTTATCCAGCAGATTGTTAATGTCATCTTCGTTCAAGGTATCATTCAGTTCTTCTTTACCTGCAAGCAATTCCAACTCACCGGGTTCCAAAAAAACTTTGCGACTTGCAGCAGATTTAATATGTGTTAAAACCTTATAACGTATTGATGTAAACAAGTAGGGTTTTAAGGTGATAATGACAGCTTCATTTCTCCGCAGCCACAACTGAAGCAGCACCTCTTGCACAATATCCTGAACGGCTGCATCTTCCCTCAAAATCGAATAGGCGGAAAGATACAGCCGCTTCCAATATTTACTGTAAATACGCTTTAAAGCTACTTGGCTATTCTCCCGGAGCAATTCCAGCAGTTCATCGTCTTCATATTCCTGGCTCGTCAGCATTCTATATTTGGTTGTTCCTAATTTACATAAAAACAGAAATATGCAAGCTCAAGTTTAAAGAAAATATTTGTTACATCCTGCTCATAAAATGGTTTAATCAGAGATTGCCTTTTTTTAATTGTGCTACGGCGTAATCGCAAGCCCTCGCTGTTAAAGCCATATAGGTTAAGGACGGATTTTGTGTACCAGTGGATGTCATACATGCCCCATCAGTTACAAATACATTTTTACAAGAATGCAATTGATTCCATTCATTTAATAGCGATGTATTTGAATCTTTCCCCATACGTACACCGCCCATCTCATGAATATCATTGCCCGGCCTTCTGTCAACAATACGGGTTTCAATATTTATAAATCCGGCAGACTCAAACATATCCTTCATCTGTTCAAAATAATCTGCCCTCATTTTATGATCATTTTCATCGTAATCAATAGAAATACTTAATTGAGGGATCCCCCAGCTATCCTTCAAGCTAGAATCAAGCTTTACCTGATTGTTTTCTTTTGGAATGGTTTCACCCATCATATGTGATCCTATTTTCCAAGGACCCAGTTCCTTTTTAATCAAGTGTTTTTTTAAATCCTCACCAACACCATTAGTATCATTCCACTCCTTACGCCTTGCACTAAATGCAGCAGCATATCCCCTTAAAAAATCCGTTTCTTGTTTATAAACATTTCTAAATCGTGGGATATAACCGCCGCTTGCAGGATTACGTCCATCAGTTTTGTATTGAAGCTGACCTTCAAATTCAGCAGTAATTGCCGCACTATAATTATGAAAAGCCATGTATTTACCAAGCAACCCATTGTCATTCCCTAAGCCATTTGGGAAACGATCAGAAACTGAATTCAGCAAAATTAGGTTCGTATTTATCGCCGAAGCATTCACAAAAATTACATCAGCGTAAAAGTCAATTTCCTCTTTGGTAGTCGTATCTATCACTTTAACCCCTACAGCTTTGCCCTTTTTTGAATCATAAATAATAGAATGAACTACCGATAAAGGCCTTAATGTTAGTTTCCCCGTCTTTTGAGCCCAGGGCAAGGTTGACGCATTGCTACTAAAATAGCCGCCAAAGGGACAGCCACGCTGACAAAGGATACGATTTTGACACTGCCCTCTGCCCTGGTCAAAATGAATTTGATTAGGTTTAGACAAATGTGCGCATCTTGCACTGATTACATGACGGTTGGGATACTTTCCCTTAATCACTTCCCTAAAATGATTTTCTGCAGCATTCAAAGGAAATGCAGGTAAGAAATCACCATCAGGTAATTCTGCTAGTCCATCCTTATTACCCGCAATACCCGAAAAACGCTCTACATAAGTATACCAGGGCGCTATATCTTTATACCGAATTGGCCAGTCAACACTGAAACCATCACGGGCAGGTCCTTCAAAATCAAAGTCACTCCAACGCTGGGTTTGTCTTGCCCAAAGCAATGACTTTCCGCCTACCTGGTAACCACGAATCCAATCAAAAGGCTTTTCCTGCACATATGGATGCTCATTATCTTTTACAAAAAAATGTTGTGAATCTTCACCATACGCATAGCAGCGATTGGCGATAGGGTTTGCTTCTTTATCTTTAAATGGCATCTCGTTACGATGCTCAAACTCATACGGAAACTTATTGGTTGTTGGATAATCTTTGATATGCTCTACATTCCTACCCCGTTCCAACACCAATGTTTTTAAACCTTTTTCAGTAAACTCTTTAGCTGCCCAGCCCCCACTGATACCTGAACCAATAACTATAGCATCAAATGTTCTTTCTTTTATACTGTCTATTGCGATGTTCGCCATATATCTATTCTTTATAAAAAATCATAATTTCAGATTAAACTGGGAAATAACCATTGTAACGACCCGGTACAAGTTCATACTTAACCAGATTTGTCATCACATATTCTGAATTTAAATAGCCCTGAATGGTTTTACTTTTAGTAATCTGATAAAACTTATGAATGGCTTTATCCTTTTCCTTATCCTTCTGAATGCCTTTTAACACCTCCTCCCGTTCGGGAACTGAAGCTTCTAAAAAAGACTTACCTATTTTTCCCTTTGCAAAAGCATCGAACTTCTTCAAGCCATTGATAAACATTTGCTGATCCTCTGCTTTGTAACAGTCATCCACCATTTTCATTACAAACAAATGCAATTTGAGACTTTTAGCACCTGGACTATCCGTTTCAGGAACAAGTGTTTCACAAAGTATTTCAAGGAACAACTCATCTTCCTCCGTTAGGCTCAGATTATTTAGTTGTATAGTCGGTTTTCCCGACTTGTTATAGCAAGCAGGTAAAACCATCGCACCCCCGGCTATGATTAAAAGGTTTCGAATAGCAGTCCTTCTAGGAATTAGTTGATTCATTTTGGTTATATATAAGTTATTCGCATACTTGTGGTTTTCTGAACAAATAAAAACGGCCATCTTCGCCACCTGCAAGCAAGTCGATTAAGCGATCATTTTTATCTAAAATGGGGCTTATCCAACATCCGTGTATGTCCATATTAATTTTTAAGCCATTATTTTGACAAATGGGTTTTGGAATATCGAAAATAGGCTTTTGATTCGTACCTCGATTGATCATCAGGTAAGCCGTTGAATATGGAACAGCCCCAGGCGCAATTTTACTCTGCGACATATGAATTCCCTGGCCAAAAATAACATCCCAGATTCCGTCCTGATTGTAATCACAAATGGCTAACGTAGCTCGTCCTTCATGACCTGCCTGGCCAACAATGCGTACCGGTTGTTGATTCACATTCTGCAAAATTTGCTCATCAATCAGAGAATTCGGTGAGGAAATTTCCCTTTTATATAAACAGAGTTCTCCTTTACCATTGATAGTCAAATAGGATGTCAAAAGCTTCCAATTTTTATCATCCATGTATTTTTTTGACAAAACAGCAGGTTTACTTCTCCATGCGGCCTTATAAGGTTGGTTAAGATATAGCAATGGTTTCGGTTCAGTCAATACCGGGTTCCCTGCTTTTCCGATGTTTTTATATATCATATGCATACCCGTTATGTCATTACAAACGATGTCAAGCAAGCCGTCACCATCCCAATCACATACAGTTGGCTGTAAATATCCCCATCTTTTTTCATTAGGTCCCTGGATTGAGCCTGTCATTCCTGCCTGATGATGAATCGTTTTGCCATTTGCTTTTACCTTATTTGAAGACCTCCAGATTGGATTTTCATTTGTTCCATAATTTTTAATAAACCACAAAAAACCACTGGCATCACCTGAAACAATATCCGCGATCCCGTCTCCATCCCAGTCTATCCATTGTGGGCAGGCAAGTGTCTCCACATGCAGATCCCCTCCTTTCATCAACACAGGTCGGGTATTCCATCTTTGTTTATCCCTATAATATTCTGTTAAAACTCCTGGATTTCCACCCATCACAAAACCTTCACGCTTTTTATTAAAAGGAAAAGTAGAAGTTACAGGCGTACTGAAATACGAATCTTTTATAGTTTGAGCTATCCCATCAGGAAGCTTTAAGGAATCAATTGTTATAGCTCCATTAGAAAAGTCAATATTCCAAAGACTTAACTGGTCTACATCTGTTGCAAACAGAATTTGCTTCTGACCTTTGTTCAGTAAATCGAGTGGAGTTAACTTAGCCTGGCTTGAGTAGGCAATGGATTTAAATGGTATCCCATTTCGTAAAACAGGCTTCCATGCACTAAAGGAACCTTTACTCCCGGCCTTCTGTTCTGCATACTCAAAATAGATTACACTTTTCTCCCCAGCCCATACGCCAGAAGTATTGTAGCCTTTATTAAATCCGATATCAGGATTTGGAGGAAAACTCCAAGGGTTTGTTCGGTTAGGCCAATATGCATCTTTTACCCGATCACTTACTCTTAAAATAAAGGTTCTATCCTTTACTACCAACATCGTAAAATCTTCAGTTAAAGGCCTGCCACCAACAAGAATAGGAATTGGATTCAGAATTTCTACAGCATCACCTGAAGTTGATAGCTGCCAAAAATACCATTTCTTATCCTGCTTGGCTGCCGCCAGAAATTCCGGCATATTTTCCTGTAGATACACAACTTTCACTCTACCTATTTTTTCACTCAGCTGTTCCTGATATACAGGCTTCTGATAGATCAATGAACCCTTCTCATCTTTCCCCAAAAGCTTACTCAAATAAAAGCCACTTCCAAGTAAATGAATCGACGATAACAAATCACCGCCAGGCAAAATTGCGGGAACAAGCTCCAGACCAAAGCCATAAGGATTGATCTCAGTATCCGCATATTTTAGAGGCTCAGGAAGCGGAGTTTTTTCCTGTGCATAAACCGTACTGATAACAAGTGCCCATAAAAAAACGATTTGAAGAACTTTAAATCTCATAGCAGTTTTCTAAAATTCTGTACGCTTACAGTTACATCGCCGGTATTGTTATTCCAATTGTATTCATATTCGGCCGAAAGCATACCTTTAAAATTCTGACGTTTCAATTCAGCAAGTACACCAGATATATTACTCACACCTGTACCCCAATGCACATCGTGCGCCTTAACATTATTCCTCTCGTTCAGGTCTTTAAAATGGAGTTGATAAACACGCCCTTCCAATTTTTTTAGACAGGTTACAGGATCCAGTCCAGATCTTACCCAATGTCCTATATCAGCACAAGCTCCCACACGTTTGCTCATTCCCTTAATAGAACTTAGAACGATCTCCGGATCCCAATAAAATGAAGGCTTAGGATGATTATGTATCGCCGCATTGATTTCAAATTCATCACACAGCGATGAGATCAATGGCATAACGGCTATTTCCGGCTCACAGGTAATCGTTTTAATTCCCATTTCTTTAGCAAAAGAAAATACCTTTCTCCAGTCTTCCTTATCCTTCATTTTGATTACGCCATAGGATACCATCCTAATCCCTTTCTGCTGTAGTTTTTTCTTTACATATGCTTTGCTGGATGCCGACATCTTATAGTCCATTTTCTCGGTTATACCTCCACCTATTTCCTGCCCAGGAAAGGCCTCAACATACCTTAAGCCGCAACTGTCAATTTTATCAAGAGCCACTGTAAAACTAAACCTGTTAAACGTGTATGCCTGTGCGCCCAATTGCCAACCCAGCAATTCTTCAGGATTGGCCTTTCCTGAGCCGGAAGTTCTTACTTTGCAGGCACTACCAAAAAGTAAAACAACTGCAGTGATTACTGTAATAATTTTATAGTTCATATGTATGGTTTTTATTGTGTTTTATATATTTTCTATTGTCCGTCGCGGATGCACCTAATCGTTAAGCCCCCTGCTCTGCTTAATGATAAGGCAGGTGTAACCTGAGTATCTGTGAAATGAAATGCAAAAGCTGCACCACCTGTCGTAGGATGCGGCGTACTGCTCCAATACCGACCATTTACATGAAAAAGTGCAGCTGTAGTTGACAAACGATATCCTGATTTTACCAATTTAAGATTGGAGCTAAATGCAGATGCAGTATTTGTGATATTTTCAGTAGTGGCCAGTTCTTGCCATTCCTGGGAAGTAGGGATGCGCCAATTGGCATTGATAATTCTGCAAGGATCACAGCCTTCACTTGCCAAAACTTCCTCCTTATTGGTAACATTCCATACGTCGGTCGCTACGCCAGCACTCCACCAGCCACCTGTAGCTACCGAATAATAAGGCGCGCTGTTTTTATCCGATATCCCTGATGGATTATTCGGAGAAGGAAGTCCATTAAAAATCACCGGTGTTTTTAGCTGATGCCCATCATCGTGCCTTCCCCATTGAAAGAAATGGCCATATGCATCTACGTCAGTACTTGAAATTGCAACACAATCTGAGCCCAGATTTTGTTGCAACCAGATTTTACCACTTGCAGCCCGTACGGTTTTGTATTCCACATCTGCCCCTCTATATTTAAACCGAACATAACCAAGGGAGCCAACTGTTGTTGAAGGCAGGAGCTCTGTATCTGGCTGACCGGGAACCGGCGTTGACGGCAACGGTACAAGTGAAAGTAAAGGACGAAAATTTTCCAGTCGGCCAAAGGTAATGCGATTGGCATTGTGATAATTGTAGGCGCCATCATAAGCCGTACGGACAAGGTAAATCAGGTGGTCGCCATCAAAATGCCAGTCAGGGTATTGAAAGCCTGTTTTGGCAACCGACTGTGCGAAAGAAAGGCCTTGATCATCACGCATTAATGTTTTAAGATGTGTCCAGTCTCTCAGGTTATAAGAACCATAAAGAGACAATATATTTCTTTGCTGGATATACGACGGAGCCGTATTGTTATTCACCATGGCCAGGTAAACCTCAGATGTCTCATCTTTACGGATGACAAATTTATGCAGTCCACCAGGAAAAGTAATGAAATTCTGAGGAACAAAAGATGCTGTGTCTCCCTGATCACTGATGTTAATAATTGCCGCTTTGTTGATGTAAGGTACAGAGTTTACCCGGATCAGATTTACCAATTTATTATCCGGTCCAACCACCATATTTCCTTCAATCCAGCCTGTAGTACTTTCCGAACCCGCCGGGTCCCAGGCAGCGTTATAAGTAACTTTTGTACTCATCTTCCAGTTCGAAGGCGTCATTAAGTCATTAGCCACAGGGATAGAAATTGTAAAAGCCCTGTATCCCCTTGCCCATGGAAAGCTTGTATCAAGCGCCTCGAAGGCCCTGAATAAACGTCCGTTATGGATCACAACCGGAGTTGGTGCACAATGGTAACGTACCGCCTTACCCGGAATATCCTGATCAAATAAGGTAACCGGGGTTGACCAGGTATTACCGTTGTCCTGCGACCTGGAAATAACGATAGTACGGGCCACTACACCAGTACCTGCATTTGTACCCAGAAAATAAATACTGCCGTTGTGCTCAAATAGATTGGCCCAGAACAGGCCGACTATATCGGTGATATGGCTCCATGTTTCGCCATCATCCGTAGAGCGGTAAACGCCTGTTGTGTTCGAAGTCGGCCCGTTGTAATCAAACGATGCCAGAATATCACCATTGGGCAATCTTAACAAACTCGGGCTTCCCAGAAAAATGCCTGTAGAAGCGTCAACAGATTTAACCTCACTTACCCATAATGGAGGAGTCGAAGATAAGGCTGTTTGTACGGATGCGATTTTACTGCTTTCTACTTTCTGACAGCCAAGTCCAAATATAGAAAGCGATATACATAGCGCTGAAAATACTTTACCAATCTTCATTTTGCACAAGTCTTTTGTTAACACCTATTTCATAAGATGGCAGTGGCCAAATCACATCTCTTTCACTTACATTGGTATAATATTCTTTACCCGACACATTCACCGTAGCAGTTCCTGCAGGAATATCCGGTAGTCTGGCCTTCATGTTGGTATAAAAATCTCCCCACCTTACTACATCATTTTTTCTTAGCGCTTCAAAACACAGCTCTCTTGCACGTTCGTTTTTTAATTCCGTTTTAAAAGTCTCATAACTTAACTGAGCAAGATCCGCTTGTACATCTGCTTTGTCTAATGGTTTTCCATAAGCCCTTCTCCGTACCTGGTTTATGGCGTTATAGGCCATACTTGGATTCTTATTTACTTCATTTATGGCCTCGGCATACATCAACAATACATCGGCATAACGTAATAGCGGAAAATTTTGTGGGGTACCCACGCTGGTTTTAGGGAGTAGAGTTTCCTTTTCTCGTCTAAACTTTCCGCAAAACCTATTGATAATATCTGAACTTACAGGCCAGGCACTTGGCAGATCATTTAAGTAGCGAAATGGCGCAATTGCCCAATCTCGTCTTGTATCGCCTGTCAGGTACAAATTGTATAACCATTTGGTAGGATGAACAATCCCATTAGAATAACCAAATCCACCTGTTCCGGTAGCAGAATACTGTATGCCGTTATTTACGCCTACCTGACCAATCGTGCTGGCATATAAACCACCGCCGTTACCATAGAACTCGACTTCAAAGATACTCTCTTTCATGTCGTATTTGTCCTGAGCGTAATTGATAAAAACCTGTGAATATGATGTATTAAGGGCATGTTTTCCCGATGTCATTACTTTTTCTGACCATTTCGCAGCCTCGGCATACCTATCAGTTTCCTTTAAGGGAAAACCGGCCATATACAAATTTACCCTGGCCAGAATCCCCCATACTGCAGATTTACTGACTCTTCCTGCTGATTCCACTTTATCGGCTTCATAAACCAAATCAGCTGCTTGTTCCATATCCGAAAGTACTTGGGTATAAACTTCTTTTACGGAAGACTTTGGAATCTGAACATCTTCTTCCTTTCCCGATACCGAAGGTTTTAGTACCAAAGGCACTCCTCCAAATCTACTCACGAGCATAAAATAGTAATACCCTCTTAAAAATAAGGCTTGTCCTTTTACGTTATTTCGTGCTTCTAGCGTAATATTGATTTCTTTATTTTCAACATTTGCCAACAAAAGATTTGCTCGGTTTATCCCTTTGTAAATCGCGCGCCAGTGGTTTAACAATTTATCATCTGTAGTGTTAACCGTATAATAGGCGATCGTTCCTTTATCTGTGTTGAAATTCGGAAAAGCTTCGTCAGCTTCCAATCCCATCCTCCCTAACATGGTATTTGCATATACGTAAGTCTCTCTGGTGGTTGAGTAAACTCCTCTTAATGCAGTTTCCAATTGTTCTGGAGTTTTATAATAATTATCGGTTGCTAAAATGTATCCATCTATATCTAATTCCAGCATTTTGTTACAGGAAGAAAGAACTCCGATGGAGATAAAAAATAACACGATTAAAATACTTATTTTATGATTTGAAGCTTTCATATGAATATCTTTTTGATCTATAATGTGAAACTATCTTACAATGAAATGCGAGCACCTAGGGTAACAGTAAAGTTCCTTGGATAAGCAGAATAATCGAACCCAGGAGTTAGCGTACTATTAGCCGTAGAAACCTCAGGATCAAACCCAGAATATTTTGTCCAGGTGTATAGATTTTGAGCAGCGGCAAATATTTCCAAACCACTGATCTTCTTCATCGTCTTTTTTGGCAAATTATAAGAGAGGTTAACAGTTTTAAGTCTTAAAAAAGAGCCATCTTCTAATGTCCTGGTAGAATATCTGCCTTTGGGCCCAAAACCACCAACCCTGAAATTTTCGTTGTTTTGATTTTCGGGCGACCAGCGATTAATGTAAGATGCGAATTGGTTGAAGTTAGCGCGATTGGCAAAGTTACCTTCGAATGCCAACCTATTTGCATTCATAATCTGATTGCCGTAGTTCCACTGCATAAATACACTTAAACTGAAGTTTTTATAAGTAAAATTGTTAGTAAAACCACCATAATGTATAGGCAGAGCTCTTCCAATTACAACAGCGTCATTGTCGTTTACAATCCCATCACCGTTCTGATCTTTGTATTTGATATCTCCGGGTTTAATGGTTGCAGCGGTATTTCCATTAGTTGAGATTCCTGCTTTTAAAACATAATTACCATTTACAAGGTCAAAATCTTCATATTGATAATTTCCAAGCCACTCATAGCCATAAAACTGCGCGGCGGGCTGATCAATCTTTGCTAAGTATAAAAACGTACCATTGTAATCTCCAGTAAATGGCACCGTTGTTTGTATTTTCTCCTGATGCTCGGCCAATTCCAGTATCCTATTTCTGTTGAAACTGATGTTAAATTCTGTTTCCCACCTAAATGTTTTGTTATTAATGTTTACCGTATTTAAGGTAAGTTCTAAACCTTGGTTTTTTATTTTACCTACATTTTTATATACCGTTGAAAAACCCGTACTTAATGGAAGATTAGAGTTGAGCAGCAAATCTCTGGTGATTTTCGAATACACATCTACATTTAAATTGATCCTGTTTTTGAATAATGATAAATCATAGCCAATATCTAATTGGGCTGTTTTTTCCCACTTTAAATCCTCATTGCCCATGTTATTCACCATAGCAATATACTCCGGTGTCTGGTTATTAAATGAGAAGAAGGTAGACAACACTACGTTTTGGTATCTGGCAAAATCTCCGATCCTATTATTGCCACTTATCCCGTAACTAATGCGCAATTTTGCATCACTTATTACATCAGATCTTTTAATAAAATCTTCCCTGCCCATTTGCCAGGCGAATGCACCCGAAGGGAAAACTCCCCAACGATTCGTCGCAGCAAATTTTGATGACCCATCCAACCTAATAGATGCTGTAAACAGATATTTTGAGTTGATACTATAGTTTGCCCTGGCCATTGCCGATGCCAATGCATTTTTTGAAGCAACGGAAATTAATCCAGCGGGTAGTCCCAACTGTAAAGCTCTCAGTTTTAAATCCTCATTGGGAATATTAGTTGATTCAAAGCCGTAGGTATCTACTTCATTCTGTTGAAAGGTTACTCCCCCGACAAGGTCGAGATTGTTTTTACCAAAGTTCTTTTTATAGGTTAACGTGTTTTCATTCACCCAACTTTTAAGATCACTATTACCATAAGCCCCGTTTACCCCCTTAACGTTAAAACTGCTAGGTAATCCTTTGTATGTTTTTGAATTATAAAATGCTTCATCTTTAGTTCCTACAGTGTTTAATCCACCTCTAATGTTTAAAGTCAGATTTTTAGAAAAAGAATAAACAAGTCCCGCATTTACCAATAAACCATTTTTGGTTTGTTGTCTGATTTCATTTTGAGTTGTGAGATATGGATTCATTAGTGCAAGAGCAACCTCATCTTCAGTATCAAATAACTCATTAACAATATCTGCTTCATTTGAAACCGGTCTGTAGCCCAAAGTCCTGTACATTAAAAATGAAGCATATGAATTTGATGAAGATTGCTGCAGTGAAGCCAATGATCCATAATTTTTATCTAAACTATAATTTACGTTTAAATTGGCCTTTAGTTTAGGTGTAACCGTTTGCTCTATAGAAACTCTTGCCTGGGTCCTTTTATATCCCGAATTGATCACCACACCATCTTGATTCACATAGGAACCAGAAAAAGAATACTTTGTTTGTGGGGTTGCTCCTCTAATGGCTAGATCATGGCTATTCATCGCTGCTCCTCTAAACAAAAGCCCCTGCCAGTCAATACCTTCTACATTTCTATAGTCTTCCAGGGTCTTTTTGGGCTTCGTGATATATAGTTCTTCCATTTCATTAGGTTGAACTTCCAATTGGTACTTCACAAACTCATAAGGATTCATCATTTCCATTTTCTTAGTAACGAACTGCTTACCCGCATAAGCTTTATAGCTAATCTCCGGTTTACCGAGTTTACCTTTTTTAGTCTCCACAATGATGACCCCGTTTGCGCCCCTTGAACCATAAATAGCAGTAGCCGAGGCATCTTTAAGTATAGAAATGGATTCAATATCCTGTGGATTTAATGAAGAGCTGGAAAAATTTTCAATTGGAAACCCATCCACAACATACAGTGGAGCATTACTTTGGGTTAATGAATTACCTCCTCTGATTACGATATTCATACCACTACCTGGCTGATCGTCGTTGCTCGACACCTGCACGCCAGATACTCTTCCAGCCAAGGCCTGTTCAAAATTTGTTACTGGCGCTTTTACTATCTCAGCCACCTTAACTTCAGCTACAGCACCTGTCAGATCTTTTTTGTTCACAGTACCATACCCTACAACCACTACTTCATCCAGCTTAGTTGGCTTTTCTTTTAATACTACATTTAAATTCTTCTGGTTAGCAATTTCCACTTCCAGATTGTCATAACCAATAAAGGAAAATATGAGTACTGCAGTCGCTTTAGAAACTGTAATTTTAAAACTCCCTTTAATATCAGAAACAGCGGTAGCTGTCCCACCTTTTTCCCTGATCGCTACTCCCGGAAAAGGAAGATTATATATATCAGTCACTTTACCTGTTACCACGTTTTGCATAAACTCCTCTGCGGTTCTAAAAACTTCAGGTTCCTTTCTTTTTACCAGCACCGAATTTTTATCGATGTAAAAATTAAGTGGCTGATTGCTAAAACATAGATTAAGCGCGTCCTTCAAAGGCATATTCTCGATATTCACCGTGATCGGCATAGCCTTTTTCAGATCATCAGAATTGTAAAGAAAATCATAACCTGTCTGTTTTTGCACCTGGGCAAAAAATGCTAACATAGGCATCTTGTTCACTTTCAAAGTAATCTTTTGAGCGTAGCTGGATGCACTAACCTGCAAAATAGTTAGTAGTAATAAAACAGTTGTCAGTTTCATTATAAGAAAAAATTTATACAAAGCAGAGGTAGCCCTGCTGCTTGATACTGCAGTGGAATTTTTATACATTTGGTTGTTAGGTTAATTAAAATTTGGTTGTTTCAAGCAATAGAATAAATTATCTGACCCGATTTTCGGTAACCGGAAGTGCAGCGAACACTTCCGGTATTTTTGGCCGATAATTGTAATAAACGATTAGTATCAGTCTAGAACAATAATCCTCCTTCCTTCGAGCTTAAAATGTAAGTTTCCTATTTTTTCTAATTGTTCAAGCAGGTCCTGCAAGCTCTTTGTTCGGTATGACATGCCGCCCAGTTTCTGGCTTGGTTTGGTATTTCGGTATTCTATTTCCACATCATACCATCTGGATACCTTTTTAAGGATAGTTCTGATGTCTTCATCGTTAAAACGGAAATAACCATTATGCCATGCCATGACGTCTTCCGTGTTGACATTTTTTACCAGGATAGCATCTGCTCCATCCATCACTAGTGATTGCTGGCCTGGCAACAATATTGATTTACGTTTATTCTTAGATACGCTCACGGATCCCTCTAAAAGCGTAGTAGCTACCTCTGTATCATCGTCGTAAGCAGAGATATTGAAATGCGTACCAAGTACCTCTACCCTGGTTCCTTTTACATTTACATGGAATGGTTTCTTTTTAAGATGAGCTACTTCGAAATAAGCTTCGCCTTTAAGAGTTACTTCTCGGTTGGTGGAGGAAAACTTAGTAGGAAATGTGAGCGAAGAAGCTGAGTTTAGCCAGACCAGTGTACCATCAGGAAGGATGACATGATATTCTCCGCCCTTAGGTGTTTGGACAGTATTGTAACCTGCAGAGGACGTACCATCGGCAGAAGAATTAGAGAGGTCGTAAATTAACTGCCCCGTGCTGGTTTTACGAACAGATACACTTCCTTCATTAGCCAATTCTCCAATCTCCGCATCATTTAACGATATTTGCTTGCCATTTGCCAAGGTCAGAACTGCTTTCTTTGTACCGGGAGCAATAACAACTTTATCAGTCATAGTCTCTGATGCAGTGCCCTGCTTCTCATAATGGATAGCATACAGTGCCACAAATAAGGTAAGCACAAATACTGCTGCAATACGAAAAACAGTACTACCAATGATTTTTTTGTATATAGGTAAATCTGAATGTCCCCTCCCAACGAACCTTGGATCTTTCTTGATCAGCGCTAAAACAGAATCGGCTTTAGCACCTCTAAACAGTGGCCCAGTATTTATCTCTTGCAGCTGTCGGTTTATTATCATATCAATTTCTGACTGTTCGATATCCTTTGTATAGGCCATCAACTCAAGGCAGTCTTCATCACTGATTGTATGATCCAAGTAGGCTTTTAATAAAAGCTGTAATTTTTCTTCGTTCAAGTCTGGTTTATATTTTGCCTTTTAAGGGCTGGTTATAAGAGAGAACTTAAAAAGTGACCAATAGGACTAGTCAAAATGAAAATAAATTTTAAATCATATAAAACAGAGCCAGGAAATAGATAAGATCCGAGTATTTTAACTCCATCTTTATCGTCTTTAAGGCCTCTACCATGTGGTTTTTTACTGTATTTGGGGAGATATTCAACTGACTGGCAATTTCCTGGTGAGATAAGCCTTCGAGACGACTTAATTTGAAAATGAGACGTTGTTGATTAGGTAACTTACTGATTACGCTTTCGGTAAAACATTCCAGCTCATTTGCTAAAATTTCATCTTCCGTAGTATTCCTAATTGCATGAAGATTTAACAATAGCTTTTCCGTCAGGGCTGATGATTTGCAAATCTCTTTATAAGCGTCGAACGATAGTCTTTTTGCAATCACATATAGGTATAGCCAGAGATTTCCTGATGGATCGAGCCTTAAACGGCTTAACCAGAGTTTTAGAAAGGTTTCCTGAACAATTTCTTCACATTGTGCTTCATTTTTTAAAAATCGGAATGCCAACCTATAAATTTTTTCTGCATAAAGGTGATAAGCCGTGTTGAACGCAGATTCATCACCTGCAATAAGCAGTTCAATATCTATATTTTCCG
Source organism: Pedobacter sp. ok626 (assembly GCF_900100435.1). Taxonomy (GTDB): domain Bacteria; phylum Bacteroidota; class Bacteroidia; order Sphingobacteriales; family Sphingobacteriaceae; genus Pedobacter. Next base: position 276,231 of record NZ_FNEX01000005.1, on the reverse strand, counting down.
AATTCTTATGCACGTACAGTCCCCTTTTAGATTAACAGTAGATAAACTAAAGTAATCATAATTTCATATTTATTTGGTTAGCTTAATGTACTCCCCTCAAATTCAGAAGTATATTATACAAATATGCGAGATACAGCTCTCGTCCTTTTAAAATTTATTATCCACTTACTATATTATATTACCAATTATTTGGCAATAATAACATCTCCATACAGTAAGACTAATATTTTTCTATTTATGTTTGCTTATCTTTAATAAAATCACCAGCACAGGGCTTATGAAAAACGAGAAAGATCTGAAACTCGCAGTACTGATCGATGCAGACAACGTCCCTTATGCCAACGTTAAGGAGATGTTTGAGGAAATCGCCAAATACGGCACCCCAACGTTCAAAAGGATCTATGCTGACTGGACCAAACCAACAGTTTCGGGATGGAAAAAAGTACTGCTGGAAAATGCGATCACTCCGATTCAGCAGTACAGTTATTCCAGTGGCAAAAATGCAAGCGACAGCGCGCTGATTATTGATGCCATGGATATCCTCTATACGGGAAAAGTTGACGGATTTTGCATCGTTTCCAGCGATAGTGATTTTACCAGATTAGCCACCAGGCTTCGAGAAGCCGGCATGAAAGTAATAGGTATCGGTGAAAAGAAAACACTAACTCCTTTTATCACTGCTTGTGATAAATTCATCTACATTGAAATTCTAAAACCAAAACAGTTGCCTGCAGAAGATAGCAGCACAATACCAACTACTGCAAGTACTAAAGCTCCAGAAACACAGCCTTTAAGTAAAGTTGATCCCGGAATTATCAGGCTTTTCGCAGATAGTATTACTGACCTTGCAGACGAAGACGGTTGGGCTTATCTTGGAGATTTCGGCAATCTGATGATGAAGAAAAAACCAGATTTTGATTCCAGGAATTATGGGTTTTCTAAATTGCTACCTTTGATAAAAAGCACCAACCGCTTTGAAGTCGATGAAAGAGAAAGTGGGAAAGCGAATGTCAAGCACATCTATATCAGAAAACTCACTCAGCCTGTACCCGCGCCTTCAGTTAAAAAGACCAATCATAAGAAAAAAGTGGGCGAGGTTACTAGTCCTCGTGGGACTCGAAACGCCCGGTCACCTCGGTAATCCTTATTCGATAGACGATAAGATCATTATGCTGTTCAATATCAATACCGTGAGATGACTCTTCCGAATGCTTATTAGCAAGCGGCATAATCCTATAGATAATGCCCTGCATCGCCTGTTGCCTGTCTACTCCATTGAGTTCTTCAAAAGTCCCCCACAAAATTACACTTTGCCAACTAAATGTATCTGTGATCTCATCCACCTGAAAACATACTTTGGGATTCTGACGCATCATCTCAATTTTCTTACCATTACCCGAATGGGCATAGATGGAATCATTATTGTAAATATAATTAATTGGGACAATATAAGTCTCACCATTGACATGGCATCCCACCCGTCCAATAACCTGCCGGTGTAGGAGATCTATAATCTGCTTTTTACCTAAGTCTCCGAGCATATCCTATTTGTTATTATACTTTTGATATCAAAGTTAGGCTTTTAAAAAACTCCATCAAATGACCAAGGTCATAATAATGGATGATTATATCCCAATTCCATTGACATCAGTTGTCAGTACTTCGCTCATATAGTCCAAAAACGGACGCATATTTTTAAAGGTCTGGCTTGCCTCTTTTAGAAAATTCGGACTTAAAACGGCTTCATCAGAAAACTTTCGAATCAGCAGAAATTGTTTATAGCGCAAAAGATCAATAGCTTCAGAATTCGCATCAAAGCCTTTGGGAGTGGTCTTTAATTGCTCCCCTTTTAACTTTTCAAAAGATGAAATAAATGACTCGCTGTTTAAGATTTTTCTCATAGGCGCCGAATCAAATGAAATATCTTCTCTAATCAGTTTCAGATCATTAGCATTTGGACCCCAAAATCCACCACCAATAAAACTGTTGCCCGGTTCGATATGAAAGTAATAACCTCCCCTACGGTATTTGGTGGCACGCTTAAAACTTCCACTCCAATACGTTTTATAAGGCGTCTTGTCTTTAGAAAAGCGGGTATCCCTATAAATGCGATACACACTCTTTGCACCGGAAGGCGTTTCTATCACATCCTGCGTATTGAGTTCTTGTAATAATGCATCTGCAAAGGCCGTAACCATTTGCTGCTCCTGTTGGAATTCTTCCTTATTGGCATTAAACCAATCCCTGTCATTATGATTTCTGAGCTTATTTAAAAAAGCAAGATTTGATGGGAATAGTTGCGGTTGCTTTGTTGATAACGGTGCCATTTAATTCCCTCTCTTATATTTCTTTAATATCCAGTAATTTTATCCAGCCCCCATTGCCATTGGCCAATACGATCTTTGCCCAATCATTATCTTGTTCCAGAATACTCACTTTTGTACCCTCATGGATCACGAACAACGTTTTCTGCTTTCCATCAGGACCGCTTTTCACGTCGACAGCGCCAGTAAAAACAATCCCCTGCTGATATGCATTCAGGTAATGTGATTGTACTGCAGACATCACTAAAAAGATCAATCCAAATGAAAGCACAGTTATTCCCGTATAAAAAGCCATCTTTTTCGGCCAAACGGAAATCAAGAACAGATAGGCGATCAGCAAAATAAAGCCTACAATAAAGCACACAATTGTAAATACAGATAAGATACTCAGAGAAAAGAATAAGATAAATCCTTTCCACCATTTGCTCAGAAAAAATTCAGGTATTTCTTCTATCCTATCCGTTATTTTAAGATTAGCCAACTGTAAGTTCTGTTTAATATCCGCATCACCAGGGGCCAGCTTCAATGCCTTCTCATAGTGTAAAATTGCCGCAGGCATTTCGGCTAACTTATATTGCGCATTACCCAGGTTAAAGTAGACCGCTGCCGATTCATAACCAGCATCCAATACCTGCTGATAAGCCGCTGCTGCTTCCGCAAATTGATTTTTAGCATAAGCAGCATTGCCCTGTTTTAGTAAAGCATCAGCATCAATTACCTTTGCCGAGGTGAATAAAGGCATAGCAAATAGCAACAGCCATGCACATAAATTATATTTCAAAAAGTTACGCATGCTCTTCAATGTCATTAATGATACTTTTAGCTTTATCAAATACTTCCTGATCTGAAATTCCAGAAACAGGAGCATACCGCGCCATTTCGCACAAATCCAGTGTCTCTGTGAGTTGGTTGATTAATGGTGTCGCAATCCCTGCAGCACTTAACTGTTCACTGATATTTTCCTTGTTCAATTCCGCAGCAGGAATATTAAATTTATCACTCAGGTATTGGTAAAGTCCTTTATAAACGTCTTGATAAAACAACTTTTTATCTCCGTTCAACAATTGTTTTTTTGCACTCGCCAAGTGTTTAGCCGCAATTTTATTTGCATTTCTGCCCCTTACCTTCACCTGATCTCTGTTATTCTCCCTGTATTGTTTACGATATGCAAATGCGCCAAAAAACAACAAAGGACCTAAACAAAGTAAAAGATAATAAGCCGCCGATCCATAAAAAGAACTCCCCTTTTTATGTAAACCTGATGCATTTGTCTTAATGTAAGCAATATCTTTTGCCAGCATTTTTATGTCCTTCTGATTACCTGAAGCATAAGCCGTAACATTAGAACCCGGTGCTCCTTTAGCTACTTTTAAATTAAAAGGTCCGGCAGTTAATGTCACATACTTTTGGGTCGATGGATTAAAATAAGAGAATTTTAACGGCTCAATGGTATAATTACCCTCATGTCTTGGAATAAGCAAATAACTAAATTCTCTGCTTCCAGAAACACCATTCAGGCTTTCAGTAAGGTGATCAGTAATTTTCGGATCATACTTTTCCAGGTCGGCAGGAAAGTTCACCGTTGGAGCTTTCAATAGTTTTAGATTACCCGAGCCCGTTATTTTGAGTGTATAGTTAATGGCCTCATTTGCCTTAACCGATGATTTATCAATCGCAGCACCAATTGCAAAAGTCCCTACAGCACCTTCAAAACCTTCAGGCTTACCAGCATCTGGCAAGGCCTTAACATTAATGGTTACGGGTGCACTTTTCACTTTATATTTTACATCCTCATAAGAGCCACCACCAAAAAACTGCTCAATAGGATCATTAGATGGTACATTTTTACGGACCACAAAATTCATAATCAAAGGATCAAGCGTCAGCTTCCCAAACCGTTCCGGGAATAATATGATCTCTTTCAATACGCCAACATGATACCTTGTCCCATTATAAACTTCCTCTTTCCATTCTACACTCTGACTACCGTTCTTAATTTCCTGACTCCAAAACCCATTAAAATCCGGCAATTTCTCTGGCTCATTACCTACAATCGCAATGTTAGCATATAACTTATAAGTAACTGCTATTTGCTCGCCCTGGTAAACGTTCGTTTTACTGGCTATTGCCCGCAAAAACAAGCGCTTCGAAAGATCAGCTGAATTACCTGTAGGTACCCCAGCACCCTGACCTCCTTGAGCTGATTGTCCAGATTGCTGAGGAACAGATCTACCTTTTGTTACTTTTATTTTTACAGCATTAGATTTATAGGCCTTACCATTAACGACCATTGTTGCAGGTCCAATAGCATACTCCCCTTCTTTTACACCAATCAACACATAACCCACAGAAATGCTTGCCGTTGTCGTCCCGTTAATAGAACTGAAACTGGACGACTGATTAGGCCCACCAACTACCTGAAACCCATTAAATGCAGGTGGATCGAATGATTCTGGATTCCCAGTAGTTGAAAAAGTAATTTCAAACTGCTCACCAGTAGCCACCTGATTAGAACTTACTGATGCAGTAACCTTTATCTGGCCTAAACCAATGGCAGACCAGAAAAGCAATACCGACAATAAATAATATCTCATTTTCATTATATAATAACCCCTTTTACCAGTCTTTAACAATACGTCCCTTTACCCCTTTTGCTTTTTTGTTTTTCAACTTATCCTGGGTATTTTTCTCTTCATTTTTCAAAGCATCCAGCATCCTTTCTGCATCCTCTTTAGACAACTTATCTGGCTGAGGCTGTTGCCCCTGCTGATCTTTTTTATCCTGATCCTTTTTGTCTTTATCCTGTTTATCCTTGTCCTTTTGATCTTTATTCTGGTCCTTTTTATCCTGGTCTTTCTTATCCTTATCCTGCTTATCTTTGTCCTTCTGATCTTTATTCTGGTCCTTCTTATTCTGATCTTTCTTGTCTTTATTCTTATCCTTATTGTTCTTATCCTGCTGTTGTTGTTGCTTCAGCTTTTCCTGAGCATAAGCCAGATTATACCTCGTCTGATCATCTTTAGGATTATTGATCAAAGATTTTTTATAGGCCTCAATACTCTCTTCTAACTTTTTACTTTCCAGCAAAGAGTTACCCAAATTATGGTAAGCTTGCGCCTTTACTGCTTTGTTTTCTGATGAGGCAGCAATCTCCGTAAATTTTTGTGCAGCATTATCAAATTTCTTCTGCTTGTATAAAGCATCACCCAGATTAAAATTACCCGCTACGGATTCCTTTGTTTTTTCTACTGACTGGCGATAGCTGGCCTCAGCTTCTGCATATTTCTGTTGCTGATAAAGCTTATTGCCATTGTGGATGTATTTCTTCTCCTTCTGTGCAAAAACTACAGCCCCTTGTAATACAATATATATAATAATGATCAATTGCTTCATAACTACCTCACTTCAAACAAATTCAATTCACTTAATTTCAAGTTTCTACGATTAGAGATAAAAAACTCCAGCAGCAATAGTAACATCGATAAACCAAGGAAAAACTGGAACCTGTCTTCGTAATTTTTAAATGACTTACTATCGTAAGTTTTCTTTTCCATTTTATTTACCTGGTCCATCACGATGTTTAAACCACTATTCGCATTACTAGCCCTTACATATACGCCATTACCAGCTTCCGAAATCTCCTTACACATCTCTTCGTTCAATTTACTAACCACAGTTTTTCCAGCCTCATCCGTATGAAAGCCTACTGGCTTCCCATTCTTGTAAATAGGTACAGGCGCGCCCTCTTGCGAGCCCAGTCCAATCACATGTATGGCCACATCTTTAGCCCGAGCATTTTTAGCTGCCGAAACAGCATCATCCTCATGGTTTTCACCATCAGTCATCAAAATCATAGCCTTACTCGTACCGTTCACAAAATTAAAGGACTTCATCCCCATATCAATGGCAGCACCAATGGCTGTACCCTGCGTTGGCACAATATCAGTAGTAATGTTGTTCAGGAATAGCTTAGCGGCAGAGTAATCTGTAGTAATAGGCAATTGGACATAAGCCTCACCAGCAAAAATGATGATCCCTATTCGGTCGTTATGTAAATTATCAATTAACTGAGAAATGGCCCGTTTGGCATTCTCCAATCTATTAGGAGCCAAATCACCCGCCAGCATACTATTCGAAACATCCAATAAAATCATCAAATCAGCACCATCACGCTTCGCCTCTTCCATTTTAGTTCCTATTTGTGGATTGGCGATACCCACTACCAAAGAAGCATAAGCCAGTATATACAATACAAACTTTAAGCCCGGCCTACTCAACGAAACCTCAGGCATCATCCTTCTTACCGTATGTGGATCACCAAAAGCCAATAACGCTTTTCTTTTCCATCTGCGCACCCATAAGAAGATCAGGATGAGTAATGGAATCGCGGCTAAGCCCCATAAAAATTCTATATGTTCAAAACGTAGCATCTCTTTAAGTTAAGGCTCCTTTAAAAATTGTATTTCTCAATAAAAATTCAGCCAGCAGTAATACCAAAGCGATTAAAGCAAAAGGCAAAAAGCGCTCGGTCTTTTTATTATACTGGGTAACCGCAATCTTAGCTTTTTCCAGTTGATCTATTTGCTGATAAATCTGTTTCAACTTTTCGTTATTGGTAGCACGGAAATACTTTCCACCCGTAATGTTAGCGATCTTAGTCAACACATCTTCATCGATAGTAACCGGAACCTGCTGATATTCGATCCCAAATGGCGTTTTTACCGGATACGGTGCATAACCTTTTGTACCTACACCAACAGTATAAACCCTTACCTTCATTTGTTTCGCAATTTCTGCAGCAGTCATTGGCGGAATAGAGCCTGTAGTATTCGAACCATCAGTCAGTAAAATCACGACTTTACTCTTAGCCTCACTATCTTTTAGGCGATTCACTGCCGTTGCCAGTCCCATTCCGATAGCTGTTCCATCTTCAATCATTCCATTGTTAACATCCTTAAACAAGTTAATCAATACATCATGATCAATGGTAAGTGGACATTGGGTAAAGCTCTCTCCACTAAAAATAACTAGGCCTATACGGTCTTCCGGACGGTCCTTTATAAAGTCTATCGCAATATTTTTCCCAGCTTCCAGACGATTCGGTTTCAAGTCTTCAGCAAGCATACTACCCGAGATATCAGTCGCAATTACAATATCAATCCCTTCTGTTGTCGAGTTTTGCCAGCTAAACGCAGATTGTGGCCTCGCGAGTGCGATAATTAAAGCAATTAACGCCAATACCCTTAAAACGATCCCATAATGCCTTAAAATAGCATAGCTGCTCTTTTTACCGGAGGAAAAACCTTTTAAAGCCGACATCCGTAAACTTCCCTGAAGTTTGGTATTTCTCCAAATGTACCAGCCAATCATTAAAGGAATGATGATCAGGAGCCAGAAAAAGCCCTTATTGGCAAATTCAATTCCGCTAAACAGATTCATTATCGTTATTTTGTACTTTATTTTCAGTCAATGGAGCAGCAACCGCTTTGGTGTTCATTACAAAACTGATCGCATTTTCCATACTTTGTTCATTATCTGTATTCAATGGTGTTGCTTTGGCAAACTTCACCAAATCTGCAAGTAGCAGCATCTGCCTCAACTTATTTGTATTTTGTTCAGAAATATCAAGATGACGTAAGCCCGCAAAAATCTCTTCAGAGGTTTGCTCCAAAGCATTGATTTCATATCTTTTTTCCAGGTACTCTCTAATGATATCGGTTAGCTCGCTATGATATTGCTTAATCTGGCCTTGTTCCCATAACTTTTCATTTTTCAAAGCTTTTAGCTTATCTAAAGCAATGGTATGCAAAGGAACAATTGCTTTAGGAGGTTCAACTTTAGCCGGTTTATTTTTGCTTTTTTTAATGAAATACCAGATCAATCCGACAATTACCAAAATACCTAATGCCACAAGTAACACCAGTTTCCAGTTATCCCTAAGCCAGTCCATGAAAGAATAAGACACCGCTAAGGGCTCCTTAATATCATATATAGCTTTCGTCGTATCCACCTTTACGGCCGTTACCTCCAAAGGAAGTGCAGCCGTATTAAAGCTACCCGACTTGCTACCAAATGTATATGCAGGAATCATATGCAAGCCTGCATCAAAAGAGGTAATTGTATATTGCCTGCTGATGGTTTTTACACCTGGATTGTTTTGATCAGCTATAGTATCCGTCTTACCCATTTCAACAATTTGTATTTTTGATGAAATGGTATCTGCCAGTACCGGAAAATCTACATGTGAATTGGCGGGCAGATGAACAATCAAATGCAATTTGGTCTGATCCCCAAGTGCTATAGTGGTCTTGTCTAGCTTAGCCTCTACCCGAATGTCCTGCGCTTTTGCCGAGTAAGTAAAACCAGCTAAAGCCAGCATTAAGCACCAGCTAAAATTAAAATATTGTCTCATACCCTTATCTTCTGGCTTCTCTTTTCTTAAACAATGTCATTAATGGCTTGATATAGGATTGATGAGTTCCGATTTTGGTGAAATCTACCCCTGATTTTCTAAACATATCCTCCAGCTTTCCATTTCTTTCCAAAGCCGCAGCTTTAAATGAATTACGTACAGCCTTACTACTGGTATTAATCCATTCAATTTCGCCACTTTCTTCATCCTTCACTGGTATCAATCCCAAATCAGGGAATTCTTCTTCATGAATATCATATAACCTTAAAGCAACCAGGTCGTGTTTACGATTGGCAATTTTTAGCTCATTTTCAAAAGGACTGCTCATGAAATCAGAGATCAGAAAAGCCGTGCATCTTTTCTTAATAGCACTTGTAAAATACCTTAAGCCTTCGGCCACATTGGTACCTTTATTTTGCGGTTTAAAATCTATCAGCTCTCTGATGATCATCAGGATATGACTGCGACCTTTTTTAGGTGGAATAAACTTCTCTACCTTATCGCTAAAAAAGAGCAGCCCAACTTTATCGTTATTTTGTATGGCAGAAAAAGAAAGTACCGCACACAACTCTGTGGCCAGTTCTTGTTTCAACTGAACCTGTGTTCCAAAGTTTTTAGACCCACTCACATCCACCAGCAACATCACTGTCATTTCCCTTTCCTCATCAAATACTTTCACATAAGGATGGTTAAAACGGGCAGTTACATTCCAGTCGATGGTACGAATCTCATCCCCCACCTGATATTCTCGCACCTCGCTAAAGGCCATACCACGACCTTTAAATGCCGATTGGTATTCGCCCGAGAAGATCTGGTTACTTAAACCACGAGTTTTAATCTCAATCTTCCTTACTTTTTTTAAGAGGTCTTTGGTATCCATAATACTAAGGAACTTCTACTGCATTTAGTATTCCGGTGATGATCGTCTCCGTATTGATGTCTTCGGCTTCGGCCTCATAAGTAAGTCCGATACGATGTCTCAATACATCATGACAAACCGCCCTAACATCTTCTGGAATTACATAACCTCTTCTTTTAATAAAAGCGTATGCCTTGGCCGCTAAAGCGAGGTTGATACTTGCACGTGGTGATGCACCAAAACTAATCAGGTTCTTATAATCAGCTAATTTATAGTCGGCAGGGAAACGCGTTGCGAAAACGATATCAATAATATATTGTTCGATTTTCTCGTCCATATATACTTCTCTAACCGCTTTTCTTGCTCTCAAAATATCATCTGTATGAATAACGACATTAGCCTTAGGCATCCCCTGAGGCGCAATGTTGGCCCGCATAATCTTTTTCTCATCCTCCTTTTTAGGATAACCGATCACCACCTTCAACATAAACCTGTCTACCTGTGCTTCAGGCAGAGGATAAGTACCTTCTTGTTCAATTGGATTTTGAGTAGCGAGTACCAGAAAAGGCTTAGGCAATGGGAAAGTGTTATCCCCAATAGTTACCTGACGCTCTTGCATCGCTTCCAGTAAAGCACTCTGTACTTTAGCCGGCGCACGGTTAATCTCATCCGCCAAAATAAAATTAGAAAACAATGGCCCTTTTCTAACAATAAATTCTTCTTTCTTTTGGTTGTAGATCATTGTTCCCAGCAAATCCGCTGGTAAAAGATCTGGTGTAAATTGAATTCTGCTGAAACCTGCATCAATGGCTTTCGACAGGGTGTTAATAGCCAATGTTTTTGCCAGTCCTGGTACACCTTCCAAAAGGATATGTCCATCAGCCAGCAAACCTATCATCAGGCGCTCTACCATATACCTCTGCCCAACAATTACCTTATCCATTTCCATAAAAAGGAGATCGATAAATGCACTTTCTTTTTGAATCATTTCATTCAGTGCACGGATATCAGTTCCATACGATGAATGCTCAGTAATATTAGTTACTTCTTCCATTTATACCCATTTTTTTATTCGTTGCGAAAATTACAACAAACGTTAATTTTTTCACAGCGTTAAAAGGGGGTATAATGTTAAAATATGTTAAAAAGGGGGAATTTAGGTTGAACTTCACGAACTGGAATAAGTTTTTTCTTCTTTAGGAAGAAAAAAATGAACCGAGTTTGCGAGCTCAACGAATCCATTTAAAAACAATTAACGCTATGAGTTAATCCTAGGTTCGTTCTGAGCAACCAAAATTCCGCGTCACAAACTCAGGGATTGAGTTTCACGAAGGACCCTTTGTAAGGTGCTTTATTAACTTTTCACTGCCATGATTTCCTCGTAGGCACCGTCCCAAAGTTCAATACGTTTTTTTAAGGATTCGATAGTTGCTGCCTCAGCTGCTTTCCAATGTGATTCGTTATCAGCACAAAGTTCTGAGGTCATGGCCAAAGCAAGATGACTGTGATGGTCACCATCAACTTCAATGTGTCTGTCCAGGTAATATTTGAAAAGCGAAATCTGATCTGGGAATTTTGTATTGAGATCATTTACTATAGTCAGGAACATATTTGGAATCAAATCCTCTCTCCCAAATGTAAAAGTGCTGGCCTGTAGATGTGCTTCCCCGCTATTAATGATTTTAAAAGTATAATCAACAAAACTTCTAGCTGCCGCTGGTGTACCTGAAAAAGTATAGGCCTTTTCAAAATCACCGGTAGCTTTTAATGTCTCTGTAAACCTATTAATCTGTGTCGTATCTGCTCCACATTGTTGCATCGCATCCAGATACATTTCAAAATGGCTTTTCTTATCTCCATTTGCATCCACGTCAGACTCTTCTCCTGCAACGATTTCATTGATCAAAGCCCGCGTATTGCCCGAGCCAACAGGAAACCAGGGAACCTGAGTACAAGTCAAGTTAATCTGCAAAGACTTTAATAGAGACATAAAATCCCAAACCGCGTAAACATGATATTCCATAAAGATCCTCAAATCTTCCAGATCCTCAATTACGGCGTAAACCTTATGGTTAATAATTTCTGCTCTTAATGAAGCTATTGATGCTTGAATGTTTTCCAGAGGTCTGTTCATTGCCTTCGTTTTATAATTGGCCGCAAATGTAAAAGGAAATTTTGGTTGACTCTTCGAGGACTGGAATAAATTGTTTTTTCTTGACAAAAAACAAATGAACCGAGCTTGCGAGCTCAACGAATCCGTTAAAACCAATTAACGCTATGAGTTAATCCTAGGTCCTCTCTGAGCAACCAAAATTTCTGGGAAAGAACGAACGACTCTGCAGAGACTGAAATAAAACTGCAAAATTTCCTTAAAGCCTGCGGAGATTTAAGGACTCCCATTCAAATCATTATTTCAAATAAACAAAACAAACAACATAATATTCTTAATCAAGTCTATTTATTAATATTTAATTTCATTAAACATATTTTTGCAGTACAAAACGACCAAACAATGCATACAAATTCCTTATCAACAGGCGAAAAACAGATACTTGAAAAATTACTAGAAGAAGTAAAAACGAATACTGATTACTTCATGGGATATCCTGTATCTAAAGACTTTAACTATACCGAACTAATGCCCTTTATGGAATACCCTATGAATAATCTGGGTGATCCATTTGTCCCATCCACTTACGCGGTTGGTTCACGTGAAATTGAAAAAGAGGTCGTACAATTTTTTGCTGAGCTATTTAGAGCAGAGCCACACGATTGGTGGGGTTATGTAACTAATGGTGGTTCGGAAGGTAATCTTTACGGCCTATACCTTGCCAGAGAACTCCACCCTAAAGGTATGGTCTACTACTCTGAGGCTACACACTATAGCGTACAAAAGAATCTACACCTCTTAAACATGTCCAACATTGTAATCAGCACTCAGGATAACGGAGAAATTGATTACGAAGACCTGGAAAACACCATCCGAATGAACAGGCACATGCCCGTGATCATAATGGCCAATATAGGTACCACTATGACCGAAGCGCGTGATGACATCAGTAAAATCAAACTGATTTTAAAAAAGCTTGCCATCAAACATTATTATATCCATGCAGACGGTGCCCTATCTGGTAGTTATAGCGCACTAATAGAACCCCGCCCTGCCTTTGATTTTGTTGATGGTGCCGACAGCATAGCCATTAGCGGTCACAAATTCATTGGGTCTCCAATGCCATGCGGTGTAGTCATAGCTAAAAAATCAAATAGAGATAGAATTGCGCGTTCCGTAGCTTACATCGGAAGTATGGATACTACCATTTCCGGCTCCAGAAACGGACACAGCCCCCTATTCTTGTGGTACACCATAAAAAAACTAGGTATTGCTGGTCTAAAAGAACGTGCTAAACATTGCCTTGAAACTGCCAGTTACGCTGAACAAAAGCTTAAAGAAATAGGCATCCCAGCCTGGAGAAATGCAAATGCCATTACTGTAAACTTCCCTGAACCAGATTTAAAAATCAGGCAGAAATGGCAGCTCGCTGCCGAAGGTGGCTGGTCGCATATTATCTGTATGCCCAACATCACCAAAATACAAATCGATGAGCTGATACAAGAAATCATCAGCTCAAAAGTAGCCACACCAACCTTATAACCAACCAAGCAAATAAAAAAACGCTTATTTGATACCAACCATAAACAAACTAGGTACCTTACAATAAGGCGCCCAGCTTGACAAAAAAATTACCTTCTCCGTAAAGGCCTAGGAATTTTGCCTCCTTCAGGCAAAGGTTCCAGCCTTCGAGGAGAACGGTTATTTTTTACTTTTCAAAAAAAGCGACTTTATCCTTTTAGAATTCTTATCCGCAACCAAATACATACATGGAACCAAAACCAGCGTTAAGAAAGTGGCAAAACTCAACCCAAAGATGATTGTCCACGATAATGGCCCCCAGAATGCAACGTTATCCCCCCCAAAGTAAAGATGCGGATGCAATTCAGTAAACATGGTCACAAAATCTATATTTAAGCCTACAGCCAATGGCACCAATCCAAGCATTGTCGCCGTTGCAGTGAGCAATACAGGTGTCATCCTGGTCCGACCAGCTTCAATAACAGCCTCTCGCACCTCCATCCCCTGACTCACCATCAGATCCGCAAATTCAACCAGCAATATTCCGTTACGCACCACAATACCAGCGAGGGCTACGATTCCCAAACCAGTCATAACGATCGACAATTCCATACGGAAGATTGTTATTCCTAGTAAAACGCCAATTACACTAAACAGAATCTCACTTAAAATAACGATAGGTTTACTGATAGAGTTAAACTGCAATACGAGGATAATTAAAATGATAAACAACGCGCTAATCATGGCTGTGCCTAAAAATGCCGCGGTCTCCATTTGCTCTTCCTGCTCGCCGGCCATCTTGATCACTACCCCATCAGGCGCCTTAAACTCGTTGATCTCACTCTGAATATTGGCAACCACCTCATTGGCATTATACTCCGACAATACGTTCGAAGAAAGAATAATAATCCTTTTCTGCTGTTTACGCTTAATACCACCATAAGTATTCACATAATCTACATCAGCAAAAGCAGATATTGGCACTTGCCTGATGATCCCATTCATTCCCATATCCCTATAGGTGATCTTCATATTTCTTAAAGCTTCCAGGTTATTCCTTTGGTCCTCCTTTGCACGTACATTAATTTCATAATCATCATTTACATCCCTAAACTTTGAAACTTCGTAACCGTACAATGCAGCTCTTAAAGAATTACCGATATCCTGTGTGGAAACCCCCTCACGATTGGCCCTTTCTCTATTTATATTAAAAATAATTTCCGGCTTATTGTTCTGAAAGTCTGTCTTCAATTCCTCTACACCAGCAATCTGTTTGTTATCCAGAAATTTCTTCAATCGATCTGCCGTTACCGCAATGGAATCCAAATCATCACCAGTAATTTCAATACTGATCGGTTTTGCTGTTGGCGGACCACCCTGCTCTTGAGCAACCGTAATTTCTGCTCCGGGAATCCCCTTTACTGCCTGACGAATCTTATCCAGGTAATTAATAGTACGTTCGCCCTTACGTTTACCATAAGCCACAAAAGCAACCGTTACCTTACCCTTATTGGTATACTCGCCCTGATCTTCACCCTGAGGATCCGTAACCCCAACTGTAACATTCGAAATTATGGAAGAAACATCAGGGTTATTACGGCCTACAACCGTTGTCACCTGCGCTTCAACCTTTTCCACCACCTTACTCGTATACGCCTGGTCGGTACCCACAGGCAACTCAATATAGACATATGCAAAATTAGGATCAGCAGCAGGAAAAAAAACAATTCTCGGTGGCACCACGCCAACCAGGATCACTGTAAAGAAAAACAAGCCTACAGTACCCCATATCATAGTACGTGGACGTTTTAAAGCCCACACCAATAAGCTGTGATAGCCATTTACCACCTTAGGCCAGGTTACCGTCTGGAATTTTTTGATCATTCCAGTCAGCACAAAATGGTTTAGCAAATAAAGCAAAGCCAGTAATACTACGAAATTTCCTAAGCCAAAATTCACCAGATAACCAATTATGGCCAGAATTGTAAAGACCACTATCGTACGCTTAACCGCCTTGTTAAAAGTAGGCCGCTGACCTTCATCATCATGATGCGGTTTCATAAAATCAACTGCAAAGACCGGGTTAATGATATAAGCTACAATCAACGAAGCTGATAGCGTAACAATCAATGTAACCGGCAAGAAATACATAAATTCACCAATAATTCCAGGCCAAAACAACAAAGGGAAGAAAGGCGCCAATGTGGTTAAAGTACCTGACAACACCGGTAAAAACACTTCCCCAGTAGCTACTTTAGCAGCCTGCACAATAGGAACTTTACCATTGTCAAAAATCCGGTGCGTATTCTCTATTACCACAATTGCATCATCCACCACAATCCCCAGTCCCAGTAAAAAAGAAAACAGTACCATCATGTTCATGGTAAAATTAAAATCGAATACGCCACCCAACACTGGCATCAAAAGGAAAGCAATAAACATAGACAGCGGCACAGACATCGCTACAAATAGCGCATTGGTTACCCCCATAAAAAACATCAGAATCAGTGTTACCAGAATAAAACCAATAATGATGGTATTGATCAGATCATGAAGTGTAACCCGCGTCTGATCGCTCTGATCACCCGTAATCGTAATGTTCAGCTTCTCAGGAATCACCTTCCCCTTCATCTCCTTCAATAGTGCATTGATCTTATCCGAGGCCTCAATCAGGTTTTCGCCACTTCGCTTTCTCACATTTAGGGTAATTACATTTTTCCCGTACAATCGGGCGTAACTATTTTGCTCCTTAAATGAATCCTTTACTTCGGCAATATCCTTTAAATAAACAGAACCGCCCGAAGGCGTTTTAACAATCAGGTTACCAATCTCTTCAGCATCTTTAAACTCTTTCTTAACATTTAAAGTCCGCAGCATCCCGTCCATCTTCACCGACCCCCCAGATATCGTTTTATTCTCTTTACTTACCGCCATAGCGATATCATTGAATGAGATATGCGCAGCCTCCATCTTACGTAAATCAACATTGATCTGTATTTCAGGTTCCAGCGCGCCCACAATATCCACTCCGGCAATCTCTTTCAAACCTTCAACCCGATCTTGAATATCATCAGCATATTCCTTTAATTTCTTTAGGTCATAATCACCCGAGATATTGATATACATAATTGGCAGATCAGAAAGATTGATATCCATGATCACCGGATCGGCCGGTAAATCAGATGGAAGATCTGTCCTGGCCTTATCTACAGCATCCTTTACCCGTTGTTTGGCATCTTTTATATCTACCCCAGTGTTAAACTCTGCAGTAATAAATGAGAAATCCTGGTACGAATTGGAAGTGATTTTTTTCAATCCCAATGTCCCTCGAATTTCCTTTTCCAGCTGCTTGGTCACCAGGTTTTCTATATTAGCAGGCGAAGTACCTGGATATACCGTTTGCACAAATATCTTTGGGATAATCACCTCCGGAAAATTCTCTTTTGGCAGACTGTGGTAGGAAAAATAGCCGGCAATCATCAGTAAACACGTAAATACGTATATAGCCGTTCTGTTATCTATCGCCCAACTAGACGGTCCAAACTCTTTATTAACATCCTTCATATTCTATTATGAATAATTAATTTACAACTTAACCGAATCCCCGTCGTTCAGGTCCTGAAAACCGGTAATGATGACCTTATCCCCTACCTTTAAACCGGATAAAACCTCTGCTTTTCCATCCGAAACCTTTCCAGACTTAATGTTTACCTTTTTCGCTTTACCATCTACGGCTATGAAAACATATTCACTGCTTTCCGATTTTTGTATCGCATTTACAGGAACCACCAGTGCCTTATCATTGCTATAGTCTATAATTTTTAAGATGGCCACCATATTAGGACGATATTTCTTGTTTGAAGGCAATTTCACTTCCACATTAAATCCCCTCGAAACCGGATCAATCATCTTAGCGGCAAAGGATACCTTCGCATTCAGATTCTCTGGCACATCAGGTAAAGAAATCGTAACCTCATCACCCTGGTTTACCTTTCCTCCATAATTTTCAGAAACCAGCGCTTTTACTTTCAGTCTGTCGGCATTTACTACCCTTATCCCCATTGGTGATCCAGGTGCCACAGATTGTCCCAACTTCAGTTCCATCGCATCCACAGTTCCAGAAACCGGACTTTTCACCTTACTCATCGAGGCCTGCGATTTTAATCCTGCAAGTTGTCGTTCCAACCCCTCTTTCTGGCTCTTTGCTGTTAAATATTGAACCTCGGTACCTATTTTTTGATCCCACAAATTTTTCTGACGGTCAAAAACAGTCCTCGCCAGATCTAACTGAGTTTGCAGTTGAGCAACATTCTGTTTCAATACCTTATCGTCTAGCTGAACCAATACCTGCCCCTTATTAACATGTTGTCCCGCCTTTACATAAATGGCAGTCACCGTACCCGGCACCTCAGGCATAATATCTACATTCTCTTCCGCATCAACCCGCCCCTGTACTTCTACATAATTCCGAAAATGTGTTTCCGCTAATTCCGTTACAGCAACATCTTTAAAATCAACTTTCTTCTTGTTCTGACCTAATTCCGACTCCAGCTTTTCTATTTTCCCATTCAATGCCGTGCGCTCTTTTTTAAGCTTTTCCAATGTTGCCTTTTTGTCCTTAGGATTATCTGATGAACAGGAAGCCAAGAGAAGGGCCAGTGCGATTGTATATAATGGTCTTTTCATCGTTATCTAGTATTTTGAGGTTAATAATTGATTCTTCCTGCAGCCTTATCTAAATCTACTTTATTAATCAGCAGATCATATAGTGCTTTGATATAATTGTTCTGAGCTTCTTTTAAAGAGGTTTCGGCGATAGTCACTTCCAAACTAGAACCAACGCCTTGTTCATATTTGATACGGCTAACTCTAAGGATTTCGGCCGAAAGACTAAGGTTTCGTTGTTGGTTTTCAACCGAGCGTAGACTGCTGAGGTATGCTTTTTGACCATTTGAAATCTCCAATGAAATGCCATTCTTTAAATTCAACATGTCGTTTTCCGACTTCTGAACCGTCAGTTTCGCGTTGCGGACCTGATAAATACGTTGCCCACCATTAATGATATTCCAGGAAAGTGTAAGCCCTATTACTGAAGTTGGAAAACTCTGCTCGAAGTGTTTTGGAAGATCATCTGATTGAAAACTCTTCGATGCGCTCGCAAAGCCTGACAGTGTAGGCAGGAACATACTTTTTTGTCGTCTTAAATCTAACTCGTTTAATTTTTTCTGTGTTTCTAGTAAAGAATATTCTATTCTCCCCTTATAGGCCGCAGTGTCGGAAACCTGTAAAGCAACAGGCTCAGCCCTTACATCACTTATTTTATCCGTAAGCACAAGACTAACTTGTATGGGCATCCCCATTTGAAACTTAAGCAAATCAACATTAATATCGAATAAACGTACTACGTTCTCCCGATCAGTTTCCAGATTATTCTTCAGCACCTGAAGCCGATCCACATCAATCTTTTCCGAAAAACCATTCTTAAACATCGCTTCGGTATCATTTAACGATTTTGTGAGTTGCACAAGGTTCGCATCAATTAAAACCAATTGTTCCTTACTCACTAATGCAGAATAATAAGCTTTTGTTACCGCAACTGCTGTTTCTATCCTTGTACGTGTACTATTTCTTACCGACAATTCCTTATAGGTTTTTGAAGCCTGTAAGCCTACAATATAGCTTCCATCAAACAACAACTGATTTAATTGGATGCCTAAGGTAGAGCTGTATTTTGTACCAAACGTAACCGGAATAGGTGTACTGGAGGGTGGAGAAGCAAATTCACCCGGCAATAGCGTAGTTGGCAACTTCAGAAAATCCTGAAAATTAAATGAAGTAGATACATGCGGCAAACCAATACCAACAGTTTGCTTTACCGTATTGCGGGCAATTTCCTCATCAACGGATGCATTTAAAACGGCTGTTTGGTGGGTTAAGGCAAAATCAATCGCTGATTTGAGGCTAAATTTATAGTTTAAGGAGTCTCTTCCTTGGGCTTTAACTACAATGTTTATACAAAGCAGCATCATAATCAAATAAATTTTATGTACCATAGCCATCATAAATATTAATTACTTTCAGTAAAAATAATATAATATATCATACAACTTCATTTCCTTTCATTATTTTTACTACCAAAAAAAAGAGTGCTTCATTTATTTAGATATAGAATTCCGAAAAAGTATTCCAGTGAGTTTATGGATACTTATAGCTACATTAACACCAAACAAGTCACCATTTTAGGTACATTCTTGCTGATCGTTGCACTTGCGGTAAGGATGACCTCGATCTTTTACCAGGATGCATTAGTATCTATGCCTAACCTGAATCTGTACAATACCCTTAACTGGGTTCAAATTGCTGGTTCTTCTTTGTTTATACTTCTTAGTAGTTACGCTTTAAGATCCAAACATTGGAAAACAGCTGGTAGAAATGTACTGATCGTGCTATTTTGCCTATTTCTCTTAACTACATCTTTTACGGTAAGTTACCTTTTCTCCTTGTTTAATCCGAAGAACACGCTGACTATATTTCTTACTGGAATAGTTGCTGTGAGTGTTTTCTTTGCACTTGAATTTAAACAAATCGTTCTCATTTCTATTTACATTGTATGTCTGTTTATTGCCGCTATGCTGATACCCAACATTAGTAGTCAGCAAAAACTACTCAACGTCATCATGTCTGGTGTACTCGCATTTTTCCTTTATGCCTGCTCCAGATATGGCTATTACTTTAAAGCGGAACAATTTGTAAAAGTTAAACAGCTGGAAGAAAAGAACATGGAAGTTCAACTCCTTAATCATCAAAAAGGTGAAATCCTTGGATTTGTGGCGCATGATCTTAGAAATCCTCTAAATAATATCGAGGCATTAACCCGAATTGCGCTAGAAGAAGATCCCAATAAAAACAGTATGGAAATGCAGCTGATCCTTACCTCTACGCGTCAGGCAAAAAGCATTATCAACGATTTAATTGAAGTCGCACAAAATGACAGGGCCCCCTTCCAGCTTCAAACCACCAATATGATCGCTTTCATGAATGGAATTTGCGACAACTGGCAAAAAAATGTAAACAAGGAAAGAATTATAAATTTTAATCCGGACGATCCTGCACTTACCGCAGCAGTTAACCCATCTAAACTAACCAGAGTTATAGACAACCTCATTGGGAACGGATTAAAGTTCTCCAAACCAGAAACACCGATCAATATTGAACTTTCCAGGTCAGCAGATAAATGCATCATCCGGATTACAGATTTTGGAATTGGCATCCCAGATAACCTACAGGAAATACTCTTTGATCAGTTCTCTAAAGCAGGGCGGCCGGGACTTAAAGGTGAAAAATCAATAGGCTTAGGGCTGCACATCTCCAGGCAAATTATTGAACGCCATGGCGGCTCGATAACCGTTAACAGCAAAGAAAATGAAGGCACAACCTTTCAAATCACCATACCATTAGTAGCAGCCTAATTCAAGTTAAACTTCTCGTTATTGATCTTTACCACATTAGAAGTAAATACAATTCCCACAATTAGAATACCTATAACAATAGCCAAAACCACCTGAAAACTAGAATATAGCTTATTACCAGAAACCATAAAGGCAGAATCCTTGATCAATTCCTCTCCAATTTGTTTCTGAATACTCATCAGCTCGGATAATTTTTTTATGGTCTTGTTTGAAGAATCTCTTCCCTCGTTGTTATAGAGCTTTCTCGCTTCTTCTACGCCTTGAGTAGTCGCGATAGCCAAAATCCTATTCTCTACCCCTACTGTACTTTCAAGACCTTTTTTAAGTTCCTCCAACTGTTCCTTCTCAAGTTTTACCAGGAAGGTTTTACCATACTTATTAATCAACGAATCGATTGAAACGTTTAGCTTAGCCAACTTCGACTTTAAGCTTTCCGCATCAAAAGCCTGATCTGCTCCGTACAAAGCGTCTTCAAACAAAGATTTTTTTAAATAAGCATTCTCTGCCACATAAAACAAATCAGTAGCAGGAATCAATCTGTCATTGTACATAGATACAAATGACTCATTCATGCTCTTTACACTTTTATCCTCCAAAAAACGAATCAAAAGGGTGCAGGCCATGATGCAGAACAACAACACTGCTATTTTCATTTTTTGTTTAATAGAATATGCAAATCTCATAATTACATTATTTAAATTTAAAATTGATCCTCAGCAGGAGCTAAAAATAAGTTAGGAGCAAAATTTACTAAAAATAATTCTCTTTTCGCTCTTGTCACACCTGTATATAGCCATCTTAAAAAATCCATATCTACCATTTCATCCGTTAAATAGCCCTGGTCAACAAAAACAGCATCCCATTGTCCGCCCTGAGCTTTATGGCAAGTCACCGCATAGGCGAACTTAATTTGTAAGGCATTAAAATAAGGATCCTCTTTGATTGCATTGAATCTATCCCGCTTATTTTTGATATGCTCGTAATCTATATTCAACTGTTCAAATAGCTTATTTCCTTGTTCATAGGATAAATTTGGCGCTTCTACAGTGAGCGTATCCAACATTACTTTGCAGGTAACCAGTCCCACATCCGGAAAATCCATAAACTCCAATTGTACCTCCGAAAAACGAAAGCCATAACGTTCCTCCGTTTTCCTTACCCTTACCACCTTGGCCATATCACCATTGGCAATAAAAGCTGCAGCTTCATTTTCGGGCAACCAAAAATAATTATTCCTGACTACCATAATCTGGTCACCACCGGTCAACTCTTCCTCTCGGTAAAGCAACCTTGCCCTAATCTGTTGATTGTACACATTGGCAGATTTATTAGACCTGCAAACAACCAGAGAATTCTCTATACCAAACTTACTATAAGCATATTCTAAACCCTCTACCAGCTTTAAGCCCGTCATCCTAAAAATATCTTTATAGTTTTTAGTGATAAATTTAGGCAACACTACCTCCCCATCACTTTTGGCTTCCAGATCGTTGATCAGCTTACGCAGCATGGTCGCATTGGCCAATATCCCCGATTTCTTTTCCTGCCGCACGACCTCTTTCAGCTCAACACTTTTAACCAGAACGCCAAAATTAGCTGCGATATAAGCTGAATTTAAAGCCGGGCTATCAATGCTACCAACTGGCGGCAACTGAGCTGTATCCCCCACAAATAAAGCAGCGCAGTTTTTTCCATTGTATACAAATTGCATAAGGTCCTTTAAAAAAGAAGAACCAGTATGTGTAATCCATTCATCGGCAACCATCGAAGCCTCATCGATGATAAAAAGTGTATGCTCAGCCAAATTAGGCGCCAGCTGAAAGGATAGTTCAGTCGAAACCGCCGACTTCTTTCTGTATATTTTTTTATGAATAGTTAATGCTTTTTTACCCGTGTAATTGCTCATTACCTTTGCCGCCCTTCCTGTGGGCGCCATTAATACCGAGCGAATTTTAAATTTTGCCAAAGCCTTTACCAAAGCCCCTACTGAAGTAGTTTTACCCGTCCCTGCATACCCTCTTAATATAAAACACTGATTATCCAAGTCCTGCGATAAAAAAGAAGCCATTTCTTTACAAAAAGAAAGCTGTTCGGCAGTCGGAGTAAATTCATAAGATTGGGCAATAATTGCTGCTTTATCCATTTAACAAATATGCGATGGTGATCTTATAGAAAAAAGGATTAATTTTGCTAATATGGATAATAAAAACAGCATACTATTAGTTGATCCTGAATTTGACCTAAATACGGCTGCAGATTGCGACCTGTTGTTAAAAATAACACCAGATAGTTTCTCTTATGCCATCATAGATAAGGGCAGCAGACAACTTAAAGCAGTTTACGATGAGCAGGAATGTGAGCATGTACCAGCAATGCTGGCGAACAAACTAAAAAATGATGTTTACTTAACCTTAGCTTTTAAAGAAATTAAAGCAGCTGTATATACAGAGAATTCCATTAATATCCCTAATGAACTGTTTGATCCAAAACAGCTCAATCAATACGCTAAATTCTTTACCGAAGCACAATCAAACACCTTATATACCAGGCCATTTAAAACTTTTGGTTTTACCTCAATCTTTACCCTTCAGCAATTTACTGAAGAAACATTGGCAACATCCCTGAACAATTGCAAATTGTATGCACAAAATGCGCCGGTATTGGCCCTTGCAGCTCAGCATAACAAGACTAGCTTGGTACTCGATTTTACTGCATCTTCGTTCAACGCTTTGTATAGTACTGCTGAAAAGTTGATCTTTCAGAATTATTACCAGACTGATAATGCTGAAGAATTCAACTACTATCTTTTATTGATCATTAACCAGCTTAATATCAATACAGCTGACACAGAAGTACAGTTAAGTGGTATTATACATTCTGGAGATGATTATTACCAATGTATCACAAAGTACTTTAGCAATATCAATTTCAGTTTGCCTCCTGCTAAAGAAATAGACCACAAAATATTAGATGATATGCCTGCTCATTATTACAGCAGCTTACTAGCACTTGATTTATGCGAATAATAGGTGGAAGATTAAAAGGCATTCGCCTTAATGCTCCAGAAAGCTTACCGGTTAGGCCAACTACGGATATGGCCAAAGAAGCCCTTTTTAATATCCTGTATAATACTTACGATTTTGAAGAGTGCCGTGCACTTGATCTGTTTTGCGGAACAGGCAACGTTAGCATAGAATTTGCATCGAGAGGAATAAAGCACGTTACTTCGGTAGACAAGCATTCGGGATGTGTGTTTTGGGTAAAATCAGTGATTAAAAAATTCGATCTGCCAGAAATAGATGTCCAAAAGGCCGATGTTTTTAAATTTTTGGAAGGTCATCAGGATACTTATCAGATCATTTTTGCAGATCCGCCTTACGACTTACCGACCATTCCATTGATACCCCAGTTGGTGTTAAGGAATAATTTACTTACTGATAACGGCTTATTAATAGTAGAACACCCATCTTTACTAAAGATGAAAGACCAACCGGGTTATAAAGAAACCCGAAGGTATGGAAATTCCTCTTTCAGTTTCTTTGAAAAAATTTAACCTTATGAAGATTGCACTTTTCCCTGGTTCATTCGACCCTATAACCATCGCTCACGTAGATATACTAAAGCGTGCACTGCCTTTATTTGATAAAATCGTAGTTGGCATTGGACTAAACAGTTCAAAACAAAGCTTTCTATCTGCAGAGCAGCGTGAAGAAATTGTAAAAACCGTATTTGCAGATACTGCACAGGTTGAGGTACAGCTTTATGAAGGCTTAACGGTAGATTTTTGCAGAAAAATAAATGCAAAATACATGGTCAGGGGAATTCGCTCTGTTGGTGATTTTGAGTATGAAAGGGCAATTGCACAAATCAACCAAACGATGATGCCTGAAATGGAAACCATCTTTATATTGAGCAAGCCTGAATATTCTGCGATCAGCTCAACCATTGTCCGCGATATCTTACGCAACAATGGAAATGTAAGTCAATTTTTACCACAAGAGGCACTTCCTTTTTTATAAGGAACTGCCTCTTGTGCATATTTTATAGTCCTAAGAGTACAATATCCCCAACTTCCAATACCTGTACAATAGAAGGATAAGTGTTTTTCAGTACAGGCGCCAATTCGGCCCTACTTAACCAACAGGCTTTAGTAATCCCCTCTTCTTTTTGAGGAATCAGTTTAGGAACTCCTTTAACCGTCATACTGTACCAATTGGTTTTCTTTAAAACTATTTTAGCCCCCAATGTATACACATGGTAAGTTTTGCAAAGCTTTTCATCATTGGTGAAGATCTTTACGCCACATTCTTCTTCCACTTCACGCAATGCAGCCTCTTTCATTTTCTCGCCGGTTTCAACCTTTCCTTTTGGCAAATCCCATTTTTTATTCCTAAAAATAAAAAGGTAATTCCCTTTAGCGTTAGCAACCAATCCACCGGCTGCTTTAATAATTAAGCAGCTACTTTTAATTCTTTTAAACAAAGCTTTTGGGTCTGAATCTAGTAACAAGTACGATTTACCAGATAAGCCAGCTACTTGCTTGTAAAATGTCGAAAAATCAAAGCCTACAACACTTAAACGTTCAACTTCTGGAGATAAATCTGGAACATTGTCAGTTATATATAGTGTATTATCGTTGATATAAATCCTGTAAGTCTTCATAATTCGTAGCCAATATTTTAAAAATGATTGTTCAAGCACGCCCCAATGCGTATTTCCGCAATGAAAATCATTTTTTAAAAGTACAGAATTACCACGAAAAAAATAATGTCCTACTACAGATATTGCAGCATCGTTTTTACCTCTTTCATTTCACGTAATTTAAACAGTGCTTTCTGCTTTGCCCTCCGGATGGTTTCGGAACTCAGTCCCAATAAATTACTGATGTCCTCATTTGGCAATGGTCTGCCTCCCCCCATTCCATAGGCCAGTCGAAGAATATGTTGGTCACGTGGGCTAAGCACATTCATGATCCGCTGAATATTGATTTGAAACGCCTCCTGTTCCAGGTTAGCATCAGGCGACATTGCCATTGGATCGGTCATCATAGCCATTCTTGGCGTGTCCTCCGCATCTTCCAATGGCAAGTCCAATGAAAAAACATCAGCAGAGTTTGATAAATAATCCCTCAGACGGTCGTCAGGAAGTCCCATAAATTCTGTCAACTCCTCCAAAGTAGGCGAACGCTGCAGTCGCTGTTCCAGCAAACCTTCAGATTTCCAGAGGTCCATGATCCCGCACACCTGATTCATAGGTAACCTTATCATCCGCTTATGAATCCCAATACTATACATAATCGCTTGCCTAATCCACCAAACCGCATAAGAAATAAATTTAAAACCTCTGCTTTCATCAAAACGCTTCGCCGCTTTTACCAAGCCTATATTCCCTTCCGAAATCAGATCAACCAAAGGCATGCCCTCTATTTCATATTTTTTAGCAACCGACACTACAAAACGTAAGTTACAATTCACCAGTTTTTCCAATGCGGCCTTATCCCCTGTACTGATTTTTTTTGCCAATATCACTTCCTCTTCTACTTTAAGCAATGGAAACCTGGATATCTCCTTTAGGTAGCGCGCCAACGAATCCTCGCCGCGCCTGGTAATAGATCTTTCTATCTTAATGTCCTTCATATAAAACGCTATCTTTTGTGTGACCAGAAGACAAAGTTCCATAGACATATTCGAAAAGACTAGCCTAGCATAAACAACCGAGGTTTCCACCAAAAAATGACCGATTTACAGAATGAAATTTTATACAAGGTGAAAATAACACCCCTCACCCAAATTTAATTCCAATAAATTCTTTATTACATTGATTATCAACAAAAGCCAAAAAATAACTTTTACCGGCAGTTTTAATTAACGATATTTGGGCCTATAGGAATTAATTATTTAACCGAGCATTTTCTTCAATTGTCTATACTCCTTAATCACATAAGTTTAGGGTAGTATTAACACAAATTGTAAAGAAATCCGTATTTTTGCGCCATGTATAATAAAAGTGATATTGAATTAAAGGTAGCTGAATTTTTATTACAAATAAAAGCAATAAAGTTACAACCAAACAACCCATTTACATGGGCTTCAGGTTGGAAATCTCCTATTTATTGTGACAATAGGATCACCCTTTCCCATCCATCTGTTAGGACTTACATCAGACAAAAACTTACACAATTAATCCAGGAAGAATTTGGTTCTGTGGA
This sequence comes from Pedobacter sp. ok626, assembly GCF_900100435.1. Taxonomy (GTDB): domain Bacteria; phylum Bacteroidota; class Bacteroidia; order Sphingobacteriales; family Sphingobacteriaceae; genus Pedobacter. The sequence continues at coordinate 249,328 of NZ_FNEX01000005.1, read as the reverse complement.
TCTGATTGCCGGAGTTGCCACTGCAGGTATCCCTCAAGGTGCTTTAGTAGCCCAGGAACTAGGATTACCATTTGCTTATGTAAGAGCTAAAGCAAAAGAACACGGAACAGGAAGCCTGATCGAAGGTGAAATTATTGAAGGACAAAGAGTAGTAGTTATAGAAGATCTGATTTCGACAGGTAAAAGCAGTCTGCAAGCTGTTGATGCATTGAGGAAAGCGGGATTATCTGTTGCCGGATTAGTTGCCATATTCACTTATGGTTTTGATCAGGCTGATGAAAACTTTGCCGCAGCAAAATGCCGTTATGCAACACTATCAAACTACAATACATTAATTGATTATGCTGCAGAGCATAGTTTTATTGCACAAAAAGACGTAGATCTTTTAACTAAATGGCGTAGAAACCCAGCAGAATGGGCTAACGAATTAGAAAAACTAACCTAATTATAATGACTGTTATTGAAAGTACTACTGAAGTAAATTTACCTGTAGAAAAAGTATATGCCTTTTTAGCAGATATGAATAATCATCAGCAGTTGATGCCCGAGAATATTTATAACTGGTCATCTACGGAAGACGAAGCAAGCTTTACCATACAGAACATGGCGAAATTGGCTATCAAAATAACCAATCGTGTAGAGAACAAAGAGCTAACAGCTGTTCCAACAGAAAAAGCTCCTTTTGATCTTGAATTAAAATGGACAGTAGCAGATAACGGGAAAGGCGGCACTACAGCTTCGCACATTATATCGGCTGATTTGAACATGATGATGAAAATGTTAGCTGCAGGTCCACTACAAAAACTGGCAGATCATCAAACTTCGAGATTAGCTGAGCTACTGAAGTAACAGTTTAAAAATTTATAACGAAGAGGTGCCCCAAAAGGCACCTTTTCTCGTTCATCGATATTGTAGGGTATATTCAAAATCTATAAAAGGCAACAATGTGCCCGTCTGTATGTTCGACATACTTTCACTTTGCAGGGGGTCAAGATCATCGCTAAAAAATCCATGGTTTAAAACAATAGGGCCTTGTTTAACGGGATAAAGTGATCCACCTTCATTGCTACTCAGCCAACCTACACAATCTGTCAGCTCATCTCCACCGTTTACATAAGTACGCGTAATGTAATAGACAACTCCGGGATGTATATTGATAGGATATTTTAAAGAGAAAAATTCAATGTCCTTTGTATTTGCCGGACTGATATATCGTGTACTTAAGGGCTTATCAACACCTATCTGCCACAAGGATATGCGATAAGTAATCCCCACTTTCCAGGCTCTATAGCCAACCTTGGTGATCGCAATAGGTTTTTCAGTGCTAAATGTGTAGGCATGAGTTTTCATGTCCATCGCTAAAAGGCTTTTATAACCGTTTTGAAATACAAAAAATGACAGCACCGTTTTTAAGGCATAAAAGCACATGGGCGCTTCAGGAAATTGCTGTGCTATTACAGAAAATGGAATATTAGCAAGACTAGAGATGAGCTTTTTCATAACATATGGGATTAGGTCTACAGCTATATCAACCCAAGCCCAAAATTGTTACCTCAAAATTCTGATAATCGCATCTTTTTCATCACAATAAGAAATCCAGCTGCTGTCAGCAACAATGTTATAGCCGTTCCATACCATAAAACTTCGAAACCATAAATTGCAGCAACTCGTGTTCCGACAAAGGGCGAGAATATGTGTGCTACCGAAAAAGACAAGGCATTAATTCCCATATACGCACCCCTTTTCTTTAGCGAAGAGCGCTGTAAAGTTACAGTAGCCATAAATGGCATAGCTAGAATCTCAGCAATACAGAGTACGAACATGGATACATATAAGATCCACATGCCACTTGCAAGATTTAAAATTAAAAAAGACAATCCACAAAGTAAAACTCCCCATACAATTGTAGCTCTGGCGGTCATCCTTTTCTCAGCAATATGCACCAGTAACATTTCCAGCGAAAATACCACCAATCCACTAAAGGCCAGGATGACACCAATATTTGCTTCGGTAAGCTTATAAACAGTCCGATAATATAATGGCAGCGTGTTCAACAACTGCAAAAAACAAATGGCAAATACACAGCTGAGTAGACTAAAAAGCACAAAAAGCGTGTCTTTGTAGGGCGATCTCCCCCCCATTGGATCGAGATCTTCCTCATGAGCAACAACTTTTCTTTCATTACCCTTACGATTACGGAAATAAAGAAAAAATAATATCGCTGATAAAAAAGCTCCAATCGCGTTTCCATAAAACAGAAAGGTATAAGAAACTGCAGCTAAAAAGCCACCTAAAGCAGGGCCAATAGAGAAGCCCAGATTCATGGCCATTCTATTTAAGGAAAAAGACCTGATGATGTTATCCGGCTTTGAATAATAAGCGATAGAAACTGAATTCGCGGGTCTGAAAGTCTCCGATATGATGCTTAACATAAAAACACCAAGCCCAAGTTTTACAACCGTATCCAACTCAGGCAGCAGAAAAAACACAGGAACTGTTAAAATCAAACTGATCAGCTGTACCCTGAAGTGCCCAACTTTATCGGTTAACCATCCGCCTAAAAAAGATCCACCAACAGCCCCCACACCAAAACAGCTTAAAACAGTACCTGTATCCTCCAGGTCAAAGTGTAAATGATTCACCATATAAACCCCTAGAAAAGGGATAACCATTGCCCCACTCCTGTTAATTAACATCACAAGCGCCAACATCCATGCCGGTGTTGACAGCCCTTTGTAAGCGTCTAAATATAATCGTATAAATTCTCTCATTGGATACCTGCAAAGGACGGGAATTTTATTCCAAATCATAAACCTCTGTTTCTATTTACCAGAAAAGAGACATTATTTCATACAAGTTTTACATTTATCGGTAAAATAGTCACCACAATTCTCAAAATGCCGACAAAATTTCCGGTATTTTTAAAAAAAACAAGGCGGCATATACTTTGTTTATAGACTGATATGAACTTCAACAACTTCACTATAAAAGCACAGGAAGCGATTCAACAGGCTTCCGAAATAGCCCAAGGCAATCAGCAACAGGCTATTGAGACAGCACATATCCTAAAAGGTTTGCTTACTGTTGATGACAATGTAGTTTCTTATGTTTTGAAGAAGCTCAACGTGAATCTAAATGTTTTAAATCAACAATTAGATGCAGAGATTGAGCGCTTCCCTAAAGTTACGGGTAGTAGTCCGTATTTGACTTCAGGAAGTAATTCGGCTTTACAAAAAGCTCAATCTTATTTAAAAGAGTTTAAAGACGAGTTTGTTTCAGTTGAGCACCTGCTGCTTGGCTTACTTTCTGTAAATGACAATACATCTAAATACCTGAAAGATCAGGGCGTAACTGAGAAAGACCTTAAAAAAGCGATTATTGCTTTAAGGGGAGATAATCATGTTACCGGACAAAATGCAGAAGCCACTTACAATGCATTAAATAAATATGCACGTAACTTAAACGAATATGCCGAATCAGGCAAACTAGACCCTATCATTGGTCGCGATGAAGAAATCAGGCGGGTAATTCAAATTCTTTCCAGAAGAACTAAAAACAACCCGATATTGATTGGTGAGCCTGGTGTGGGTAAAACGGCAATTGCCGAGGGTATTGCTTTCAGAATTATTAAAGGCGATGTGCCTGCCAACCTGAAAACGAAAACCGTTTACTCTCTGGATATGGGCTCACTGATTGCAGGTGCGAAATATAAGGGCGAGTTTGAGGAGCGTCTTAAAGCCGTAATCAAAGAAGTCACTCAAAGTGATGGTGATATCATCTTGTTTATTGATGAGATCCATACTTTGGTAGGTGCCGGAGGTGGCGAAGGTGCAATGGACGCTGCAAACATCCTAAAACCTGCCTTGGCCCGCGGTGAATTACGTGCAATCGGCGCGACCACTCTGGATGAATACCAGAAATATATAGAAAAAGATAAAGCATTAGAACGCCGTTTCCAAAAGGTGTTCGTCGACGAACCAGATACGCAAGATGCAATCTCCATCCTTCGTGGATTAAAAGAGCGCTATGAAACGCACCACAAGGTGCGGATTAAAGATGAGGCTATTATTGCCGCTGTAGAGATGTCGCAAAGGTATATTGCCGACCGCTTTTTACCGGATAAAGCCATCGACTTAATGGATGAAGCTGCAGCCAAGCTCCGCATGGAAATGGACAGTGTACCAGAGGAAGTGGATGAGATGAACCGTAAGATCATGCAATTAGAGATCGAACGGGAGGCCATTAAACGCGAAAATGACAGTAAAAAAGTTAAGGCCTTAGGCGAAGAGATCGCTAACCTATCTGCTGAAAGGGATGAAATAAAAGCAAAATGGCAGGGCGAAAAAGACCTGGTTGACAACATTAACAATGAACTGGAACTGGTTGAGAACTACAAACAGGAAGCCAGTCAAGCCGAGCGTGCTGGTGATTACGGAAAAGTAGCCGAACTACGCTATGGCAAGATAAAAGAAGCCCAGGATAAAGTTGAAACGCTAAAAGCGCAATTGGAAAGTCAGCAGATTGAAGGCCGTATGTTAAAAGAAGAAGTTACTGCAGATGACATTGCAGGTGTAGTAGCCCGCTCTACTGGAATACCGGTAACCAAGTTGATTTCCAGCGAACGCGAGAAATTATTGCACCTTGAAACGGAATTACACAAACGTGTTGCCGGCCAACATGAAGCTATTGAAGCGATATCTGATGCGATCCGTCGCTCGCGTGCCGGATTACAAGACAAACGTAAACCAATTGGCTCATTTATATTCCTGGGTACAACTGGTGTGGGTAAGACTGAGCTGGCAAAGGCCTTAGCAGAATTCCTGTTTAACGATGAAAATGCGATGACCCGTATTGACATGAGTGAGTATCAGGAACGACATGCGGTTTCGCGCTTAATTGGTGCCCCTCCGGGATATGTAGGTTATGAAGAAGGCGGACAGCTTACTGAAGCAGTACGTCGCAAACCTTATTCTGTTGTATTGTTAGATGAGATCGAGAAAGCGCATCCAGATGTATTTAACATCTTATTGCAAGTCCTGGATGATGGCCGCTTAACGGATAATAAAGGCCGTGTGGTGAACTTTAAAAACACGATCATCATTATGACATCAAACATCGGCTCACACCTTATACAAGATAATTTCAAAGCGCTCAATGATGAAAACCGTGATGAGGTAATTGCAAAAACTAAAAACGAATTGTTTGAGCTGTTGAAACAAACCATCCGACCTGAATTCTTAAACAGGATTGATGAGTTGATTATGTTTACTCCGCTTGATCGAAATGAGCTTAGAGATATTGTAAGCCTACAGTTCAAACATGTTCAGGACACACTTGCTGAAATGGGGATTGAAATGGAAGCAACTCCTGAAGCGTTGGACTGGTTAGCTGAACTAGGGTACGACCCACAGTTTGGAGCGCGACCATTGAAACGTGTGATACAAAAACGCATTTTAAATGAGTTATCTAAGGAGATCTTAGCTGGAAAAGTAGATAAAGACAGTAAAATCAAGTTAGATATGTTCGATCACAAATTTGTGTTTTTGAACAATAAATAAGGTCAATTTACCCTTTTAAAGCCAGTAATGTGCTAACCTTTATGGTCAGCATATTACTGGCTTTTCTTTTTTTGAAACATTTTCGTTGCAGTAGTACAATACTCTTTTTATTAACTAATATTGGTTAACACAAAACACACAAATGAAAATGAAAAGCAAACTATTCATCATGGCCGCGCTATGCGCCATCGCGTTCAAGACCAACGCACAAACAGAAAAAGGAAACTTCCTATTAGGAGGAAGTGTAAACTTTAGTACTTCTAAAAACGAAAGTCAAAATCCGGAGAAAAAAACCGCTTTTGGGGTACTACCCAGAATGGGCTACTTTGTAAGTGACAACTGGGCTGTAGGTACCTCTTTAAACTATTCCATAGCAAAATCGAAAGGATATCTAGGTACTGCAGGAAATGTTAATTTTGGTACCCAGCAAAGCAATTATGGCATATCTCCATTTGTTAGGCATTACACCAGAATCGCGGATAACTTTAAATTTTTTGGAGATTTTAATGTAAGTGCCTCCAAAGGGATTAGAAAACAAGTGGATGAGCATGGAAAAGCCGGAAACACCACAAGTAAATCTACAACCTACGGTACAGGAATCAGTCCTGGACTTGCGTTTTTCCCAGCTAAAAAATGGGCTATTGAATTTCAATTTCCTTTAGTAGGTTATGTTCATCAAAAAGATACCCCGGAAATAGCTGGACAAATACCATATAAGTATGACAGCTTATCCTTTGGCTTCAGCTCTTTTAGTCCAGCTATTGGTGTGAATTATCATTTTTAATTCTGCGTTTGATTAATTACTCAAGAAAAACAACATGAAAAACAAATTAGTTTTCGCAGCATTGTTATGTCTTTTCACCATTCAGGCGAATGCTCAAACAGAAAAAGGAAAGGTAATGTTAGGTGGATATGCTTCCTTCTACACTTATAAATTTGAGGGACAATCTGCTCAAAAATCAAATTATTTTAGTACTTCTTTAAGGTCGGCTTATTTTATCAACGATAATCTGGCGATTGGTATTGGATTATTATATAATTATTATAAGGATACACAAAGCGATCTGAACGACCAAACCCCATTGAGCAGACAGACAAGCAGAAGTTATGGACTAGCACCATTTGTCAGGTATTACTTCAACATCAATGAAAAATTTAAAATTTTTAATGAACTAGCTATAAACGGAAATATAGGCAAGTCGAAATATAACAATGAGACAAGTCCCTTTTTCTCAAGTGAGAATAAATTCAAACAATTTGGAGCAAATATTAAACCTGGCCTGGCTTACTTTCCAATAAAAAAAATTGCTATTGAATTTTCATTTCCGATGCTGAGTTACCAAAAAAGTTTTAACGAAGCAACGTATATGGAAAATCCTGATCCCTTTAAAACCGACGGTGAAGAGTTTCAATTTGGAATAGATACTTTTAAACCAACAATCGGTGTAAACTTTCACTTCTAGGACATCATAATTCAATTGAAAAGGGCTTGTATCATTTTATCAATGATACAAGCCCTTTTGTATTCCCACGTATTGGCCCGAATATTCCCTATCCAATTTTGCCATGATTTATATTTTACACATTATACAATTTAAATTACAACATCAATTAAATTGCCAGGGAACTTAAATCCCCCAAACTCAAATTAACGATACATGAGACTTCTATTAACTGTACTGCGCTAATCTCAGGACATCTAGTCTAATCATAGTCATACTTTGGGTGGAAAGTAATTTCACTTTTGAGTATTGCCGGCATACTGATCAGGATATGGATCACAATCGCAGTAACAGCAATTATAGAGATGTAGCTTATCACCAAAGAACTCAAAAACAGACCTAAAATTACTTGAAGTAACACGCCAAAAACAAAAACCCCAGAAAAGCAAATCAGCAAGTACTTAATTAAGAAAGATTGCTTAGCCTCATTTTTCTTTACAAGTCTTGTCAATTCAGGTATAATCTCGTTTTCAGCTATTTGCGAGGCAGAAACCAAAAGTTCTTTACTAAAATTCTTATTGACCAGTGAATTATCAAGTCGGCCAGCACACTTGGTAATTCTTGTCTTATCATGATCAGATATTTGGAAGTTAAAGGAGCGCTCATAATCTTGCCATTCATTTTCAAACACATACCAAAACATATTATTATCTGGTAGAAATCGCCACTCTTCGAGTTCTTTAAGTGAATAAATATAATTGGCAAGGAAGCTCATACCAAGAAACAACCGATTGTGAATGTATCTATCCTTTGACTTGCACAATGTAGCCAATTGCAGTACAAATTTCGGCTTGATTTCACCATAAGTTTCATATTTCATCATGTTATGTATTTCATCCCATCTACGGTCGTACACATTTAAATATTGCAGATCATTAAAGGTTATTTTTTTAGCAACATTTTTCCCGTGGGCATGAGCCGCAGCTGAGGGCTGCCAGAATTGCCAGCTTTCCAGTACAACGTGACAGATCCGTCTAAATTCGGTGAGTTTATTCGATAGCTCCTTGATCTTCTCTACTCTGTTCAACTTTTCCTGTCTCACAGTTAAGACTTTCGAAGTTAAGTAAGTGATAACAAATGAAGAAATGAGTGCACTTACATCAAGCAGCTTATCGCTGATACCCTTTATCGTTTCTGGCTCTTGATTAATGAGGCTAACTAATATGGTCATCACACATATATAGAACCCTGTAATAATTGTTGCAATTATGAATGAATCCTTATAAATTCTTTGGTAATTGAATTCCTTGATTTTATCCTTTAATTGTGGATATATTATGGTCTTTTCTTTTCCATTTAATATTAACTTAAACTCGAAGCCATTAGACACTTTTATCAAATCTTTGCGGATATTTTCAGTAAGCTCGGATTTCGAGCCTGTATGTTCCAAAATGACATGCAATTCATCCTCTTTATAAAAGACTTTATCATTTACATCGTTGTTCGAAGCAAGTCCACGTTTTACCAAGGTACGCTTTAAGTCATCATATATTTGGTCCATTTTGAAGTCGCAATTAAAAGGGAAATTACACAAATAAAAGCGCTGTTAACGAATATTCCCATCAAAATTCGTGACGCCATGAAATATGTCTTTAGCCGCTTCTTTATGAACCTGAGCTCTTTTGTTCTGCGAATATTAATACGTGCTTTTTTCGTCTCCCATGATTAGGTCTTTAACGGCAGAACATCCTTCAATTTTAACCATCTGAAATAAGATCAATCATTTCAAATATATTCCATAGTGCTCGAAAAAAGTTATGGCGCTGAAATCTAAAATAAACCGACAGGATGTGTACTTTGGTGCATCTTTTACCAAACAGGAAAGATCTACAAAGAAGATCTTGAATTGTTGTTATACGATGATAAAATGAATCCTTAAAATATGATGACCTACGACGAAGTATGCAAAGAACTTATGGCGAAAAAGATAATCAGTTTTGCTGACATTTACGATTTCAGTGAAACCCCATTGGAAAATTATTTTGAAAATTTTTTCACATTTTGTCAGACGAATCTTTCCGAACGTTGCAAAGAATATGATATACAACCTGCGAGATTCATCTACACCAACGATTATAATATCAATGCCAAGGCAAGTTTTCCGGAAGGCTTTAACATTATTCAAGTCAATTGTGGCACAATAGTAAAAACATACGAAAGTCTTTACTCCAAAAATTTTTTATTTAAGGAAGATAAAGAGATCAACAAAAATTATAGCGAAATAGAGACACTGTTTAAAATTCCATTGGGATTTCTAATGTTCCAAGTGGCCGTTCAGTTTACATTTTACCACGAACTTGCTCATTTAATACAAAAACCCTTCAAAGTGTTCGACTCACTTGATGAACGGAAACACAATGGCACCGAAGACAAGTACTCATCACTAAAACATTGCCTTGAATTCGATGCCGACATTCATGCTGCCAACATGATCCCTCCACATATCTTGGATTTCTGGAAGAAACATCCTGACCAACATCAAACTGCTGGGAATTTGAGCAAGCTACTGTCAGTAGTTGTTTCAGGAATTTTGAATTATTTCATGATTATGGGTCAATGTGATCAAGATATCTATTACACAGAAAGCTCTCACCCTCACCCGATAATCAGGGCAGTCTACATCACAGAAAAAATAATACAAGTTGCAGAGATCAACGTTGATTTCAAGCTGGATTCTGGGGTTATCTTACAAGAAGCGTTTAACATAACAGAAAAGTTTTGTATTCATCATGCCATTCCAAATTTTGTGGCAAAATTTAATGAAATATTCAGTGTTCATTCCGACGACATCGGCGACTATATTGAAATATTAGATACAGAATCAGACCAGTTCCCCAACTTGGTGAGAAACAAGTTCCCCGACAGTGTCTAGCTTTTATTGAGATATCAAATCGCATTTTAGGCTAATATTCGCTAAAAACAAAAAAGCCAACATTATTGATGAAATAGTTAATACTTTAAAGTACGTAGGACGAAGTTTTAGTATTACATTTTTTTTAACCGGAGCCAAGAACAACTTAACGTACTTGGACAAAAACAGATTTACATCATAATTTTAAATAAACATAGGTGACAATATAGCAAATTACCCTAACTGAAAATCTATAATACAACTTAAATATATAGCTTTCCGAGGGGGAAATACCTATTTCAAAATGAATCAATAGTTTTATTAACTTTACAATATGCTGGTGCTCAGTCAAATCGGAAAATAGAGAGGCCGAAATGACGAGGCTTGACATCGTCTGATTTATGAACCTAAAAGTTTAAAGTTATGTCAAATAGCAAGAAACCCAACAAGTTCGTAGTAGTGCACCCTTCAAAGCCAACGAAAGACGGCAGAAAAACATTTCTACGTTCAAGACCTAAACCAAATTGCGATAATAAGTAATTTGGCGATGATCGGCGGGAACAACTAAATTGTTCCCGTTTTTTATTTCGTCAAAACAAAGGTTTTATAGAGTAAGATTAGAAAGGTTAATATTGAAAGTACAAAAACCACATACTTAATGATATTATCTCTTTTACCTTTTTCAATTTTTGCTTTGTAACCTAACGAATTAACATCTGCTAAAGCACCAAAACCTCTATTGGAGAGAGAAATAATACCTCCTTGAACTTCTCTTAGCATATCGTCACCTAGTAGATATTTAATGTCATTTTCAATTGGATAATATTTTTCGAGATTACCATAAACCTTTAATTGTTCTTTTTGTATCCCTTCCAGTGTATGAGATAAATTACCTCTAAACATTTGAAGAGTTTGATCAAGTGATTTTGCCTTTTGAAGATCCATAAGAGTTTATTTAGATAACTTCAAATATAACAAAACACAAGTATTATTTGCAGGAGGTAAATATCACGCTGATTATGGCCATCGCCTAACGCGCCAACTTGGCCAGTAATTTTACAGTCAAGCTGACAAGCACACTCCAGAGTAAAATGTTCAATCTGTCGAGTCCTGAATTTACTTGACGTAGTTTTTTAAAATATTTTACCTTATTTATATCCTGCAGAATTGGTAACTTGCTTTTAAGTTAAACGCTTTTATTTCTTTCATAATGCCTCAACAATTCAACAAACCAATAGCATTAAGTGTTCCCGCCGAACGATACAAGGAGTTTCTTGTCACTGATACGTATCAGACTTTGATGAAGAGCCTGAATATACTGGAATCTCCAACGGAGGCCGAATTAGAATCTTATGACAAGTGGTCGGTAGAGGCGACTGAGCAGGATATGCATCCCATTCAATATGCATTTATTAATTCCCTTCAGGTAAGCGGTCGAATGATCAGTTTTTTATTGTTTCAAGTTCTGTACAGTTATCCCAAAATTACTAAGGTGGAAAACGGATTCGTCTATGTGGACGATGCTGTCTTATTTTTAGAAAAGCTCTGGACTGAAAAGGAAGTAAAGGATTCCCAAATGCTGGGCTTAGTGATCGAATGCTTTAAGGAGTTGATGTTGTTTGATCAATTAGTCAAACCAGAGGATCAGCTACTCCTTAAGATCGGAGCCTACCTTGAGGAGATTTCCTATTTGCTGGATCTCAGATACTCCAGCCCCCAGACCATAGGAACGCTGTTAACTACCATCAGCTTTTATAAAGACAAAGATAATTCAAAATCGATAAAGCTATGTAATTATGCAATTGAAGTCTCCTTCAAATATGCAAGTGAAGACATCACAATATTGCTCGCGCAGACAGTTGATATACTCACTATTCATGCTGATGAATATCCTGACAGAAGAGTATCGGCTTTTGATGCAATGGACAGGTTAATCAGATACCTGTTAGTCAAACAATCTCAGACCGAAATTGCAAGCCATGATGAGAAAGTTCTTCAGTTGATTGAAAACAATATAGGTATGAATAAGTATCTCCGTCCCCTCGCTTGTTTGTACTGTTGTCTGAATGGCGTTAAAGGGAAGCCTGAACCTTTTCCGGACCTTTCGGTGATCAGCACACCAGTTTGGAAGAAACCTTTTGAAGCCTGGGTTGAAAATTTCAGCGCAGTGAGTAATGACTTTATGCTGGAGATCGCTGATGGACGCTTTGATCTGCTTCTTCATAAAGAGACCTTAATGGTCAATTTCAACAACTGGACGCTCAGTTATTCGAAAATGCTCAACTCCATACCCCATGGAGATTCTATTCTTAAAGAGGAACAATTGGGAAATATGCTGCTTGACCTGAAGCATGAGCTAACTCATGTCTATAGCCTGTTCGGAGTTATAGGCCTTACCTTAAATATCATGCGCTGGACTCTGGTTGACCTAGAAGCCATACTTTTTCTGGATAATTCTTCCAAGATGGATACTTCTACAGATGATGCCATTATTGAACTTTTTAACAGTGGTAAACCATTTCCTATGAGGGAACCTTCTATCATCTCATTACTTCATACTGAACGTTCCGCCGAGATAGAAAATAAAATCCAATCGATGGAGCAGACCTGGACGCCCTGGTTTGAAGGCCTGGCGCTTTATGGAGAGTTTGCTGATGATCCGACGTTGGATCCCGAGATAGAGTCGCCCATTAATTTGGTCATGTCCAATCTCATAGATTATATTCCGGATACAAAAAACAAGCATGCCCCAACCCTTGACGAAATAATTACCCAGGCCCGTATACACCGGGATACTTTTGAGAAACTGTGCAGCGATGCCAAGCAAAAAATCGGGAAGGATCTACTATGGCCATATTTGAAAGGCAGCCATAAACAATATCTTCCCGGATATTTAACGGTACGGAACATTGTCGCCAAATGGCGTTTAAAGCTTGGTGATATCCCATTGCGCGGTGATCAGGCTTTCAGGATTTTGCTGAATTTAACACGGTTCAGCGGTATGGAGCTTATGCCCGATCTCAGTTTAAGTGCCAGAACATTTAAAAATAGTGTTCTGGAGCAGCACATAAAGTGGTTGGAAATGATCGCGGATATAGATGTGGAAGACTTAAAGGTGCTGATTCATCCAGATGCAAGGACAGCTGGTGTTAATATTGCGTGGAGGGAAGGCAGGATGATCCTAAGCAATGATGATTTTGAAAAAGTTCGAGAATATCAGCACAATTATGTTTCCAGCAAAACAAATCAACTATTATCGTCGCTGGTTGAGGATAGAAAAGATTGGACAGGCATAACAGACAAGGAGTTACGGGAGATCATAAAAATGACAGGGCAAGCAGCTATGCGGTCAGGATATCGATCCATCATATTGAATAAGCAATCGGAAACGCTATTAGATCGTTATACAATGATGCCGCTAGGCAGAATTCAATGTCCATTTTGGCTTATTGAAACGACCGGAGGTTTAGTCTGTCAGATAAGGACGCGTGAAAGGGATAAAAATACAGGCAGACCGAGCTATAACGTGACCTCAATATCTATCCCTGCGGATCAATTCGAATATATTAAAACATACGTTGGCAAATACGGCGCTGCTTATTTGGAACTGACCCGTGCGGTGATCCTAGGAGGAACTACCAATCCAATGGTTAATAATCAGCAATACTTGATATATCAACTAGGTGAATGGAGCCATGTCGCCAAAGCGGGCCTATTTTTCGGCAGAGATGTGGAACCGGAAGCAGCCGAAATGTTAAAATGGAGATTTGGGAATCACATGGGCATTAATTTTATGGAGCAGCTCAATTCCGGAGATTTGCCTTGCAGTTTAAGAACATTATCCTGGATAAAAAATATCGATTGGAAGGCACTGAAGGTCGAAGCATACATTTATGACCTTTCTGAATGGGCCAATGCCGTACAGAGAACCTGTGAAGAAAACTTAACACGGAATACCGAACAAATGGATCAGGTTTCATTCAGTCTGCTCAACTTTGTATATCAAGATGCAGAACTGGCCCAGGAGGTATATGATCGTGGGCTGTATGTTGTCGAATCATTTCAGAGCCCAGTAAAAGACATTGTAAGTTATCTATTTGATAGTGCTATATGTCCGGAAATCCCACTTCCTGATGCTTTTGAAAAGCACCCTTTTTTTGATCTTATTTAAACAATCAAACTTAATATATGTATAAAACTATAATTATAAACGATGAAATTTTAGAGACAGCCATTCGTCACGTTAACGAATTGCAAGTCCAGAAGAATGAGGCTAAGTTAAAAGGGGTTTTCGATGGTGCCACTTTGGGGAAAATTGAAAGCATGTGGGAAAGCTATACCAGTGCATTGAGGGAGAATTTTATTTTCGGAAGGGAATACGCCCAACAGAAGATTGATGACTTGGTGTTTTCTGTTGAAACCCTTATCAAAGATGCTGGTAAAAAGGCGCGGGATTTTCATAATTATTTTAAAACTAAGCTTCAAGAGTTTGTCAAAGCCCTAATCAATGCGGCATTCCAGTTTATTCCGCAAAGCATTGATGTAGGCCCACATTCTTTTCCGATCAGCAGCATCAGTTATAACCAGAAAATAGCACTTGGTGGTTCTCTCAAGGCCAGTTTTCTAGAGGCAGCCGAACTTACAGCGAGCGGAGAGATTGAAATTGGAGTCGAATATGCAAAGGCATAAGAAAAACTAGTTTTGTGGTTATAAATTGAAATTCGGTTTAAGTTCTTTTATGAACAATTCTTTGACTTTACTGTGTGGATTCGGCGAAGTTGCTAGGTTTATATGGTGGGATCGGTAAGAGGTCGGAAATGGTAGAAGGATGGCTTTTTCTTTTTATCAGGATCGGCCTTGCCTCATTTTAAATGAAATATTGAAGACTGGAAGGCGGTAGGGTAGCTACAGATAAATAAAATGAACTAATTTTAGAGAGAGTTATCATTATGTTCTTAAGAATATATAGATTGTCAGTAGTGCCAACATTGGCCACTGAATTTAATGATGCTCATTACTCAAACTAAACTAATGCAATCTAAAAAAACTGTTAATACTACCGGAAAACTGAATGCTGAATTCCTCAAAATGGCACCTAGCATTACTCAGGTTTATATTGCCGTGGGGATGATTACCGGGAAAACGTTTGACTTCTTGATGCGCAATCTTAAACCTGATACAGTGATTAATGTGATATTAGGTATCCATATGCCCACACCACCTGCGGTATTGGAGAAATTGTTCAACCTGGAACAATCCGGAGAGCTTAAAGTGAGTGTATTTGCTAATAATTTTTTTCACCCAAAACTTTATTTATTTAATACACAGATCGGCTGGCTGGCCTTCGTCGGATCAGGAAACCTGACCCATGGTGGCTGGGCTGCAAATGAGGAATTTTTTGTGAAAATAACTGATCATTCCACCTGTTATGAGATGCGAGAACATATCATAGAATGGGAGGCCGATTCAATTGCGCTGACCAGAGAGTTGATTGATGCATATACAGAGAATTTCGAGAAAAATGAAGCGTTGGAATCAGCAAAGATCAATAATATCAAAGAACTCATAGCAAAGGTTTCCTCCACTCATAAACTGGATAAAGTAGATTTTAGCAGACAGTTTTTTAAGAAATCAGATTTCATGACTTTCGATCCATCGAAAGTTGGATTGGATAATCAGGAAATCTGGGTGGAGCGGGCTGCCGTTAGAGATAAACTCTATAGGCTCAATGACCAGGTAGCCCCATTAATTCCAAAATCTTGGGAGATTTATCCGCATTATAAACCCATATATATAGCTTCCCAGATTGAGACTGCCCATCACGATCAGCATCTTGTCCGCTCGCTCTGGGTTGGTTACGGCAGGGATCAATCCACTTTAAAAATGTATGGGGATCATGAGACGACCCCATTGTATTTCATGAGAATGCAGTTCATCATTCACCATGACACTGTTGGATTCTGGTTGATGCCTGCAAAAGCTAATGCTGGTAAAGTAGACAGGCAGCATTTCAGAGAACAGATGAAAGACTCAAATTATCGTACAAAGTTCTTCTATTTGATTAGAGATTTGGGCGATCCGTACTGGATCCACATCGCCGGTGAAGAAAGAATGACATCGAGCTTTGAAAACGCTGAGCAACTTTATGAATTCGTTAAAAAGGATGCTTTTGCACATTACTTTACTATAGGAAGAGATTATGAGGCTGGTGATCCGAAGCTGGCCGTTGACCGTATAGCGCAAACTTGCATGGAGGAATTCACAAAATATTATCCTTTATATGACATGATCATTCACCGGCTAGAACGATCAAACCTGGCATTACGGTAATGAAGAAAGTCCGAAATAAATGGAAAACAAAGAAACCCTGCGTGGGGTGTATATTTCGGTCAAGCGACTTTTGCCTTGCACAGTTAGCAAAAAGGGTCTGTATCACGACCGCCCCGTACGATGGAGACTTCAAAAGCTCGTGAATATTGCGAATGAGGCCAATGGTGTAAAAGAATAGGCTGCATTTGTTATATGCTCAATTAATTTCCCCACTTTTCACTTCGGTTTAAGTCCGTAATAATTATGGATTTTTTTATTAAAAGCGTCAATTTCTTTGTGCGTTCGTTCGAGAAGATCAATACCTTCCTGTAGTCCGACCAATGGATCTTTCACAACATACTTACTTCCATCATCTTTACCTTGGTGCATACTCACCGTTTCGATTGATACCATAAACTCCTCAGGTTTATACCATTTTTTGCTCACGGTTGAAAATCCAACATCCAGAGACCATCGCTTCCCGTAGATAGCTTTTTTAGCGGCAGCCCAAAGGGATTCCCTCACCTGCATCCACAATCGCGTTTCCATGATGTTTAAAAATTATGAAACATAAATACCAAAAAAATAGCAATCACAATAAGACTAATTCACAATTAACTTAATGGATGCGAAAAATTCATAGCGAGTAAACGGGCTGCCGTAAAAAAAAATGGGAGAGAATATAAATTTACCTATGCCAATAAACGAAATTATTCTATGAATTAAGATGATCCTTTTAATTCATCATTAACGATGCTAGCTGCCAAAATAAGGGTATGAAGATATTCATAATAAGCAATCAGATTAGCACGTTCTGCGTTCGGTAATATGCGGCTTTTGGTATAGAAACTTTGTTGGATCATTCTCCAGAGATATTCAAGACTATCATCAAGTGGATAAGTTTCAAAAAACTCTTTTAATTTAGTTTCCGCGAACGCATTAAGCTCGGCTTTAGTTCCTGATGGTCTTTTGTGTAGAAATTGGTCTGGTGTATACATATGCTCATTTTTTTAGTTTCAAAAAATAAGTCTCTTGGGATTTACAGAAACCTAGAGCATGGCGTTATTAGATAAAACGAAAGTGCACCATAGCGAGCTCTAAATACCGCATCATCTGGCTTCTGACGGCCCTGCAAAACGGATTTACAATAGGAGCCCATAACGCTACAGTGCACTTGCGAAAGTACAACAATATTTGTTACGGGCATTAATCTATTGTCTCGTTTGCAACATTGTCAGAATTTGATGATCGAGACTCTGAATTAATACCTCATTTAAGAAGTATGATCTGTTATTGTCGTTTCTTTATTTCATTGGCTATGGGTTTTAGGTCGTTTTGATATCACGCAATATTTTAATCAAGTTATTTAAACAAAGCTCCCTAGATAATTAACAATAAACCTTACTTAGCTGAAATTTGGTGGAAAACGCAGTAAAATTGCCTCTCAACAAAATAAAATACGGAGGAGGTTATACAACCTCTTTTGCATTTAAAAAAAACGTCTATAAAGCCAATAACAGATGACTAAACTTATGCATACCAGACCATAAATCCAAAAGCTTAGCGGCTCGGTCTTTTTCACTATTATTTCCTGCTTAGCCTCCTGCTTCTCTTCTGTTTTTAATCTATCAGTTTTTGCTATATCGATTTGCTCTTTGATATTTTGAACGTGATAAAACCCACTATCACTCCAGTAAGTAAAAATCTGTGTTTCCTTGTTTGCGGTTCTAAAAAGCAGCTGACTCGATTCCAGCTGCTTTTTTGATGATTGCTTATCTGTAGTAGTTGTTTTACTCGTTTTATTAAATAAAGCGCAACTACATAAGCATAATATTAAGATAACAGATAAGGTCCTCAAATTCGACCTCCTTTCTTTGTCCAGTCTGCAAAACGATATATACTCCTCACATGCCTTGTGCGCCTATATACACCATCCCCTTCCCTACTACCATTTAAATTCGTATTCCCCTCTACGCTCAAAACCCAGTCATTCCTTACCTCCGTTACGATCCCGCAATGCCCAATCCGCTTTAAATGCTCAAAGTATATCCCCAACACCATTCCAGCCACCGGATCCTTGGCAATCCGATCAGGGGGAAAAAGCGAAGGACTCCAAGCCGTGCGCGGTTGCGAATAGCCCGCCTGACCAAAGCACCATGACACAAACGAAGCACACCATGGTACTTTTTTAAGCCCAACATACGTGTTGTACTGATCCACCCTTGCGCCAGCATTCTCCTGATCTTCACGAACGCCAATTTCTTTTTTAGCTGTTTCGATGATAATTCTTGCCCCTCCATCAGTTACACGATTGCGGTCAAAACCCCAACTGCTGCCAGCAAAAGCAATGCAAATGAAGCCCAATAAAATCCTAATTGTTGCCATAATTCCATTTTTTTAAAAGATAAAACCATCTCAGTTAATAAAGGTAGCCCCAGCCTGGTCCAGAACCTTTGCAATAGCCACCAGCTTAAGCCCGTCACCGCCAGAAAGCAGATCAGGCTCATTAAGATTAGCAACCAAATATTTGGATCAATAAAACCCATCATAGGGTCCCAACTCATGATCAGGACTTGTAACAGTGGACAGGTTAATAAGAGCCCTCCAAATAATAGATAAGGTGTATAGTTTCTACCAGAAACATCAGCCTTTGATATTTTTAAAGTATTCATGATATCTTGTTTTTAGGTATTGTTAAGAAAATAGAGAGGCCGTTTCCGGCCCCCCATTAATTTAGGTAGCCACGATCTGGATTTTTCCTACATAGCGACTCTCGGATACGAGTCCTTTTGTAAGTGTCGAACTGAAGTTGATGTAGCAATAAACATCATCCTCTCCATATTCCAGGGGTAGCTGCAATTTAAAGATCCCAGCAGAGCGCGGTGCAGCTGCCATCAGACTAACAAATTCATCCTTTGCAGGATTGTACACCAACAAATTTGCCATATCTGTTGCATCTCTAAACTTGTTATCTGCCCCCACCTCATTGCTCCATTCAAAATCTACTTTACCTTCCACACTAGCGGCAAGGCGCAACGTTGGAGGCAACTTCAATCTACCACGGGCAAACATTAACTTTGTATAGTCCATCTCAATGCTTGATCCAACAACTTTAATGGCTTCTTTCAAATGATAAGCAACTGCTTCGTTCATAGGCGAATTTGCATCCGATCTATTGCCATAAAACAACTCGATATATTCACTAATCCAACTTAAAACTCCTGTAACCAAGCCAAACCTGGATCGTTGACTAGTCTGTAACTCCGTAGCAGGCTTACTGCTAGGCCTAGGTAGACCTCTGATTACATCTCTGTTACGGTAACGTGCTCCGACCACGGTTCCGGTTTTCTTTCTGAATCCGCCAAGGATTCCTTGTCTGATAATTCCCATTTTTTTAAAATTTAATAGTTAAAAAATTTGTTAGCTCCCATCATTTGCACTTTCCTAATCTCATTAGGGAAAGCCAAAGTTATGATGGCCGGCACGCTTCAGATCAGAATCCTGCAGTGTTCCTACCTCCAATTGCCGAAACAAAGAGACAACAAAAAGAGGCCCTTGTCCAGTCTCCCGGGGTCGGAGACCCGCTTGGGCAAAATCAAGCAAAAACGAGGTTTAAACTACATTCTATGCCCACGCATTTTTTTGAAAAAAAATTATTTTGGCACAATTGAACGACTCTTTGCCTCTTGATCTTTCAAATACTCAATCAATTCAACCATGGTCAGCACATTATAATCTGTACAACCAGCTACCAATGCCTTGAGCCTACCCGCACTATAGTTACAACGATAGGTCATATCCAGGGCTCTGGTTTCTCCAGTTAATCTCAGCTTACACCATTCATATAGCGCCCGCTGGGAGGTAAACAGTACCTGATTAAAATTAATATAGCGATCGCGCCGCCTATGCTTCATCCTCCAAAAGACAAACCGTTCGAACAAATTATTTGCACTTTTGGCTACAAGTTCATTATTAAACAACTCCTCCTGATCCAATCCATTCACGATTCTATATTCCCTCGCAACTACATCTTCAATATGATTGACGAGGTCACAAACCAGCTTTACATGAGGCTCTTTTAATGTCTCCAGTAATTCTGCATCGTAAACAGAGATATCTTCAGGATCTACCAGCATTTTAATATCCCTAAGTTCTTTGGCCAATGCAATTCTCATTCCCGAAACAATAAACTCTCTTTGAACTCTGGCAATTAACCAATAACCGGCCTTTACAATTATTTCCAATTCATTATCCAAATTCTTCATCTACTTGATTTAACATGTTTACTAAAATTGACCTGATTGCAACTGCCGTGCTCTTTGTTACCTGTCTGTATTTACTTTCGAGACTCTTTGGAGAGATCTCTGCATTTTTTATTCCTGGCGTCTGAAAACTTTTGGAAATAAACAGCATCAATCCACTCTTACCTGAGGGCATTACCACCCTAACCTTTACCAATAGCTTAAAAAAGTAAGCCAGTACATCTACAGAAATGGAAACAGGTAACCTGCTAAACGTTGTTGGAGCCAAAGGATCTATGACCACGGTCTCCAAACGTCGCTTTCTATCCAAACAAGCCAATTCTGCGGTTACAAATTCGAGCAACGAGTCTTTTATTTTTGGGAAAGAAGGTTCAAGTCTTACACCATCGTACTTCTTTGTTAACCTGGTAAATTCCCGCTGACAATGAAAAAGAAAATTATACTTATGGTTAAGTTCATAATCCTTGTCCAGGTCGGTTACAATACTTTCTTTGCAATAAGCAAGAAAGCCTGGTGTATTAAAATTTAGCCTAATCAGCAAATCTTTAAGACCCGAAGTCATGTTATAACTGCGTCCAATACACAGGTCCATAATTTTTTCTTGTAAATTTTCAAGACAATTGATCTGTTGCCAGCTACCGCTCCCATTTTTTAATAAGCCAGTCATTTTGCCAACTACCAACGACTGAAGGGTCTTATCGGCATAGTACCGGGTCATTGCAATCACCAAAGCTTCTACCTTTGCTTCTATTGCCTCTGCAGCCTTATGGTAATAAATTAGCGGCATTTTGGCTAAAGGATCCAAATATTGCGCATAATGTTCTTGTTGATGCATCAAAATTTGTCCCAGGCAATCCAACACTTGCTGATACAAGGGTATCATCCTTTCCGGAAAATCAGGGTAGCCATGCAAGGCATCCAGCATCAAGGTACATTCTTTACAAATCTGGACCATGTGCCGTTTTACCAACTTATTCCCAAAACTACCAAAAAGAGCAAAGTTCATCAGCTGCAACATGTCCTGCCTTATGCAGGGAAGCCTTTCCATCCAGTCCTCAATCTCCTCATCACTCAGTTCTGGACAATTCGGTGCCAGACACTCCAGTACCAGGTACTGGAGTGTGGTGGTGGTATGGGTTTTCATAATGGCTCAACCCTTCCCATGTATATGCTGTCTGCTACTTTTTTCCTATTCATCGATGTCACACTTAAGTACACTTCCAAAGGAGTCCCCACTAGCTCCGGGTCAAATTTGAATAGACACTGTCTTGCTGTTCTTTTGGCCCCACCGGTAAAGCCATCTGTTATTTTAAGTTCTGGACTATACAATACCAGCATTACCTGATCGTCGAATGCAGCATTAGAATTTGTATTTTGCTGCCAGGTCAATTGCAGAACATCCGGGGCAATTAACTTTAGCGCCGGTTGATTCAATTGTGGAAGCAAACCGCAGCTGATCACCATTTTACTATAGTCAACACTAAGATTAGGATACTCACCCATAACCGCTTTGTGAAAGTTAAATGAGTAAGCCACACTTAGCGCAGTTTTATCTACCGCCATATTTTCAAAGCCAATATTTACATACGGATGAAAAGGTTGAAGTAAGTCATTGGTAAACTTCATCTTCTGTTCGTTGGCAATCTGCGCTGTAGATCTGGGCAATGGCTCAGCGGGCTTTTGTGCAGCCTCTTTCACATAGTTAATACCTTTCCATCGTGAAACTATTAAAGGTCCAATTTTCCCGGATAAAGGACCGAAAATGCCTTTTTTCATTTTTGCCATAATCTTTAATTTTTTAGTCGTTTATACTTTGGTTATAATTCCCCTTTAGATACAAGGAATGCAAAAGGACTTCGAAAGGAATCTCGAAGGAGCTAGGGTCCTATCAGAGTCCTTTCAAACTCCTACCAAACTCCTTTCGAACTCCTACCTGCCCAAGACCATTCCCGAAGGATTACCGAACCAATCCAAGGCCTTTCCACAGCCACTTTTAATTTCTTTTTTTCTATTTGTTTTGTGCTCATGGAATAAATATAGACCACGAAAAAATGGTGGTAGTCCGAAAATGACGCTTTTGTCCAATTGCGCCACATTTGGCCGAATTTGTCCGGAAATGACACTCTAGCACACAAAGTTATCTTAAGAGTAAAAAAATATACATATATTGAAGCCAATCAACCCAATTACGAACCAACCGCCAGTAAGGTTCCATTAAGGCTCTCAACCTTTTTGCTAGCGCCACTTGATCTGTTACGGTACAATCAGCCATGATATGGAAAGAGTATGTATTTACGCAAAAGATGTTTGTAAAGCTACTGGACGTAGCGAGCGCCAAGCTCGGCGTCTACTAAGAGCAATCAGAATTGAACTCAACAAAGAGGATCATCAGTTTATTACGGTAAAAGAGTTTTGTGATTACACTGGTATTGATCCTGATCTGATCGATCTGGATTAACGTTCATCTCCAATGACGCAGATCAGTTTTTTATTCGACTGCGTCATCTTAATAAAAGAAAAAAATAACGCCTTCTTCGCAATTACCCCTTATACTTAATTTTGTGGCAGCTGTTACTGAAAGTATCAGCGGAGATCGCTTATCCCATTTTTGTAGCTGGCCCGTTCAATATGCGCTAGCAAACTTAATTACTACACCTAAAGCACAAATCCTAACACAGTCGCACAGCCATTACAAGGTCCCTATCGATCAGTTGAGAATGTATTAAACAAGGAAATCACCATCAACTTTGCTCAAACCAATAGGAGTATTTTTAAGTTCGCCTTGTTTCAAGAGCCATTCGGCACTGTAATACATAGCAAAATATGTCAAAACAACAATGGACTTTTGGGTTAAAAATCGCTAAAAACCGAACTTATTTTTACCCAAAAGTCCATTTTCCAAAAGAAGATAATTGAGCACTTTTAAAAAAAAAGAGACCAACTCAAATTTATCAAACAGTCAACCTCTTCTGAAAGGCGCTAGCTGGAACAGGTTTTATTATATTGATTTAGGCAACTTGTTCTATTTCGTTCTTAAGAGCTTAATAGCATCTATTGTAAGATATTTGCCAATCCGTATTTAGTCCTATTTTTCATGTTGACTGATGTCTTTCATCTCGTCGCCAAAACCGGCATTATTGATTCTCTAATTACCATAAGGCGATTTCACGCATCCCCACCATGCCATAAGTGAACTTTAATTTGACAGAGGTGAGGTGATTAAGGATTTATAAACGAGAAGTGTTATAACAATGATTGAAAAACAATAAAAATGTCCTTTTGTCCTAAAAATGGTTGTCTAATTCTTAAATAGCCGCTTCAGACGTGCAAAAAAACTATTTTCAGCTTTTGCTGGCATATTTTCAATTTCTTCCTGTGATGGTTCACCAGCAGGAACTAAATCTTCTTTTTTAACTGTTCGAGGTGTATTCTCGATACTATTTTGGGCTGTTAGCTTTTTATGAGACGCATTTGCCATTTCAAATATTTCGATTTCCCGTTTGGGCCTGGAATCAATGTAGGAAATTTCAGGAAATAGTCCGCTTGATAACCTTGAAGATTCTGCCTGGAAATCATTCATAATAGATTCATAAAGTTTGATTGCTACGGCATCAGAATCTACTTTTTCAAATGATTTGGCCAGCTGAAGCATATCCTCCCCGATTTCCTCTTTTTTTAATAAATTCGGGATTGAAGTACTGATTTTTGCCTTGGCTGAGCAAAGGTTCGCAATATCAATATTAGCGGCTTTCCTTTTTTTAGCTTTGAGCAAATCAATAAGCTGTTGTAATTGCTTCCTTATTTCGGGATTAAACTTATATTGATGATCGAAATTCGATAAGTGAAAACCCGCATCCATCGCATTTTTGGCTAAAGAGTGGATAAAATTTGCCATTTCGTCTGCAAGGACGGTCAAAATATTGACAAATTTGGCTAATTGGTCTTCAGTGGCCGAGTGTTCATGTTTTTTATACAGTTTTAATCCCTCAAAAAATTCTTCCTGGTAGACATATTTGGAAAAAACAACATTATCAATTGGGTTTCCTTTCAATATTTCAGAAAAGAATTTACCTATTCTAATCTCTTTTGAAGCCTCATCACCCCCTTCCGATGCGTTGAGAATAAATTCTTTCTTCCGGTATTTTTCATCGTTAAGTGTGCGTATTTTATGAAAGAGGTCTGTCACCCTTTTTTCTTCTTTGTAGAGTTTTAGTAAATAGAAAGCTGAAATGTTAAGTTGATTTTCTGAAAAGACATCAAAGCTTCTTTCCACAAAAGCCAATGTGCCATCCTTGAATTTCTCGTGGTAGCGGCCTATTTTTAAAAAATAATCTAAGGCGTGGTCACTTTGTATACTGTGATCGGCGAGTACCATATTTTCAAGATAAGTGAAGTTTTGCTCTTGGTATTCAAATGCGACAATGGAAGTGATCGCATGAAGAATAGTATCTTTTAGCGCTTTTTCAGTGTCACTAAACCCATCTTCGTATAGGTAAATATCAGTAACTCGATTTAAATCTCCGCTACTGGCGATCTGGGTCATCCAATCCACTGCATCAATGAGGTTAACCGGCTTACCTTGATCCCGCTTTAAAAATAATTCAGCAGCATCAATTATCTTTTGATGGGTTTCATGGCTGAGCGACTCTTTTTTCATAGCGTTAATTTAGATTTTGTGTTTGTTTATTCAATGATTAGCCTAATCCGGCCATAAGGTATTATCGTAACCTTTTGTTTACGTTTCCAGCGGCAAAGGTTTTCCTAGTCAAATGCTTTGGCTTCTAAGATAGTTAGATAAACTAAATAATCAATGCTGAACATGAGTTTTCAATCGGCTAACGGTCTAGAAGTCTTCACTTAAGGCAGTATGCAATAAAAAAAAGAGATCTCGGCTAGACATCCTATTTTGTAATGTACAAAGACAACCTACACACCTATAATCAAAATTATGTAAATAAACCAACTATTTAGAACAATTCAATTGAAGAACTGTTAATACCGTACAAAGATCCCTCAATCCATATGAAAATTGCTTATATATCCACCTATCCACCACGTGAATGCGGCATCGCTACGTTTAACCATAACCTACTTCGGGCAATTGGTTACGACAAATCGACTGTTTCGGATGATAGTTATGTAGTTGCACTGAATGATTCTGAACACATAGATACTTACGAGTATCCCCCAGAAGTTAAATATAAAATCCGACAGGAAAATCAAAAGGACTATATCCGTGCAGCTGATTACATCAATACCAGCTTGGTAGATGCCTGTATTATGGAGCATGAATTTGGCATTTATGGAGGTAAAGATGGGGTTTATATCCTTCCGTTAATTGCTAGATTACAAAAACCGCTGGTAACCATTCTACATACGGTATTAAAAGATCCGAGCTATATGCAATTAACTATTATCAGGGAAATCGCAAAACATTCCTCACGGATAGTAGTGATGAGCTACCGGGCTGTTGGTTTCTTAACCAGTATATACGGAATTTCATTCAACAAAATTCAACTGATTGAACATGGTGTTCCTGACCTGGAAGCCGAAATAGATAATCCAGTTAAAAACGCCTTCCCTTTTAAAAATAAAAAAGTACTGTTTACTTTCGGATTGATTAGTAGAAACAAAGGTCTGGAGACGGTTATTGAAGCCCTACCCCAGATAGTTGCCCAAAATCCTGATGTAATGTATGTGATTCTGGGGACTACGCACCCCGGAGTAATACGTAGTTCGGGAGAAGAATATCGAGATAGTTTGAAAAGGCTAGCCCGAAAACTCAACGTTGAAGAGCACCTTACTTTTATCAATAAATTTGTGTCAGAAAAACAGCTGTTTGATTATTTAACAGCCTGCGGCATGTATATCACCCCTTACTTAAACGAAGCCCAGATTACCAGTGGAACATTATCGTATGCCGTAGGTGCAGGTGCTGCTGTAATCTCCACCCCCTACTGGCATGCCCAGGAGCTACTGGCGGATAACAGAGGTCGGTTATTTGATTTTAAAGACGCCGATGCCCTTGCCACAATTGTAAATGAATTGTTTAAAGATGAGGACAAGCTCAGTCAGCTTAAAGCAAATGCCTACGAATATGGACTGAACTTACGCTGGCCAGCTATTGGAAGAATTTTTGTTGAAGTACTGGACGAAGCCATCCTTAAATCACTTTCTGAAAAAGAAGATACCGAACAAATCATAGATCCAGATGCTATGCCGTCCTTTAACCTCGCACATGTACGACGGTTGACAGATGATACCGGTATTGTACAACATGCTAAGTATGGGATTCCAAATCTTAAAGAGGGCTATTGTCTGGACGATAATGCCAGAGCGCTGATTATGGCGATTCTGGCCTACCAACAAAATAAGAGTAAAGTCGCTTTAGAGCTATTGCCAGTTTATTTAAGCTACATTCAATATATGCAATGTGACGATGGCAGTTTCAGAAATTTCTTAAGCTTTACGAGAGAATACCTGGATGAAGTAGGCTCAGAAGATTCTTTCGGACGTACCATTTGGTCGCTCGGCTACCTGATCAATAATGCTCCCAATAACTCGTACCGGGAGTTTGCAAGAGAGTTATTTAACAAATCTGTACCACATTTTAAAAACCTGAAGCACCTAAGAGGGATAGGCAATACCATGATCGGCTTATCCGATTACCTGAAAGGCCATCCCGGCGACGACCCCATCAGAGAGCAATTTGACCAACTCGCAGAGCCGCTTAAAGAAGCTTATCGGGTAAATAGTCATGGCCATTGGCATTGGTTCGAGGATAAAATGACTTATGACAATGCCATACTGCCACTAGCTTTGCTTTGCTATTATCAAACGAGCAAAGATGCCGAATCATTGGGCATTGCACTGGAAAGCATGAATTTTTTAACCCAGAAAACCTTATCTCAGGGCTATTTAAATCCAGTTGGCAACGACGGCTGGCTTTACAAAGACGGCCCGGAGATGGCGATGTACGACCAACAAGCTATTGAAACAATGGCCATGGTGCTGATGTACTTTAAAGCTTATGAAATTACCCACGATATCACCTATATTAAACAGATGTACTTGTGCTACCAATGGTTCTTAGGGGAAAACAGCTTACACCTTCCATTATTTGATCATGAAACCAAAGGTTGTGGCGACGGCTTACAACCACATGGTGTAAACCGAAACCAAGGCGCAGAGAGTACCCTTGCTTATTGGATCTCTCATTTGGTAGTATTAAAAGCACTTGAATTTGAATCTATTCAAATCAGCGATTTGGTTGCTGCACAGAAACAGGTGTTAAATTAATCCGCAGAAAGCTGTTCTTCAGTTTCCACAGTAGCCTCACGACTAACTGCACAGTTTGAACTCTTTAGTTTATGTAGTAAGAGATTAAGGTTAACAGTTGCAAAGGAAGAACAGTAATCTGAAAGGCCGTAAGGGATAATCAATTCACCATTGTGAATGATTGAGCCACAAGAGTAAAGCACGTTTGGTACATATCCTTCACGTTCGTCAGTATTGGGAATTACCAGCGGTTCGTTTAAACGACCAATCTCAACTGAGGGATCTTCTAAATCAAATAAACTGGCGCCTAAAACATAGCGTCGCATTGGTCCTACCCCATGCGTGATTAGCAACCAACCTGCTTCAGTCTCTATAGGTGACCCACAATTACCAATCTGTATAAACTCCCATGGAAATATAGGCGACTGCAGTTTCACTGGATTGTCCCACACCGTCAATTTGTCCGAATACATTAAATAATTATTCCATCCATCAATCCGAGACATCATCGCATACTTACCTTTTATTTTACGTGGAAACAAGGCCAGGTTCTTATTTTGAGCACCTACGCCATGCAATGGACTGATTTTGAAATCATAAAAATCAGTGGTCTGCAGCAATTTAGGCATGATCATAGCCCCATCAAAGGCCGTGTAAGTCGCATAAAAAATCACACTACCATCCTCCTTCACAAAACGCACAAATCTGGCATCCTCAATACCTTTACGTTCAAATTCTGAAATAGGAAAGATCACCCTATCCGAGATATCCGTATCCCGGGAGAAACTGATCTCGTGATAAGTATCAGATAACCAGAGAATCTTATCGTACTCCAACTTCTTCATGTTATCTTCCTGCAGCCCCTTCCCATCTAGAATCACCTTTCTTAATGTGGCATAATCAAACTTATCATTCAGTTTGTTGCCCATCTCATCTAAAATTTCTATATCAATCCTCGAATCTGCAGCCTTTTTAAGAAAGAGTTTCTTGTTGTAAATGGCATTTTTAATGATCTCAGCTTCATCAATATAATTCCCTGCTGGTAGAACTGTGATATTGTGATCGCGATCTATCAGCGCCCGTCTAAACACTACTGAGGAGATGTGACCTTCGCCTACCGCCCTAAAACTGATGATCAAGCGCTTTTCGCCCTCTACGAGGTCAGATTGATCTGGATCCTCGACTACTGAAGGATTAAAAAAGGCAGCTGATTCTATAGAATACTCATGCGTGAAATAAGAACCCAGCAAAAGTTTTTCGTATTTATCCAGCGAGTCGAACTCGTAACCAGCCTTCTCTATACATGGCTTTATCTTTTTGCAATGGCGCGTTAGTATTTTGGTGATGTTACGGTGCCGTTTGGAATATTCCTGCAATAAAGGAGAAATTAAGTTAAACACCTCTTTGGATGAAAGCCCCATTACCTGCTTAACAACTTCCATTGCCCGCTCCTCTCCATTAAAAAAGAATCGGGCTATTACCCGCTTAGGATCAGGATATACTTTTATCGGTTTTCTTTCTATTTGCAATCTCATAACCCTATAACACATTAAAGGAGCACAATGATTTATGAATTTAATGTTTTTTAAAAAGAAAATTAATTCGGACTGAGTGTTTTTGTTAACATGTCGCCCAAAACAGACAACAAAATAACTGACAATACAACTAAAAAAGTCAGAATGAATCATTTTGTCAGGAGCAGATTTGTCATAATTTAAGTTGAATTGTCATTGCAAAATAATAAACTCCAGAACAAAAAACCTTATTCCATTACAAACTAGCAAGTTACGTAAATCCCTATTTAATAGACGATGAGAGGGACATTTAGTTTGGCATACACATTGACTATATAACGTAAATGGTCAGGATATAAAAACTTAAATGACCAGATTATAAATTAAAAAATAAGAAGATGAAAAAATTATTATTATCATTAGTTGCAGTTTCTGCATTCGCATTTAGTACTCAAGCTCAAACTGAAAAAGGAAAAATTATGGTAGGTGGTAGTGTTGGATTCAGCTCAGAAAAAGTTGATGGTGCCAACAAATCAGATTTCAGCTTTAATGTTGTTCCAAGTGCGGGATATTTTATCAGCGATAATTTTGCGATCGGTACAGGGGTAGGTTATACTTATAATAAAGAAGTAAGTGATTTAAAATTAAACGAGGCTTTTAAAGTTGCTCCTTTTGGACGTTACTATGTAGGTTTATCCGATCAGTTTAAATTCTTTGGTCAGTTATCAGTTCCTATGTCATTTGGTACAGAGAAAGCATTAGACGCAGACGGAAATACAGGTGCAAAAAAAGGTACTACAACTGATATAGGTGTAAATATCGCTCCAGGATTTGCTTTCTTCCCTACTAAAAGAATTGGTATCGAATTCTCAGTTAACGGATTAGGTTACAACAACAGTTCAGTTAAAGATGAATTAACCGGAATTAAAACTAAAACCAATGCATTTGGTTTAGAAGCCGATACTTTTGCCCCAAAATTGGGTGTGCAGTTCCATTTTTAAGATAGCTACTTACAAAACAGTTTATTTTGGTTTGAAAAAGGCCCTTTGCAATTGCAAGGGCTTTTTTTATGGCCATTTTCATAAAAACTCATGATGGTTTGCTATTTTTGAAAAACTAGCTCATTAAAAATGAAGAAAAACATATTATTCGCAATTGCATTTGGGTTTGCTTTATCTGCACAAGCACAAAGTCAGACATTAAAACCTGTTAAAGAAAACCTTGCCACCTCAGTTAAAAATCAAGGTCAGTCAGGCACTTGCTGGAACTATTCAACCACTTCCCTTATCGAATCAGAAGGACTGCGTAAAGGTTTAGGAGAACTGAACATATCAGAAATGTTTACCGCACGGAATGTGTATATAGAAAAAGCCAAGAACTATATTTTACGTCAGGGCAAAGCACAGTTTGGAGAAGGAGGTCTTGGCCATGATCTTATCAGGTCAATATCGCTTTATGGCGCAATGCCTCAGGAAGCTTTTCAAGGCCTTAGTGGCGAAATACCTAACCACGCTGGATTGGAAACTGCTTTAAAAACATATCTTGATGCTGTACTTAAAAAACGTCCTCTTGATAATGATTGGCTAAAAGGCTACGTAGAGATTCTTGATCAGAAAATTGGAGCTCCTCCAACTAATTTTGAATATAAAGGCAAAAGCTATACGGCAAAAACCTTTGCTCAGGAGGTATTAAAATTTGACGCAAATGATTATGTAAACATTACTTCATTTACCCACCACCCTTATTATAGTCAGTTTGTTTTAGAGGCACCTGATAATTTTGCAAACGGTTCATTTTACAACCTGCCATTAGCTGAGATGCTATCTTTAACCACCACTGCTGTTAAAAATGGTTACACCATTATGTGGGATGCTGACGTAAGCAACAAAAATTTCCAACAGCAGAAAGGTTATGCAATGTTATTTGCAGATACTGCTGATGTAAAACAGAAAGAGCTAAACCCTGAGGTGAAAGAAATTGCATATTCACCAGAGTTACGTCAACAACTATATGAGAATTTAACAACTCAGGATGATCACTTGATGCACCTTATTGGTCTGGAGCAATCCGCAAATGGAAAGCTATTCTTTAAAGTAAAAAACTCATGGGGAGCTGTTGGACCTTTTAAAGGTTACATACAAGTATCAGAGCCTTATTTCGCAATTAATACAGTGAGTTTAGTTGTACCAAAAGCAGCACTTTCAAAAGAATTAAAAAACAAATTAGGCTTAAAATAAGTCCTTTTTATGATAACAAAAAAGGGGATGAATTATCATCCCCTTTTTTTTATTTCTTCTGTTCCACTTCCCTATCCATCTCTACAATATTTGCCTGACCGACCTGTGAAAAATCACCGATCAGGTATTTATTAAAGTGGTCTGCGAGCTTCCAGAAAGTATATTCTGTCAAATCACCAAAACCGTGTCGCTGTCCTGGAACGATGACCAGTTCAAATCTTTTACCCGCTTTCATCAGTGCATTTGCCACTCTAATGGTATTTGCCGGGTGTACATTATTATCCACATCTCCTGTCATCAACAGCAGATTCCCTTTTAGGTTTCTAGCCAAATCAGGGTTCTTATCAATGTTATAAGTAAATGTGGTATCTCCTTTTGCAGACACAACTTCCTTTACCCCATGATGTTTTTCACTCCACCAACGATTATAAATACTATTGTCATGATTCCCCGCATTAGATACCGCAGCTTTAAAGAAATCAGGATAAACCAGCATTGCAGCAGTAGACATAAAGCCTCCGCCAGAATGGCCTGTAATTCCCACTTTACTCGCGTCAATAAATGAATACCTATCCGCAAGCTGCTCTACGGCAGCTTTTTTATCAGCCAAACCATAATCTCTTAAATTCCCATAACCATAGGTATGGTACCATTTAGACCTGGCAGGATTTCCGCCACGATTACCCACAGTAACTACGATATAACCAAATTGAGCCAATCTGTCAGTCCTGTCCATGCTTTTGGTAAATGATTTATTTACAGCCTCTGTTTGTGGACCAGGATAAACATATTCAATCACAGGATACTTCTTATTGGGATCAAAATCGAAAGGCTTATACATTACGCCATAAATATCCGTAATTCCATCGTCAGCCTTTACCTTAAAAGGTTCAGGAAATTTATAGCCGGTTGCCATCAATAGCGACAAATCAGCAGTTTCCAAATTCATCACTACCCTGCCATTGTTATCCATTAGCACAGATTTAGGAACAGTATTGACTCTGGAGAAGTTATCGACAAAGAATTTAGCTTCATCATTCATACTGATGGCATGATCAAAATCACCAGCATTTAATAACTTAAGTCCCGATCCATCAAAATTAATACGATACAGATGTACATAATAAGGGTCTTCTTTAGCCTCCCTGCCATTCGCGGTAAAGTAAAGCACCCTATTTTTTTCATCTATGTTTATAATTTCCTCACAATGGAAAGCACCTTTGGTGATCTGATTTTTCAATTTACCATTGCCATCAAATAAATAAAAGTGAGCCCAACCATCACGCTCCGACCAATGAATTAATTCCTTGCCATCATTGACTAAACCAGGTCTGTTCACTTCTACATAAGTATTAAAACGCTCATCGATCAATGGCGTCACTACCCCTGTATGAATATCAATCATACATACATCTATACGTTTTAAATCTCGACTAGTACGCTGGAAGTACACCTTATTGTTATTACCCAACCAAATCGACGGCCTAAATTCATTGTCCCGATCCTTATTGAGTAAAGGCGCAGCCCATACAGATACCGTTTGGTCTTTAAAAGCAGCAGTGTTCAGTTTCTTATAACTTTTTGCAGCAAAATCGAAAAGCAGAATTTCACTTATAGGTGCTTCCTTTTCACCCGGCATCTGGTATTTATATGTCTCCAGTGTAGGTCGGCCTGCTGCCACATTGTTGATTACCCAAAGGTCCTTTACCTTACGGGAATCAGTTCTATTCAGCACAAAATGCTTAGAATCTGGTGACCACATTACATACGCAGCTCTTCTTTTTTTATTGTTCTTTTCGTTTTCCTCGTTGTTCTCACCATCACCATTAGCCCCATAAGGATAGAACTTAACACCATCTTTAGTCAGCTGATGCTCTACAATGGTGCTATCCTCTTCGTTCTTCACTGCCTTTTTGTAATTCTCTTTATCCATCCAGTACAGGTTAAAGTTTTTCGAAAAAACAATTGCCGAAGAATCAGGCGCTACAGATCCCCAACTTGGCTTAGCCTTTGGCTTCGTATAATTGGGAATTTCGGTTACTTTGGATTTACTGATCTCGTAGTTAAAATAAAAGATCTTCTTTTGCATAGAGTCCGCCGCCTTCTTATCCTTACGGTCCTTCTTTAATTCGTCTATCGTACTTTTCACTTCAAATGTGATGTGTTTCTCGTCAGCAGAGAACTTTAGATTTTCTAAAGGCAGGTGTTGCGCATCAAAAGGATCTCGGATAACGGTTGTTATTGCAGCAGCAAGAGCCGCATTATCGAATATCTTGCGTTTGTTTTTACTTACAGGATCAATCAGGTACCATTCTTTACCGGCCGGCGTTTCATACTCATACCAAAAACGCTTACTTAGCTTAAGCCAATGTGGATCAACAGCGGTAGTATAAATCAGCTTTTTCAGCTTATTAGGCGAATATCTGGAAGCCAATTGATAATTTGCTTTGGGAGCAGATTGCAGCGTTTCGGTAATCGTAAATGTTTTGGTTTGTGCATTTACACTCAAATCAATAGAGAGCATAGTAAGCACTGCAGCCAGTGGCAGGTAAAGTTTGTTCATTATGAATTAGTTTATACCGATAAAAATATTGATTAATCCCATTACGAGGGTTAAATTTCTTTGTAATAAATGCGATAGCTATCTTTTATTAAGTTTGATTTTTTAGTTTTGTATCAAATAAAGAACCTATGAATAAGCATTTTTTAACCTTTATCGCGGCAGCTGTAATTCTTGCTGCCGGCTGCCAGTCTAAATCGCAATCTAGTACAGGTGGAACAGATAAAACCGCCGTAGCTGCAGAAGAGACGACAACAGCTAATACCCCAACCAATTCAGAAACTGAGCAACCCCCTGCTGTTGATGTTTCAAAAATAAAAGTTGCGGATGCAAAGACCATTTTAGCCCGCAAACAGGTTCCTATTTTGTGTTACCACCAGGTGCGTAACTGGAAACCTACAGACGGAAAAGTAGGTAAAGATTATATTGTTGAGATTCAGAACTTCAAAGATCAGGTTAAAATGCTGGCCGATAGCGGTTATCATTCTATTTTACCTGATCAGTTATATGCTTATTTAAATACAGGCGCCCCACTTCCTTCTAAACCGATCATGTTTACTTTCGACGATACAGACATGGATCAGTTTACAGTTGCCGCACCAACACTTAAAAAATATGGCTATAAAGCTGTGTATTTTATCATGACGGTTTCTATTGGCAAAAAAGGCAAGTTTGTAGATTACATGACCAAAGAGCAGATCAAACAACTTTCTGATGAAGGCAACGTGATTGGTAGTCATACTTATGATCATAAAAACTTTAAAAAATATCAAGGTAAGGACTGGGAAGAGCAACTAGATAAGCCAACAAAGAAACTAGAAGAAATTACAGGTAAGAAAATGACAGAGTTCGCTTATCCATTTGGATTATGGAATGCTGAAGGCATCCCTGAGCTTAAAAAGCGAGGTTTTAGGATGGCTTTCTCATTGGCTGACAAACGTGACCAGAACGATCCACTATTTACAGTTAGAAGAATTATCGCAAGTGGATACTGGAGTCCTAAAACACTACACAACAGCATCGTTAAAAGCTTTTAATGCTAATTCATTTTAGCAAAACCAATAATGAAGTACATTTTCTTTACAGGCATTATAGCTGCTGTGCTTTCCACAGCAGCTTGTACCAACGCAATCAAAAACAAAGGCCATAAGGCCGAACTGATTACCACCAATACGGAAATAACAGATCCAAAACCAGATACTACTCTTAAAAAGGAAGCTACTGCGGCCGAAATTTTAAGTAAAAAAGAAGTCCCGGTATTGTGCTACCATCAAATTAGAGATTGGAAAGCTAGCGACTCTAAACGCGCTCATGATGACATCATGCCGCCTGCCAAGTTTGCAGAGCATATGAAAATGCTTGCAGATAGTGGCTACCGTACCATTTTACCCGATCAACTTTACGACTACCTGAATTATGGGACTGTCCTACCAGAAAAACCGATCATGATCACTTTTGACGATACGGATCTTGATCAGTACACAGTTGGTGCTAAAGAATTAAAGAAACACGGATTTAGAGGTGTATTTTTCATCATGACGGTATCCATCGGCAGACCAAGATATATGAGCAAAGCCCAAATTAAGGAACTATCTGATGATGGCCATGTAATTGCAAGTCACACCTGGAACCATAAAAACTTTGCTCAGTTTACGGATGAAGATTGGGACATACAAATCGATAAGCCAACAAAAACGTTGGAAGCGATTACAGGAAAAAAGGTTGAATACTTCGCCTACCCATACGGTGTTTTCAAAGCATCTTCCCTCTCTAAATTAAAAGAACACGGATTTAAAGCGGCGTTTATACTGTCGACCAAGCGCGACGAAAACTACCCGATGTATACCATCAGACGCATTATAGACCCTGGAACTTATACGGCCAGGAATCTATATCATAGCATCAATAAGAGTTTTAAATAGCACTAAGCCAGATCTTCGATTACGTATTTTTTGCCGTTAAAATCGAAGCTGTCTTTCTTTTGTTTGCCCAACATCAGTTTGCCAATTGGCGAAGCTGCTGAAATAGCAAATACCGTTTTACCTTCGGACAACAGCTGACCGGCACTGATGCTAATGTAAAAGATGCCCTGATTGGTATATACCAAACTGCCACCTCTAATACTATCAGTTACCGCTGCATGTCCAATTGATTCCAGCACTTTTCTATTGTCTTCTGCATCAATCAACAGTCGTTTATTACGATCAATATCCTGCTGCATCATTTCTCTGCTGGTTTCATATTTATCGCCCGCGCTGCTCTTCGTATCATCATTGCTGGCCTCACGAGCCTGTTTCAATGCTGTTTCAGCAGTCTCGATTCTTTGTTCTATAAACTTTAAACAAAGCTGGTACAGATTTTCTTTATTCATATACTACGACTCTACCCATTTAATTTTCTCTTCTATTGCTCCACGCTTTGCTGCTCTAGGTTCTTCATTATGATAACCCATATAAAAGAGGCCAAAACATTTTTCCGTGTTACCTAAGTTAAGATAATCTTTCAAATCTGCAATCATACCCGGCGAACTCCAATAAGCGCCAACCTTCAGCGCTTCGGCAGTAAGTGCCATATTTTGTACCGCACAAGCCAAAGCGGCCAACTCTTCCCATTCAGGAACTTTATCTGAATTTAATTGGGCATTTAAGGTGATGATGCAACTGGACTGTTGTGCCTTTTCTATGATACTGTCGTATTTTTTCTGCAAAAACTGATGTGCAGGAGTAGTTTCTTTATATAGACGTGCCAATTCCTGACCAAGTTTTAGTTTCCCCTCATTTCTAAATACGATGAAACGCCAAGGCTCAGTAAGCTTATGTGTTGGTGCATAATTCGCACTTTCCAGGATCTGTTTAATTATTGCTACAGGGATTTCCTCTTTGGTGTAGCTAACAGGAAATATACTTCTCCTACGTTGTATGATGTTGGTTAAAACCGTTATTTCTTCTTCCATAATTCATCTGATCGAGCGCCTCTTTGCTACAAAAATATAATTTCTATTCAGTCAAAGTGTATAAGTGATGTAATACTTTTGATCAATAGACGATAGCATTATTTCTCCACACCTTTTTTCAATTGCTTTTTGACCATTTTAGCTCTTGCAAAAAAGGCAATGCTCTCTATTCCCATTAAATAATCAACGGTTTCCAGTAAATCTTCCTTAATCCAATCGTACTGTGGTGTAAGATTTGCGAGTGCCTGCATACAATGGACTTTAGTTGCAACAAGCGTTTCAGGATCAACCAGCCAGATAAACATGACTTCAATTACCGGCTCTATATTCAACCTGCTCAAGGCCTCTTTATACAATAAGCTCGACTTTCGTTCCGTCATTAAGGCCAAAATTTTCGCATAATGGCGCATGGCTGAAGGATTTTTCTGACTGGGGAACAACAATAAGAACCCTTCTATCCCTTCATAAAACTGCATAGGATGATGGGTAACAATATATTCTAACATCCATGCAGCCCTAAAAGCAATCTCTTTCTTTTTATGAAAAGTGACCTCAAGCAAATCTTCAATATTTATTTCGTTGCCTTCAACAATAGCTGTGCAATCAGCTACCATCTGGAATTTAACGGATTCCAGCCTTGCAATTAATTCTTCTTTATCCACAAATGTAAAATCTAAATGTCAAAACAAATATACGCTCATGAAAACCATTTTATAAATTATGACTACCTTTGCGGCTTATTTTTCAACAATATGATTTCAGTTTCTAATTTATCACTCCGTTACGGAAAGAGAACTTTATTTGAGGATGTTAACTTAAAATTTAACCAGGGCAACTGCTATGGCGTAATTGGAGCTAATGGCGCAGGTAAATCCACTTTCCTTAAAATTTTATCTGGTGAAGTGAACCAAACTTCTGGTACCGTAGCTTTTACACCTGGAGAACGCATGGCGGTTTTAAAACAAAACCATTATGAATTTGATGAATTTACCGTAATCGAAACTGTAATGATGGGTCACAAGGAATTGTACGACATCATGAAAGAGAAAGATGCTATCTATTTGAAAGAAGATTTTTCTGATAAAGATGGTGAACGTGCAGGCGAACTGGAAAACAGATTTGCTGAAATGGACGGCTGGAACATGGAGAGCAATGCAGCGACCATGTTAAGCAACTTGGGTATAAAAGAAGAACACCATTATAAACAACTAAAAGAATTAGATGGTAACCAAAAGGTACGTGTGTTATTGGCACAAGCCCTGTTTGGTAACCCTGATATCTTATTACTGGATGAGCCAACCAACGACTTGGACATTGATACCATCGCCTGGTTAGAAAATTTCCTTGCGGATTATCAAAGCATCGTATTGGTTGTATCTCACGATAGGCACTTTTTAGATGCAGTTTGTACGCATATTGTTGACATTGACTTCAGTAAAATGAGTATTTATTCTGGTAACTATAGCTTCTGGTATGAGTCGAGTCAATTGGCTTTAAAACAACGTGGCGACCAAAACAAAAAACTGGAAGAGAAAGTTAAAGAGTTACAGGAGTTTATTCAGCGCTTTAGTGCCAATGCTTCTAAATCTAAACAGGCTACTTCCCGTAAAAAGGCTTTGGATAAAATTGATATTTCTGAGATTAAGGCTTCAAGTCGCAAATACCCTGCTATCCTATTCAACAATTTAGGTAGAGAAGCTGGTGATCAGATTTTACAGGTAGAGAATCTTTCTTGTACTTTAAATGGTGAGGTGATGTTTAAGGATATCAACTTCATGGTTAATAAAGGTGATAAGATTGCAGTTCTATCTCAAAATAGTTTAGCCACTACAGCATTCTACAATGTGCTTACTGGACGTGAAAAGAATTATACTGGTGAATTTAAGTTTGGTGTAACCATTAATACAGCCGACATCCCGAACGACAACTCTCCTTATTTTGAAGGTAAAGATGAAAACTTGGTTGACTGGTTGCGTGAGTATTCTGGTACAGATCAGGATGAGCAATTTGTAAGAAGCTTTTTAGGTAGAATGCTTTTCTCTGGTGAAGAGGTATTGAAAAATGTAAAGGTATTATCAGGTGGTGAGAAAATGCGTTGTATGTTCTCTCAAATGATGTTGAAACATGCTAACTTGTTAATGTTTGACGAGCCAACGAATCACCTGGATCTGGAGTCGATCACCGCTTTAAACAACGGCATGAAAGATTTTAGAGGAACAGCATTGTTTACTTCACGAGATCATGCCTTGACGGAATCTGTTGCCACTCGCGTTATTGAATTGACACCTAAAGGTGCAATTGATAAAATGATGACATATGACGAGTATATTACTAGTCCGGATGTTGCGGAGTTAAGAGCAAAAATGTACTCAAAATAAGCCATTCTATTATTTCGTAGCCTCCATATTCTCATAGGTCTCAATGAGCTCCTTTCAGTCGGTTCACAGAAGGCATATTTTATGTTTAATACTGCACCAAGTATGGCGCGCTAAAAAAAGAGGTTGTATTAATCAACCTCTTTTTTTGTTCAGTATTTTATAACTAAATTATGATTACCCTCTTTTCTGTATACTATTATCTTAAAGTAGTGTTTCAAAAGGATTAGCATAGGATACAGAACTATAATTACACAATTCAATATCATTAAGTAAACAGGCAGCCAGTGCCGCGTTCAATTCTACCTTTTCCAAATCCTGGGCTATAAAAACCAACTCATTCAACCTGTCACCGTATTCCGTATGCCACTGGCCTTCAATTTTAGTGCGATTATCCAAATAATCTGTATACCCTAGCCGTTCCGCATCAGGTATCGCAGCCCACCAGTTTCCCGCCTTTTCAATCCTTAGTGAACCACCGGCCTGTGAAAAACTAAGTGCGAAATCTGGCATCGCAGCAAGCCAGAATAACCCTTTGGTACGAATCACATTCGCTGGAAAATCTCTGTTTAAAAAATCCCATAAACGTTCAGGATGAAAAGGTCTTGGAGATCTGAACACCATACTACTGATTCCATATTCTTCAGTTTCAGCCTCATGAATGGCATTCAGTTCACGTATCCAACCTGCACCTTGAGCTGATTCTTCAAAATCAAATAACCCAGTATTCAGAATTTCCTTCAAATCGATCTTACCAAAAGAGGTGACCAATTGTTTAGCTGCAGGGTTAAATTTTTTGATCACAGCTTTAATCAACTTAAGATCGTCTTCACCGATCAAATCTATTTTATTCAAGACAATAACATTTGCGAATTCAATCTGATCGGTAAGCAAATTAACAATTGTTCGCCTGTCCGAATGATCTTCAGCCCATTTCCTATCCAAAAGTAACTCATTGGTACCGAAATCCTTTTTAAAGTTAAAACAGTCTACAACCGTCACCATCGTATCAAGCCGACTAAACCTACTCAGATCAATACCCAAATTGGCATCTACATAATTAAAAGTTTGTGCAACAGGTATAGGTTCTGAAATCCCTGTACTCTCAATGATCAGGTAATCAAAACAATTCTCATTCGCTAATTTCTCCACCTCAACGATTAAATCTTCTCTTAAAGTGCAACAAATACAACCGTTACTCATTTCAACAAGTCTTTCTTCAGTCCTCGAAAGCTTATTTTGTTGATGGACTGTTTTCGAATCAATATTAATTTCACTCAAATCATTTACGATAAGTGCCACTTTCAGCCCTTCTCTATTTTGAAGAAGGTGGTTTAATAAAGTTGTTTTACCACTGCCCAGAAAACCGCTGAGCACCGTTACAGGTAACTTTTTCATACTACAGATGCAATTAGGTTGCAAATATATTTCAATAATAATCATAAATGCAATTAAATTGCATTTATATTTGTAACAGAAAAAACAAAAGCAATAAACGATATGAAACCATCTGTTAAATCTTGTGCACTAGATCAATTGGGAATGACAGCCTCACTAGCCTGTGCAATCCATTGTGCAGCACTTCCATTTTTCATTACGACTTTACCACTCTGGGGTCTTGAATTCCTCGCCCACAGCTGGGTTGAACTGAGTATGATTTGCCTTTCATTACTCATAGGTATATACTCCCTGGTCAGCTCTTTTCCAAAGCACAGAAGCCTAACTCCTATATTAGTACTGATCATCGGCTTTGCCTTAATCGCAACGGGTCATTATGCCTTAGAAAGTCTAGAAGCAGCGCTGATTCCTCTAGGTGGATTTACCATTGCAACCGCCCATTACCTGAACTGGAAATACAATCGGAACTGTAGTCACCACCAAACCCCGCAGCCGTAGCAAATACTTTACATGAATAGTATATGCAATTTAATTGCATATACTATTTTTGTAACATTACATTAGCTCATATGAACAAGAAACTAATATTCGGTGTATTTTTACTATTTGTAAGCATGATCAACCCTGGTTGCAAGCATGATAAAATAGATGGCAAAAAGCTTTATTTAAGGTATTTAAACAACCACCTACACAAATAAATTGAAATGATTACATTAAAATCCATTTCCCACGACTATCCTGGCGGGCATCGCATAGCGTTTAAAGACTGGCAGATCAACCGTGGCGACCAATGGTTGTTGTTGGGTGAGTCGGGCAGTGGAAAGACTACCCTACTACACATATTAACGGGTATACTTAAACCATCGGCGGGAGAAGTTGTAATTAATGGAACTTCCATTTATGGATTATCTTCTAAAGCCCTGGATCAATTTAGAGGTCGAAATATTGGGATTATCTTTCAACGTCCGCATTTGATTAAGAGTTTAAGTATTTCAGACAATCTGGTATTGGCACAGAGCTTTGCGGGACTGCCAACTGACTTAGATCGGGTAAATGAAGTTTTAACATCCTTAGGGATTGCAGACAAGAAAAAAGCCTATCCAAATGAGCTGAGTCAGGGGCAATTACAACGTGTTTCTATTGCAAGAGCTGTGATTAATAAACCGGAACTAGTCATTGCAGATGAGCCTACATCTAGTCTGGACGATAAAAATGCGACGGCGGTGTTAGAACTTTTGCTACAGCAATCGGCTATCAACCAGGCTACTTTAGTGATAGCTACCCACGACAAAAGAGTTAAAGATGCATTTACAAATACTTACGAATTAGCATGAGTCCATTAAAAATCAGCTGGAAAAGCTTATGGTCTAAGCCCCTATCTTCGGCATTAAATATCATGCTTATTGCCTTTGGAACGGGAATTTTAACCATCCTGCTATTGGCATCTACACAGATTAGTGAGAAACTAGACAACAACTCAAAAGATATTGATTTGGTTGTAGGCGCCAAAGGCAGCCCGCTGCAATTGATTTTAAGCAGTATTTATTACATAGATTTCCCAACCGGAAATATCCCTTTAAAACAAGCGATGGAGCTGGCGCATAGCCCTTTCGTAAAGCGCGCTGTTCCACTGGCATTAGGCGACAATTACAATGGTACACGCATCGTTGGTACCGACAGCAATTTTGTAAGCCTCTATAAATTAAAAACCGCGCAGGGAAAGTTCTGGCAAAAAGATTTTGAAGCTACTATTGGAGCTACAGTGGCTAAAAGCCAAAACCTAAAAGTTGGAGATACCTTTTTTGGTGCACATGGGTTAAGTAGTAGCAGTGACGTACACAAGAATCATCCATATGTGGTATCTGGTGTCCTAACCCCACAGGGAAATGTAACCGACAACCTGATCCTGACCAATGTGGCCAGCGTTTGGAAAATGCATGATGAGCATGAAGATCATGAGCACAAAGCAGATGAGGATCATGCAGGGCATGATCACAAAGCACACGAAGGACACGAACATGAGACAGAAGATCAGTCCAATGATGAATCGCGCGAATTAACCTCCCTATTGATTCAATATCGCTCGCCCATGTCAGTAGCCATGTTCCCACGATTGGTCAACGAAACCACCAATATGCAGGCAGCTTCTCCAGCACAAGAAAGCACCCGCCTGTTCTCCCTAATTGGCGTCGGCGTAGATACCCTTCAGTGGTTCGCTATACTCATCATGTTCATCGCAGCCATAAGTGTGTTCGTAAATCTTTATAACTCTTTAAAAGAGCGGAATTACGATCTGGCCATTATGCGTACCCTGGGCGCTTCGAGAACGAAGCTATTCCTGATCATTATTGCCGAAGGCATTATGTTGACATTGGCAGGTACCATAATTGGAATTCTCCTGGGACATTTAGTTTTGGAATTTATTGGTAGTAATCAAGAGAGCAGTCAGGCTCAGCTTACGGGCTTTGTTTTACTTTACAATGAAATATACCTATTTGTTGCCGGACTTGCTATTGGTATATTTGCTGCTATAATCCCTGCAATACAGGCTTACAAGTCTAACATTTCGAAGATATTAGCTAAGAACTAGAAATTTATTATAAAATAGATACGATGATGATAAAGAGAATGATATTGGTTGTTTTACTTTTTACAAGCTTTGCTGTTAAAGCACAACACAATCCAAACGACCAAATTAACTCGGACAACTGGGATATTGTAGGCGGTGTAGACTTTAAGATTGTTAAAGACACCGAAATGCAGGCGATTTTTTCACCTGAAATAAAAAAGTACGCCAATAAAGCATTTGAATTGGAAGGCTACATTGTACCCATTAAAGATGGGATGAAACAAACCAAGTTCATGCTATCTACCCTACCTATCAATCAATGTTTCTATTGCGGAAAAAATGGAGTACCCATTATGGTGCTGGTAGAAATGAGCGAACCAATCAAGTTTACTTACAAAACAGTAACGATCAAGGGCACATTAAAATTAAATTCGGGCAATGCAATGGACAATCCGCCGATTGCATTAATTGCCGCTAAAATCATATAATCATGAATATCAATCCGGTAAGCATACTAAAAGAGCATGATTTAAAACACACCAAACAGCGGGTACGTGTTTTAGAGGAGATTGCTTTAGATTCAGTAGCCATTTCACAACCCGATCTGGAGAAAAAACTAGGTAAGGAGATTGATCGGGTAACGTTGTACCGGATACTAAATACTTATCAGGAGAAGGGAATCCTACACAGGATTATGGATATGAATGGAACAGCCAATTATGCAGTTTGTACCTCTTCCTGTTCAGAAGATCACCACCATGATGAACATGTACATTTCAACTGTACAAATTGTAATAAGATTTACTGTTTAGAAGTAGAGGCGCCTAGAATTAAGATGCCTAAAGGATTTACCGCAAAGACCGTAAGCTCTATTGCTTACGGCATTTGCGAAAAATGTAATGCTATTTAATGATTAGTGACCTGAATGGCCATCAGCACCGTGTGCATGTCCATGAGCTAACTCGTCTTGAGT
Organism: Pedobacter sp. ok626; assembly: GCF_900100435.1. Lineage (GTDB taxonomy): Bacteria > Bacteroidota > Bacteroidia > Sphingobacteriales > Sphingobacteriaceae > Pedobacter. The sequence continues at coordinate 204,989 of NZ_FNEX01000005.1, read as the reverse complement.
AGCTTCACGCACTGCTAATATCTCACCAGCAAAAATCAAGTCTTTACCAGCCATTGGGTGGTTCAAATCCACGTTAACTACATCCTCATGGATAGCAGTAACACCAGCTCTGAAATGATTTCCTTGGTTATCTTGCAAAGGAATTACATCACCTACAGCAGGTAAACCAGCTTCTTTAAACATATCGATTGGCAAATCAGCAAATGCTCCTGGATCAATTTCTCCGTAACCATCAGCAGCAGAAAGTTCGAAACCATAAGAATCACCAACATTTAAACCAGCCAAATGCTCTTCAAATTTTGGAAGCATCATTCCTGTACCATATAAAAAAACTAATGGATTTTCTTTATCCGTTTTTTCTACAAAAACTTGCTGTCCTTCTTCATTAGTCGTATGCAATTCGTACGTTAATGATACTACTGTATTGGGTTTAATACTCATTGTGATGTTTTTTAATTTATCAATTTTAATGCTTCATCAACAGTAGCTACTGGCAACTGGCATACTTTATTTCGGCAAATATAACCAGATTTTGGTAAACCCGCTTTCATTAAACATAAGGATTACAATCTATTTTTAAATCCAACAATTAAATGACCTCTATTGTTCGATAAACCGCTTTAAATTTTAGTACTAGTACTAAATCTAGTATTAAAATAATCTGAAAAGTCAGTTAATGTATATAATAAGAAACGGGGGATAAATCCTAAAAATTACCCCCCGTTAAATTAACGCTCTCGAAGTAAATGTATGAATTAGGTTAATTATAAACAAATACCTATTTTAGAAAATATCAGTTAAATCTAGTGCATTTAAAGATTGTAAATTTTAAAATCGGTTATCATTTAATCTATTATATAGATGAAACAATTAATTAAGCTAGAAAGGGATTGTTACGAATCCCTTGAAAAACTAAGCAAAACAAATGGATTTTGCTTTGACTTACTCTTAGATTTTTTAAAGAAGCGCTACCACTATCTAAATGAGTATAACAAGAATCGCTGTTAAAAGACCGTAAATAAACTATTAAAACAAGGGGGACTATTAGTCCCCTTTGTCGTTAATTAGAATCATCTGATTTAGGAATAGCTTTTTTGGTAAGGGCATTAAATATATCATTTAACATATTCTTTGCTTTGGTCGCAATCTGAACACCAGTTAAACTTTCAACATTCACAATTATCTGGCTCAACAATGCAATAATCGGAATTCCTGCCAAAAGCTTGAATGCAGTGAAGGTTTCTTTTAAGTAGCTAACCTGAAAATAATGGATTGTTAAGATGTAAATGAAGAACAGGGTTACATCCTGCATTACCTTCATCAAAAAGGATTTTACATTAATCTTTTCACTACTTTTTATTTTAATCCAAATACCAGTAGCAGCATCAACAACGATTAAGAACAGCAATAATAATGCACTCTCCTTTGCAGGTTCAAAGAATACTAAAAACAAAGTCAACAACTTGAAAAACCAAAGTTTAAGGCTAAAGAATTGATCTAACATGCCCATCATACTGTAGTATATAATTTAAACTCTCTTTGTCTCCTAGACAATAAAATAGGTTTTCCACCTGCGTTTTTCCAAATACATAACCACTTTTCAATTTCATCTAAACCTACTTTTGCATTGATTTTCTTAACCAGTGTAGAACCTGCAAAAGCACCACAACCAATATTGAAAGCCAATGATACCAATGCATTGAACTGGTTTTGGGTTAATACAACCTTGATTGACCTGTTAACCGCTTCTTCATAAACCTTAATGATTTCTTTGAAAATCAAATCACATTCAACCTGTGTTATCTTATCCCCCATTTGTACTTTTCGACCTGTATTTGGGTAGTACGTAAACCCAACACCAATGGTGGGAATATCTGCTTGACACTTATATGCTGTAAGTAAAACTCCTTCCTCCTTATATATGAAGTCCCTTCCTGTTTTGTTAATGTTCATTAAAACTGTTAATTATTATCCCCTGCTAGGGCGTGGCGTACCAGTACTATAAGCAGCATTGGCAATGGTATATTTACCATCAACAAATTTTCTCATACGCTCGTACTTATCTGATTCTACATCAGTATCATCTAGTAGTTCAAAAAGATCTACCTTATGTGTATCATACTTTAAGTCTGATGATGCCTTGTAAGGCATGTAAACACCACCTAAAGTTTCAATTTGATAGACTTTACTATAATCAAAATCGCCATTAAATGAACCTGAAAATAATCTAAATGCTGTTCTGTATTGATTTAGAATACTATGAACACCTATTTCCAACAAAGCTTTACTTTCTGTTTTATTACTTCTGAACCACCATAATGGATTAACTCTACCATCTTTAGTATTCATCAAGATTTGATTCACAATCCCTAAATTTCCAAATTCACCTAATTGAGGTGAAAATTGATCGTAAGTTTCTCTAGTATTCCTAGTTGATATAATTGAATAATTATAACCATTCGTCCTTGCACCTTTTCCTGCTACAACTGTTGCTGTCACTTCTCTGATGTAGCAATCACCTGAATAAGTATCACTTACAAATGAGGGTAATACTGCTATTTCAAACTTTGTGGCAAGGTTTGGCATCTTCACATTCAGTGTAGCAGTAGCCCAATTATTAGTACCTACTATTGTATTGTGCTTGATTTTGCAATGATTTGCTGTTGCATCAAATTTAGCAGTATATGAAACTTCATTATCTTCAACAAATGTCTCACAACTCAGATAATATGACACCCTACTATCTGTTGCCCTCACCATTAACCTAACATTGCCTTTATGTTGGATAGATATTGCTAGCTCATCAGGTGATGTAATTGACATTCTACCATTATAGCTAGTTTTCGAAGCACTCAACATGTTTGTTGAATAGCCTATTTGGTTGTCATTAGCTTTGGTGATGATTTGCAAAATATCCTTTTCACCAGATAACTCTTTTTTTGCAATGGATATATTTCCAGACTTTACCCAATACTTAGGGATATTAGATTCATCCCAATACCGAAAGTAATTATTGATTACAGTATTATTTGGGTCGATGGTTGAATTCTCAACGGTTATCTTATTAAACGGGGGTACAAACGTTGAATTATGATCAAAATTTATAAATGTTAAAGATCCATTTCTTTCAATTTCACCCCTGATATTTTCAGTTGAAAATGTATTAACAATAGACTGATCACCAGTAAAATTAATATTATATGTCCTTCTGCTTATTGTTTCATTAAGCTTATAATTTACCCGCTCAATGTAGTATTTACCTGCCTTATAGTAGATATAGCATTGGAATAACTCCAAAATCATCTTTATAATTTCAGAACATTTTTTAGGATTCAATTCATCCTTCAAAAACATAAATGGGCTAACAGTTGTATGATTAAATGCTTCATTCGTAAGCACATTACGATCAATACTAAACTCAAAAAGATCATTTGATGTTACTAGTTGCGTACCGTTTTTAAGTAAGGCTAAGCAGTTTAAAATGGCCTCAGCGAATGTAATATTGGAGAGGAATACTGTACCATCTTCTTTTGCAAAATCAATGAGTTTCAAATCTCCAAGTCCATCAGTTGCACGTAGCGACATTGGATAAGGAGCTGATGCAAATGGCTCAGAATAGTTATCATTTATTATATACCCCTGCCAATGCAGGTCTTCACGTATGAAGACTTGTACCAAAAAATCATTCTTATCAGCATACATAATCTCAGCAAACTGACCATCATACTCACTGAAAAAATTGAGTACACACTCAGATCCACGAATGACCTCAAATTTATTTTCTGAACTACTTGTGTAATTTATCTGAATGGGATTCCCTCCCATCCTTAGATCATAAACAGCACTATTATACCCCCTTTGCAGGATATACACTCTATAATTTAATCCTTTAAGTGATTCAAATTCACACTTATATTTTATTCCATAACCTACCATTAATTTGTTCTATAATTTCTTTTGTCGTGGTTACTAAGTGTACCCACTAATGAATCACCTGAGATTCTAAAGTCTACTGTACCTGAGCCAAAACCACCCATATCACTCAACATGCCTTTTAGGTTGTTTAGAGGTGTCACGACTTCGGGGTTACCCCTTCCTGCTGATGGATACTCTCCGAAAACTGCATTCGTTGGAGAACTCACTATACCACCTTTAGCAAATGGTGTTCTTCCACCGCCACCAGAACCACCTTCTGCTGCTTTGGATAGACTACCTTTTACCGCACCCCCCAAGGCAACCAATGCCACACCCGCAGCAATTGCAACAACTGGATTAAGAGATTGAAGAGCAATCTTTATCCCTTTTACAGCTATACCAGTTGAAATAGCGATTTTACCAACTTGTATAACCATATCTGCCATTATCCCTAACAGGCCAGATACAACACTCTTCATTCCAATATTACCTGATGCCATCTGACCAATCATCTCACCAAAGCCACTAGCCATTGAAGCAATCCCAGAAGTTAATGCACCAGATATACCTGCATTCATCTCATCCATAATCTGCAAAAGCTTGATTTTTTCTGCTGATATAGTAGCTACTGCATCACCGACTCTAGTTGCACCATCAAATTTTGCAGTAGGTAATTTTTGTTTAGGATCTGTTATTGTAACATCCTTTGCTTTTGTAGATGATAATTGTACATTATCTACTTGCAATGCATGTAAACGTTTGATTGCCTCACTAGCAGGATCAATACCATTTTTGATAAGGTTATTAATGGCTTGTTGGTACTCATCAATACGTTTTTTTGCTTTTTCATCAAAGCTTGCTCCGAAAAGCACATCAGTTTGTTTAAGTCCTATTTCAAGATCTTTGTAAACCGCAGCGATTTTATCTTTACTATCTGAATCAGATTTTCCAGTACCTTTTGGATCAGCTTTACCTGTTGAAGGAGATGTATCATTAACCCCTAATAATTCTTTTTTGAAGTCCTTTACGCTCTCTGTAGCTGCCTTAACAGGTATTTGTATTTTGGAAAATAGCTTATCAATTCCTGAACTCATTCCAGATAATGAACTGCTAATCTGATCAGCTCCAATAGCTTTAAAAAAGACAGCTAATACATTGGAAACCTGAATTACAAAGGTCTTTATCAGACTTATGATACCATTCCAAATGCTTGCAGTAATCCCCTTCAATCCTTCCCACATGCCACTCCAATCACCCTTTAATACCGAAGCAAATACTTTAAAAACATTACTAATTACACCCAGAACAGCTGTAATTATATCTTGTAGTGACTTAAAGGCTGTCCCAACAATATTGGTAATATTATCACCAAAGGTTTTCCATAACGATGTTCCAAAGCTTACAATTGAATTAAAAATAGATTTTAAACTATCCCAAAGATCCTGAGCATATCCTTTAACTGTAGACCAGAATTTAGATCCTTCACCACTAGTAAAATATGCACTTACTGTATCCCAATTCTTTACGATTAATATTGCAGCACCTACAAGTGCAGCAACAACTAAACCTACTGGTGAAATCAATGCAGCAAATCCTGCTATTAATGCAGGTATAACTGTAGACATTAATGCACCTAGTGCAACTAAAATTGGTGGAATAACGATTGCTAAACCTGCAAAAATTAAGGTTGCCTTTTGAACTTCAGGACTTAATGATTTAAACCAATTTGTAATTGAAGATATTCCAGATACTATTTTATCTGATAAAGCAGATATATCTAGGTTTTGATTGATTATATCACCCACCTCCGCCAAATTCTGGAATACTCCATCCTTTAAATTTTCAAATGCATTATTTACCCCACCTGCTGCTGTTGGCAATTTAGACAAACCATTTACAATTGCATCGACTACCTGAGCAGATGATACACCCATAGCTTTCAATTCATCACTTCTAGCAGTTCCAAAGGCCTCCTTTAAAAGTGGTGTAACCTGTGGAATTGCATCTTTAATGATATTTAAATCCTCTCCAAGTGGAAAATCTGTGTTGGCCAATTGAGCTAAACCATAGGTTGCTCTTTGGAATTCATCACGGCCACCACCTACGGTTGCAACAGCGTTTCCAAAGGCTTTGATACTCTTTTCAGCTTTTTCAGCAGTGAAACCAATAACCTGTAAATTGATACTACCTTTGGTTACCTCTTGCAATCCGAGTCCAGGTAACTTGGCTAATTCAACAAGTCTACCAAATTGCTTTTCAGTCTCTTTTGCTGAGCCTGTAACTACTGTTAATCCATTCTTTAAAGATTGAATGTCTCCAAAGGCTTTGATTGCAGCACCACCCAATGCAGCCAATGGCAAAGAAACGTAAGTACTTAGATCACCACCAATGTCTTTTAGCTTTTGACCAGTAGATTTTAGTCCTGCTTCAACTGATTTAATGGCATTTTGGAAGCCAGAGATATCTGCTCCAAATACGTAATTCAAATTTTCGTTTGCCAATTTAATTGTATTAAAAAACCCCTTAATCTTGTTTAAGGCTAAGGGGCTTTGATCAGGATTTAATCCTGTTTATCCTTTCGGTATCTTTCGAATGCTGCCATCATTTCTGATTTAGTTGGTGTTGGCTTTTTCTTTTTGATGAGACTATCTGATGGTAATGCAAACAGTTGCTCAGGTGTGATATGTTTATCCTTTGGCATTTGAACATTGATAAGTAAGGATGCAAGCATTCTTGTCCTTAACCATTCACGTTCATCCTTCAACATGTAAGCCTTTGCTATGTAGTGATATTCATTATAGGTTAACATGTAAAAATCTTTCAGACCTAAACCTATCTCACCTATTGCCATACCTTGCAGCTCATCAAACGTTAAACTTTTTTTTTATCTGTTGGCTCTTTGTCCATCTCATCGTTGGATGCTGATAATGCCTGACCACTGATCTGAGTTTCAAGGAATCCTTTAAAGATTTTCTCATATTCAGATTTATCAACTGATCCAAAATCTTGATATAATTTGAAATAGTTAACCTGTGTACTATCACCATTAATTAGGTTATAATTACTGATTCCTGCCCAAAGCAAATCAACCATCAAATCAAAACTCTTCAATGGATCAGTGTCTACTCCTGTAAATAGCTCACCTAGATCATTAAGGGTAATACCTCTTTTTTCAGTCAATAATTTAATGGCATACATGCCAAATTGAACGTTTGTTTTTACACCTCCTAATGGTATTGTTAATAATCCTTTCATATTCTCTCTCCTATGTTTTGATTATTATACTGATGGAGTAAAATCTAACTTACCGCTACCCTTAAGACTGATTTTGTAAGTAACCCCATCCTCCATTGGTGCTTCAATGTCCAATGATTCAATATATGCTGTACCTGAATAGACTAGGTCTCCGCTGACTACATTACGTGGTTTGAATGAAACTTGAATAGGCGATCTATCATCATATATTTGCATAAATTCTTTGATGTTACTGTTCCAAACTCCAAGTCCATCAGTATCGATTGACCAAGATTTTGTGGTAGGAATTACTTCTGTGTAACCATCGTTAGTTTTAGTAGTTGCATCAGCCATATTGGTTGACATTGAGATAGAGCAATTCCTAGAAAATGCGATTGGTGTTGCTGTTGATCCTGATCCGATATAGATCAATAAGTCTGAGCCATTTTGAAAATTATTTGCCATTTATTTTTTTGTATTTTTCTGTTTTTAGGCTCTCATGTCAATGAGAGCATTTACAGATAAATAGCTTGCTAAATGGTGTTTACTGAATGATAAAACTTAATAATATTAGTTTTACTAAGGCATAAAAAAGGGCTAATTAAAGCCCCTTCGTTCGTTAAATGAAATAATACACTCGCATATTTTCATTGTATAGAAAATCAACTGTACTCCCTGCTGTAAGAGTATAAGTCGTACTATAAGCACCACCTTTCCTAAAATTTACTGTTGTTGCCCCACCTGCTCTTTCTATAACCACTGAATTACTTGTATCATTTATAATTTTAAAAATTTGTCCATCAATCACATTTAGATAATTAACTAATATTTTTTTTGCGAATGTTCCTGTAGAGCTTGCGTTGATTATTAAAAAATAATCACTTGATGACAGCGTATAATCCGCACCAAAGCTATTACTTAGGTCTACTAATTTATATTTAGTAGACATCTGCCTACAACTGACACTTGCAAGATTAGTTTTACCAGATACAATTACATCCTTAACAACATTCAAATTACCGTTATCAATACCAACATCACCATTTTTCACCCATACCCCAGTATTTATATCGGCATTGGCTACATCTACAATAACACCATAGTTAGTATTTTTCCAAAATGTAGGTGAAGGTGAATTATTTTGAATAGAGTTTTCAATCTTGTATGCTGTGTAATTTTCACCTGCCAAAGCAGAATTTAAATTAAATGCAACCTCTCGAACCTGTCCAGATATTGAACCATTTTCACGAAACAAATGATAATCAGCATTCAATGATACTACACTTTCGTTAGCTGTCCACGTGTTAGCATTACCTAACCATAAGTTAGATGAGCCAATATTAAGTGGCCCAATAGTTCCAGTGGTTGCAGCAATATTTGTAGCAACCAAATTAGTAACATCAATTCTATCTGCACTAATAAGACCAGATGTAATTACCGAAGCATCTAATGATAATGTATTTACATAAGTTGAATTGATTATTGAACTCTTGATATAATCTGCACTAAGTAGATTAGTCTTAATCACACCATTTTCGATTACTGTGCTACCTAATTTACTAACCTCAACGATATCACTGTACGCTAACGATTTAAGATTTGAAACTAAAGCATTATGTAAATTCTGTGCAGCTATACCATACTGAGCTGCTGCATTACTTTTATTGGTAGAATCATCGTAGGCTGCTTGCAGGTTATTTGCTGCTTGTGTTAATCTGGCTTGCTCTTCTGCTGTTACCTTTCCATCTGCGTATGCGGCTGCTGTAACTTCTACTAATACTTTTTGAGCGGCTGTATAACTGTTTGCTGATGCAATTGCAGCATCTTTTGCTGCATTGGCTTTTGTTTCGGCCTCAGAATTTGCAGCTTGTAATGTTGCTGTATTGGCTACATTGATCTGACCTGTAGTGTTTGCTATGATTTCATTTGCTTTATCCAATATTGAAACATCAACATAATCAGTTATTTCAGTTTTTGCTTCTAATAATTTTTGATCAGAATAAGCTTTTGCAGCAATTAATTTTGCTTGTGCATCAGCTATGGCTCTGGCCTCTTCATCATCTATAACACCATCTGTATACGCCTTTATAACTGTTTCGCTTAATTCCCTTTGTGCTTCTGTATATGCTTTTGCAGCATCCAATGATGTTTGTACGGCATTGATTCTGTTTTGTTCTTCTGTACTTATTTTTCCATCTGCGTAGGCATTGGATAATGTTTTAGTTAATAAGTCCTGTGCATCTGAATATTGCTTTGCTGCTGCAAGGTTATCCTGAGAATTTTGAATTAATACAGCTTCAACATCATCTACAATTCCATCAGCGTAAGCTTTTGTAACTGTTTCACTCAATACCCTCTGTGTATCTGTATAGCCTTTGGCAGCATCCAATGATGCCTGTATTGCATTGATTCTTGCTTGTTCTTCAATTGAAACCTTACCATCTGCATATGCATCACTTAGTGTTTTTGTATAAAGATCCTGAGCATCGCTATATGCCTTCGCTGCTGCCAGATTATTATTAGCATTATTAATTAGTGCTGTTTCTGTAGCATCGACAATGCCATCTGCATAAGACTTTGTTACTATCTCACTTAATGCTCTTTGAGTATCAGTATACTGCTTTGCAGCTAAGATATTAGCGTTGGAAGCATCAATAATTTGTTGTTCAAAATCTGTTATCAATCCATCAGCGTAAGCATTTGCCAGTACCTTTGCATTTAATGATACAACGTCTGAATAGTCCTTTGCAGCTTGGAGATTAGATTCCAATAAATCCAGATTAATCTGCTCTATATCATCAATTTTTCCATCAACTAAAGCCTCAATTAATGATTGATTAAATAAATCCTGAGCATCAGTATATGACTTTGCTGCTGCCTGAGCATCAAGTTTTGCCTGATTAATTATTGCAAAAAAATCTGCTGGTGCATGCACAAAGTCCATTGGCTTATTTCCCAATGTTACCATCATGTCTTTTACCTCAACGGAGTTGGATGTACCTGATCCAAAACTTGCAGGAAACTTGTAAGGAAAACGATTTACAACTTTAAGCCTACCAAACAATGTTGGAATATCACCAGTGTTTAATATACATGTATAGCGTGTCCACGCATTTGTTATGAAGAATTCTTTTCCTGTTTGTCCATCAAATTCAAGATTTAACCTGTTAATCCCTTCAATAGATTTAGCGTAAAATGATAAAGCTAATTGGCTATTAATTGGATAGTTACCACTCTGTATTAGTTGATTAACAGATTGAGATATAGTGAAAACCTGATCACCATTTAAGTGGTAATTTCTACCTCCAATATTGATCTTATCAATTGAATCATCTGTATAATGTTTCGATGCTTCACTTACCTTTTTAAGTAGTAAAACTTTTTGGTCATAGTAAGCTCTGAAATAATTACGTAGTTCGAAGCCTTCAATGTTACTAGTTGTAAGCATCGATAACAACAATGGTTCTAAGTATAATTCTAAGCTATTGAATGATACATCATAATCAATTGTTTCCAATCCATACGTAACTGCTTGCTGTACCAATACAGGCTTCTCATCCATAATGATCTGCCATTCCTTTAGAACATTAACCTTTTCGTTTGGAGTTAATTTATTATCATTTGCAATGTTGGATAATAATGTATTTGCATTATCTATGTCCACCTGAGTGACTGCAAGCATTGTATCAGTCTGACCTTTGGTGTAATATCCACTTAGATCAACTGTACCAGTTACGTTTTTAAAAGATGAGGTGTATTCAATTCCATCTTGGAATTTTAGTTTCAATGTGGTTATATCACCTACAGTAAAGAAGTTTATTTCTTTTACAATTTTATCATGCGCAGCATGCCATTTAACCTTATCTGCATCACTTATATTATATGCTGCTGATCCACGAAATACAGGATCTGTTTCTGTTTTAATATAACCTGATTGCTCAGGTGTACCTTCATCTGTAAAACTTAGATTACCAATACCTTTAAATGATCCTGAATATGATACTAGTTCACCATTATCTGCATTTTGATCTATACTTTCAATATGAACCTCACCAAAAAATGCATGTGTGAAATTATCTTGGATTACACCAAACCTTATAAAGAATGGCTCACTATTTTGAAATTTGTTAACAAAAAAAGATGTATTGAAATCATCGCCATATGATACTAATCCCTCAAATTCAATACTCCAATCCTTTAATCCAACCATATATTCAGACCACGAATCAGATGATTTTGTGGTCACATCAGTTAGACTATTATTTATTTTAATTGCACAATTCTTTGAATATGCCACTGGTTCATTATCTATATTATACAATAAGAACTCAGATCCTGTTAAGATGTTCCTCTGCATATTATAGTTGTTGAATATTGTTATTGAAGGTGATGAGCTTGCGGATTACGTAACCACTATTTGATTCACTCTCTATATATCTGGTACTTTCTAGCTTACTGGTGTATATATTCCAATTCTCAACAGAATAAAAAACATCCCTAGTAAGAATCTTTTGAAAAATCAGATTACTGATATCATCAACCAACTTTTTACCCCCTGATGTGGTGAATCTTGTAACTATATCTAGTACAATAGATGCTTTAAACGCATATCCAGTGGTATTTAAAAGGGGGGTTAAAGTTATGTTGGAGAGTACAACAAAGGGAGCTACCGCAGCATCATCTACCCTATCATACACTGGTATTGTTTTACCAGAAATAACAGATAATTGATTGTATAACTTATCGTAATAAGCCTTGCGGTAAGTGTTGGAAGGGTCTAAAGCATGTTCATTCATTAACCATAAATAGGCTAATGAGGTGCATTTTATTACTTAAACAACTTAATATTATTTAGTTACCATATCGATAATTGAAAAATTGTTCCTAAACTTATAAAAAATTAAACGCTATGATTCAAAACCCATCCTGCCCAAATTGTCAAAGTGAAAACACTTGGGCTGACACACATAAAAAGATGCTGATCAGAATTAAAATTTGCGCTGTGCTAACTATACCATTTACCCTATTGGCTTATTTTGACTTTAGAACAATATGGGTTTTCCTTGCTTTTTGGTGCTTGTTTATGGTAATAATTGAAGGTGGAAAATATAAATACTCAAAGGTGGATAAACACAGATGCAAAGACTGCAAACACAAATGGAATATTGAATTATGATTCCCACTAAAATAAAAAAACTCCTAGCTATAAAACTAGGAGCGTTAATAACTACATTAACATCACATAAACTTCTTTAACAATTTTTACAATAGCTAAAACTAATCTACCAAGAGCGGTTAACTTCGTTACTTTTTTGGAATTTATATTCATCCTCACTATTTCTCTAACCTGCTATCCAATATAGCATTAGAATAAATATGAAATTATTTTACCATAATAAAAAATTTATTTATTCCTCTTTAAGGTCTTTTCAAACTATCCTTCAATTTCTGTTTAAAGTTTTCCAATTCGCTATTTAATGCAGGATGGAAATATGGCATCGGTTTAATATTTACCTCTCTTAAATCATCGCCTTTAAACTGCCAAGCAAAATCCTCAAATCCTGATGGTACATCTACGTTTACGCCAGTTCCGAACTCGATGTATGGGGCGTAGAATTTATTGAATCCTACTTCTGCACCCATACGATCAGCTCTATATAGGATATAACCTGATTGTGCAATACCACCCACTGAATCTTTAAATCCTGTTGCCCCTAAATTTTCTTTTGCTTTTCTTTCAATGTTGATAGCTGTTTCTGCAATTGCATCCTTTACTGCTTTTTCATTGTGTTTTGCTAATTTGGATAGATTGTCTAATGACTTATCTAATCCATTTATTTTGATGTTGAAATCGTTTCTGGTTCTCATATCTATAAATAGTATGAAGAGGTAATAATGCAGCAAAAAAAATTTCATATATTGAAATTTTAACTAGATCAATATGAGCGAATATATACACCCAAACGTCCAAAAGCTTATTGAGAAATTAAAAACAATACCTTTGATAAAGGTCAAACCATTAGAAAAAAAATCTGGAAGTAGAGGGATAAGGCCATTTTTTACCGAACTTATTTATCCAATTAGAGTAGAATATGATGAAGCTTGGATAACTATATTAATTAGTGGTCATTTTGGTGATTTCGTTGGGGTTGAAACTTATGCACAACCAACACTAAAAATGATGAATGAAGTAATGAACGAGATTACTGAATTTTACCATAAATTAGATACTTAAGACAGGCATAAATAAGAAGCTACTCTTTCAAGATAGCTTTTAATCTGACATAAAGTAAGGTGTCAGTAAAAATTTTAGTCTTATAAACATCCAAGCTGCATTGAGCGAATTAAAAAAAACAAAAGGATAAAAAAACAAAAGGATAAAAGGATAAAAAAGTAAAAAGATAAAAAAGTAAAAAAACATTTTCCACACAAAAATTGCAGAACAGCAAGAACAAAAAAAGCCACAAATTAATGTGGCTTTTTTAAAAAATCTTGGTTTAAACCAAAATAAACATCATTTACATAATAAATGGTGTCGGTAAGAGTTGTAAATGAATCAACATCTTAACAACGAAATACAGCGTACCAGAGGTTGTTGTTAACAATTCCAACATTTCCACTTGTAAGTATTTACAATTGTAATTACTACTTTCGTAGTAGAAAGAGAAACCAGAACTCTTCTTTTGCATTAAAATTTTCAGCATAAGCTTTAATGTAAATGTTTTTAGCCAAATGGGTTGATATTGAAGGTATCAGCCCTTTTGCATTTACGAAAACAAATATACTTTCATAAGCCCTGATAAGAGAACAATAGTTGTTAACAAGCGGGCATTTTTATCAACAGTAAAAGAAGAAATTGACACACCAACCACCATTAAACGGGGGTATCTATTAGCTTTAATGACATAAAACACTTTGGAAATAGTGTTAGAAATTTCAAGAAACTGAATATAACTAAATTAAAGTTAATGAATGCTACCGCTACGTAGCGGCCATCATCTTCAACTTTAGCCACTCCTTTCCAACAAACACCAATTTCCTAGAATATTGTACCCTATTATTCACCTCAACATCTACAGATTCCCCATTTGCAGGATTCGTTACCATTACAATAGTTCCAAAACTGGCTACAACACTGTTAAAGTGTTAAACCTTTACCCTGTACGTAATGATATTTAGCACCTGCTGATGTAAATAGCCTTACACATTCATAATTTAATACACCAAAATCGTGTACGGTTACAAAGCTTACACCATCGGTTGTAGTCTGTAGAACTATATTAGTTGGTGTTTTTCGGAGTACGGCAAACATTCCTTCTGACATATTTACAGCCAGTTCAGTTACACCATCTATAACCTCCCAATACAACCCACCATTATAAAAAAAGCACCCTACAGACTGCCCTACCACATCATCCAAAGTACCTAAAAATAATTCACCACTATAATCTGTATTAGTATACCTCATTGCTATGAAGCCTTCACCGACTACCTTTGCATCTAGGGTTATTCTAGTTTCAGTAATAGCTGTGTAAACATTATTTGGTGATTCTGTATATTCTGATGGTAGGGTTAGATAATTAGCATCTGGCAGTAACGGGCTTATTATTCCATTACCTTGTAGGTAGTATAATCCTTTGTTCATATTTTGATACCAAGTCGCTATTTGGTTATGGTTTGGTCTTGAACCAAAATTGTATAAACTGGTAAATATTACACCATCTGTAGTGCTAATCAAATCAATGTTATTTGCAACTTTTCTATATCCATAATATGTACCTATTGATGCTGTAGTGATGTATGTAGCACTTATATCATTTGCGAATATGATGATGCTTCCATTATTTTCAATCCAAAAATCAACTCTGCTATGGTCAACTTTTCGTAGATAAAAATCTGTTACTTCGTCTCCGTGGTATTCGTAAACAAAAATACCATCACCTGCCATTTCATAAGGCAATAAACCGAATCCTTCATTGCTGGTTTGGGTGTATACGTGTGGCGCATTTTCTGCCCATTTATCAGATGGTAAGGCTATAAACGTCATACCAGGCAATAAACCATCTTCAATAGGCGTACTCTCCTTTTGCCAAACTAATGAACTACCCAACATTATTTTTTGAACTTCGGTAGATCCTATATATCCTTTGGCTATTGATGTTGAACTGATTTTAATCATTATATTATTATATAAAATGTACCTGTATCAGGTGTTAGACCATCATATTGTGCTTGCGTACAGCTAACAATATTGGTTATTTTAGTACCATACGTATCTGAACTATTACTAATAACATCTGCAACATTTGCTTTAAGATTTAAAGCTGTTTGAGTTGCTGTACTTACAGGTTTATTTGCATCACTTGTATTATCTACATTGGCCAGACCTACATCACCCTTTACAAGCGTAATATTTGCACTTAATGCTTTACCTGCTACTGTTCTAGTACTTGGCACTGCTGCATTCCAAGTTGTTTTTTCAGAATCAGTTGCAAATCTTGCGGTTGCTGTTTGTGTTATTGTTGTTGCTGCTTGTGCCCCTGTATGGTTAGCCCTGTCTAATAGATAAGTATTTGTTTGGTTAACTGTAGCGCCACTAGCAATTGAAGCTAATTTACTTTTTTCAACTGTTGAATAATCTTCTGTTGATAATCCTTTACCTGCAACCTTATCAACTTTTATGGCCAAATCAGGCTTGTTGGATAGTGAATTATAGTTACCATCAAACATAGTAGTACCAGTACCTATATACTTACCATCACTTTGTGCCTTTGTGTAATAATTTGTTAAATCTGCATTACCACCAGATAAGCTATCTATCTGATTTTGTAGATCTTGATCTACCGCCTGTAAACCACTTAAGTCTTGATTAACAACTGTTGACAATCTGGTAATCTCTGTATCAGCTAATAATGATTTACCTGCTACCTTATCAACTTTCAAACTCAGATCTGGTTTATTAGTTAATGAATTATAGTTGAAATCCTGAGCAAAACTCTTTAAAAACCCCTGCGAATTAACCCACGTTTCAGTTGCCAACCCACTGATTGATGGTATTATTGGCTTATTGGTCAATGAATTATAATCACCAGAAAACAATGTAGTACCTGTTATAGATAAGAACCTTGAATCTGATTGTTGTTTGTTATAGTAACTACTCAAATCACCGCCTGTATTACCAGATAAGTTACCAATTTGATCTTGCAGATCTACAATATCATTGATGATATCTGTTTGTGCATTTACCCTGTTATCAATCTCAGATTGTAATGCTGTAAGATCTGCTTTGCTGTTAACTACAGTCTTTACCTCATTCGCATCCTGAGCATTCCACAAATTTGGATCATAATCTTCAATTTGTGTCTTTATATTATATTGTATATTCATTTATTTATATATATTAGCAATGATAAAGCGTTAAAAATGGGGTTGATTTACCATTTTTTCGACCCTTAACATTAAGTTGTTAAGGGTTATTTTTCACCCATAATTTTCATAAGGGTTTTCATTTTCAAAAACCTCTATATTGTTATCTGATTCACTCGCAATCAGCTTGTATTCTTTGTTTAATTCATCCACGTTTACGATTGAATGAATCGTTAAATTCCTACCCTTTAGTTTGATTTGATGGCTTTTCAGGATTGAAATATCAAATCTATATCTAAGATAGATCTCGTAAAACCCTTCCAATATTAATTGTCCCTCTTGTAGGGTTTTGGTTTCATCTTTTGTAACTATATGAGCATAATCAGGAAAATCTAACATGTAAGTTGCAAAACTCCCCCCCTGCCCATTGGGAACCTTGTTTTCTTTCCAGAATTCAATCAGTTGGCTATATTTCTTTGCATTCTTCATTAGTATACAATGACCTTTCTATATTGATTCAGAATTGAAAGAGTACCATTAGACAATATTAAACCACCATTTTTACTATCTAAATAGTTTTCCCTGTGCATATAATTTGAGGCAATATCTTTTAATAAAGCAAGATCAATCAAGGCATTATCTATCATTCCTTCTGTTGTGCTAATTAATTTATATGCCTGTATTTCGGCTGCATCTATCAATAGTTGAATTAATGTATCTTCTGTGGTATTGCTAGGATGAATATTCAGGTATTGTTTTGTAAGTTCTAAGGTTAACATGTATATTTCTTTAAATAAAAAAGGTGATGGATATTTCCACCACCTTCATTGAGTATAATAATCAGGTCAGTGATTAAGATTTTAATTTTGCCATTGCTGATGTAAAATCACCTGCAACGAATGCACCATTGTGATATACAGGTAATGCTAAACGCTCTTCTGCAACGATAGTGATTAAACCTTTTTTAGCATTTTCACCATCTGATGGATAGTAAGAAATTGCAACACCTTGGCGTTCTTTAATCTCTGCTCCATCACGGAACGATCCAACTAAAAATTTTCCTTCGGTAATAGCATTTGATTCTACAATTGGAACACCTGCAACACTCATATTACCAGATGGGAACAAGTATTCACCAGTGCTTGATTTAGCTAATTCTAATTTTGTTTTATCTGTCGGGTTAACCAAGATTGCAGATACAGTGTAATCAGCTTTAGCAATCATATTGATAGCAACTCTTAATACATCGTATTGGTTAACTGTAGCACCAGAACCCATAGTCAAAGTAGTTCCACTAAATTGAACAGCAGTTACCGCTACACCTTTGATATCACCAGTACCAAACAATAATTCCTGATCTTCTTTCTCCGCTAATTTTGCAGGTACACGATTTTGTAAATAACTTGAAATACCGTCAACGTCATTTAACATCTCTTTTGAGACAATTAAGTGGGTAGAGATAGTTTTAACTAATGCAGTTTCTTGGTTGATAGCAAAGCTAGATTCACCAGAGATAACACCTTCTTCTTTAATTGCTGCACCATTCACATAGCCAGATTCTTTTACATATTTTACTGCATCACTCGATGTAGAGCCAATAGCAAACAATTGTCTAGCATTTACTTTACGGTTTGCATAACCAGTAATACCTGGCTTATACTCAGGATTAATATCAGCCTGTGGCTTTAATACTGATGCCTTTAATTCAAATTTGAATCCTTTAGCTAATACATCGGGATTAGTTGAGCTGAATTGATTTTTTAATTCTTCACCAAAGGTTAATCCTTTAGCTGCGATATCTGCATTTTTAGCAGTTAATTGGTCAAATTGACCTTGCAATGCATCTAATTGAGTTTTTACCTCAGATTTTAATTCTATATTTGACTTTTCTAAGTCTGTTTTAATTGTTGCGCCTAATTGCTCCAATTCATTTTTAATGTTTAATTCCATTTGTTTGTTTATGAGAATGTTAATTGTGTTTTATATCCTTTTATAAAGGATTGTATAAGTTCTAAATCGTTGTTTTTTACCTCAACAACTTCATCTATCACCATCGGGTTATCTGTGTCCTGACTGTTTTGCAACGGGTCTGACTCATCAGCAACTGACTTTTCGGTTAAGTTTAAGTGTGTGGTTTTAACTTGGTTTAGAAATATGTTTAGTTGATCTACAGTATCAGTTGTGATATCTGACTTCAACATTTTTATCATTTTATCGCAGTTCTCAATTATTGTATCTGATGCAAACTGGCTTTTGAAACCTGTAAACTGAGCCTGACTATTTGCTCCCCACGTAACACTGGAGAACTCAAATAATTTCACTTCACTGATCTCATTATAAGAACCTCTATTAGTTGATTTAACCGTTTGAAATCCTATACTATGTTCTTTGATTGTACCATTCTTATAAAGCTCCAGAACTTCATCACCTAATTGTGTTTTGGCAATTGTAGTTTCAAAGTATAAGCCTTTTTCATCCTCATGTAAAATGGTCGGACGACCAAGTAACTGTACTGGATTGTGTTGATAAAGGTGTACAATACGAGCTTTGTTTCCAGATAGTGTTTTACTGAATGATCCCTTTGTGATCAGATCACCATCGGAATCAACAACATTGAATACAGAGGCATAACCACTGATGGTTCTGCTGTCTGTGTCTACCTGTAGATCAGTAAATTCATAAGATTTGTGCTGTAACTTTTTTGCCATTTATATCTGATTGTTTCAGATAAATAGGCTGTTGAATAGGCTTTACTAAGTCTTAAAACTTAATATTATTAGTCTTAAGACCACTGACTTCCTTTATACATCCGACAAATTTTACTTTAATAGTATGTACAATATTAAAAATATGTAGATATTTATATTAAAATAATTAAACAATGGAATCAGCATTAGGAATAGCTTCACATTTCATAGAGAAATCTTTTCAAGAAGATATTCGCCTTACTAATATGCAACTACAAAAAATGGTTTATATAGCCAATGGATTCTATTTAGCCTTAAAAGAAAAACCTTTAGTTAATGAAAATGTAGAGGCTTGGAGTTATGGCCCCGTAATCAGGCCACTTTATGACTCTTTAAGAGTATTTGGAAGCGGAAGGATAACTAACAACTTGCTAAGTCTATACTCATCCCCCGTTAATCTATCGGATTCAGATATAAAAGCAGTACTAGAATTTACTTGGAAAGCATGTAAAGATAAAGATGGTATACAATTATCAAATTGGTCACATAAAGAAGATTCACCTTGGACTAAGGCTGTTCAGGAACAAAAACCAATAATCCCAAATGAATATATGATAGATTATTTCAAGAAATTTTTAAAAAAGAAATAATGCCTGAGCTATTTTCCGAAGAACTTTTTGAAGAATCAGTAGAAAAACCAGAAATAAAGGATAACGCTGATGAAAAGAGCATTGCTGAAGTATTTGATTTGGAATTCGAAGCTCGTTCTTTAATGAATAAAAACTATGCACAAAATATTGAACAAAGAAAAGTATATGCAGACCTAATATTCTCATTAGTATGCATTTGGTTAACTATGGTTCTCATCATTTTAATTGCAGCTGGTAGAGGTGATTTAAAACTCTCTGACACAGTGCTTTCCTTATTAATCGGAACAACAACTGCCAATGTGTGTGGATTTCTATTATTTGTCGTAAAATATCTATTTAATGTTGAAGCCAGTTCTAAAGATTCAACATCCATCAAGAAAAAACGTAAGCAATAAATTAATCCTCAATAATCATATCATCCCATTCTTCTAGGTCTCTGGTATCAATACCACCATCTTTAAGGAATTGAATCTTATCAAAGAAAACATCATCACCAATCTGTTCTGGGAATTTTGAAATATGCTTTATTTTGCCAGATAAGATCTCATTAGGAATGCCATTCGGGAATGCTGCGCATGTAAAATCATCACCATTGAAATTAATGCACTTACTACAATATTTTATGTCTTTAATCATATTTATAAATACTTACATCTTTGA
Organism: Pedobacter sp. ok626; assembly: GCF_900100435.1. Classification (GTDB taxonomy): domain Bacteria; phylum Bacteroidota; class Bacteroidia; order Sphingobacteriales; family Sphingobacteriaceae; genus Pedobacter. The sequence goes on along the minus strand of NZ_FNEX01000005.1, from coordinate 184,477 downwards.
TAAAGTGAAAAACTTATCAAAAAAACTACTGATGTAAACAGGTAGCTCAGGATCTTTCGCCATATACATTACAAAGGTTTCACTAAAAAACTCTCTGTGATCAGAAGATCCATACGCAGAAACCTTATAAATATCGCCATTTTTTTTGGCAAGTCTATATATTTCAATCTGTTCATTATTCAATTGCTCAGCCATTTGGATATAGCCTTGTTTTGCCTTACGGGCTTCTGATAATACCCTAGCACCATTAATACCACCTGCTAATTGATCGTGTAGAATATGACCAAATTCGTGGTGGATTGTTGTTTCCAGATATTTATCCGCACCATATTCAACTGTCCATCTTTTGAATTTAATATGCTCTTCGTACTCCTTAACTATTTTCAACCACCTGTAATTCTTAGTACTTTCATAATTATGTCTGGCAATCTCCAAATTTTTAGTCATTCTTACCTGATACCCCTCTGATGTATTACTTTGGTAGTTCTTTTTTATAATATCGTTGGTCTTCCAATATGAGTTTCTAATATTCAAAGTCTTATAATTGGCACTCATCAATGCACTATTTTGTTTAGGATTATTACCGATTTGTACCAATGAATCAAAACCAAATCTATTTTTAAGTTCAAATAGTACCCCATTCACCTCATTAGCTACATCAACATCTTTAATCCAATCAATGTTTGCCTCTTTAGCTATTTGGTTATTGACAATCCATTGTTGTGCCTCCTTAACTGTTGAAGCAGGTTTAAATCTATTCAGATCCTGTATTAAAATTGGTTTATCAAATAAATCAGGTTGTTTTACTGGTTTTTTAACTGGCACTGGATTGTTAACACCTTGTTGAATCACTTCTGACGCAGGGATAAATGCAACGGTGCATCTACAATTACATATATTATGTGCTTTAGCACCTAGTGAGCTATCACCTGGCTGCATCATCTTTTCACCCCCAACCTCAAACGCCTGATCAATTGGAATCGGTGTAGAATCTACCATCCCCGCATGCGCATCACGTGTACGACTATCACCAGATCTTGCTATCCATTTTTTGTATAAAACTAAACCACTAGATTTTGCAGCATACATTGCTCCTTTGTTACTTCCAACTGCATTTTCCGTTCTGGCGATGAGCAATGCACGTTTCTTTGTATCTATTGCATCAGCCTTTTCCAATATCAGCTTAGCAGTTTGTTTATGTGATAACTGTTCTTCAACTGCCTGTTGCATCACCTGTCTGATCTGCTCCTTTGTGGTTTTGGTTATACCAGATACCTTTTTTGCACAATCCTTACTTTGAGTAAACCGCAAAAACTCAGTTTTCCAGTAATTGATATGATCTATTGGTGGTTCAGGTGTTGGTTTGTATTGAGTTGGCTTTTTGGCTTTAGTCTGTAATATTAGATTACTAGCTTTCTGCTTCGGCAATGATTGAAATACCATAGATGCAGTAGCCATACCAACACTATTATATATGTTAACCAGAATATCTAATGTATCAGATTCTGATACCAATAGATCGATTGGAATAGATGGATTGTTTAAATATTCCTTTGCTGCTTTAGTATATATCTGTTTAAATCCTTTTAAAACAATCTGATAAGATAGTCTCTCATGTCTTTTAATCAGGTTACTATAAGCCCTGTAATACTGCTTTTCATTCATAATCTATATATTATGTGATCCTTTGAAAAGCTTATTGATAATCGCTTAAATCCTGATTATTAGTGTTATCCAATGATATTGATTGTTCATCAATTGGTACTAGACTATTAGGTATGTATATTTTATCCATTGCAGGATCGGGAAGAGTACCAAATTTAACTGCAGCTCTCTTCTCATTTGGTGTTAACCAATATTGGCGTTCGAGCTGATCAATCAACTCATTGATGTTTTGAGCTAATTCTGGTAAAACAGTAATATCAAAATCTATATAATATTGCTTACCATCGGCTTTACTATATGGTGCTACAAGCCATTTATTCAAATTATCTCTTAACTCAGTTAACAGTGGTACACATGTGTTAAATACCATTTGTTTGGCTGCTTCGCTGTAGTTGGAATATGTTTTATCGTTTGTGTTTCCAAGTAAAAGAGATGGAAATGAGTAAATATTACATAAGTCACGTAAATTAATATCCATTGATTCCAAAATCTGTAACTCATCTGATGGCTGTCCAAATTGAGTCCACGATAATTCCTGTGAAACTATCATAATTTCACCTGCTGACGCAGTTTTGAACCGATCTTTCATTTGTTCCATTTGCTCTGGACTCTCAGCGCCTGAAGCGGTCAACATACCAAATGCACCTCTATTTGCCATCACATTAGCTTGTGCATTGTAAGCCTCATTATTTAATGACATTACTTTAAGTCCTGCACGTAATGGTGACATACCATATACATTTTGACTTGATGAAAAGTCAGGGTTCCAAAATTTGAGATGCAGAATATTCTCCTTTTCCAACCTTTGATTGTTACCAATTAGATTATAGTAATCTACCTGATTATTGCTTGCTACAATATTCATTAACTGAGCAGGTAATGCTGTAAGAGATATTATTTTATCCTTATTCACCCCAAACTCAGGCTTAGCACCATATATGTAACTGTTACCAGTAACCAACTTATAACCAACAACCTCTTTCACAAAATCAGACCATCCCTGATTAGGATTCGGTTGTTCCAGTATGTTCATAATGGCGTGGCTATGCACTTCTACCATTGATGAAGACTTGCATTTGAACGCTTCCACGCTCATCAGGTTGTTACTAGTATTAAATGATTTATACCTTTTGAAATCTTTCTGTTTATCCTTTTCAATGGTATATAAGTAGAATGGCACTGCTGCAATCTTATCTGAAATTTGCTTCACTATCGAATAAATTACAGGGTTACTTGTATATCCGTTTGTAATGTACTGAGTACTATTATCGGTAAACCACGTCACACCATTATTGATCAATGGATATACTATTGGTGCTGTTTGTGCCTTTTGCCGTATTGGCTCAGGTTTATTGTTGTAAAAAAATAGGTCTAAAAATGCCACGCTTCATTGTTTTAATCTTTTGTTGTAATCTCTCATGTAATGAGGGTATATGTTTATAAATAGTCTGTTCTATACGAAAAAGAAAGGTTGTTTTAATTCGAGGTATTCACGCATAATTAAACTGTCTGAAAAATCGGGGCTATGGCCTATGATCTGTTTAATCTGATCTTTCCCGATCACCTCCAACTTACCTGTATCATTATCCATATTACAGCGTTTAAGCTGCTCTAATTCCACTATTATATCTTGTTTATACCTTAGGTCTTTGATGTAATAACCACTAGATGATGCTCTCTCACAAAACTTGTAGATACATTGAGTTTTAAGATTTTTATAGTTTTCGTTGTTTAGGGCTTTACCACCATTATGGAATGCTTTTGCACCTTGGAGGAATCCACCTACGAATGAGCCAACACCATCAGCATCATATACTATTCTGCTCTTTGGCACTCCATAGGTGTTAGACATATTTTCTATTGCTGTAATTACTCCAGGTCCATCACTCTTTGGTATTACGTTAATTTGTTCTGCAATGAATCCATTCCAATAGGTTATCACCAACTTATCAGCTCCCTGCATAGCTATATCTGCTGTTATAGCTTTCTTTGTAGGATCAGGTGAAACATGTTTATTTGTGAATAAATCCAATATCTGATCAAATGATAAGAGTGTTGATGGATCAGAATCATAATCCCAATTCCCGAATAATAAACGTTCCTTAGATGCCTGATCTAAGGTGTGTAATGAATCAATATAATGTTGTGATATATAAGGGTTATCTGTTACTAAAGCCTGTATAAACCTCTTATATTGCTCTAATGAGCCATCATTACTTTTCTTATAAAACTCACTGTAAACCCAATTTTTACTAGGGTTACATGTGCCCAAAATCTTTGGAATAATGTCAAACTCATCTAATTTATACCTGATACGTGACTTCACTATTAACCACGCCTTTTCGCTGACCTGGTTGCACTCATCAATGAATGCTCCTGTGATCTCTAATGAACCTAATGAATCAAAATTTGGATCACTTGGATATGTGAATAAGTCTTTAAGAATGATTTCAGAACCATTGAAGAACTTAATTACACCTGATTGTTGGTTATAATTGAAATGCTCATTTGGTACTAATCCCTGTAATTTACAGACATCGAATAAGCTGTTTAATGTGGTTTCTTTAAGGCTTTTTAATTTTGATCTACCTATTAAATATCTGCAACCAGTGTATTTTAAGCAGTTTTTTAAAACCCAATAACATCCTAAGAATGACTTTGCTGATCCTGCACCACCTCCAAAGATGATCTCAGTAGTGATATCATCCTCTAATAGGTCTAGTGCAATAGTTTGTTTAATGGTTAGATTCAATTATTCAGAATCCTTTCCATTATCATAGGTTTTCACCTCATTCCAGACAATTGACTCACCTTTACTGGTGTGGTCAACCTCATGTTTATCGCTCCATTTGTACTTATTTTTTAATACAAATATTGCAATGGCAGTATTCATCTTGTTTGAACCTGCAAGCTGTAGTATGTTAGCTTCAATAAGACCTTCAATCCTTTTTATTGTGTCGGAAACTTGCTTATCAGTCTCGAATTTTTTAGTCCATTCTGACCATACTTGATGATAAAGGTCTAGTTCAGCCAACGCAACACCCAGATAAAAAATCTTATCTGTTTTTACCTTTTGCAAAATTTGTGTTAAATGATCTAAAACGACTTGTTTAGTCCATTTTTCTGCATATTTATTGTCTTTTTTTGCTGCCATTACCTGATTCTTTCAGATAAATAGCTTCAATAAGGGCTTATTAGAGATGCAACAACTTAATAAAGTTTAGTTTTTCTTTATTAACTCCAAACCGTAAAGCCTTTGTAAGGTGTACATATTGACACATAACATAATCCGAGGTAATTTTAGCATATGAAAAAACAGTATGATTTACATCGTTATAATTCCGTTATAATTCCGCTAAATCGGGATATAAATAATACAGAAATTTACCATTACTTACTAGGTGCAGATAGTCGGTACTTAGACGATAGAGAAATAAAAATGGTTATGATATTTACTCCCGTTAGATAGTAAATGAGAAAAATAAAAACGTATTAATTGTATAGGTAATTTTGGATTATGATTTTAAAGAACATAAAATTTTCACCCTTTGAGTTTTTCAAAACACTCATAAAATGCTTTTTTACTTGGCTGTTGAGAAATCACCCATTAAGTGAAACTAAGAAATACGACAAAAATGGAAATTTACTTGAATCAACGACTACATATCGCCCTTAATACTATGAAAGAAATATTTTCAAAAAAAACAATAAGTGAGATTATAATAATCTTAAGTCTGATTACTGCATTACTAAATTTTATAACCGCCATAATTAAATAAAAAACCACCTACAAATTAATGCAGATGGTTATCAATCCTTTTGCAGGTTCAGGTGGCTTTTACTTTTAATCTGTTTTTATATATTTACATTAGCCATCCAATTTCAAATGAATTAAAATTAACCTAATCTCAAACTATCCCTAAACTCTAAATAATGCACGAATTTAGAAACCCGCTGTATTCTCTGGCTATGATATTATATATCACAACCCAATTTTTCTTACTAATGAAACTTAGCTTTTGGCTTCAGCAAAAATTCGATATGTTGGAGATAGAAATGAATCTATTTGCATTGGTAATTATTTATTTATTAGTTGGTTTTTTAATGATGGTCGCCTTCAACATCATATTTACATTTGCCTCGGATATTACAATTCGACAAATAACGAAATTATTACCTGATAGGCCATATGCAGTTTGGTTTACCAGAATTTATTCCATTGCATTTTGCACAATCCTCATTTTTTATACATTTGGTGCTGGCAGGACTTGGAATAGCATTTATATATATGTTGTTCTAGTTACAGTAATGATGAGATCAGTTTACATTAATATTTTTCTAACGAATGAGAACTTACTGGTTAAGAAGTTAAGTGCAGAAGCAAATATGAGTGAAAAGGCATATCGTGCAGAGATTAAACTTGCGATCAAAGAAAAAAAGGATCAAATCAAAATGATTGCAAGAATTAAGAAAAAGGTTTACGAACTTAATAGAGAGGATTCTGATGATTAGTGCTATGTTCCTAAACTAATGCTAGGAAGTAACATCAGACCTAGTAGCACCATTCACCGCTCGGATATCTATCCCCTTACATGTCTAAGCCACATATGAACCTGATTTGTCCATTTTTCTGCATACTTATTAGAAAATTCTTAAATTCCAACCAAATTTGATTTTAATAAAATATATGGAATATACAATTGAAACAGGGGATAGAGTTAGACACAAAAACCCTCTAATAAATAGCGGTTTAGAGACTACAGTGATTGATGTGGAAAATGGTAAAGCATTATGTGGTCATTTTGATCGGGAACTAACACATAAAGAAAGTTGGTTTGAAGTTGAAGACCTGCATCTAATATCAAAATCTGACGGATCATTTTTGGATATGTGATCGACAAAATGATACAGATTGTTGCTATATGGGCTGCATCATGTGCAGCCTCTATGTTTATATCAATGGCTTCAAAGTTACATTGTGGTACATCTGTAGTTTTACCATAAGTTTCTGAATCTCTTCATAATATTCTTTATCTACGCTAACATAATCCCACGCAGTATAGATCAACTGACATATCCATTCGTTATTAACATGCAGGTATTTGGCTATAATATCACCTGATATATTGTAGAACATTCGTCCTAAGAATGCAATCTTGCGTCTAGCCTCACTAATCACCCTTTTGCGTGTTCTGGAAAATAATTCGGCTCTATCAATCTTGTATTCGTATACCACGAAATCAGTGATTAGCTCTAGTCTTGATAGCTGTAGATCAGCTGTGTAAGTTTTTATACTTTTATATTCTTTAATGTTTTTCATTTCAATTATTTTCTATTTCATTGTAATCAATGGCGTTATCCCATTGAATATTGTCCCCGTTGTCATCGCAGGGTATTTCTTGGATTAATTTACCTGTAACATGCAGACCTTTGATAGATGCCTGATATTCGGCATCAGTCCAATTTATTGCTGATATTCTGTCTCCTGACCATCTGAAGCCATTGACATAATAATGAGTTGTGTAAATCATAGTACCTCCGCTATTACCCAGATCAGTATTATTATTGCACCTATTATCATTATTTGTACCTCCTATCAGCTGCGAATAATGGCAGATGTATCACATCTTTTAACACCTTCTGTGTGGCATAATCACCAATTGTAATGTCGTTCATCCATTGTTGTTGTACTGAATATTTTTCTTTTACATGTGTAAGGTCAAACAGGAATGATTTTCCATCGATATAGGTTACAAAATAAAATGCCTTACCATTGTTAGCTTTAGCTATATCCAGTAAATTATCTAGTTTTTTTAGCTCTAAAAATGTTGTACCATAATCTGTAGACTTTATATTTCGGCCTTTGGCCTCAATATACATGTTGATATGTGTTGCTCCGCTTAGATCAACGACTTCATATCTATCAGGCATTGGTGTCCAGGTCATCCCGCTATGGATGCTAATGAATTTATCTCGGCCTATTTGTTCTGCTTCTGATACTCTTGTTGCTGTGTTATTATATATATGCATAACTTAATTAGTTTATACATATAAATAGTAGGCAGAAAAGGAAAATGTAGTTTTTGATAAAAAAAAGTGAAAATATTCTTAAATAATAAAGCCCCTGATTTATCATCAGAGGCAGTCAAAAATTTCCCATAATTTATTTAAGAGTAGTTTATTTATTTTTCAATCTCTCTTGCCTTTGTTGCTCAACTATTTGCTTCATCATATCAAGCATTACTTTTGGAGTTGCGTAATGTTCTGTCCCTTGCTCCAGTTCCAATTCTTCATCAGCATCATCTTCTAATTTTTCACCTTGTGCTTTGTTTTCTATGTCCATATTTTTTTGTTTTTTGCAATGTGGAAGAATTTTAAGGCTTTAAAAAATTTATTTTAAAAAACTAGGATTAATAAACATCATTCTTCTTTGGATCAGGCTTAATCTTTACCATATCATCAATACCACCTGTGTAACTAATATCACCACCAAGTGTTGCAGCAAGCTCATTCATCGCTTTCCAAGCTTCATTAAACAAACTTCCTTTCATCCCACGATTAACGATCTGAATCAATGGATCTGTATCTTTTACCAACATATTTAATTGAAAACCTGTATTAAACATGCCTGTTAGGCGTATGCTATTATCTTTGCAAAAGACAACATAATAAGCCCCTGCACCGTACTTTGTGACAGGAGCAACACCAGTCTTCAACTGATAAATATCTTTGTCCTGAGAGGCTATTTCGATGCCTTTCTCAGCTAAAATAAGTTTTACAGATATAAAGTTATCTGATGCTGATTTATCATTTTTAATAATAATTTTATCTGATCCTTTTGGAGCTTGCTGCTGTGCAAAAAGCATGTTACACGCTAACAGCACAATTAATATTGTATATATCTTTTTCATAATTATAAATAGTTACTAATTAATGTTGAGACCTAACATCCAACGAATTGAAAACAGCCTGTGAAGTAAACAACTATGAAGAATATAATCGCATAAAGTAACCTACGAGCCTCGCTTTTTATTTTTTTGATTGCTTCTTCCTTTTCTTGTTCTGTCATAACTTGAAAGTTAAGTCTTTTTTCCACGTCTATATATAAGCTCTGATGAAGTCTATCTTTTTAACGAATATGGTTTTTACTTCAAATGGTTTTCCACCTATTGTATGCGATATAAACTCATCCTCAATTACATTTAAGCCATTTTCTTTAATTATTTTTTTAAATTTTCGAACTGAAATCTTATAAGTTCGACATGCTTCTGTTTGCGAAAAGTATAATTCTCTCTGAAATTCCATAATTTATCTTCTTCTAAATTCACGTGGCACCATTTAATTACTGATGGTCTTATGGGCAATAAATATCCCCTACCCTGTAATTAATGTATACAATACCAGTTACTGTTTCTGGTGGCAAATTCAGGGGGAAAAACTTGTAAACATCCCCTTGCGCTTCCTTCTCATAAATTACAAAACATCCCTTTGGTATAGGTTTCGGTGTAGGTTGTGGGGGATTAGGATATTCATTATCTGTGCAACCCGCTAAGCCAATACAAAGTAGAAGCGTCATTGATTTAATAAGTAGTATTCTCATTTTTCGCCATTGGATTAAGTAATATTCCCTCTTCTTTATCAGTTATCTTTAACCAGGCTGAGCCATTGATACACACCACTGATGCAACATACTTTGGGTATTGATATAATAGGTTCTGGTGCATTATTACGAACATATTATCAACTAAATAAGCAGGTACATTCAACTCGTAACAATATTTTTTATTCAATTTTTCTGGCTCTCTCACCTCAATTACAACTCTCTCATTGGAAAATGTATTACCTGCACCTAAGGCTACAGCATATAACTCTACCAGTGTCTGATTGTAGCTTATGATCCTACGCCATCCTGCGAATTGCGATGGTGTGATCCTAGTATATGACTTATACCCTGTTTTGAATAGAGAAAAACCATATTTGTAGCTTGTTACAGTATCTTTTTTGCAGGTAATATTTCTCGGGTGTAGTTGAGCAATTGCCCCAAAATTTAGGCATAGCAATGCCACTACGCTAACAGTCGTTATTTTTTTCATTATCAATTGTTTAGACAATGTAAATATAACACTTGTGCCTATCAAATCAATACACGAACACTACAATTATCGTTATCTAACTGTTAATCAGGATAATAAAAATAGGCACAAGTGTCTACAATAAAAATATTAATAATTGGGTGATTTGTGCAGATGGCTATTATTGAGAAAAGAAAGAATCCAGAAAAGAATGAAAAGCTGATAGAGGTTTTTGGATTAAATGTGCGCAAATACAGGTTAGAGCGTAATATGACCCAAAAAGATTTAGCAGATCTATGTGAGGTTGATACTATTACAATCAGTAGAATCGAACGTAATATCAGTAATACTACAATCAGTACAATTGCAATCATTGCCAATGCCCTAGGCGCTACAGCTGCTCAACTATTAGAAGAATAATTATTATAATGTTGTTCCCATAAGTAATGGATAAAGCCAGATACTTTTATCTTCATCCTCTAGAATATGATAACATACATCTCCCTCTTTTAAATCCTTTTTTAAAATATCAGAAAGTTTAAAACTAGATAATACACTTTTTGCAAGATAAATTGTGGTGATATTTTTACCATCTCCATCAATAGCTGTTATTTTTCTTTGTTTGTAGTTTATTTCTTTAGCTCCAATTTCATTTAGATATTCCAGAATTGGTATGTGCTTTCTCATAGTGTAAATATAAAAATAAAGAGGTGATTGCCATATTGCCACCACCTTATCCTTAATGACAAGAAAAACATATCTGATACTTCACTTAGTCCAACTTGATACAATATTATACTGAAAAAAAATCAAGTGAATTAATGTAAATTGATAAATTCCAAATCTTCATCATCATATATATATTCTGGTGATTCAATCATTGACTGTTCTGTTATGGTAACAACATCCATATCTGTCATCAGTTGGGTTAAGTCTTCATCATCAGGCGATTTACCAGTCTTAGATTTAAGATCTTTAAATCGCTTAATTTCATCTTTACTAGCTTCATTTAATGATTTAATATATTCCTTAATTTTACCCCATCTTTTTTCTACAGTTTTTTTATTTAATTTAGTTTCCGCATCCAATTTTGATATATCAGTAACTGTAGCAATTGTAATTTTACCATTAAATTCAAAATTCCAATCCTCAATGATATTATAGATTTTCCCAGTGGATACATCAGAATAATATATTGACTGTCTTTCACATCTTACCTTGTGTTTTTCATCCTTTGTTAACAAACATTTAGGGTTGAATATTATCTTTCTGATTTTAACTTTTGGTTCTAATGTACCATCTTTCAATTGTTTAAAGATAGAATCTACTTGCTTTTCTATTATAATATTTGGCAATGGTTCATTGCTAATACTAAGGTTAACAAACTTTGCGGAATTTAATATTTGACACCTACTTGCAGTAGGGTTTAACCATACAAGATTTCTTATATAAGTTATCATATATCTTTTTCTTCCATCTGTCAATAATTGGAATGGTCTAGTACAGTACACATATTGTAATCCATTATACCAGTCTTCTATATAATCATTACCATTAAAATCAAAATCATCTAGGTTATTATACTTTAATATATTTTTTACCCCATCGGTTACATTATGTTTTCCTTTTTTTATATTAATGTGACCAGTGGGGTATTTTTCAATGTTATCTAATTTTTCTTCATTTATAGATGAATAAACAAATGAATTATTATTAATAAAAATATTAGGGTCAAAAGAAATAATAGATTGTTGACTTATTTTTTTTGCATCAACATCATATATATTTTCAATACCTAAATCGTTAACTACATATTGATAAGTAGAATTGAAATTTTCAATTGTTAAATCATTAACCTTAACTAAGATTGAATAGCCTAATCCACCTACAGATTTATAATAACTGAATATTTTATTTCTATCCAACGTTTCAGGAATAAAACCAGTAGAGTCTACATCAATATATAATAATCCAGTACCGCAAGTATAGTTCTTATTTTCCCTATAAGAATTAAATATTCCATTATATGATACAGAAGGAAGTGGTAATTTTATTTTTTCATATTCCTTTTTTATAGCAGCTTTTATTACTTCATTTTTAGTACTAAAAAATTGTAATTTTAGCTTTCTAGCCTCGATTATTTTAGCTTTATGATCTTCAGAAGGAGATTGAATATTTTTGAAACATTGTTCAATGGTAATAGTACCTGCTACGTTAGGTGTGAAGGTATTAACGTAAGTGTTAATTTTAATTGCTTGCATTTATTTATTAATTTTTCCCTTTATTCTAGATGATCGATTAAGAGAATGGTGGGCAGCTACTCCCACCACTTTAAACTAATAATGCAAATCATCAAGATTTATATTAATAAATAGTGCGCTGCAAAAAAGAAGTACAATTATTTATTAATAATTGCAACAATAACCTGGAATCGAAAAAAGTCAAGCGATTTGGAGAAGATATTTCTCCAATATGTTGTGATGGTTACCCAGCACATTCTACTCACGTTTCCTTATCTACTAGGAATAAGCAACATAACTTCTGGTTCAACAATTGTGATACATATTTTCGAAACAGAAGTTAAATTATAATATCAAACAACTAGTATGAGCAACTACGACAATTACCAAAAAATAATCCCTATATATTTGGAAACAATAGAAGCATTTCCTTACGATGATATGGTCAATGATTACTTCAAATTTCTTGAAAAGCTTGTTAAAAAAGGATACACACTTACGATTCATCGAGAAATGGGCACTAAGAAGCAAGAAGTGCTACAAACAATTTCAGATGTTCAGCATGTAAAAAATTTCATCGCACACTACAAAAAAGCTATCGGAATTAGTTAGTTGAAGTGAAGTTTCAGAAGCAAATGAGCTAAGCAAGAAGAATAACATATTTAATGAGTTATTGCGTAACCAACTACTTTCTATATATTTAGCTATGAACCAAACCACCACCTACAGAAATAGAAAAGGGATTTCACCTGAAAAAATCTTCCAACAGATTAGAAATACTTTCCCTTTCAGTTATATGTATGATGATTCATCAGATAACACCTTGTTTGTGAAGAACATTAAAAATCAGCCTCAATTCACTGTCAACGTTGAAGATGGTAATGTGTATGTTTCCATCGCCAATCCGATGTTGATGGATTTAAATGATTCAAAGGCATTTAACGATCTAATAGAAAGCATTCTTAATTAACAAAAATGAAATTTCTAATAATTTGGATAATATTAACAATACTTATCGCAGGGTTCTACACCTATTTAGGTGATTATAAAGGCATAAAGGAAACGTTAAGACATTTTTTCTTATACACTTACATTTACTATGGTGTTGCGTTCTTAATTCTTTTTATAGGTGGTTTAATTTTCTATAATCCAAAAGAAGATAAAGAGTATAAATCAAAACTACACGAACCAAGTGATATTTATAATAATTTCTTTGGTATAAAAAATAAAGACACTGACGAAAAGAAATAGATATAAATTCTATATTTTTTCTTTCTTTGAGTTACTACAAAATTAAAATTACATAAACAATCTTTAACGAATTAGTTTAGTAACACATGTTACCAATGACCTGCTAAATGTGGGTCATTTTTATTTTATAATAAATTTTATAAAAAGCTTACTTTCTCTCTTTTCAACATCCGAAGGGTAATATAGATGATGTTTTATATTGCAGTTGGAGAAATAATAAAATTTACACTTTTCTCCACTACGTTACCAAAATATGTCATTCAAAAAAAATAATTATCACACATCGGTATTAATCTATATATTCAATTCTTAAACCAAAATGAGTATAATTATATGAAACCAAACAAAGCTTTAGTTGTGAATGTACAGGGAATTGTAGAAGTCCACGTAAATTGGAAACCAGATTACGAACCATACCTAATTGACCTAATAGGTAGAGGAGTAACCCAAATACAAAACGTGGAAAACATTAAGTACACAGTACAGTTTGATAGTCTTGCAAGGCACATAGATACTGAAAATCCACAGCCAATACTATTTAATAATCCAGAATTAGAATCAGACCTAGAAGAAACATATCGTAATATCATACATGTTTTTGGTTAATAATACTGCCTATTTACTGATTTAATCTTTACAAATTCTTTTATACTATAAATATGCTTATTTTAAATGCGCTCAAACCCGATATCAATAAACTAGGTCAGGAATTGACTAAACATGCAGGTTCCTCTTATGATGTGCTAATAAAACCAAAGGATGGTATTATTGCTATCTCTGATACAAATAATATTTTTACTTGCACTGTTACAGAAAAAAAACAATTTCCAGAAGTTCATTTAACTTTTAGCACTGCCCTACCAGAGGGTTTTCTTGAAAAATATGTAAATAACATAATCATCCCAACTTATGTAGATATTGATATTCAAAAAATATCTGATCAAATAAAAAAAGTTTTTAATGATTATCAAAGCAATAGCACTGAAGACGAAAGGTATATTGGTAGCTCATTCCTCTTTGAAAACCAACAGTATTTCTTAATGTCAAGCTTAGTTGAAGGCAGTAAGGTTTATGAATTTAAAATAGAGATCTCCAAAATAAATAAAGGTTTTAAATTACACTCAGTACCTATGTCTGATTTCATAAACACAAAAAAACAAAAAATAAGCGAATACATTAGAGAAATTGAAAATTACATAAACATCCATTAAAGAATTAATTTAACAATATATGTTACACGTGACCTGCAATAGTGGGTCATACTTATTTTATAGATTTTTAATGGTAACACTTGAATTTTTGCTTTTGTGATTTATTCTTGGTTTATAAATTTTATAAAATGAAACCACAACCATCAATAACTGAATTTGGCAGACAACTTAACATCTACTAGATTTGGTGTTTGCTGATGCTCTTAAAACAACCTAAAAACAAGAAGATTACTATACAACCAGACGAAATTAGCATTAATAAATCTTTAACCAATCTCTGATAACTCTTTAACTGTAATAGGACGACTGATAAGTTGACTCCTATCATATATTGACGTAGTGGTAACTTTTGCATGCCCAGCCCGCTTTTGAATCTCATACAAACTATGTACCTGAAATGCTCTTGTTATACTGGTGTGTTTAAAGTCATATAGCAATATCGATTCAAATTGCGGAAACTCCTCTTTAAAAGGCATCACGATACGCTCTCGAAACATAGATTGAGTAAATGGCTTATTCGGCTTAGTCTGATTTGAGAATCCAATTATATAATCTTCTTTATCAGGAATCCTATTGGTTTTTAAAGTATTATCCAAAATCTTTTGAATAATATCTTTTGTCTCATCACTGATAATGATAATACGATCCCGTTTACCTTTACCATCATAGATCTTAATCTGATTAGTATCAAGATTTACATCTGCAACCTGCAACTCCCTAACTTGAATCGGCCTTAATGTATTTTCTGCCACTAAACGAGTCATAAGGTTCAACCTTAGATACCGATCGTCTCTTGCAACAACCTCAAAAAATTCATCAAAAAGTTTTGAATCGATCTCGTTAAACTTCGGCTGCTGCTTACTAATATCCAACTTCTTAA
Organism: Pedobacter sp. ok626; assembly: GCF_900100435.1. Lineage (GTDB taxonomy): Bacteria > Bacteroidota > Bacteroidia > Sphingobacteriales > Sphingobacteriaceae > Pedobacter. The sequence goes on along the minus strand of NZ_FNEX01000005.1, from coordinate 169,158 downwards.
GCTTTTTTGCGTGATTTGGAATCGGCAATTCGTGAATATCACTCAACCAAATATACAGCTGCGAAACATATACCATTTGCAAATTGATTGTGCTATTGCCCAAGCCTAGTTGCTTTAAATAAGTGCGATAATCAACCCATACGTTCGCTGTCAGATCTTGCAGTACTAAATCTTTATACTGAGCAGCTAGAAACCCACTTAACTTTTTATGTCGTTCCGTGTAGTTATAGATATCCTGAATTTCTTCTAATTGATGACGTTGTTTATGGTACTTCATAAACAAACCAGCAATTTCCATAACACCTGAAAACATAGTGATTTTATATCTTTCACCTGATGCTAACTTGGATACTCCATCCTTTAGCTTTGCAAGCTTGGATTCGAAAACATGTTTTAAGTCAGTCTTTCCGTCCCAGGATAGGTACAGTTGTTTTACACCATCTTTGTATTTTACTTGCTTACCATTGGCAAAGTACTCTATCCAATACAATGGATATTTATCGTTATTAATACTACTTGGGGCTACAAGAATAAATTTAACACCATTTTCAACCGCCAATAGGATACGCTGATACTTGCTCATTAGTACTATATTTTTAGATTTACAAATAATTAGTAGTATCAAAAGTAGTACTAAAACTATATAAAATCCAAATTAAACCCTAGGAAAAGACACAAAAACTTGCTGTCCTTCTTCATTAGTCGTATGCAATTCGTACGTTAATGATACTACTGTATTGGGTTTAATACTCATTGTGATGTTTTTTAATTTATCAATTTTAATGCTTCATCAACAGTAGCTACTGGCAACTGGCATACTTTATTTCGGCAAATATAGATTTTTGTTTCGTTGCTTTCCTTATCTTTTAACAAAGGAAGTTCAGAATTTGTTCCCCCTAATGTAATTTTATTGGGAATATAATGTTTATTGATCTCAGATTTCGCTTTTTCGATATGCTTACCCGTCAACGCAATTTCATTTATACCAAATACTTCTTCCAAAACTTGTATAGCCCAGTTGGAATAAGCAGAACCATAAGTCTTAATTTGAGGGAGTACCGCAGCAAGCATACCCTCTGCTTTAAGCGTATACAGATCATCATCAAAAAACAAGCCCAGCTTATGCAGATTTTGCGCCATTACCGAGTTTGATGCAGGAATTACATTATCCATAATCTCGTGTTTACGGGCGATTAAAACCTCCCCTGTTCCAGATGTATAAAACAACATCGGACTGTCGGCATCTTCAAAATTCAGCAATACATAATCCGTCAAACGCTTAGCCTCCGATAACCAACGCTCATTAAAATCATATTGATATAGCGTGATTAGGGCTTCTATAAAGAAAGCATAATCATCGAGGAAACCTGCAATAGTAGCCTTACCATTTTTATAATTACGGTATAAACCACCATCAGCAGTATTTAAATTTTCCAGGATAAATGAAACCGCTCTTTTTGCGAGTCCATAATAATGTGGGTTACCAAATATACCCGCACTTTCCGCCAAGCCTCTTATGGCCATCGCATTCCATGCCGTTAAACATTTATCATCCAGTCCTGGACGCACTCTTTTGCTCCGTTCTTCAAGCAACTTTAACTTCGCCTCTTTTATTTTCTCGAGCAGGTTTATTATGGAAACACCTTTAACCTCGGCATAATCCTCTTCCGTAAATTTCCGGAGTAAAATATTTGTTTGCTCCTCTTCCCAATTCCCTTCCTCAGTCACATTAAAATAATCAGCAAGTAAATCAGCATCAGCACCGAGTACAGCATCAAATGCTGCTTTATCCCATACATAAAACTTACCTTCTACCCCTTCACTATCGGCATCTAGCGCAGAATAGAACAACCCTTCTGGCGATGTCATTTCTCTCTCCAACCAGGCAATGGTTTCTTCTGCAATCTCCTTAAACAACATCGATTTCGAGTACTGATGAGCCTCAGCATATAAACTGATCAATTGACCATTGTCGTACAACATTTTCTCGAAATGCGGAACATGCCAGGCTCCATCAACAGAATAACGGGCAAAGCCACCCCCCACATGATCATAAATACCACCCATCGCCATTTTCTCGAGGGTAAGTAGGGCTGAAACATGGGTACCATCATCTTCCATCAGGTGACTATAACGTAGCATAAACTGCCAGTTATTGGGTAATGGAAACTTAGGGGCACGGTTATAGCCCCCCTCAGACATGTCAAAATAACGTTTCCAGGGCTCTATAATCTCTTTTAAATGCGTTGCGGTATACTCATCAACCTTTATATTCGGAATGATCTTCTCTGCATTTTTAATCCCATCGGTTAACCTATCGGCATACTGTTTTGCCTTGTCAGGTTCATTTGCCCACATATCTGCAACGCTCGACAATACATTAATCCAGTCCGCCTTTTTAAAATAGGTACCACCATAGATCGGTCGTTGATCGGGTAAGCAAATACAGTTTAAAGGCCAGCCACCGCTACCAGTCATTAGTTGTATAGCCAACATATAAATCTGGTCAATATCAGGGCGTTCTTCCCTATCCACCTTTATGCAAACAAAACTCCGGTTCATCACTTCAGCAACCTCATGATTTTCGAAACTTTCACGTTCCATTACATGGCACCAGTGACAAGCCGAATAACCTATACTCACCAATATCAATTTATTTTCATCTTTCGCTTTTTGCAAAGCCTCCTCTCCCCATTCGTACCAGTTTACCGGATTATAAGCATGTTGCAGTAAATATGGCGATGAAGCGTTGATTAAATTGTTGGATTCTTTATTTATATTAGACATGAGATTGAAATATGTGTTGTGAGATAAGTAGTACCAAATTTGAAACCATAAAGCTATCAATTAATATACTCAAACCATAAGAAATGAAGATTACCCATACCGATATTTACCGTTTCAGCATCCCCATTGAGCCATTTGTGATTGCAACAGGAACCATGCATTTTGCTCAGAATGTGTTCATTAGAATATACACTGATGCTGGTATTTATGGTGTAGGCGAATGCTCTGCATTTCCAATGATTGTTGGCGAAACACAGGAAACTTGTCTGGCTGTAGCCAAAGACTTGGCGAAGATCCTTATTGGTAAAGATCCGCTTGACATCCCCGAAAGGATGAACGACTTGTTGGGCTACATAGATCATAATGGTACCATTAAAAGTGCTTTTGACATGGCTTTGTTTGATATTTCGGCAAAAAATAAGAATATGCCTTTATATCAGTTTTTGGGTGGACAGAAACACAGCATCGAAACCGACATGACCATTGGCATTGGCAGTCCTGAAAACATGGCGATTTTAGCCCTAAAATACCAGAAACAGGGTTGCGGGATGATAAAAATAAAGCTTGGTAAAGATGTACATGAAGACATTGAGCGGGTAAAACAGATCAGAAAGGCTGTCGGTAACGACATGATCTTACGATTGGATGCCAATCAGGGATGGGATTTTGATGATGCACTTTTTGCGTTAGGTGAAATGGCACCACTTGACATTCAATTTTGTGAACAGCCTATGCGAACCTGGTATGACGATCGCCTGCCGGAACTCAGTCTAAATTCAGCCATTAAAATCATGGCCGATGAGAGCTGTTATAACCACCATGACGCCAGAAAACTGATCAACAGCAAATCATGCGATTACCTGAACATTAAATTTTGCAAATCAGGGGGTATTTTAGAAGCACAAAAAATTCATGAGGTTGCCCTGCAAACCGGCGTCAAATGTATGATCGGTGGCATGCTAGAAAGCAGACTTGCAGTAACCGCTAACCTACATTTTGCACTGGCCAGTCCAAATGTAGTTTTCCACGACCTTGACAGTTGTCTCTTAGGACATCTTATCGACCCGATTATTGGCGGTTTAACTTACAATGGCTATATCCTGGATGTGCCGGATACACCAGGTATTGGTGCAGATGCGGACCCCATGTTTTTAAAAGATTGTGATAAATGGGTGATATAACAAAAAAGGGACACCTGCTCAGCAGGATGTCCCTTTTTTATGCTTTTCATAGGTATGATTAGCGTTTATTTAGAAAGTAGTTCTGCTAACTTTTTATGAAGTTCTTCCCCTCTTAAGTTACTCGCTACAATTTTCCCATCTGGGCCGATTAAGTAATTCTGAGGAATACCTCTAACACCATATAGTACTGATGCAGCATTTTTCCATCCCTGCAAATCACTCAATTGAGTCCATTCTAGCTTATCAGTTTCAATAGCTTTTAACCAATCTGCTTTTTTACCCGGATTATCCAAAGAAACACCTAAGACAGTGAAATTCTTATCTTTAAATTTATGAAATGCAGATACTACGTTTGGGTTTTCCGCACGGCATGGTCCGCACCATGAAGCCCAAAAATCTAGCAACACATATTTCCCACGGAAATCAGAAAGCTTAACAGGTTTGTCGTTTACATCGTTCTGTGTAAAATCCAACGCCATAGAACCAACAGTAGTTAACTTAGTCGTTTCCATCTGTTTTGCTAAAGCTTTCCCAGAAGCAGAATTTCTCAATGCGGGTGTAAGCCCCTTAAAAATCGGCTCAATTACTGGCAAATCCATTTTACTTCCTGCTATTTCCTTTAAAGCCAATAAACTAAAATAAGAATCTGGATTGGCCTTAATATAGGCTTTCTGCAATCGCGTTTTTTCTTCCAGAGCAGGTTTATGTCTGTCTTGCAAACCTTGTCTAAAAGACGGTTCCTGTTTCTTTTCAGCAGAAGCCGCAGCCCATTCTGCGTCTAATCCATTCATTATAGCTTGCGGTGCAGCGATAACCTTTGTGTAAACGGCATTCTCCTGATTAATTTTAGAGCCAGTAATTACAGCTTTTTTAATCGAATCAGTCGCTTTTAACAATACCATTTTATCAGAATAAAACGAAATGGCATCTGCCCCTTTGGATGCAGCGCGCATACCTTTTCCGGCATGGTCAAGTATCAATCTAAACTGAACCGGTCCTTCTACGGCCCCTTTGAATTCAAATGAGCCATCTTTAACCGCGGCAGAATCTGTTACAAATTTTCCGTCTGCACGATAGCTAAGAAAAACCTTAGCAGCTGCATCTAGTTTTCCAATCTGTCCTTTGATTTGGTAAGGACTTTCCTGTGCAAATGCCATAGCCGGAGCGGACAACAACAGGGATACAATTATTTTTTTCATCGTTATATATAGTTTATTGTTTAATTTTTAATTCTAATACCATCCATGCAGAAATAGGATGGCGTTCTCATTACCCCCGCTACATTGTCTGATGAAGCCAAATGAAATACCACCTTGTCTACCTGTCCAAGCGAAGTCAAATCACATTTATACCAATCATTTAATAAATAGCTTTGTGTTGGATGAAGCGGATCATAGGTCATAGAACAAAGGAAAAACTCCTTAGTTCCGGTTTGAACTCCGCCTTTATAACCTATAGCAATAATTTTAAAATAGTCCTTATCAGCATCAACCATCTTTTTTACACCTCCGGGTACGTTAGCATACCATATGCCTTTTGGTGCTGCCTTTATGTTAGGATTGACCTCAGGTACGGCGACAGTCCCATAAACATCACCATATTTCATAGGTAAATACCCGTAGGTAGTATTGGCAACTAGAATATGTTCGATTACAGATGGTGTATTTAAAGTAAAGAAAGCATCATCATCCTTCACAGCAGCCACAGCAAATGTTTCCGTACGGTTATACTTTGCGGTAAACACACTAAATCTATTGGTATCTATAGCTGCCTGGGTATTTGTCCAGGTAAACGACCGGTTATTTCTATTGGAATAAGCAAAACCAGAAAACGAACCATCAGTATTTTTTTTAGTATTAAAATTTACTATTCCGGACTTGAATCCACCATCAGGAACAACAAATGAAAAATCATTCAATTTTATCTCATTAAATGTGATGTCATTTGTTTCAGGTACCAGCAAGTCATTTTTATCAGAGCAGGATGCTGTTAACAAGAGCAATCCGCCCAGTAACATATAAATAGGTTTTTTCATATTCGTTAAGATTATTTTAAGTCTGGATTTTGAGTGGCAAGTTTGTTACTGATCATCTCTGCATCAGGTATTGGCCAGATGTATTTATTTTCATCAAAATTCACATCCTTTTTCAAGCTGTAAACCCAGGGCCTCCCATCCTTCATAAACCTTAGAGAAGCAAACCACTCACTACCATTTTCTAAAGCCAGCTCCACCCAGATTTCTTTGAACAATACATCATAAAATTCATTTAAAGAAGAAGCTGTAAGTGCTGGCAACACCACGCTTGTTTTAGCCGCACGCATGGCATTTATTGGCTTTAAAGCATCTGTAACTGTCCCACCGGTTCTTGCAATCAATTCTGCTTCCATTAAGTACAACTCCGACCAACGGAAATAATAGGTGGCGTAGTTATCCTCCGGTCCAGTTACCCTGCCTCGGTGTGCCAATTTGGTGAATGCAGGAAACGTTCGATCATCCCAGGCCTCTGGTGACCTAACAATACCTGTTACCTCAGGATACCTTGGGTCGAAGGCCAACCAGCCAGTAGCAAATTCGAGATTGAATTTATGATTATAGATGATCCCATAAGAATAAGCAAATTCAGATAGCGTTCTTCCCGGTGACTCCAGATACCTGCTCCAAAGTACCTCTTTTGAATCCCAGGCATCCTCATACAGTTTCTTTACATTCGGTTCTATAAAAGCCTTTGGTTTTAGAGCCTGCACCAATTTTAAAGCTTCGGTATAGTCGCTTCCCTTGCCCCGATATAATAAAAGCTTAGCCTTCAATACCATTGCCATTTCCTTCGATAAGTACTTGGAACTCGTATAACTAGGAGCATTAGCTATTGCATCGTCAATATCCTCAAATATTTTATCGTAAGACGCTCCTACTGTAAGTCGGGCAACCTGAAGATTAGAAAGGTTGGCCATTTTATCGCGGTAGATCAAGCCATTCGGGTTCTCAGGTGTCGACCACCAATGGCACCGAGTCCACAACAACCAGCTATAGTTCCAGGCCCGGTATAAGCGTGCTTCAGCCACCATACTCTTTTTGCTGGGTAATCCAGCTGGAAACTGATTATCACTAAGTGCCGAAATGGAAATGATGGCAGCATTGGCTGCGTTTATTGCCGAATACATGCCTATCCAGCGATCACCATAGTCCTTATCCCCTTGTCTTGTCGCCATAGTGTAATTCACAGCATAGTCTCCGGTATAAAATCCGGCCATTGCCGATAGTGGAACCATCAAAGCTCCACCTAAATTTTGATTCTGCACTGTACCGTACATACCGTTCAATACATTTTTAGCCCCAGCATAATCAGTCACGGCATTGTCCAGCGTAAGGTTATGTGGAGGCTGCTTATCCAGGAACTTCTTACATGAAGCAAAAAGGATTAATCCTGCTAGAAGCGTATACAATTTAACTTTCTTCATCAGTATAATATTAAATTTTAGTTAAGGATAAATTTCAAACCAAACGTAAATGTCCTAGCCTGTGGATAAGTGCTATAATCAACTCCCATACTCATAAAAGCGGTACTAGATGCGCTAAAGTTTCCTTGAGGATCAAAGCCCGGGTATTTCGTGATCGTAAATAAATTAGCTGCCTGAAATGAAAATTCCACCGTTTTAAACATCCTGTCATTCATTAATTTTTTTGGCAATCGATAAGAAATATTCAGTGCACTTAAACGCAAATAAGACGCATCATGCAAATACCTATCGCTCATAATATTATTGGCACCTCTACCGTAATAAGTTAAGCGCGGCAAAGTACCTTCTTCCCCCCTCATGGTCCAGGAATCTAGTGCCATACTAGGTACATTGTAAACATTCATATCTCCCGAAGTAGATTTTTCTAAATCAAATATTCTTTTCCCGCCCAAAGCATAAGAAAAAGTCGCGTTGAAATAGAAATCTTTCCAGATCACTGTAGAACCAAAACCACCGTAAACATCTGGATTAGCATTTCCTAAATTAGTCCTGTCATCTACCGTAACTTTACCATCTTTGTTCAGATCCATTAAATATAAATCACCCGGATTTTCATAAGTATCACGATAAACACCCTGATAACCAGTCGGCAACAATGGCTTTAAAGCAATGATCTCTTCCTGCGTACGGAATAGTTTTCCAGCATATTTATAGCCATAAAAATCTCCCAATTTACCGCCAACATCTACCCTAAAATATTCATTGGCCGTACCGCCATAAAATTGGGCACTACTGTTTAATTTTTCCAAGCGACCTACATTATGACCAACATTTAAATCAAGTGTCCAGGTAAGATTTGCCGAACTCAGTACATCCCCTTTTATATCAAACTCAAGTCCTCGATTTTTAAGACTTCCAATATTTTGCGTAACCGTACTAAATGCTGAAGATGTCGGTACTGGATCCGAATACAATAAGTTACTTACCGTTTTCTGATACCAACCAAATGAGCCTCTGATCCGGTCATTAAGCAAGCCATAATCAAGGCCAAGATCTATTTGGTTTTGCGATTCCCATTGAAGAATGTCATTCCCTAGTGTGGAAGGAACTATCCCTGGCAATCCATTGTAAATTCTCGCACCCATTAATGTTTGCCAGGCGTAATTACCCAAATTCTGAGAACCTGTTTTACCCACAGAGCCACGTAGCTTTAAGTAAGAAAATATATTGCTGTAAGGCTTAGCAAACGCTTCCTCGGTAATGATCCACCCTAAAGCTGCTGATGGGAAGAACCCCCAACGTCTATCTAGCCCAAAACGTGATGAGCCATCTTTACGCACCGTCCCAGTAACCAAATATCTATTGTTAAACTTATAATTTATGCGGGCAAATCCAGACACCAATGAGTTTGAATAAAGCGAACTTCTGATGCTCGATTTTATAGCAGCACTACCTAAATCAATAAGCACCTCCTCGTCTGGAAAATTAGTACCTATAGCAGAGAAACCTTCACTATCATTTTGTTCCATGGAGAAACCAGCTAAAGCATTAATATCATGCTTACCGAAGGTTTTAAAATAATTCAGTGTATTCTCCCAAACCAATACCGTATTTTCACTTTGATCGATGGTCCTGGAGTTCAAATTACCATCATAAGCTGTTTTCTTAAAAAGATCGGTTTTGTTTGTCGAGTAATCTGCAGTACCGGTTGTTCTTAATTTTAGCTCCTTCATAATATCATACTCCAAAAACATGGACACGGCTCCAGATTTACCTTTCCCCTCATTTCTATCCTGAAGCTCTAACAAAGGATTCTTAGTATAAGTAGAAATCTTATTGATACTGCCATCAGGATTATAAGCAGGAAAATCCGGGCGCATTTTTAGAATTACGCCCAACATCGCATCCTTATTATTGATACTTCTGGCGTTTGCATTGATATTTATGCCCAGCTTAAGGATATCTCTGACTGAAGATTCGAAATTAAAACGCATACCGTAAGTTTTACTATTACCCCCAATTACAACCCCATTCTGATCCTTCATAAATACAGAGGTATAATAACTAGACTGCTTGGTTCCACCTCTTAAAGACAATGAATAATCTTTAGTCGCTTCATTTCTGGTCATTAAGTCCCACCAATCGGTATTTCCACTCAAATAAGCATCCGACCTAAACAAATCATCGGTAATCCAGCCTTTAGTTAAATGACTCGTATTCTTAAACTTACTGTTAAATTTAGCTTCATCGATAAATTGTCTGGTAAAGTAGTCTAACCCACCTACCGACATTACAGCCTCTCTAACAGAAGCTTTAGAAAGGTTGATGTATTCATCAGCAACCAATACCCCGATTTTACTTTTATCGATAAACTGTTTACCATATCGAGTTGAGAATTCAATGGTAGGTTTCATTCCTTCACGGCCATGCTTGGTGGTAACAAGCACCACACCTGCTGCACCACGTGAACCATAAATAGCGGTAGCAGAGGCATCCTTTAATATGTCGATAGATTCAACATCATTTAAATTAAGGTTATACAACTTGTTTGCAATATTTCCAGATATAGAACTATTAATTCTTCCATCTTTTTCAAAAGATGTATTTGAATAATCCGGAACACCATCAATTACCCAAAGAGGTTGATTATTGCCGGACAATGAAGATGCACCGCGAATAATTACAGAAACAGGCGATGATGGTGATGCCGATTGGATCATTACATTTACCCCCGCAGCCTTACCCTGCAACAGGCTCTGAACGCTCGCCCCCATTGGTGCATTTGCAATCTCAGCAGTACCAAGGTGTGATACAGATCCGGTTACGTCTTTCACTTTAGAAGTACCATAAGCAACTACAACAACCTGATTTAAGGATCCTTCAACATCTTCAAGGATAATCGTAACTGCATCAGCACTCTTCCCTATAACTTCCTGAGGTTTATAACCAATAAATGAAACATAAAGAAGCACCTTCTCTTCGGTATCTCTCAGTTCGAATTCCCCCTGTGCGTTCGTCTGCACCACCTTATTCGTATTCTTGATTTTCACAGTTGCACCTGGCAATGGTTTTCCTTTAGTGTCCACAACCCTGCCCTTAATAGTCTTAGGCGGTGCTACTTGAGTCTGAATATTCAAATTCCCCCCAGTATAAACTCGTTGTGTGATGACAATAGTTTTATCTTCTATACTATAATCGAGCGATTGGTTTTTAAAACAGGTCTTCAATACTTCAGACAACTGTGCCGCGGATACATCGAGCGTTACTGGTTTTGCCTGGTCAAGCAATTTAAAATTGTAAAAGAAGACGTATCCCGTTTGTTTTTTTATGGATGTAAAAACCTTTTCCAGGGGCACATTTTTCCCTGTAAAAGTAACCGTTTGTGAATAACTGCTCGCAGAGACATTCATCACCACCAATGCGGTTAAGAAAAAAGTCAATTTCATAATCAGTACTAGTTTAGCTGATAAGATTTGTTTTGGAGACCGGAGCAGAACACTCCAAAACTGGTTCTGATTATCAGTGTTTAGATTCGGGGAGGCATAATACACCTCCTTATGGCGACTGTTTTCACAGCATACGCCAGACTTAAAAAAAATCATACATTTGTTTAGTTTGGGTTGATAATACGGTTAACGAAAATTGTACAGTAGACCCAGATACCTTTACTGATCAATCAGCAAACGGAGCCAGGAGTGTATCGAGCACTTCTGGTTTTTTTTAGGGTATTTACTTGTATTAAGAAAGTAAATTTATGGCATAACGATCACCTCCTTTCCTTCTATCCTAAAATGAACTCCACTTTTATTTAGTATTTTCAGCACCCGAGATATGCTAAGGTTCCTTTGAATTTCCCCCGAAAATGCGAGTTCGGGTGTAGCTCCTTCATAACGCACATCCACATCGTACCATCTTGAAATTTGTCGCATGATGGCCTTTATATCTGCATTATTAAATTGAAAATAACCTTCTTTCCAGGACATTACCTCTCCAACATCAACTTGATTAGTACGAATCAGCCCACGAGCAAACTGCGCCTGTTCACCAGGATGAATTACAATTTCAGCGGTCTTAGCTTCTTTAGTTTTTGCAGCATTACTTACACGAACTAAACCTTCTAATAACGTAGTCTTAATGCTACTTTCGTCTGTGTAAGCATTGATGTTAAAATGCGTTCCTAAAACCTCTACTTCCTGTCCATTACTACTTACCACAAAGGGTATATGTTTGGTCTTTGTTTTAGTTACTTCGAAATAAGCCTCGCCACTCAACTCAACCATTCGTCGGTCTAGCCCAGAAAATGAAGAGGGAAAACTAATAGAAGAAGCCGCATTGAGCCAAACTTTAGTTCCATCGGGTAACTCCACCTGGTATTGTCCACCACGTGGAGTAGATATCATAATTTTCTCAAGATTGTTTATTGTATTTCCTTCAGATAAATGCTCCAGACTACTCCCATCACTGTAACTCAGCTGAGCAGCATCAATCACCACTCCTCGCTTTGCATCACTTAGATTAATGACTTGTCCATTAGCCAATGTCATTGTCGCAATATTTTTGCCAGGCTTAATATCATTGGCCATAATGGTCGCTCTGCCACCTTTCTGCTGAGCAGTTTGATAAAACCAAAGTCCGGCACCAATTGCAAATACGATGGAAGCCGCAACAATAATCCTCGGCCACAGCTTTACTTTTACCGGTTCATGGTTATCCTCGTCCACTATGTAACCAGCCTTTCTCTTTGAGAAGGCTTCCTTAAATGCAGCATAATCCGCACGAAAATGCCGATCAGTGATATTCCCATTTAATTCGAAATATAGCTTTTTTGCCTTTTCTAACTGATGCTTTTTTTCTGGATGAGCTGCAACCCATCTGCTCCAATAAACAACATCGGCATCGTCATTCCCCAGGCAATAGCGCTGGAAAGAGACATCACATAAAAAGTCCTCTATGTCGTAAGCTAAATGGTCCATTTATTAAAATTTAGCTATAGAGGAGTAAACCATTTCCTTTTTACTACAAAAATTAAAATTATTTCAAATAAAGTGTTAAAAAGATCACAATGCAGAGCAGACTGTAATAATCTTCACCATTTTTTTCCTTTAAACTCTCCCGAAGTTTTTTTATGGCATCGTGAGTGATGTTGTAAGCAGTCCTTTTGGTGATACCGCATTTGTCCGCGATTTCATCATAGTCCAGATCATCAAAAAACTTGAGTTTAATCAATTCCTTTTCCCTTTCCGTTAACACTTCCATGGCTTTTAATAAGGCTGAGCGAAGGACTGAATTGTTTTGGATGGCATCAAAATAATCAGCCTGACTAAGCCCCTCTTCCATCAGATCAACAGCTTTCCCTTCCTTGATTCTCCTTGTTTGTACAGATTTAAAATGGGAGAATGCAACACGCTTAAGACAGGTAATCAGATAGGCGCGAACATTGGTTACTTCTGGCAGCTTTAATCGGCTGTCCCACAATTGCATTAACATATTGGTCAAACATTCGTTGGCTATTTCTCTATCTCCCGTAAGCTTTATTCCATAATTGATAAGGCCCAGATAATGCATGCGATAGAGCTCCAAAAAAGCTTCCTCATCACCTTCCTTAAATTTTAACCATATAAGATCTGCCCCATCTTTCATCCGCCAAATATATCTACATATCTTTTATAATTAGATAGCGATCAAAAATTATCCAGTTGCCATAGCTTAGCCCTTAAGCTTAAGCCTATCGCTTAATGACAATGGTTCGGCCTGTAACTAAATGAAAGGTATAAATCCGGTATAGACCATCATCAGAAGTCTCAATACTTTCAACCAGGCCAGTCTTACTAAAGGTATCCGTTACCAAATCTCCCTTCTTAACTTCCTGAAGTACTTCTGATGGTGTTTCACTATTCAATCTAATCATGGTCTGTTTTTTTGGCAATGATACAACTTATTGGTCTTACCACAGCAAAATGTTGAGTATAAGATTGATTCTCAGTTTTAAAAAACTATTAAATTTCTGTAAACTTGCAGCTTTAGGGATAAAAAATGGCAAGCTATGCTTCACTTTCTGATCAGGAACTGGCAGACCTTTTAAGGCATGGCAATGAAACCGTGTTTAAAATTATCTACGACCGTTTTTGGAGCAAACTTTACTTTGTTGCCTCGAAACGATTAAATGATCCCGCCGAAGCAGAAGAAGCCGTCCAAGATATCTTTTTAAATCTCTGGAAAAACAGAGAGCGCTTTCAGCTTAAAGTTAATTTTGAGAATTATCTGGCCGTAGCCATAAAATTCCAGGTGATTAAAAGAAGAGCTAAACGTTTTAAAAGATCTATTATTGAACAACAACTTGGAACTGAAGCTGAATTGGAGAATTTTCAAAACCAGAACTACGATTGGAGTCAATTCGACTTAGAAGAACTTCAAGGGCGATTAAGTAAAATCATCGACACGTTACCGCCGAAATGTAAATTGGTTTTTAACATGAGTAGAGATGAGAATTACACCAACAAAAAGATCGCTGCTGAATTGGGGATCTCTGAAAAAGCTGTAGAAAAGCATGTCACACAAGCCCTAAAAGTTTTAAAAACCAAACTGGGCCTATCCCTGATATTTATACTCTTCCTCAATTGAAAGCTGCCTTGTCCGGAACAAAATTCAAAAAAATAAAATAAATTAAAATAAAAGGTAGGGTATAGCAGTACTCGTGGAACTATGTTCTAAACTGCCCTAAAAATGGACGAACATAAAATAAATATGCTTTCCGATAAAATCGTTAAAGGCACCATTTCCGAACAGGAAATGGAAGAATTTAACGAATGGTATGCTACTTATGAAAATCTGGAGCAAAATGTAACCACTGATGAAAACCAGGAAGCCTTAGCCGAACGCATATTTAAAAATATAACAACAGAAGCTAACCTACAGATTTCAAAACCGCACCGCATTAAGATGTGGCCGCGTATTGCTGTTGCCGCTTCCTTTGCTTTGGTACTAGGAATCAGTTTATTTTATTATTCGGAAAAGCAAGCGGACAAAATGAGACAAACTGCCTATCTGAAAAATATAAAACCGGGCGGAAATGGAGCAATACTAACCTTAGCCGATGGTCGTAAAATCAGATTAGATGCCGCTACAAAAGGAGAATTGGCTAATGAAGCGGGAGTTCGCATTACCAAAACTAAAGATGGCCAGATTCTATATGAAGTAAAAGAAGCAACCTCAGCAAAGGATAAAATCAACACGCTCTCTACGGCTAAAGGCGAAACCTATACCATTACCCTACCCGATCAAACCAAAGTATACCTTAACGCAGCCTCCTCCCTCAGCTATCCGGCTTCATTTGCAACACTTAATGAACGAAAAGTTGAACTTAATGGAGAAGCATACTTTGAAGTATCAAAAGACAGTTCCCACCCTTTTATAGTTCGGACAACCGATCAGGAAATCAAAGTGCTGGGTACCCATTTTAACGTCAATTCTTATAAAGAAGATGGAAACACCAAAACAACTTTATTAGAGGGATCCGTTTCAGTTGGCTTTTCATACAATAAAAATGAAACAGACGTAATCATTAAGCCTGGCGAACAAGCCTACATAAAAGCAAATAAAATCTATGTCGACCAGGTAAAAACTGAAGATGCAATCGCCTGGAAAAATGGTTATTTCAGATTCAACAACGAAACGTTAGAACAGGCGATGAATAAAATTTCCCGTTGGTATAATGTAAGTATTGAATACAAAGACCCGAACATTAAGAGCAGAAATGTTTACGGTTCATTGAGCCGATTTAGCAGCATAGCTGATGTATTAAACCTTTTAGAACTTACAGACGCCGTAAAGTTTGAAATAGAAGCGAATAAAATCATCGTATTGAAAAAATAAAACAAATAATACCCGAATAGAAACCAAAAACCACCCACACAAATTATTACGAATTAACCGATTAGAAATGTATAAAATTTATACCAAAATTTTGTGCAGGCAATTGCGCTGCATACACAAATCACTATTAATAATGAGGTTGACAGCCTTACTATTAATGACTACCCTACTACAGGTTAGCGCTTCTTCCTTCGCTCAAAAGCTAACCATGAACCAAAACAAAGTATCTTTTGATGAGGTATTTAGAGAAATTAGAAAACAAACAGGCTATGATGTATTGTTGATTTCAAAAAAGATCAAAAGCACAGAGCGTATAGATGTTAAATTCAACAACACCCCATTGGAGAAAGTAATGGATGAATTGTTGAAAGGGAAAAACCTAAACTATACGATAGATAAAAAAACAGTGGTCATCAAAGAAAAGGAGACGTCTTTTATTGATCGTGTAATTAATCGCTTCGCTACAATTGATGTAAAAGGAAAAGTAGTAAATGAAAACAGCGAAGGTTTACCCGGCGCTACAGTTGCCGTAAAAGGCTCATCACAGGTAACAAAAACGAATGCCAATGGCGATTTCGTATTGCCCAATGTAGATGAGAATGCGACTTTAGTAGTCTCTTATATCGGTTTTGAAAACCTGGAAATCAAAGCTGCAAGGGATTTGAAAGTAATTAGACTGACTTTGCAAACCAGTAGCCTTAATGAGGTGAACATTGTAATGACAGGATACCAGGACCTGAATAAAAAACTTTTTACTGGAGCATCAGCAAAAATTAAAGCATCAGATGCTGAGCGTGCCGGTGTTCCTGATGTTAGTAGAATGTTGGAAGGTCGTGTTGCCGGTGTTTCGGTACAAAATGTTTCCGGTACTTTCGGAGCCGCTCCTAAAATCAGGGTTAGAGGTGCAACTTCCATCAACGGTGAAAATAAACCCCTATGGGTAGTAGATGGTATCATATTAGAAGATGTGGTAAACATTTCCAATGAACAACTTTCTACTGGTGATCCAAGTACATTAATCGGATCTTCTGTAGCTGGATTAAATCCTGATGACATCGAAAGCTTCGAAATATTAAAGGATGCATCCGCAACAGCAATGTATGGTGCCCGCGCAATGAATGGGGTAATTGTTGTGACGACTAAAAAAGGTAAAAAAACAGATGGTAAACCGGTACTTTCTTACACAGGGAACTTCACCACCTACCTAAAACCTTCTTATAATGAATATGACATCATGAACTCAGCTGATCAGATGTCTGTATTTGCAGAAATGATGAACAAAGGTTGGTTAAATCATTCTGAAGTTTCAAGAGGTGCAAGTGGCGGTGTATTTTACAAAATGTACAATGAGATGTACCAGTATGATGGCGCAACCGATCAGTTCAATTTAAGAAATGATGCACCTAGCAGAAAAGAATTTTTAACGCGATATGCCAACGCAAATACCGATTGGTTTGACCTGTTATTTAAAAATTCGTTTATGCAGGAACATGCGCTAAGCGTAACCAGTGGAACGGACAAATCTAAGTTCTACATATCTACCAGTTACTTAGGTGATAATGGCTGGACTGTTGGAAACAGCGTTGAAAGATTCACAGGAAATGTGAGGGGTAGCTTTGACTTATCTAATAAACTAAGCATTGAGTTAATCACCCAGGGATCGATCCGTAATCAATTTACACCGGGTTCCCTTGGAAGAAGAAGTAGTGCCGTTAGCGGTCAGTTTACCAGAGAATTTGACATTAATCCATTTACTTATGCCCTAAACACCAGTCGTACGCTTACTGCTTTCGACGAACAGGGAAATAAAGAATTCTTTGTTCAAAACTTTGCCCCTTTCAATATTCTGCATGAATTGGAAAACAACACCATGCAGCTTAAAATGATCGATTTTAAAATTCAGGGTGGTTTGAAATATAAAATCATCAATGGCCTAAAGTATTCCTTTGATGCTGCTTACCGCTATGTAAAAAGTGATAATGAGCACCGCATTAACGACAATTCGAATATGCCTATGGCTTATAGAGCCGCAGGTGATTCTTACGTAATCAATAACAATAAATTCCTTTACAAGGATCCAGATAATCCAAATGCTTTGCCAAGAGTAATCTTACCAGCAGGTGGCTTTTACAATGTAAACAGCGACAACATGGAAAACTATTACATGAGAAACTCTTTGGAATGGAACAAAGAATATAATGGTGATCATTTGCTAAATGCATTCTTATCTACCGAAATGCGCTTTACTGACAGACAACGTCGCGCATTTGATGGAGTGGGCTATCAATACGATCGTGGTGGTGTACCATTTATCGATCCCGACTATTTTAAGAAAAGTGTGGAGAGTAACTTTTTCTATTACAACATGAATACCATGAAAGAAAGATACCTTTCTTATCTAGGTAGAGTGGCTTACTCTTACAAAGGCAAATATAGTATTAACGGTACCATGAGGTACGATGGATCTAACTTACTTGGTGGTACAACGACTGCCAGATGGTTGCCAACATGGAACATCAGTGGTGCATGGAATATGGACCAGGAGAGCTTCTTTGAAAAGCAAGATGTGTTAAGCAGAGCTACGATAAGAGGTACTTATGGATTAACGGCCAGCATGGGGCCTGCAACAAATGCAAGTTTGATCTTGAATAACCAAAGTACAAAGAGACCATTTTTAAGTGATATTGAAACTGCATTGGTTATTGGTGGACTTAAAAACGCTGAGTTGACCTGGGAAAAACAATTAGAAACCAATATCGGCTTTGATCTGGGCTTTTTAAAAGACCGTTTAAGTCTTACAGTAGATCTTTACAAAAGAAATGGCTATGATCTGATTGGTGCGGTAAGAACTTCAGGCATCGGTGGTCAGTTTATAAAATACGCCAACTATGCCGACATGAAGTCCAGAGGTATTGAGGTAACAACTGCAGGTCAGATATTGAATGGAAGCGGATTAAAATGGCGTTCTCAATTAAACTTCGGTTACCATAAAGGTAAAATAACCAAACTGGAGAGTGTTCCATTGGTTTGGAACCTAATTTCTGCAGGCGGTGATGCACTGGAAGGTTATCCACAAAGAGGATTGTTCTCCGTTCAATTTGATGGATTAAATCCACAAACAGGTACCCCTACTTTTGTAGGTGTAAATGGCGAACGTCATGTAAGCAATGTTTATTTACAGGATGATAATATTTCTCACCTAAAATATGAAGGCCCGACAGATCCATTAATGAATGGGGGTTTCTTTAACACCTTTACTTACAAGAGTTTCTCTTTAAGCACGCTTTTAACCTTTAGTGCAGGAAACAAAATCAGGTTAAACCCTGCTTTCTCTGCAGGCTATAACGACCTATCTTCTATGTCTAACGATTTTGTTGGCAGATGGATGCAACCGGGAGATGAATTGAGAACCAACATCCCTAGTATAGCGGATAAATTTGTAAACAGTAATCTGGGTTCTGATTATCCTTACAATGTGTACAATTACACAGATGTAAGAGTAGCTGATGGTGGTTTTATCCGTCTTAAGCAAATTATGCTAACCTATAGTCTACCAAAACTTATCTCTGGAAAAATTGGCGCAAACAACGCTTCAGTTAGTGTTGTAGGAAACAACATCGCCTTGTTGTATGCTGATAAACGCTTAAACGGACAAGATCCTGAATTCTATACTTCAGGTGGAGTATCGCTTCCTGTTCCGCGTCAATTTACGGTCTCATTAAAATTAGGTTTCTAAACACAGATTAACATGAATTTAAACAAAAACTTAAAATATATACTACTTGCAACGCTTGCGTTTTCTACCACAGGTTGCGAGAAATACCTGGACACAGTTCCAGACATGCGTTCGGAATTAAACTCCGTTGAAAAAGTAGCCGAACTCTTAACCTCCGCCTACCCTAAAGCAGAATACATCAGCTTTACAGAACCTGCTTCTGATGCAGCAGAGGATAAAGGCCCAAGTGAAGGTACAGAAGACCCTACCAATACAGATCCTTATATGTGGCAGGAAGTAAGAGACCGCGCACAAGGTTCTACCGATTTTTACTGGAACGCATGCTATACGGCTATTGCCGCAGCAAATGAGGCATTAAGTTATATCGATAAAAACATGAACGATCCTAAGATTCGTCCTTACAGAGGAGAAGCCTTAGTAGCCCGTGCTTATGCACATTTTATGTTGGTAACCCTGTATGCAAAAACTTATGACATCAATGGTGCAAATGATGCGCCTGGTGTACCTTATGTTACCGCTCCTGAAACTGTAGTTTTTCAGAAATATGACAGAGGAACTGTAAAATCTGTTTATGAGCAAATACAACGTGATTTAGAAGAAGGCTTACCATTGATCAAAAACACAGCTTATAAAGTACAGAAATACCACTTTAACATTGCTGCAGCAAACGCTTTCGCTACCCGTTTCTACCTTTTCAAAGGTGATTACAATAAGGTAATAGACCATGCAGGTAATGTTTTTACCGGTGAAATTGTAGAGACAAACTTGCGTCCATGGAGTACTGAGTATTTTGCATTAACCCCACAGGATTTGCGGGCCAGATTCTCACAAACGACCGAAAAATCTAACTTGCTGTTAATCGAAACAGTTTCATGGTGGGCAAGAAGAGGCTCACAAAGATTTGGTTTCGGTCAGAAATTGGCCGATGAGATCTTTAACCGCAGTAATGCTACCGGTAGAGTCTGGGCACATAAATTATACTCTTTTGGTGGTGCGCCGCATTATACAATGGCTAAATGGAAAGAGCATTTCTCTCTTACCAGCGTAAATTCAAGCTCAGGAATCGGCTACACCATTCTCCCTGCTTTTACTACCGATGAAGCCTTATTAAACAGAGCCGAAGCTTATGTGGAGTTGGGAAGTACAGAACTAGCTTTAAAAGATCTTAACAGCTTTATTAGTACCAGAATTGTGAATTTTAATCCTGCGACTGATGCTTTGACACTGGATAAACTAAAAGGTTTTTACAGAAGTACCAATGAAAAAGAAGTACTCATAAAAGGAATTCTTGATTTCAAGAAAATGGAATTCATTACAGAAGGCATGCGTTGGTTTGATATCTTAAGACATAAAATGACGGTGAAACACAACATATTGGATATTAACGGAAAAGAGAAAATCGTTGAGCTTACGCCGACTGATCCTCGTAGGCTGTTCCAGTTACCCAAAGAAGTTGTCCTTTCGGGAGTAGCACAAAATCCACGTTAAAATAGGCAGACATAAAAATTAATATAAAAATATATTTTCTAATGAAACGATTGATAAACTATATAGCTATTCTGTGTCTGGCGCTGGCGTCTTGTAAAAAAGATGGCCCACTTAACGCCAATATGGACAACTTTAACATCGATTCCTTTAAACCGGGAGCAACAGACGAATGGTTGCAAAAGGAATACCTTGATCCATTCAATATTGAGGTTTTATACCGTTGGGATCGCTATCAGGTATCCTTGGCTAAGGACTTAGTTCCACCACTGGAGAGCAAAGTTATTCCAGCTATGGAAACGGTAAAATCCATCTGGCTTAGCCCCTATTTAACCGTTGCAGGTGCAGAATTTATTAAACCTTATGTGCCTAAGCAAATTGTTTTAATCGGCAGTGCGGAATATAATAATGATGGTACCATCACACTTGGAACTGCTGATGCCGGTAGAAGAATCAACCTATTTATCATTAATAGTTTTCAGAAATCAAACACAGCCAATGTAGAACAAATGATGCATACCATTCATCATGAGTTTGGCCATATACTTCACCAGAATTCACCAATACCTGAAGATTTCCCAAGAATATCTCCGGAATATGCAGCAAACTGGACTGCTAACGTAAATACAGCCAATGAAGCAAAAAGACTTGGTTTTGTTTCCAGATATTCAAGAAGTAATGACAATGAGGATTTCGTAGAAATGATTGCATTTCTACTGGTAGAAGGTCAGGATTGGTTTGATGCTTATGTAAATACCGCAGGTGACTTAGGAAAGCCTAGATTAAGACAAAAGGAACAAATGATTGTAAACTACTTCAAAATGGCTTACAACATCAATTTCAGAAAGTTACAAGCCGAGGTTAAGGCTTCATTTGATAGAGAAACTGGTCGTACCACAACCTTTGCTTTCAACTTAGGCAGAAATACTTATAGTAAGATGACTGTTGCAAAAAGCGATGAAAATCATTCTACGTCATTTACTACTGCCTATACTTCGGCAGCCGCAGCTGTAAAAACAGCCAGCGCTGCGCTTACTGTAGCAGATCAATTTGAACTAAGGTTTGGTATGCTGGTTGGAAAACCAATTGCAACCCTGGTGATGACGGTTAAAAATGGCAGTACAAATGAAGAATGGTTTTTCAATTACAAAGTAACTGTTGTAGGTGATAAAGTGACTTTTGTAGCGGACAATACGATTACAGGAGTAGAAACAGATAAAGGAACAAAATACAGACCTCAATTAAAACCATTGCTAGATATCATTGAGCAAGCTTCCATAGCATCATTTTTATCTCCACAAAATTTAACAAAAGGGGGCTTCAAAGGCGAGGTTAATACTTCAAATTACTTTTACGGATCACTCATCAGATAATTACTATGAAAATCAAAATATTAAGCATACTCTGTTTAGCACTGGCATTAAGCAGCTGTAAAAAAGGATCCGAAGATTTAATGATCGACGGAAAACTGCCGGAATTAAGATCACAAGAAAGTTTAGAAACATACGGTAAAACACTTACATCTGCCAAGAATGGCTGGGCCGGCTACCTATTTACTGAAGGTGGTGGTGGCTACGGCTTTTACATGGACTTTAATGACCAGGACCGTGTAAAAATGCTTGCTGAAATTGATGCTGGCACCGCCAAGGATTTGATGGAAAGCACTTATAGACTTAAAGCAGTTATGGGAGCTTCCCTAATATTCGACACTTATAACTATCTGCATTTACTTGCAGATCCAAATTCGGATGTTGTTGGCGGAACTGCCGGCGTAGGTTTTAAATCTGATTTTGAATTTGAGTTTTCCGCCATAAAAGGAGACACCATTAAACTTGTTGGAAAAAAGAGAAGAAGTGATTTGTTTTTGGTGAAGCTGAATGCAGAGCAGCAAGATTTTTACCTGAAAGGTGGACTTAAAACCTTAATGTCAGATTTGACGGGCTATTTCGATGCCAACAAAAACCTTTACATCACAGGTAATGAGGAGGTGAGCAAAGTTCAATTTTCTGTGAACATGACGCTAAATGTGAAAAAGGCCTTTTTTACCTGGTTAGAAAATGGTGTGGTAAAAACAGCCGAAGCACCTTTTGCCTATACAACCAATGGGATGTTCTTCAATAAACCGCTTGTTTTTAACAATATTGCATTCAAAACAATTGAATGGAATAAAGCTAAGAACCAGCTTATAGCAACAACTACCACAGGGAAACAAATTGAGATTTTAAGAGGTGATCTTCCAATCATTCCATTGCATATCTTAATGGGAACTGATCGTTTTAAATCTATTACCGTGTTCTCTACCCCATTCCAGACCTGGTCGCCAAGCTTTACCAGCATGCGTGCTACGATGTCTACTTACTTAACCCTTAACACGAGAAGACTGGGCAATATTAATTTCATTTTCAATGATGAAATCAAACAAATGAAGATTACGGTTACTACTTTCAGAAGTATTCTTCCAACAGTTTCTGAATTTATTTACACCTATACTAAGACCGTAGATGGAACCTATGATTTTGAATTTGTAAATACTGAAGAAAGAACAGCTGTTATATTGAATGCAGTTTTACCGCTAACAAAAATCTTTGCTGATCATAAATTTACATTGGATTACAAATTAGACCCGGTTCAAGGTCAGGTTGGTAGTATTACCAGTGTTGATGATCCTAATTATTATCTATCAGGAGAATTGAAATAATCATTATTACAACTATATTAAAAAGGGCAGGCATTATATAAAATGCTTGCCCTTTTTAATGAATCACCATATTCTATTATTTCAAAGTAGGCCCCTGCACTACAAGCTTACCATCTTTAGTAACCTCCATCCTATCTATAAATACCAATCTTTGGTGCCCTGTTGCTTCGGTACGTCCATGATATACGCAGAGCATTTCCTTACCATCTGGGGTATATGTGATGCTATTGTGCCCGGTTCCACTAACCTTTCCTTTTTTCTGTAAAACAGGATTATTATCTGCCTTTTTAAATGGGCCTAATGGGCTTTTTGAGATCGCATAACCTACCGCATAGTTTTGCCCGTCGAAATTGTTTGCTGAGTACATCATGTAATAAGTATCCTCTTTTTTGAAGATAAAAGAACCTTCGGTCCATCTCCGGTTTACCTCTTTAGATGTTACTGAACGACTTTCCCATTCATCTTTTAGGTTCCCCATTTTAACTGGTGGTCGGAGTAACAAAACAGGCTCTCCTATTATGTCCGAAAAGTCAGGCTTCAGTTCTACACCATATACCCAGCTTTCTTCCACTTGATCATACCATCCTTTTTTCTTTGCCCACTGTGCTACTTCACTTTTTACCGGATGTTTATAGCAGCATCTCGAGTAGTATAAATAGACTTTACCATTTTCGAACCACAGATTAGCGTCTATGACGGGATACCCCGGATCAAAAATAGGGCTATTGTTCATATCTGTGAAGGGACCTGTAGGTCTATCTGAAACTGCTACCCCGATCTTAAAATTTTCTTTTTCCTTATTGGGATTCTGCTTCCACTGTGCACTGTAGAACATATAATACTTACCATCTTTCTTGTAAACTTCTGGAGCCCAGAAAGAATGTATACCCCAACCATTCTGGTTATCATGGTGGTAGACCTGCCCTTCAAACTTCCAGTCTTTTAAATTACTTGACGAATAGGCTCCAAACCCATTTTTAACATCTCCACCAGTGCCATACATATAATATTTTCCGTTATCATGCATTACATAAGGATCTCCAAAAGGTATAGCTAATGGATTTCCGATGGATATCTGGGCCTTCGAACTAAAAACAGCAAGAAATAGAAAAATTAAAAAAAATAATCTCGAGAATGTCTTCTTCATAATAATTTATAAAATTTAATTTGTATCCTCATCGGCTACTGCATCCTGCCATTTGGTCCACATCTCCACACCAGTATCAAAGCCGTTATAGCCGAAATTTTGGCGCAATTTGCCATATAGATTGGAGTTAATTGCATTTTGAGGAATGGGCCAGTAAATGTTATACGGAGTTATGGTGTAATTTCTATTCCTTACAGCCACCTTATTTTTATTGTAATAATCATTATAATGCTGAATACGCTGATACCAATAGCTGTTGTTTGCCAGCGTATTTACATTATAGGTATTGCCCCATTCATCTGTTTTGCCACTTAAAGCCAGACTGTAGGAAATTCTGCTCAATTCCATATGCCTCCATTCTTCCATATACAACTCACGTGCGCGCTCGTTCACAATATCACCAATGTTTACGCTGGTATAGAGCTGGCTGCACTGGGCTCTTCTTCTAATAACATTAACATCTTCTGTAGCCGCTCCAACATTTCCTTTGTAAAACTGTGCTTCAGCCCTTAATAAATAGGTTTCTGCCAAACGATAGCAATACCAATCGGCCGCTCCGCCATCGTTTCTATTAGAGGTAGGAGTTGCCTGAAACACTGGGTCTTCTATGTATATTTTATAATGCGGCCAGTTAAACCAACTACGAATGGTGTCGGTACACAAAAGCGTATTGCCATTATATAATCTCAAGTTTTGTCCATAATAAGTATCTGTAGGATCGTTATACTTCAGCATTTCCATAGTAGCCCAATTTCCTACGGCACTGTTGTGGCGCAGATCGGTCGCATCATTTATCCGGTTAACAGACCAGAGGCCGAATTGCGCAAAGTGGGTAGGCCTGATCATCCCCAACCCTCTTCCTACGGCGCCGTTAATATCATATTCAGCTCTGTATTTGGAATCGGTCTTACCGACAGATAGCAGAACTTTTCCGCTAGGTGATTTCAATGGTGCCTGATTCCACATAGGCCCCCAATTCCGCATAGATTTATATCTGATAGTAGCATCTGTACCCTCACGATTGGGCATAACCAGAACGGCTTCTTTATTTGCCGCGATCGCTTTATTTGCCGGCCGGTGTAAATCCCAGATCACGTTACGGGTAATAGGCCAGGCAACCGGAGATGGATTGTCAAATGTACCGAAGTTCGCATTCATTAAAGCGTAACCGGATCGGTTAATAAGTGTATCTGCCTGAGCAATGGCTTTATCCCACTGGCCTGTAGCCAAGTAACACTTCAGCAGCAACTGGCGGCAAGCCCCCTTGTTGATCATCCCGATATATGCCATTTTTGATTGCTCGGGTACCCATGCTACCGCTTTTTCCATATCGGAAGTGATCATTTCCAGAATAGCTTCACGGCTTGTCGTCTTATAGTTCTGTTTGGGCACAGATATTATTTTGGTCACCAGCGGTACATCCTTAAACTGAAAACAAAGCGCCAGATAACGGAAAGACCTGTGAAAATAAGCCCGTCCCAGGTATTCCTGTTTGGTCGCCTGGTCCAAGCCAGGTACATTATCAATAAAACTGGTAATCGTATTGGCATACTTGATACCATTATAGGTTTCTCCCCAAAAGAAAGAAATCATATTTACGTCATTGTCAAACATGCCATCTGTAGGGGTAAGACGAGTGGCCACATCGGCAAAAATATTACCATCATCTGTTTTACCTGAAACAGCTAAGTCTGAGAGCATATATTCCGTACTTATTGGCACAGATATATCCCTTGTTGTCAAATGGCTCCAATAAGTGCGTAAGTGTCTATCGGACATTGCGATCGTCGCATCAAGACCTGCACGGCTCGAAAATGTAATTTCAGGTTCGTAGAACGAGAGTGGATCCGGTTTCAAAAACCCCTTCTTGCAGCCTGAAATGAAAGTAACAGACAGGATGCCTATTACGAAAAAAACCGATCTATAAAAAATATTCGTTTTCATCATTAATTCGTTTAAAAGCTTAGATTTAAGCCAAGTGAAAATATTCTTGGTGCCATTTGGCCGGTTTCAATATCCCAATAACGCCAGTTCTTATCTTTATTCCATACAGCCAAATTACGTACAGAACCAAAAATCTTTAACTTTTCAATATGCGCAGAAGAAGTTAATTTTCTCGGCAAAGTATAGCCCAGGCTTACATTATCAAGCCTGATAAATGAACGGTCAAATACCCTTTGAGGAGCATTAAGTCCCGCAGGTCCTTTTGATTCTAAGCGAGCCCAGAAATCGCCTGGGTTCTCTATTGTCCAATACGGTTTTTCGTAGGTATTGGCAAGTCCCTGACTAATCGTCGAAGTACCATTATCCTGGTTCAGGTAAGCCTCGTTAAGGCTCTTGTGCCCCCAGTAGGAATAGATATTTACGGAAAAATTGAAATTTTTATAGGTAAAATCATTCCGTAAAGACCACATAATAGGTGCCTGTGTTTGACCCAGAAACTGCTTGTCGTTATCGTTGTAAACAGGTGTAATTTTCCCATTGGCATCAACTTTATCATCTGCAGTGTAATTATTGCTCACTTTAGGATCGCCCGGGCGCTGCCCGTATCTAGCTGCTTCATCAATTTCATTAACCTGCCAGATACCTGTTACCCTATAGTCCCAGATGGAGCTGATGGGCTGCCCAATGAACCATTTATTTCCAATATCATCCACCTCTTTACTCGATACCACATTACCACTTGCATCCAGTACATCTACAAACTGGTAATAAAGATGTTTAATCTTATTGCTGTATTTAGAGAATCCGAGAGTAGTGTTCCAGCTAAAGTTTCTTGCCTTGATATTCTGCGAGTTGACCGACACTTCAAATCCTCTGTTCTGCACCTCACCCAAATTGGTGGTGATGCTGCTAAATCCGGAGAAACCTGGTAATGACTGGTTCATGATCATATCGGTAGTAGACATCTGGAAATAATCCAATGTTGTTGAAATGCGATTATCCACAAAGCCCAGATCTAAGCCTACATTAAAAGAGGCCGTTTTTTCCCATTGCAAATTCTTGTTGGCCATGCGATCTATTCTCAGGTACTGAAATTGTATGTAGTCGCCATTTGCGTTGATATAGCCCTGTGTACCTGTGCCATTAGCAAGGTTAGCCAATGCAACATAGGGATCATCGAGCGAACGATTCCCGTTCTGACCATAAGATAACCGCAGCTTACCATTACTCAAAGGTTTCCACTTAAAGAAGTTTTCGTTGGTAAAGGTCCAGCCTACAGCAGCAGAGAGGAATGTGGCGCGTGGATTGGAGGTGCCAAATGCGGAGTAGCCATCGCGGCGTACGGAGGTGGTGAGCATATACCTATCGTCGTAAGAATAGAACAAACGGGCCAGCATACCATCTGCCGTCTGTCGGGTGTCATCGGAATCAAATTCGCTCAACAGCTTATCCCCCCCTTTAGTTTCATGAAAACCCAACGCGTCGGTAGGCGAGATGTCCCAGGCCTGGAGATTGTCCGACCAGTACTGTCGTTCTTCTGCTTCCTGTACCAGGGTTACATTTACACGGTGTTTTGTTGCAAAAGTATGCTCCCAATTGATGGTATTGTTGAGTGACCAGTCAAAACGTTTATTATTTTCCCGGTTTACACCTGCCTTTTTTGTACCCGGTCTCCAGTCGGGATGTAAAGATGATGTGAAATATCGCTTATAGAACCATTGATATCGGGGCGAAAAATTAAATGAATAATTGATATTTAAAGGCAGCTTTACTTTAGTGGTAAAAATAGAGTTTAACACATTATAGCCACTTTCCAGCTCCTGAAACTGCCTGTTATAATCATAGTTATAACCTCTGACAAGACCTGTCAGCGTTGCGCCCTGCGGGTAGATTTCCAGGTTTCCGTTGTTATCTTTGTAAGCTGCAAAAGGGCTGTTGAAAGTGATGGCACTTTTCCAATCTGTTGCAATATTTCCATCTGACCGGTCCTGGAAATTGATGTTTGCACCGATATTTAACCAGTCAGTTACTATACCGTCCACTTTAAGGTTAATGCGTATAGCCTTGTAATTATCCCCTACAATAACACCCTGGTTTGAAAGGTAACCGGCAGACATATAATAATTGATCTTATCGCTGGCACCAGAGACGCTGAGGTTATAATCCTGGTTAGTACCATCCCGGAAACTGTGATCGTACCAGTCAAAAGTTTTCCCCGCAAGGTAATTGGTCAAAACAGTGTGCCCGAGGCCGATCCTTTTCGCAAAAATCTCCTCATCCGAGCCGACTGCGTTATTACCAGAATATGCTCGCCACGTAGCCTCAGTGATGCCATATCTGGCCAGCATATCCTGCGTCGGCTTTTCATAGTATCCTGGCTTACCTATTGCTGAAGCGTCGCTGCCGCCGACATACGCTTCATAATTACCGGTAGCCGTGTTTTTACCGTAAGTATCTGCCATGTACCAGTCCTGTCGGTATTTGATATAGCCATCCGGCCCCCATACTGGCAGATTGGCGCCCATAGTTGAAAGGCCCAAGTTCGACGTAAAATTAATCTTAGGCTTACCGTGTTTTCCCCTTTTAGTGCTAATAATAATTACTCCGTTGGCAGACTGGGCACCATAAATGGCCGCAGCCGAAGCGTCTTTGAGTATATCCATCTGTTCAATGTCATCAGGATTAATTTCGGATAATTCACCATAGAAGATCATGCCATCCAGGATCAACAATGGAGAATTGTGGTTACCTTTAGTATAAACGGAACGCTGTCCACGTATATTGATAGATCCCCCATTCTTCGCAGACGCATCCAGTCCAATAGTCAAACCCGGCGTACCTCTTAGAATATCTTGGACTGTCCGTGGATTTTCATCGGCAATTTTATCTGGCTTAATCTGTGTAATCGCACCGGTCAGGTCTTTCTTCCTGGCAGTGCCATAACCGATCACCACCACTTCATTTAGATCATCAACGGCCCGTGTCAACCTAATATTTCCCATATCCGCTGCCACATTAACTTCCATCTGCTCATAGCCGATATAGCTGATCACCAATTTATCCCGCTCGTCTACATTTGTCAGAAAAAAGGCCCCATTCTGATCAGTCTTTACCGATTTGCCTTTCCCCTTTATTCCTACAGTAGCACCAACCATTGGCTGGCCGTTCTCATCCAGGATCTTACCCTTGACATCAATTGCACGAAACTTAACAACAAGGTTGTCCAGAAAGGAAGCTTCCTTCTTCTTAATGGTTACATTATGATCAACAATCACATAAGTAAAAGGCAAATCCTTCAGCACAGCCCTTAATGCCTCATCAACTGTCGCATTATTCAGTTTTACATCTTTCAGTTCCTGTTTAGAAATAATCCCGCCCTCATAATAAAAATCATAACCACTCTGTTTTCTGATTTCTTTAAAGACAGATTTTAATGTGATGCGGTTCTCTTTAATGGTAATCCGCTGGCCCAAAGTAGCAGCACTGACTTGCATTAGGGACGCTATTAGTATGACGGTGGTTAATCGCATAATTAGCCATATTTTAGGGTATAACGTGCTCGTTACACTAGGTTTAGTATAAATTTGATACATTTGGTTAGTCTTGGTTCTAAAGCAGTCTGCCTCCGGCGGTCGAAAACTGTAGGCTCTGCGTTAACACTTTTTAGTTTTAATAATTGTTCCAAACGCAACCAGGAGTGCTACACTTCTGGTTTGCTTATTTTATTAATGTTCTACTTCCTGATGTTTGCTCATTTCCTTTCCATTTTAAAGCTTAAAAAATCTTGTTAATTCTATTTGGCCACGTATACTTTTCGCCCTTCAACTTTAAATCGGACCTGTCCGGACGATTCAATATGCCTTAAGACTGCAGAGAGGCTCCTACTTCTGGAAATCCAGCCTCCAGATTTAATGTTCTCCGGTACAGAAGCCTCGTAAACAACATCTACGTTATACCAGCGGGCTATTTTTCGCATCGCTACCCTGAAATCAAGTTCGTCCAGATTGAAATCACCATTTTTCCAATCTATTACGCTCTCTGGACTCATATCTATTACTTTTATGCTATTGCCATTATTTACTGCCTGTTCACCAGGTTTAATCATCTGTTTGATATTGCCCGAAATCACACTAACCGAACCTTCTATCAGTGTAGTAGCCACGATGGCTTCATTAGGATAACTGTTGATATTGAAATGCGTACCCAAAACTTCCACATTCTGTTTGTCAGTAGTCACTACAAATGGATGGGATTTATCTTTAGCAATTTCAAAATAACCTTCTCCCTGGAGTTTTACAGTACGTTTCCCATGTTCAACAAGCCTTGAAGAGTAGGTTAAACTTGAAGCTGAGTTCAGCCAAACATAGGAGCCGTCAGGCAAACGAAGCTTATAAGTTTCCCCGTTTGCCGTAGATAATGTATTCAGTTTGCCTAGTTCACCTGAATTCCCCTCCACTTCATAAACAACTTCCCCATTCTCAGATTTGGTGATCAGCACGCCTGCTTCCTTAGCCACTTCGCCATTTTGCGCATCGCTTAACCTTATTTTCTTCCCGTTAGAAAGTGTTAAGGTAGCTCCGGATATTCCGGGATCAACATCATTTTTGTAAACAAGCTGATCGGGTTGTTTTTGATGAATACCAGGGTAATAAAATAGTAGAGCTCCAAAAATGATCGTAGCCAGGGCAACCGCAACCGCTATACGTGGCCATAATCGAACCTGCTTTGGCGTTTTAGTTTTATGTTCGGCTACTATAGCCTGGAAAATCCTTTCCTTCGCATCAGCAGTTAAACTGTTGAGTACTTCAGGATGCTCGTAATTGTCGGAAATCAGTTCCTCAATAAATTCAGCATAAGCTGGATTCTGCACATAAGTCAAAAATTCATGCCGCTCTTCTTCGGTGATGTCTTTAGATAAATATTTACTACAAAGTTGGGCAAGGCGATTTTGGACGTTCGTCATGTGTCTATTTGGTTAAATCTTATAAGGTTATTTTTAACCTTACTTTATAAGTGACACTTCAGGAACGTTAAGGGGTAGTCGTTTTTGAAATTAATTTAAAAAAATCAAGAATAGCCCCGGGTAGACCAACGCATACCGCTTAAAATGTGCACGAATCGTTGCCAGTGCCAGTTTCATGTGGTAATGCACCGTATCAGAAGAAATATTCAATTGAACGGCCACCTCATCATATTTCAAGCCCTCAAGATGGCACAATGTGTAAACCCGACGTTGCTGCTCAGGCAGTCGGCTCAGTACTTCATCCAAAAGTTCCTTAGTTTCCTTATAGTCCAGTGTCTGTTGTGTACCAAGATCATTATCGCTACTGTTTAATCCCATTTCAGCTTTCACCTTATTGACTATCGCCTCATGGCGAAGCAGATTTAAAGCGTGATTGCGCACCAACCTGTTCAGATAAGCACCAAAATTCTCAATTGTCAGCAATTGATCACGGCTAAACCAGACTTTTAAAAAAATATCCTGTACTATTTCCTCTGCATCAGAACTCGAGTGCGTAATTTTTTGAGCAAAAGTGAATACATACTGTTGATAATGGTCAAAAACTTCTCTGAACGCATGTTCGTCTCCCCTGGCCGTTCTCGCCAGCAAAGCAGTCTCGTTCAATAGGTTTTTATCCCTCATTTTATCGCTCTTGCTTATAATATTAATAAAAAACTAGAACCAATGATAAGTAAAATTTGCCATTTTCCTATTAAACAGCGAAAAAGGTCTCCGACTATGAGATTAAACCATTGTTATTTCTTTAGCTTACATGATCGAGAACATATTATTAAAAAATAATTGAGTATTATTGACTTGTAATAGGAGTAATTAGTTTTAACAACGAAAAGGATGGCCGTTATACCTCTTCATGAAGAACGGGAGCTGCTGGGTAAGACTGCAGAACGCGACCAACGCGCATTTAAAATTTTGTACGATAAGTTTAGTCCAAAAGTATATGCCCATGCATTTCACTTATTGCATACCGAACAACTGGCCGAAGAAATGGTGCAGGAAGTATTTTTTAAAATTTGGCGTATGGATTCAGGTTTACTGGAGATCAATAACCTGGATGCCTATTTAAAAACAACCACCCGGAACCGTTGCTTAAATGTAATCAGGCGTCTAATGCTGGATGGAAAAGCAGACAAAGCACTAACAGAGAATTATATAGAAGCGCACAATGAAACCGAAGAAGCTATTATCTTAAACGATACCAGGAATATAATCAATCAGGCACTGGATCTTTTGCCTCCCCAACAGAAAGAAGTATATCGCTTATGTCACCAGGAAGGGCTTAAGTATGAAGAAGTGGCCACTAAGCTGAACATATCTATCAATACTGTTCAGACTCACATGAGCAGGGCATTAAAATTTCTTCGCAACCATCTGAAAAACAATTCAGATATAGCTGCTGTACTGATCGTTATGAAATTATTTTAATTTTTTTCATTTTCTTGTCACTGTAAGCCATCCAATTTAGTGTCTATAATTAAAAAGGGTGACTATGAATACCAATAACATCAAATTCCTGTATAAACAATACCTGAAATGCAGGCTCAGTCCCTCTGAGTTGATGGAGTTAAAACAATTACTTGCGAATGAAGACAAACAATCGGTTTTTAATGAATTGATTGATCGTGATTGGGACAAATTAGACGAAGAACTCTCCACTCCTTTCCCGGAAGAGAGAAAAGCACATATATTTAATACCATCGTTTCAAAAACTGAAGTTACCAAATCTCCAATGAGACTTTGGAAATATATCGCAGCAGCGGCCGCTATTGTGATCATTCTAACAGGGGCTTACTTTATAAATCAGCACATCAGGTATAAAAATGAGCAGGATCTTTTTGCAAGTAAAATTACCCCAGGAACAAGCGGCGGTACATTGACACTTCCCAATGGTAAAATTATAACCCTCGCAGAAGCTATAAACGGAGAACTCCTGGAAGAAGACGGTGTAACAGTTACTAAAACTTCTGCCGGGGAGTTGATCTATGGCGCTTCGCAGCAAAGCGCTTCTATTGAAAGCGGAACAGATCCGAATAAAATGAATAAACTCCAGACTGCTAAAGGGCAAACTTATATTTTAACCTTACCGGACAAATCAAAAGTCTGGCTAAATGCTGAATCAAGTATTCATTTTCCTTCAAAATTCTCAGATAAAAACCGAAAGGTTAATCTGGTCGGAGAAGCATACTTTGAGATCTTTAAAGATGCACAACATCCATTTTTAGTGGAAAGTGGTGAACAAACAGTGGAAGTGTTGGGTACACATTTTAACATCAGTGCTTACCACGATGAAGGAAGTATAAAAACAACCTTATTGGAAGGAGCCGTTAAAGTGAGCTCAGCAACAGGAAAAACACAGACCCTAAAACCTGATCAGCAGGCTGTTTATGATGGCAAATCCATTGTTATCTCCCCGGCAGACACGGAAACGGTCGTTGATTGGAAAAATGGTTATTTTATCTTTAAAGATGAGGATTTTAAAACTGCCATGCGAAAAATCGCACGCTGGTACGATGTGGAGATCGTCTACGATACTGACATTCCCATTGATCTTGAACCTGGAGGCTGGATCTCAAGAAAGAGCGACATCAGAACTATATTAAATAGAATTGAGGCAACAAGTGGTATTCATTTTAAATTGGAAGAAGGGAGGATTACGGTGACTAAATAACTACTAAACAAAAGATTGCCAAAAAAATAGTCAGAAGTGCTGAAACACCCCTGACCAAAAGTCGGCAATAGTTTATAAAATTTCGGATAATATCAACTTTAACCAACTAAACAAATGTACAAAATTTATATCCATAAATTATGGCTGATTATGCGCCTAACCACCGTTATACTTATCGCTACATTCATGCAGGTCAGTGCAGCTGGTTTTGCTCAGCGGATAACGCTTAGCAAAAAACAGATTGCACTCGAAGCCGTATTAAAGGAGATTCATAACCAAAGTGGGTATGATTTCTTTTTTGATCGTAAACTCATCGATAAAATGAAACTAGTTAGCATTACTGTAAAAAATGCAACCCTTGATGAGACCATGAAAATCGCGCTGAATGGCTTAGCACTCAGCTACAACATTGATGGCAAGATTATCATCATTAAAAAGAAGGAGCCTTCTTTACTGGGCCAACTGAGCGACTATTTCGATAATATCAATGTGGCCGGAAAGGTTAAAGATGAAAACGGGATACCCTTGGCAGGCGCTTATATCAAAGCTTTAAACACAGCTGGCGTTTCCTACATAACCGGTAAAGACGGGGAATTTTACTTTAAGAATTTATACGAAAAGGAACAGCTGGTGATATCGTATATAGGCTATAAAACAGATACTATAGCCATAAATGGTCGCACGCATTTGGAGATTACCATGAAGCCTCAGGCCAACATAATCAGTGAAGTCCAGATTGTTTCTACGGGTTATCAGAATTTACCTAAAGAGCGCGCCACAGGTTCCTTCGGCATTGTTCCTCCAGAAGAAATCAACAAGTATCCGGTGGTGAGCGTACTGGAACGCTTACAGGGATTGGTTCCAGGTGTCAATATTTCGACGAAAACCGTGGCTGGCAAAAGTCGAAACGCAACCGTTAACATAAGGGGGATTTCTACCCTGGTGAGCAGTTATACGAAAGTAAGTACCGACCCTCTATTGGTTATAGACGGATTTCCTTCTCAACAGTCCATTACGAACGGCGCCTTCGATTTCCTCAATCCAGATGATATTGAACAGGTCACATTTTTGAAGGATGCTGCCGCAGCTTCCATCTGGGGTATCCAGGCAGCCAATGGAGTGATTGTGATCACCACAAAAAAAGGTACGAGAAACAGTAAGACCGTTGTTAATTTCTCTGCTACCCTGGGTACAAGTAAAAGACCAAAGGCCAATTATGGCAAATTGATGTCCATGCCCGATTACATCTCGCTGGAAAAAGAACTGATTGACAAAGGAATATTGTCAGATCCCGTTTTAAGTACATCTACATTTTTCCCTGAAAATAACAGTCAGGCCCAGGCCATCGTCTTCGCTGCGAAGCGCGGAGCGATCACTGTGGATCAGCGCGACCAGCAACTCGCTGCACTTGGCGCCAATGACAATAGCGATCAGGTATCGAAACTGTTATTGCAATCCCCTACAACACGGCAGTACAACCTCTCAGTTTCAGGCGGCGGGCCCAACAGTTCTCATTTCATATCCGGATATTTCTATGACGAGGACAGAGCTTATAAAAGTAATACCAACAAAGGCTATTCGCTAAAAGCAAGTAATGTTTCAAACTTATTGAACGGACGTGTTACACTAAGCTCCGACCTTACATTTGGCAATACCCGCGACAAAATCAATGGAGCTGCGGTACGTGCAATGGGGATCAATTTAGGTGGCTTACGTCCGTATGATATGCTGCAAGATGCAAATGGTAACAATATATATTATGATCTGGCGGCTACACCACAGAAGGCACGAAACCTTGAAAGCAAAGGTTACCTTCCTTTTAGTTATTCTCCTGTGGATGAGCTGAACTACTCCAACACCTATAATAACAATAACAATCTCAACTTAAACCTTGCTGCTAACGGTAAAATTACTCCATGGTTGAATTTGAATGTTTCGGGTAACCTGGGACGCTCTTTTTCAGACCGGGAAATCTACTGGGAACCGGGGAGCTATGAAGCCCGTATGCTGGTCAACAATGGCACCAGCATTAACTCCGCTGGATCTAAAGTCTACGGGGTGCCCCAGGGCGGTAGATTAGATTTAAACAACTCCTTAGGCAGAACATATAGTCTTCGCGGACAGCTGAATGTAGATAAAAACTGGAATGGAAAACACCAGCTAAATGTAGTACTGGGTAACGAAATCAGGGAGCAATTTAGCAGGGAAAGCGGTGAACTCCGCTATGGTGCAGATAAATCTATCAACGCCTTCCGCTCTGTTAATCCTGGCGCAGCCTATCTAGACATGCGTGGTAATAGCCAGACCATCGGCGCGACGTCCAGACTGGTTGTAGAAAAAACCACTCGTTCTTTGTCTTATTATGCCAATGGTTCATACACCTTCGACAATAGGTATACCGTTTCGGCAAGTGGGCGTTTTGATGATTATAACCTATTAGGTGTGGATCGTCGCGATAGAGCTAAGCCACTTTGGTCTGCCGGTTTGAAATGGAATGCTAAAAATGAAGAATTCTTAAAAGGTATAACCTGGTTGAACCAGCTTTCTATGAGGGCTACTTATGGCTTTAGTGGAAATGCACCTCAAGGTTATGCGCCTGTGGCTGTGATCAACCTGCTGGGCAATGACTTTTATACGGGCTATCCTTATGGATTAATTGCTACGCCTGCCGTAGATAACCTGGGTTGGGAAACCACACGCATGATCAACTACGGCCTTGACTTCTCTTTGTTCAACAACCGTGTATCTGGTTCAGTTGAATACTATCAGAAGAAATCCACAGATATCATTTGGAATATGCCCATTAATGGTGCCTATGGTTATAACAACACACTATTCAATACGGCAATCTTAGATGGAAAAGGGGTAGATATCGGACTTAGTGTAGTCTCGCTAAAAAATCAAGATTTTAGATTGAGTACAACGCTGAATGTGTCCTACAATACCAATGTCATCAAGGATGTTCGCTTTGATGTGCCAACAATTTCCTTCTCGCCTGAAAATTTGTATAGTGGCTACCCAAGCGACTACTTATTTTCATATGTATGGGGAGGATTAGATCAGACTGGGCAGTCCGTGATTAAAGACCCTAAAATAGCGGGTAAAACCTATTCTGTTATGGAATTTCCATTTCAAGACATCCGCGAATATTCTGGTCGGACTACCTCACCATGGTACGGTAGTTTTTCAAACAGTTTTCAATACAAGCAATGGGAACTGAATGTTCAGTTTATGTATGCACTAGGTGGCGTGTTTCGTAAACCTTCCATAGTTTCCATTGGTTTTAGTAATACGACCAATGTTGGTCGGTCAGGTGATCTGGATCAAAGATGGAGACAGCCAGGAGATGAGGCATTTACAAATGTTCCAGGATTGGTATTTGGTGCCAATACTAGTTACAACCAAAGCGTTCTTCGCTACAATGAATCCAACTACCTCATCAGAAGCCGAAGCAATGTTAAACTGCAGCAAATTATGTTGACTTATAGTGTGCCAACCAAACTACTGGCAAAAATTGGGGTTAGAGGGCTTAATTTTTCTGCTGTAGCCCGTAACCTGGGTATGGTATGGGCTGCCAACAAGGAAAAGATGGATCCCGACTATCTCTATACTACTGGGAACAATTATCAACTGGCTCCAGTGCCTAGTTTTTCTTTCAGAACAGGCTTGAATTTCTAACCCTTAAATAATCGAATTATGCGTTTCTATAATAAAAAATGTCTTTTCTTATTCTTCTCATTAAGCCTGTTGGCTTGTAGAAAATATGTAGAAAATGTTCCTATTCAAGGACAACGGGTGATTGAATATACGGATGATTACCGCATGCTCATGAACTATACCGATATGCTGCAGGTTGCGTTTGGCATGCCTCCTATTCTTAGCTGTGATGACCTCGATTTTACCGATATTGTACTACAGAACGATATAAAAAGTAATGTTATCCGGACGACTATTTATACCTGGGGGAAGCCCTTCTATACAGGCGCCACCACATCAGACAATGATTGGGATGCCATTTACAAAGGGATATACACTTTCAATACTGTAATCAAGGACGTAAAGAATAGCAAGAATGGAACAGAATCTGCGAAGGATGTTATTCTTGGAGAAGCACTGGTCCACAGGGCCTTTAGTTACTTTATGTTGGCCAATCTTTATGGTAAGCAATATAATGCTGCAACAGCTTCCCAAGATCCGGCTGTACCCTTGGTCCTTGAACCGAAGCTTTTTGTAGACCTGACCAGGGCCTCTGTGCAAACTGTTTATAACAAGATCATAGTGGATACCAAACAAGCAATTCCATTGCTGCCGATCAAACAGGATATTAACTTCCGCCCGAATAAGGCCTCTGCCTATGCTTTACTTTCAAAGGCATATCTGTTTATGCGTGATTTCAACAATGCTTTGTTATATGCAGACAGCACACTCTTGCTTTCCAGTGAGCTCTATGACTACAACACCTCGCCCACCGGTTATCCTTCTCAATACAACAATAAACAGGTGTTGCTTCGCAAAACATCCCGTCAGACAGTGAATGTCCCGCAATTAAGCGCATCCCTGCTCAGTTTACTGGGAACAAAAGACCTAAGGTATGCGATTTTTGTCAGACCTGGTACTGCTTTCAATCCAGTTTTTACAGGCTACGGATTTTGGTCTCCTAATAGATTTAACGGCTCTCCAGATAATCCAGCTGTCGGCCTGACCGTAAATGAAACCTGGCTGATCAAAGCTGAATGTCTGGCCAGGGCAGGAAAGCGGGACGATGCACTTAAGATCCTCAATGACTTCAGAAAATTTAGGTTTAGCACTGCAGATTACGCTTTGCTTACGGCGACAAACGATGACGATGCCCTGCGACTGGTGATCAACGAAAGGCGGCTCGAATTTTTCGGCTCTGGGCTGCGTTGGTTTGATCAGCGGCGATTGGATAAGGATGCACTTTTTGCACAAACTTATACTCGGGTGTTGGACAATGTAACCTACACCTTAGCACCTGGTAGCAATAAATTTGTTTTTCCATTTGCTCAACTAAATGTTTCACAAAATCCTGAACTGATACAAAACCCAGAATAAGGTACATCCCTATTATTTCTACCTGTGCTGCTGCAAAATAATGCAACAGCACAGGCTGATCTGCTATGTCAAAAAATAAACAAATACACAAATGAAAATATGGAGCAAAGTATAGTAAAATTAGAACATCTGTCACACAAGTACAGCAGCAGCTGGGCTATCCGTGACATCAACATGGAGATCAACCAAGTTGGCATTGTGGGCTTATTGGGCTCCAATGGGGCAGGAAAATCTACCACAATGAATATTCTTTGTGGTTCCCTGAATCAGACAGAAGGAAATGTCTACATCAATGGGATAAATTTTAGAGAAAATCCCAAGCAGGCTAAAATGCAGATCGGTTTTCTACCACAAAATCCGCCACTTTACCTGGACCTTACGGTAGACGAATACCTGCGCTACTGTGCCGGACTAAGACACATGTCGGGAAATGCCATGAGGATCGCGGTCAAAGAAGCCAAAGAACGTTGTGGTGTAGACCATTTCAGCACCAGGTTGCTTAAAAACCTTTCAGGTGGGTACCGCCAGCGGGTAGGCATTGCCCAGGCGATTGTACATAAGCCCAATGTTCTGGTACTTGATGAACCAACAAATGGCCTGGATCCTAACCAGATTATAGAAGTGAGATCCTTGATCAAAGACATTGCGAAAGATAGGGTCGTGATCTTCTCTTCCCACATCCTTTCTGAGGTGCAACTCCTTTGCCGGGACATCAAAATGATTGAAAATGGAAGGATTGTTTTTGCCGATACCATGGATGCTTTTAACAACTAC
The DNA here is from genome assembly GCF_900100435.1 of Pedobacter sp. ok626. Lineage (GTDB taxonomy): Bacteria > Bacteroidota > Bacteroidia > Sphingobacteriales > Sphingobacteriaceae > Pedobacter. The sequence goes on along the minus strand of NZ_FNEX01000005.1, from coordinate 129,314 downwards.
GTAGAACCACACAGTATGCTAATCCATTTTGCCAATATGCCTGCTTCTGCGGAGTTGGAAAAAATTCAAGGCGTAATCAAGACAGAACTGCTCACTGACCGGTCCATACGGGTGTATTTCAATGGGAATGCAGATATCACTGAAGATGTCGTCATCGAAAGTGTAAAGCAAGGATGGCGCCTCAAAGAGATCAGCCTGGAGAAAAACTCCGTTGAAGAAATATTCAAGCAATTGTCACAGCATTCATCTCAATAAAAATAATTCATGAAAACAATTTTTAGAATTGCCAAAACAGAATTGAAAACCCTGTTTTACTCCCCTATTGCCTGGTTTCTGATCATCATATTCATGGTTCAGTGCAGTGTTACTTATATAAAATTACTAGATTCTTTATGCCGTTCACAGGAGAGTGGTTTCAAGTTTCAGTTCAGCCTGATCCGCGAAATATTCCTCGGAAGAAACGGCTTGCTGGGTGGAGTCATGAGGAACCTATATCTCTATCTGCCCTTGCTTACCATGGGGCTCATCAGCCGCGAAACCAGCAGTGGAACCATTAAACTATTGTACTCCTCTCCGATTCATTTACGGGATATTGTACTGGGTAAATATTTGTCTATGATGATCCTCAGTTTCATTATGGTTGCAATTGTGGGACTTTACATGGTTTCGAGTTACTTTACCATATCCTCTCCTGATACCCCGATGCTCTTGAGTGGTCTGCTTGGACTGTTTTTGCTGCTCTGCGCCTATTCATCCATTGGCTTGTTTATGTCTTGCCTGACGAATTATCAGATCGTCGCTGCCGTATGTACCTTTGTGACAATTGGGATCTTGTATAATGTAGGTGGCCTTTGGGAAGGTGTTCCCTTTGTCAGAGACCTGACTTACTTCCTATCCGTATCTGGTCGCACTGATAAAATGCTCATGGGACTAATCACAAGCAAAGACCTGATTTATTTTGGCCTAATCATCTATCTGTTTCTCGGTCTAAGCGTTTACAAGCTAAAAGCAGGAATGGAATCCAGTTCATCTTTGGTCAAATTCGGACGATATACAATGGTGATTGTCTCTACACTGCTACTCGGTTATATCAGTTCTATTCCGCAGCTAATCGCCTATTTAGATGTGACACGCAATAAAAGCAATACGCTGGCCAAAAGCACACAGCAGATTGTCAAAGATCTGGGGGATGAGCCCCTGGAGATTACTGGTTATGCAAACCTACTCGGAAACTATCTAGATGATGGGAATCCTGAGTCTTACAACAGAAACATTAGGGCCTGGGAACCCTACATGCGATTCAAGAATAACATGACACTAAAAAGCGTGATGTATTACGATACCCTGAACCAATCCAGGGACTTCATGAAAAGCTATCCCGGTAAAACGCTTAAGGAGGCAGCCGCGAAAGTTGCGGATATCCGTGACATGAAACTTTCCCAGTTCCTTAGTCCCGAGGAAATACGCCAGAAAATTGATCTTTCCAAAGAACCCAACTGGTATACTATGCAGCTGAAATATAAGGATCGAACTACATTTTTAAGGGTATTTCAGGACAATGAACATTGGCCTTCAGAAACTGAAGTATCGGCCGCACTAAAGCGCCTTTTACAGACTAAAATGCCAAAGATTCTTTTTATTACCGGGAATTTTGAACGTAACATCTACAAGATCGGCGACCGTGAATACAGGGCAATCACGAACCTTAAAACTTTCCGGAACTCTTTGCTGAACCAGGGATTTGATGTAGATACGATATCGTTGGAAAACACACCGATACCGACTGACATTGCTGCCCTTGTACTTGCAGATCCAAAAACGGTATTGAGCCCTGTAGTACTTTCCAAACTCCAGCAATACATCGATCGTGGAGGTAATTTGTTCATTTCAGGCGAACCGGGTAAACAAGCTCTGTTGAACCCATTGCTGAAACAGTTTGATGTGCAATTAATGGAAGGAGCAATTGTACAGCAAAGCAAGGATCTGGCACCAGAACTAGCGACCCCATACCTTACTTCTGCCACTGCCGCGCTCTATGCGCCACTGGAACATGCTCATCATGACAGTGCCGTGGTGTCGATGCCTCTTGCCGCTGCACTTTCTTATTCTGATTCTGGCACTTACCACATCAAACCGTTCTTAATGACCGATGCAAAAACCAGCTGGTTAAAGCGAAACAAATTTGTAACCGACTCTGCGGCAGTTAAATTCGAACCACATTTAGGCGACCGACAGGAGTCATTCCCACTGATCGTCGGCCTTACCCGTAAGATCAATGGTAAAGAACAACGTATTGTCATATCAGGCGATGCAGATTTCATGTCCAATGCGGAAGCGCAACGTTTCAATATGCGGACAGCCAATTTTGTATTTAGTACTGGGCTATTCAGCTGGTTAAATTATGGCAGATTTCCTATTAATACCTACAGGCCCCCTGCAATAGATATAAAGGTCCTGGTCACCAAAGAACAGGTTAGGCCTTTGCGGATCATCTTTATTTGGGTACTCCCAGGTATTCTGCTGGCCTGTGGAAGTATCCTTTTACTCAGACGAAAAAGAAAATAAACTTATGGCATTTGTAACTGACCAGCAAACGCTGGACGATCTGAATATTTTTGGTAAGCACGGGAGTGATTCCGTGTACCAAATTTTTAACAGGACCATTACCCGTGGTGGGGCTATGTTATTAGAAGACATGTTCCGGTACCCTTTATCTGATGAACATGCTATAAATAGGCGCATCAATATCGTCCAGTATTTTGCAAAGAACGGTACGGTCTTCCCTTTTTCCAGTTCAGATTTCGATCTCATAGAACCATATCTCAACAGCAAGGATGAACGCACACGACTTTCCGCACAAGAACAGACTATTACAGCGAAACTGAGCAATCTGGTGGCAGTCGATGCAAACACCCTCATGATCCATAAGGGTATCATAGCACTTTCGGAACTATTTGCCCAGGTAAAAGCATTTATCAATGCGCTCGAGCCAGAAAGCAGTCACCCTTATCATGCAGATAAGGGTGAAATTGCCCTTTTACTGAATGAAGCCGCATTTAAGGATGTGCTAAACCGATCATCAAAGCTTAAATGGTCTACCGCTGAACTGGCTGAATATGATGCCATATTCCGTTTCAGGCACCGAGACCTCGTACTTAAATTGATGCACTACCTCTACGACCTGGACATCTACATTACCCTGGCAAAAGTGGCTTCAGAACGAGGTTTTACTTTCCCTAAAGCACATACCGAAAACTATACCCGCGTGGATGGACTGTATCACCCACAGGTTAAAAATCCGGTCCCTAATTCCATTGAGATCAGTCCGAAAAGTAATGTTGTCTTTTTGACGGGTGCGAACATGGCGGGTAAATCAACATTTATGAAATCGCTAAGCGTAGCCCTATACCTGGCGCATATGGGCTTTCCAGTAGCAGCTTCCAGCATGGAATTTACAGTATTGGATGGGATATATACGACCATTAACCTACCCGACGATCTTGGAATGGGCGCCAGCCATTTTTACGCGGAAGTATTGCGCGCTAAAAAAGTAGCTGCAGCGCTCAAAACCAAACGATTGTTCGTCGTTTTTGATGAACTCTTCAGGGGAACAAATGTAAAAGATGCATGTGAGGCCACAATTGCATTCACCACTGCTTTTGCGGCTAAGCGCGATAGCATATTTGTAATTTCCACCCACATCATTGAGGCTGCAGATACCCTCAGGGAAAAATGCGACAATATCAACTTTGTCTACCTACCTACACTGATGAACGGCACCCAACCAGTATATACCTATCAACTAAAACAGGGCATTAGCGCCGATCGACATGGGATGATTATCATCAAAAACGAAGGCATCCTTGATTTGCTGGCAGAAAAAACAGCCAATCCGAAAAAGGAAGTTGTAGAGAATTTCATTGCGGATAAACAAAGTCTAACAGATCTAAACCTATTGGGAAAATACAAATCCAATTCCATATTTAACCTATTCAACAAAACAGTAACCTCGGGAGGAGAACGGCTGTTGCAAGAGATGTTCCAACATCCATTGACAGATGCAAATAAAATCAATACACGTAGCAAGCATTTTAGTTTTTTCCAGCAACAACAACTCAGCTTTCCCTTTAAAAAGGAGACTTTTGCCCTGGCAGAAAATTATCTCGAGATAGGAACCTCTGGAAACTACTTTGCCTCGACAACTTCCATCACATTAAAAAAGCTGCAAGATGTCTTTCTTAGGGACGATACCTACAAAGGCATCCACGAAGGACTGCTCGCCAGTATCTCGGTCTTGAACGCGTTCCAGTACTTCCTGCAACGACTTAACATCGAGGTTTCCTGGGTTTATAACGAAGAAAGGGATAAACTGCTAGCTATATTTGGCGACAAGCGCTTAGTCTGGCTTAGGGCAGAAAAAAAAACAAATGAGCTTTCCTTCAGTCAGATTATTCGATATGACTATCTCCTAAGGCATACCATGCGGAAGGAAATGGTGTTTGTACTGGACAGTATCTATCGTTTGGATGTTTATCTTGCTGTCGCCAATACCGCTAAAGAAAGAGGTTTTGCCTATCCCGAGGCACTTTCTAAGGAAATCAACGTACTTCGCAGCACTGCACTATGGCACCCAAGCCTGTTGAATGGGATTGCCAATCCAGTGTCGCTCCATCAAGATCAAAACATGATATTTCTGACAGGGGCGAATATGGCTGGTAAATCTACCTTTATGAAGGCCTTTGGGATCGCCATTTACCTGGCTCATATGGGTTTTCCAGTTGCAGCGAAAGACATGCAGTTTTCAGTGATGGATGGGCTATATTCTTCGATCAATGTGGCCGACGACCTAAATATGGGCTACAGTCATTTCTATGCGGAAGTTCTGCGGGTAAAAAAGGTAGCTACAGAGGTAGGCCAAAGAAAAAACCTTGTCGTGCTCTTTGACGAACTGTTTAAAGGAACTAATGTTAAAGACGCCTATGATGCTACTCTGGCCGCTACAGAAGCCTTCTCGAACTACCGGAATTGCTTTTTCATTATTTCTACCCACATTATTGAGGTAGGAGAAGCTTTGCGGAACAGCAAAAGTAATCTGCAATTCGCCTACCTGCCAACTGTACTGGAAGGGAACAGACCGAAATATACCTATAACCTAAAAAATGGAATTACTAAGGATAGGCAGGGTATGATGATCATTGAAAACGAAGGCATCTTGGAGATGCTTCAAGAACCCATACTTTAATTAAATTGATTGTTATGAAAATTCACGCGTTCAGCCCTCTCTACCTACTTGTTTTTCACCTATTTCTTTTCTCCTGCACACAAAAAAATGGGCCAAAAGAAATGTATAAGCCTTTAAAAAATAAAGGTATCCAAATAGCTTTAACTGATGATGAGAGAGTCCGTCTATCCAGGTTAATCTCATCAGGAAACATTAAGGATTCCGTTGATTTTGTAAATAAGATTCGCCTGATAAAGGAATCCACGAAACTTCAACATCCCTTAAAAACCAAGGCTAAAACCAGAAGCTCGAGTCCCCCGGGACCAAATTCTGAGAAATCAGAACAAGAGGAGGAAAACCTGGCGTTCTTTCATACCATTTCAGCAGATGAAATGGTGGAGTATCCTCTCCATAATTCACAACAGTTCCGGGGGTATAGGCCTGATCAACTGAAAAGCTTTATACATACTGCACACAAAGTAGCAACCTTCGGCCTTAGGGGAAATCAGATCTTGCTCGACATTCCGTATATGGTGACCATGTCGAAATCAGCTCCATATCCTGTTTTAAAAATTGCAGAAATATCCCAATATAAGCTCAGTTTACGTTCTATAGGTCCATATTGGGGTCGTCTTGATTCAGCTATTGTCAAATACATACAGGTTTTTAACTCTAATAAAGCAGAAGTCTATATTGGTGCGTCTGAATTGAGAAAGATTATTTACCTCGAAGACGGCAAATTTAAACTTGTTTCGAGCTACAAGCCTGAAGGTAAATTATCCCTCCCAACAAATTTTTATAATAACTATCACGTTGAAGGGATTTTCAGCATTTTCAGTAGTATAGACACAGCTGGAAAGTGCAAGTTACATTTTGTAGCATCGTTAAAGTTCGCTCAGAGCGGTATATTAAGAAATCAATAGTTATTTCAACAAAAAAGAGGAAGTATCATAAATGGAATTCGACCTCTGAGAATTGAATATGTGAAAATGCTCCTTGAGGGGGGATACAGATAAAAATAGCAAAAAAGAGGGTGATCAGATTTTATGATACACCCTCTCTTGAAGCCCTAAGAGAGACTATTCTCTAACCCCTATTTACGAAATTCAAAGATAACGTTCAACAGCTTGAGGGTGATAGGACAGGTAAAGAAATGGCTCTATAAGCTCAAGTTCGATTATTTAAAATAGGGTGCAATATCAATCACCATGGGGTAAATGCCAGTTCCGCCGTCCCAATCATCATATTCTTTCCTGTCACTAATGGTTAAAATGGCAGAACCTCCAGGCGTAAAGACTAGGGTATTCGCGGAAAAACCAGCAATCGGTAGCATAGGAAGAATCTCGTTTGTCAAATCGTAAGGCAGCTCAGTCAGGGTCCCCCGTTTAACGATCCTGAAAACATAAGACTTAATTCGGTCTGTCTGCTGAATCGCGAGAATCTCTATGCTTTTACTAAATGTACCATCTTCAGGTAATTCAATCCTCATAGTGGTTGCCGTTGATTCATAACTCGGCTTCCCTTGTTCCAATTCATATAAGACCAGATCTGCAGGGCCACGGAATATATTTAGCTTAGATGTAAACGAAGCGATCAGCACCATATTCGCGGGATTCGCAGGAGGCCCCGCTTCTATTTTATCCAAAACTTTTTCTCCGTCGAAATAGAATATCCAGGGTATCGCAGCCGCTCCGGCTTTAACTTCTTTGTTCATTAAGGATTTCGTTGTTCCTTTTTTACGAACCTGCAGCTGTCGGGTCTGACCAGCATCGACACCTATATTTATTATCGGGACCTCTTTGCCGCTACCCGGACCAAAAGCGCCGCTAACGGAACCTAGCACCTTATCATCAATAACAAACTCCACTTCTCCCTGCGCAAAGCCCTTCACATTTACCGGAACAAAGTCCGCATATATTTTCTCACCATCAAAATAATAGGTTATATTTTGTGTTTTAATACTGCCATCAATTGTACGGGTGTCCAGGATTTCTGTATGCCCCTTAAGGCGGATTTTTAATGCAGTACTTACATCGTCCACCATCACAACTTTGACATTAAATCCTCCATGCACTTTTTCTGTTTGCCCGATCACCTTTCCATCTTTCAGGAATTCCAGCGTATCTGTTAAAGTAGTACCCTTCACGAACAAGTTGATTACATTGGGAGGATCTGACTCCGCCAATTCTAACTTTTTACAACTAAATGCCGATAGCCAAAGCAGGCACAGGCAAGAATAAAAGATAAATTTTATATTAAGGTTCATATGTTTTGAATTAAAAATTATAGTTTAACTGCAGACTAAAAGTTCGTCCATAATTACGGGTAAAAGTTTTTTGCTCTCCTGCTTCGTACTTATCAGAAGTCCCTTCTTTATAGCCTTCTTTTTTAAATTCCAATGGATCAGGAGAATTTTTATAAAAAGCCGAGGCCTTATTAAAAATATTCCCCGCATTTAATTTAACCAGCATCTTGTTTTTTAACCATTTATAACTCAATTGGAGGTCAGTCTGACTCCTCGGCATTTCATAGTCAATTAATCTTGCTTCAGGTGCAACGATGTAAGTTTTTCTTCCGATTTTGTTATAAACCGCGTTAAAACCGAAACGTGACGCCTGGTATTGCAAACCTATATTTATTAAATATGGAGCTTGACCCGTCATAGGCCTTTTTATTCTCGAAATAACCTCTTCGGCAGCTAGATCAAGCGGCCTATACTTAGCTTCTACTTCCGACTTTTGTAAAGTCGCATTTCCAAACAAGGTTAAATTGTTTAACCATTCCTTTTGCGCAATAAAATTTAAGCTCTTGCGGAGTTCAAATTCCAGACCATATACTTTTGCCCATTCTGAGTTCGAGATCAGGTAAAACGTATTTGCATTCGCATACTGAGTTAATTCTATAGGTCTATCGAAATGTTTATAAAATCCGGTTATCGAAAATGTTTCTCCCAGTGAAGGAAACCATTCGGCACGAACATCATAATTGTTAATCTTTACACTGGTTAATCCGGCATTTTCAATCATGCCATCCAGATATGGACTATATCGGTAAAAACTACTGTTATCATTCAACTCCGGGCGAACCACGGAAATAGACCATGAAGTCCTGAAATTGATCTCCGGTGTAATGCTATATGTTAAATTGGCCGATGGCAACCATCGCCATGCAGGATCCGGCCTTGGAACAAAAGTAGTCATTGCACCTCCAAGTTTTGGATTACTGATTTCAGTATATTTATAATAATCTGCACGTACTCCCCATACCAGGCGTAGTTTTTCACCCAGACGGTTATCGAGCATTAAATAAGCTGCATCATTCCGGCTCTTGCCAGCATAACGGTCATTAAACCACATCTGAAATCCATAACCATCCAAACGGAGATTTTCTGGCTTCTGCATCTCTCTTACTGGAATATATCTGATGTCGGGATTAATTGCATTCGAGCTCTGAACAAAAGGTACAATTTGCCAGCTAAACCCTCCTTTTTTACGGTTACCATAGAAACCCATTTTAATTGTATTGCGTAAACCAGCAATATTAAAAGGTAAAGTCCCCGCCATACCCCAGCTATAATGACGCTCATCATTTTCATAATATTGGTTAGACATCGGGGCTACTCTGGGTTCTGAATACATACCTGGACCATAGAGGTATACAAATTGTCCATCTATTAACTCCGGCCCCTGTTCAGCCGTGCTTATCGCCTTTTCTTCCCGGTTGATCCCTGTTCTTGCCACATCCCATTCCAATTTTACTTTACCCAATTGGTGCTGACCAATTAGCTTGTTTTGCATCAGACTTGTAAATATGGGATTGTCGTTCTCCCGTATATTTGGCGGGCGGACGTTAATCTGGTCGGAAAAATCACTCGTGAAACCTTTTGTTCTTACCAGGTCATTATCAAACATCCGGGTATACGTGTTACGCGAACTAAATCGGTGTTTCCCCAGTTTCACGCCCACATTTAATATGGCACCCCAGGTGGTATTAAAACTATAGGAATTGCCATTGTTGTTGTATTCACCGGCCCATTTACCCCGGTGATAATCTTTAAAGATGGTATTATTTTGGGTATTCCGATAACTTAATGCTGCTGTAAAGCCCATGTTGTTAGCTTTAGCCGTGTCCAGGTTTAACAGTTGTCCTAAACTAAACTGGTAATTCTGACCAGCAGCACCAGGAGCCTCGTAAAGTGTAAAATGGTCGTTCTTAAAACGTCGGCTTTGTGCATCTATGCGATCCTGAAATTCCGCAGGTGTTAAAGTTTCATCTCCCTTAATTGTTCCCGGACCCTGAACTGCCGGATTTGTAACTAACAGATTATCCGGAGCACTCCTTCCACCGTCGTCAAAAGCCAGGTAATCATATTTACCACGTTTATGTGTAAAAAAAGGCTTCCCGGTACTCTGGTCGTTATAAGATGTGCCGATAGAAAAGCTCATGAAATTTTCAGCAGGCATATCCCTGGTATTGATCTGGATCAGGCCTCCTCCAAAACCGGTGTTCATATCCGGAGTTACGGTTTTACTCACCACCACATTGTCCACCAGACTGGAGGGAATCATATCGAAGGAGAAGTTGCGGCCTTGTGCCTCAGTACTGGGCAGGGCTGTACCATCCAAAACAGCAGCATAACGGTCTGAAATACCGCGCACCACCACAAACTTGTTATCCATGGTACTTACGCCGCTGATGCGTTTTAAGCTCTCTCCAATGTTTTTATCAGGCGTGCGCCCAATCTGTTCCGCACTGATCCCGTTGGTCATCTCTGAAGCATTCTTCTGCCTGGTCAGCAGTCCTGCGGCAGAGGCTTTTTTATAGCCCGAGGTAACGGTTACCTCTTTCAGCCCTTTGGCATCTATTTTCATCGCCACGTTTAATGCGGTATTTTTACCTGTGGTAACCGTTACACCGGTAATACGCTGGGTTTGAAAGGAAATGTAGCTGATTTCAAGGGTGTAAGTTCCGGGCTTTAAACTCAGGTTGTAGCCACCATCTACCGTACTCTGTACAGACTGGCTGGTCTCGAGCACCTTAACGGAAGCTCCAGGCAGGTTTTCGCCTTTATCGTCGACAATCTTACCGGAGATCCGTCCCGGCTGCTGAGGAACAGGTTTGGCTTCAATGACTACAAAATCATTAAATGGCTTGTAGCGAAGGTTGGTATTGTTCAATATACTTTTCAGTGCCTCACTTACCGAAATACCAGCGGAATGAAGGGTTACTTTTTTTGTTTCCTTATCCAGCAGTTGCTCATAAAAGGAGAATTTAATGCCACTTTTCTTTTGCAGGATCAGCAGACTTTCCGCTATTCCTACATTTTTCAGCTCCAGATTTACCTTTACTTTGCTTAAATCCTGACTACTGGCCGGTGCCGCTACCAGCATCCCGGCAAAGGTGAGTTGTAGTGCGAGAATGATAAAAGACAACTTCATCAGGAATATCAGTTTATTTAGTGTGTTATCGTAGCTTATTACTACATTTTGCATAATTTTGTGCGTTATCGGGTTATTTCTTACGAAAGATCTGTTAATCAGTACAGCTTTATCGCTATACTGTTATTTCTGCTAAGCCGCCAGGCGGTCAAACCAATGGCTTAGTAAAAATTGTGAGGCCGTTCCCGTTTCGGGAGCGGTTTTTTTATGAGTTTTGGCTTATATCATGTTCCTCCTGTTTTTAAGGGTTACTGTTATTTATGTGATTGTTAATTTCTACCAGATGGTTATAGTTTTACCGTTCATCTTATAGTGTGTTTTGGTCGTCACCTTTATGACCTCCATTAATTGTTTTAGCGGCTGTGTACCATCCAATATGATGTTCATTTTATACTCGCCGGCTTCTTTATTGCGGATTTCGATAGTTACATTGTACCAGCGTTCAAGTACATTGACAACATTTTTTAAAGGCATACCGGTAAAGCTGAGTTTTCCTTTTTGCCAGCCGGTAAGCTCTTCTATTGCCCGCTTCGTTTTAATTGCTGTGCCTGTGGCCGGGTTCCAGTTTACCGCATCTCCGGGCAACAATACTGCAATTGATTCCAGCTTGCCCGTATTTTCGGCTTTACGGTCTACCCTTACTATACCCGTGGCTACGGCAACTTGTACCTCTTCTCCCTTAAAAGCATCTACCTTAAAGGAGGTACCCAATACTTTAGTCTGTACCGCTCCGGTATGGATGATAAAGGGTTTCTCCGGATTTTTGGTGATCTCAAAAAAAGCTTCGCCTTCCAGTGAGATTTCACGGGTATTGTTGCTAAAATGTTCAGGATAAGTTAAGTGACTACCTGCGCCCAAGGTAACTACCGAACCATCGGATAAAGTAATTTTTGAACGCTGTCCGTTTGGATTATGACTCGAAAGCATGGCTATGCTGGCAGCCGTCTGTGTGCTATTGAGCTGTAATGCACCATAAGCTGCTATCCCAAGAATCAATACTGTCCATATCGCTACGTATTTATAAAAATGGTTCCTTTTGATTACCAAATCTGGTTTTACATCATCCAGCCGACTGTTTAACCTATGCTGAAAGTTTTGAATGTACTGATCTGTTGCTGGTGTTTCATTTTTAAACTCCTGCCAGTCTTCGTCCATCACCTGCTCAAAAAGTTCCTGACCACCGGTTTGTAGCATCAGTCTTTTTATATACTCCTGCTCCTGCGATGTGCAGTTGCCTGTTATGAATTTCCTGATCAGTATTTTATCTGTTTCCTGTTCCATTTATTATTGCCCTTCATACATACACACGCAGAAAGTGCTGGCAAGAGCTAATTGGAAATGTTATTTTCTCAACAAAACACGTAAACAACTGATATACAGTAAAAATAAATTAAAAAAGGAATAATAAAAGAAGGATTAAAGTTGCTTCGGTATAGGCTTTCAGATCTTCTCTGAAATAATTGAGTGCAGCTTTTATATGATTTTTCACTGTATTGATCGAGAGGTTTGTTTCCGCTGCGATTTCAGCATGAGACATTTCGAGCTCCCTGCTCATCGTGTAAACCAAACGACGCTGAGGACTAAGTGCAGCCAGTTTATCCTGATACAGCGTCTGCACTTCAGCATCAATTATAGCGTAATCTGCTGAACGGCTTAAGGGTTCATTGGAAGCTTCCAGATTTTCAAGAGGTACAAATGTCAATGCTTTTTTACGCCAATGACTGATGATCGCATTTTTTACCGATCTGTAGAGGTATTGATTCAAATGCTGGATTTCTGCAAGTTCTGTCTGCCGCCAGAGTTTTAACATCAGATCCATCACCAGCTCTTCAGCTAACTCACGATCCTTAAGCTGCCTTCCCGCGTATTGGAGCAGGTCATCAAAATGACGACGAAATAATACATTGAAGGCCATTTCATTGCCTTCTTTGCATTGTTTCATCAGTATATGATCTGGTAGCTCTTTAAATGCCATTTGAACGAATTCTCATGGCAAAGTAAGGCAGCTAATATTACGTTAAGGTTAAGTTTATGTGACTGTACAATTTAGATTAATATCTTTGATTATCGAGGCGGCTAAAGGTGACCAATCCCAAAAGAGAGAACCAGATCCGAAGATTTTAGATCAACAAAATCTGGTAGGGCGGCTGCGGGGAAATGCTTTTGAATGGAGGGGATATTCGGCCTATTGATTATAATGAAATGAAAAAGGCAATTTAAATGCTAGATAGGTTCCTGCGTTATAGGAACCTATCTAGCATTTAAATTTGAAACTTAGTTCTTTATCATTTCTTAGTAGCCATTTGTCGACACCTAATTGACACCATAAAATAAAAAAACCGCCTAACACATTAACTATTAGGCGGTTTAACACGATTATCGTGCCCGAAGAGAGACTCGAACTCTCAAGGATTGTACTCCAACGGCTTCTGAGACCGCAACGTTTACCAATTTCGCCATCCGGGCATTAATAAAGTTCAGATTATCCTTTAATGGCGCAAATATAGTATTATTGCCCATTTTTACGAATAGTCTGCATATAATTAATTTCTCTCCATTCCCTTTGGAAACATTAAGCTGAAATCCTTAACTTACAGCACATCTACTCATGTAATCTTACAATTATGAACTGGCTGCTGATTGCTGAAATCGCTTATGTCATTATCTTAATCCTCGTTTGCCTGCGCATCATTTACGATACCCGCAGCACGACCAAAACCCTTGCCTACCTACTTTTCGCCATATTTGTCCCCTTTTTTGGAATGATCTTCTATTTCTTCTTCGGAATCAATTATCGGCACCGAAAAATGTATACCAAAAAGCTATTTGAAAACGACGACTTAGCCGCAAAGTTCAAACGAGATCTACTCCATTCCTCAGCCAAAACCTTTAAAGAAAACAACGCTGAAGTCCTCAGCAATAAAGAACTGGCCTTTATGCTATTAAAGGATTCAATGAGTCCATTAACCTCAAAAAACGCAGTAAAACTCTTAATTAATGGAGAGGATAAGTTTCCTGAAGTATTAAAAGCAATTCAGGAAGCCAAGCATCATATCCACATAGAGTATTATATATTTGAGGATGATGAAATCGGTGTGGCGCTTGCAGAGGCTATGATTGCAAAAGCCAGGGAAGGTGTTAAAGTCCGCTTTATTTACGATGATTTTGGAAGTAGAGACATCCGTAAAAAAATAGTCCCACAGCTTATTGAAAATGGAGTCGAGGCCTACCCTTTCCTAAAAGTCCATTTTATACTACTAGCCAACCGTCTCAACTACCGAAATCACCGTAAAATAATTGTCATTGATGGTTACACCTCATTTGTAGGCGGAATTAATGTGAGCGACAGGTACATTAATGGCAATGCGAAGCAAATGTACTGGCGTGATACCCATTTACGCATTGATGGACCAGGTACACAGTACCTTCAATATCTTTTTGTGTGCGACTGGAATTTCTGCTCCGAGAGCATATTAGAACCCAACACCTACTTTTTCCCCACTAAGACTCCCAAAAAAGCTGAAGAAAACAAAATAGTACAAATCGCAGCCAGCGGACCAGATTCAGAGTTGCCCACCATTTTATTTTCCATTCTGCAAGCTATTAACCTGGCCACCAATGAAATTCTAATTACCAGTCCTTATTTTATCCCAGGGGAGAGTTTACTGGATGCACTCATCATATCGTCCCTAAGTGGAATCTCAGTGAAGTTGTTGGTACCAGGCAAATCAGATTCTATTTTAGTCAACTCTGCAGCTAGATCCTATTACAACGACCTCCTAAAAGCTGGTGTCCAGATTTACCAGTACCAAAAAGGCTTTATACATGCAAAAACGATGGTAACCGATAAAAAAGTAGCAATGGTGGGCACTGCAAATATGGATTTCAGAAGCTTTGACCTCAATTTTGAAGTAAATGCAATTGTTTACGATACCCAAATCGCCACTGAGTTAAGCGCTGCTTTTTATAATGATATTAAAAATGCAGTAAGAATCGATCCCGAGCAATGGGCAGATCGTCCTTTGTACAAGCAATTACTCGAAAAAGCTGCGAGGTTGCTATCCCCGTTGCTTTAATAAAAGCGCTTGTAAAACCAGTGTTTAACCAGCTCAGCAGAAATAATGTACATCGCAACAATGGCCAACATTGCCAAATAGAATTTAAAAGGAATAGCTGAAAAACCCATAATAGCTGCAAATGGCATGACAGGAAGCAACAAAGCCAGGACAGCTACTAGTATCGTAGCCATCAACAGATATTTGCCAGGTTTACTGGTAAAAATGGTTTTTCTGGTACGCACCACCATAACGATAAGCGTTGCAGAAACAATAGACTCAATAAACCAACCGGTTTGAAATTCCTTTTCAGCAGCTTGGAAGAAAAACAGTAAAACACCAAAAGTAAGGTAATCGAAAACAGAGCTTAATACCCCAAAGATTAGCATAAAGCGCTTAATAAAACCAATGTCCCAGCGTCTGGGTTTCGCTGTCCATTCCTCATCCACATTATCTGTAGCAATAGCCATTGAAGGTAGGTCAGTCATTAAATTGGTCAGCAGAATTTGCTTAGGCAATAAGGGTAGGAAAGACAAAAATAAAGACGCGCCAGCCATGCTAAACATGTTTCCAAAATTAGCGCTTGTGGCCATAAAAATATACTTCTGTGTATTGGCAAAGGTCCGCCGTCCCTCCTTCACCCCTTCGATCAATACATTCAAATCATGATCCAATAGGACAATATCCGCAGCCTCCTTAGCCACATCCACCGCCGTATTCACCGAAATGCCAACATCTGCAGCATGAAGCGCAGATGCATCATTAATGCCATCCCCTATATAGCCAACTACTTTTCCTGCCTTTTTTAAGGCAAGGATAATCCTTTCCTTATGGTTAGGTTCCACTTCCGCAAAAATATCCGTTTTTAGTACCTGGTGACGTAAAGCCTCATCGCTCATTTGCCGCAATGCCGGTCCCGTAAGAATTAAAGCATCCTTCATACCCACCTGCTCACTCATACTTCTCGCAATAAGCGCATTATCGCCAGTAATCACCTTTAAGTGAATACCTAAATGTTTTAAGGATTTAATGGTTGCTGCAATCCCTTCTTTTGCTGGATCAAATAAGGTCACGAACCCCGCAAATACCATATCCTTTTCATCCGCTCTATGAATAGGGCCTTTACTATCCAGATTTTTATAAGCTACACCCAAAGTACGATAGCCCTTTGCACTTAGTATCTCATAAGTTTTTTGGATTCCAGGTTTTGCTTTAGCAATAGTTATTAACTTCCCTTCAGCGTCTTCAGCATAGCTACACACTTCAGTAACCTGACTTACAGCGCCCTTAGTAATCATTTGCGGACCTCTATCAGACGAAACCAACAGGGTTAAACGCTTTCGTATAAAATCATAAGGAATCTCATCCAACCGCTCTCTTTCTTTATAGTCCTTAAGATCAAGTGCCGAAATCGCTTCATCAATAGGATTTTTAAATCCTTGCTGCAGCATAGCATTTATTTTTGCCAGGTTCAGAACTTTAGCACTTTCTTTACCAGTACAATCCAACCCATCATTCACTTTTACATTCCCTTCTGTTAGCGTACCGGTTTTATCCGAACACAAAATATCTATACATCCAAAATTCTCTATAGCATTGAGTCGCTTAACTATCACTTGTTTTTGAGCCATCCTACGTGCGCCCTGAGCAAGATTAACAGTGATAATTGCAGGTAAGAGTTGCGGTGTTAGTCCAACTGCTATGGCAAGGGTAAACAACATCGAATCCAGCACAGGCTTATGTAACAATACATTAATTCCAAAAATAAAAACAACCATAACCAAGGTTATTTCCATAAGGAAATAGCCAAAGCGCCTAATACCATGCTCAAATTCAGTTTCCGGCGTCCGGTTTTTAAGACGCTGACTCACACGCCCAAATTCGGTATTTACCCCGGTTCCAACTACGATAGCTTTGGCTGTACCGCTAATTACGTGGCTTCCCATAAAGAGTGAATTGCTCCGCTTGGCCAATGGCGTGTCCAAGGCTAAAATACCAACTTCCTTTTCTACTGGAAAGGTTTCTCCGGTAAATGCCGCCTCATCAACAAACAACTCATTGGATTCCATGATGAATGAATCTGCAGGGATCACATCTCCTGCATTAAGCAGCACCATATCTCCAGGCACAATATCTTCAACCGGAATCTCTCCTGCTTTTCCATCACGGAGTACGTTCGCCTGTATCCTAACCATTGCCAGCAATTGAGCGATTGCGTTTCCAGCGGCCCTTTCCTGCCAGAAACCTAGAACACTGCTAAAAGAGACTATAATGATAATGATCAAGGCATCAACGTGCTCGCCCAGATAAAAAGATAAACTGGCGGCTACCAGTAAGATAATGGTGATTGGGCTTTTAAACTGTCCTAAAAACAACAATATATCACTCTTCCTACCTTCAGATTTGATCGTATTAAAGCCATATTGTTCCCTACGCCCCCCAATTTCACTCGTCTTTAATCCTTCAGGGCGTGTATGAAACTGTTCCAATAAAGCCCGCGTATCCTGCGACCAAAAGCTATTCAGATCAGTTGAAAGCGGATCCGGTTTCATTCCTCTTTAATGTTTTCCACGATTTTCACCCTTGCCATGGTTCTCAGACCTTCCTTTACCCTCATTCCCAGCTCTTTCAGGACGGCTATTACCCTTATTACCAGGTCTGCGATCAACGTTCGGACGATTATTACCTACATTTGGACGATTTCTAACGACATCATATTTCTTATCCTTATGATCTCTTATAGGAACTTGTTTATTATATGATGTTCTATAGTTTTTATACTTATTTACATGATCATTATGTCTCAGATAGGGCTTATCACCATTGAGAACAACTTTATAAGTTCTATATAAATCAAAATTACGATATCTGGTTGGCAAGGCGCTCCTCCGAGTCCAAGCTCCGTTCAGCAAGTATATGTATTGACCTGTAGGTACGTAGTAATAAGAATCAACTTCGGGCAAGTAATAATAATCCACATGATCATACCCTGCCGGTCCCCAAAGTGGTTGGGACCCTATATTTACATTCACGCTTATCTGAGCATTCGCCCAGTTAATATTCGCTATTGAAGCTACTCCAATTAATGCTGCAATGATTAGTCTTTTCATGATAAATATAGTTTAACTAAACTATACAACTCAATTGCAATGCCACAAAACTACTTGATCAACAAGCGATCAAAAGCCAGACTATCTCCATTAAAAGCATTGAAATCTACTACGTGATTAATACCCGATATTTTCGCCTTATCAGAGTGCTGCCAAAAATGCCAATTCGTAGCCTTACTTACTTTTAACTTCGGCTGATGATAATGTGCAATCCATAAGGGATACTCATCAAAATGCCCTTGCAGATAATCCTTGTAAAAAGAAAGGCCTGTGTATATAATGGGCTTTACCCCTGTTTTCTTTTCTATATATTTTACAAATCCAGCAAGCTCAATACGCATTTTTGAGGCAGGAACATCGTTCAATTCCTCTATATCCACAACAGGTGGTAAATCCCCTCTTTCAAAACTAACGGTCTGGAGAAAGAACTTAGCTTGCCATTCTCCCGGTTTTTGAGGGCGAAAGAAATGGTAAGCGCCGCAAATCACACCTGCTTTTGGTGCTTCACGCCAATTGCGTTGAAAATATGGGTCTACTTGAAATAAGCCCTCAGTTGCCTTTATAAAAGCGAAATCTATCCTAACATCATCTTCCTGCATGGACTTTACTTTCTTCCAGTCTATCTTACCCTGATAATAAGAAACATCTATACCATGAATATTATACCCCTTAGGGATGCGAATATTAAAGCTACTATAACTGCGGTAATTGGGGTCTTCACCAATATCCTTAATCCAACTCCAGGTAGAACTGAACCCTTTAATCACATAGCCATAATAAAATGGGGAAAGTAGCACCAACACTACAGCAGCAATAAAAAACTTGACAGCTAGCGGCCAGGGCTTTTTCTTTACTACTTTTTTTCTTGGAGTAGCTTTTCTGCGAGGCCGGCCAGATGCATCGGACTCATAGGTTTGGCGGAAGGTAGGTTTTCTGGAAGTGGATGTTTTCTTAGGTGCTGGCGGCATGATGTCGCAAAAATACACCTTTCAGGTAGCCATCCAAAATAAAAACACCAATGTTCCTGATCGATCTTCCGATTCTATTTCTGAATCCGCGGAGAGCAGGAATATTGGTGTTTTTATAAAATTAAGCAAGCTGCTATTAATCAGCTTGCTCATTAAGCTATTTGCTCAATTCAGCAAAATACTTGTGGAACAAAGGCAAAGTCTCTATTCCTTTATAGTAGTTAAAAATATCGTATTTCTCGTTTGGCGAATGTAAAGCATCGCTATCTAAGCCGAAGCCGAAAAGGACAGATTTAATACCCAATGCGCTTTCAAATAGAGCAACAATAGGAATACTTCCACCACCGCGCGTAGGAATTGGTGCTTTACCAAAAGAATCTACAATAGCTTTTTCAGCCGCACGATAAGCAATACTATCTGTAGGCGTTACTACCGGTTCGCCACCATGATGAGCAGTAACCTTAACTTTTACATAATCAGGAGCAATGCTCTCGAAATGCTTGGTAAAGATTTCAGAAATCTCATCAGAAGTCTGGTTAGGTACCAAACGCATAGAAATCTTAGCATTAGCTTTAGAAGGAAGTACAGTTTTAGCACCTTCGCCAATATAACCACTCCAGATACCGTTAACCTCTAATGTAGGTCTGGTTCCTGTGCGTTCTAATGTCGAATAACCTTTTTCTCCCCACTCCGCATTGATATCTAAATCTTCTTTATACTCGTTTAAATCAAATGGAGCAGAATTCAAGGCCTTTTTTTCTGCCTCAGTCAATTCTACCACTTTATCATAAAATGCAGGAATAGTAATGTGATTGTTTTCGTCATGCAAAGAAGCAATCATCTTACACAAGATCGTTGCAGGATTTGCTACAGCGCCACCATATACGCCTGAATGTAAATCGCGGTTTGGACCAACAACCTCAACCTCCATATATGCTAAACCACGTAAACCAGTCTCAATAGATGGATTCTCCATGCTGATCATTGAAGTATCAGAGATTAAAACCACATCAGCTTTTAGACGATCAACATTTGCATTTACAAAAATGCCAAGGTTTGCAGAACCAACTTCCTCTTCACCTTCGATCATGAATTTCACGTTACACGCAAGGGTATTGGTTTTCATCATCAACTCAAAAGCTTTTACATGCATGTAAAATTGTCCTTTATCGTCACATGCACCACGCGCATAAATCTTTCCATCACGTACAGTCGGCTCAAATGGAGGTGTTTTCCATAACTCCAATGGATCTGCTGGTTGCACATCATAGTGTCCGTAAATTAAAACGGTAGGTAAGCTCGCATCAATGATTTTTTCGCCATAAACAATCGGATAACCTGCAGTTTCGCAGATTTCTACATGATCAGCACCCGCATCTTTTAGTTTCTGGGCTACAAAATCCGCAGTCTTAAGTACATCTGCTTTATATTTAGGATCGGCACTAACCGATGGGAAGCGCAACAATTCGAACAGCTCATCTAAAAAGCGTTGCTTGTTTTCTTCTACATATTTTTTGATTTCTTGCATAACAAATTAGTTTGGGCAAATATAATTTAAATATTTATAAAGGTACTTTTTGTATAAACATCGGTACGATAGGTTATAGCGGTTATACTTGATTAGTCTGCTCCTTTTTTGCATAAAATGATCTTACTAAATTTCCATTTTCTATCCCATTTTTTCCCCATTATAAAAAACAAGAGTTGATCACCAATAAGTTTCCTTACAGTTAACTCTATAAACGCGGCTCATACCCGGACATTAACCGGACGTTACCCGGACACTACCCGGCTGAGGCCGAGCAGTGTCCGGGTAACGTCCGTTAATATACAGTGAATTAAATTGCCTTTAGTTTTAATCAGATCGATACCTTCTAGTATTTTACCAACACATTCTATTAAACACACATAATTTCTTAAATTTGCAATTGTATAAGAATGTATCTATAAACAGCATACTTTAATATCAGGAACGGATTTTGGATTATTTAGCAGGTTTAAACCCCCAACAACGCGCAGCAGTAGAAAACACACAAGGCCCAGCAATGATCGTTGCCGGTGCAGGCTCCGGAAAAACAAGAGTAATCACCTATAGGGTGGCATATTTGATTGAGAAAGGAGTAGATCCTTTCAATATTCTTGTACTTACATTTACCAACAAAGCTTCGAAAGATATGCGTGAACGTATCATGAAAGTTGTTGGAGCCGAAGCTAAAAACATCTGGATGGGTACATTTCACTCTGTATTTTCCAAAATATTAAGAGTTGAAGCTGAAAAAATTGGCTATCCTTCCAATTTCACGATCTATGACTCAGACGACAGTAAAAGCCTGATCAGAGCCATTCTACGCGAAATGCAACTGGATGATAAACTATACAATGCAAACTTCGTATTCAACCGAATTTCATCAGCAAAAAACAACCTTGTTTCCTATACAGAGTACATGGAAAATACTGAAATTCAGGCGGAGGACATCAGCAATAAAAGACCTTTAATTGGTGTGATCTACGAAACCTACGCCAAACGTTGCTTTAAAGCTGGTGCTATGGACTTTGATGATTTGTTGTTTAAGACCAATATCTTGCTAAAAACGCATCCCGATGTATTAAACAAATACCAGCAGAAATTTAAATACCTGATGGTGGATGAGTATCAGGATACTAACTTTTCGCAATATACTATTGTTAAAAAGCTCGCTGCCGCTTATCAGAACATCTGTGTGGTGGGTGATGATGCGCAAAGTATCTATGCTTTTAGGGGTGCAAACATCCAGAATATATTGAACTTTGAACGTGATTATCCAGATTTGAAAGTATACAAACTGGAACAGAATTACCGTTCGACGCAGAACATCGTTAAAGTGGCCAATAGTATTATTGCCAACAACAAAAACCAATTAGAAAAGAACGTATTCTCAGACAATGAGAGCGGCGATAGGATCAAGGTTCAACGTGCATTTACCGACAACGAAGAAGGTAAAATTGTAGCTGATTCCATTGTTCAGGACCGTACAACTAAAGGTTATAACTACAATGATTTCGCCATCCTTTATAGAACAAATGCCCAATCAAGGGCTATGGAGGAGGCTTTAAGGAAACTGAATGTTCCTTATAAGATATATGGTGGACTATCATTCTACCAACGTAAAGAGATCAAGGATTTAATTGCCTATTTCAGGTTAACCTTTAATCCTGCTGATGAAGAAGCCATAAAAAGGGTGATCAATTACCCAAAAAGAGGGCTTGGAGATACCACAGTTGAGAAAATCAGTGTGGCAGCCGACCAGCACAACATCACCATGTGGCAGGTAATCTGTAACCCACAGCAATATATACCGGGTAGAATTGCCAATCAACTGAATGACTTTGCGGTAATGATTCAGAGCTTTGCAGCGGAATCAAGAAAACAAGATGCTTATGAAACAGCCTTATACATTGCACAGCATTCTGGTATTTTAAAAGAATTACACGCCGATCAATCTGAAGAAGGTCGCGGCAGACACGAAAACATACAGGAATTATTAAACGGTATTAAGGAATTTGGTGAGCGTGAGGACATCGAAGACCGCAGTCTGGCTGTTTTCATGCAAGACATTGCCTTATTAACGAATGACGATAAAAAAGACGATAAGGAGAAGGACACAGTTTCGTTAATGACGATACACTCTTCTAAAGGTCTGGAATTCAAGAACGTTTATGTGGTAGGATTGGAAGAAAACCTTTTCCCATCACAAATGTCACTCAATTCAAGAACTGACCTGGAAGAAGAGCGCAGGCTGTTTTATGTGGCGGTAACACGTGCAGAAAAGAAACTTACCCTCACCTACTCTACTTCACGTTATAGATGGGGAACCCTTACCAACTGCGAACCTAGTCGTTTCATCGATGAAATTGATGCCCGTTTCCTTGAAATTGAGGTCGTAAAACCAGCCAAAAGCACGCTGGGTGAAAATAGTTTTAACGATGAGCGACGCACCTGGACACAGCAACGTGATACTTTCACTAAGCCAAAACCAAGTATGTCATCTCCTGCTGGAACGACAACCTCCCCTGCTCAAAGACCAAAAACAACCTCAATGCTTCCTAAAGCACACGTGCCTACACCAGGTTTTGCACCTGATGCAGCAAATGCTTTCCAAAATGGCATGGATGTGGAACATGAAAAGTTTGGTTTCGGCAAAATCATCAGTCTGGAAGGCACTTTACCAGATGTAAAAGCGACCGTATTTTTCCAAGGTCTGGGTAACAAGCAATTGTTATTAAAATTTGCTAAGTTGCGAATTGTTAAATAACCCTTATATTTACAGGACTTACGGAGCCTATAAGGCTCCGTAATAATTAAAAAACTGATATATAATATATATAAACCGGCCATTTGGCGTTATTTCTTTAATAACTGTGTCGGTTATAAATGCGTCTGAAACATAAAATAGACGCGCATACTAAGCACCCCCAATGAATCAGAGCATTAAGAAATTAAAATATTAACGAAAACATATAAATGAATTTCGAGTATAACACCACAAGAAACGAGTTGATTTTAGCCGAATATGGCCGTAATGTACAAAACATGGTAAAGTACATTATTGAACTTCCAGATCTTGAAGAACGTAATAAATACGCCCAGGCAGTAATTGATCTAATGGGCTTTTTAAACCCTCATTTACGCGATGTAGCAGATTTCAAGCACAAGCTTTGGGATCATTTGCACATCATTTCGGGTTATAAAATTGATGTAGACTGTCCTTACCCTAAGCCTACTCCTGAAGATGCATTGGTAAAACCTCAACATATTGGCTATCCTCAACAAAAAATCACCTATAAACACTACGGTAAAACGGTGGAAACGATGATTGAAAAAGCCAAAGCCGTTGAAGAACCCGAACGTAGAGCAGCAATGGTACAGGGAATAGCCAATTTTATGAAAATGGCTTATGTAACCTGGAACAAAGACAGTGTTGCAGATGAGACCATCCTAAAAAACCTTCGCGAACTATCTGGAGGCCAATTAGAACTGGACGAGAACATTAACTTAAATAAAGTTGAGTTTAAACCACAAGTTGCACGACCTACAAATAACAACAGAGGTAGACAAAACAACAATAAAGGCAGACAAAACAACAATAATCGTCCTGCCCGCAACAATAACAACCCTAAACAGCGACACTAATCTTACCAGTTTTTATCCATACATCTTACGAATAACATGAACGCATTTGAAATAATTGGCGGTAAGAAATTAAAGGGTGAAATTCATCCTCAAGGTGCAAAGAATGAAGCACTACAAATCATAGCTGCCGTTTTATTAACCGATCAGAAAATTACCATCAGCAACATCCCAGACATTAAGGATGTTAATAAACTTATTGAACTGCTGGGAGATATGGGCGTTACTATTGAGCGCCTGAACAAAGACACTTATACATTTGAAGCTAAAGACATCAACCTTGAATTTTTTCAATCGGATATATTTAAGGCTAAAGGTGGTGGTTTAAGAGGATCAATTATGATCGTTGGCCCACTCTTAGGACGTTTTGGAAAAGCAGCCATCCCTAAACCGGGAGGTGATAAAATTGGTCGCAGAAGATTAGATACACACTTTATCGGCTTTGAAAAACTAGGTGCAAAATTTGTGTACGACAGTAAAAAAGAGTTCTTTAATGTAGATGCAACGAACTTAACTGGTGCATATATACTATTAGATGAAGCTTCTGTAACTGGTACAGCCAACATTGTAATGGCCGCTGTACTTGCCAAAGGAACTACGACCATTTACAATGCGGCTTGTGAGCCATATCTACAACAGTTATGTAAAATGCTGAACCGCATGGGGGCTAAAATCTCTGGTGTTGGCTCTAACCTACTAACCATTGAAGGTGTTAAAAAACTGGGTGGAACTGAGCACAGAATGCTTCCAGACATGATTGAAATTGGCTCATTTATTGGCTTAGCGGCTATGACTGAGTCTGAAATCACCATTAAAAATGTTTGTTATTCAGAGCTTGGTGTAATTCCTGATGTATTTAAAAAATTAGGGATCAAATTTGAATTAAGAGGTGACGATATTTTTATCCCTTCTCAGAAACACTATGTAATTGAGTCATTTATAGATGGTTCAATGCTAACGATTGCAGATTCACCTTGGCCAGGCTTTACTCCAGATCTACTGAGCATCGTCCTTGTAGTAGCTACACAAGCTAGAGGAAATGTATTGATTCACCAGAAAATGTTTGAAAGCAGGTTATTCTTTGTAGACAAACTGATCGATATGGGCGCACAAATCATTCTTTGTGATCCACACCGCGCTTCTGTGAATGGTATCGATAAAAAATATAAATTAAGAGGTATCAGTATGACCTCTCCAGATATCCGTGCAGGAGTTTCATTGCTTATCGCAGCATTATCTGCTGAGGGAAAATCAACTATCTTCAATATCGAACAGATTGAGCGCGGCTATCAAGATATTGACACCCGCTTACGTGCCCTTGGCGCAGATATTAAGCGGGTAGAAGCATCCGCACCAACACATTAAAATCAATCCAACAGGATTGTATATAACTGAAAAAGCCACAAATATTTGTGGCTTTTTTGGTTTATGAACTCCGTTCCGGATGCTAAAAATTAACCCGAAATGGCGTTAATAATATCATACTGTGTGATGATTTCAATTTTTCCTTGCTCATCTTCAACCAAAACCGCAGTATTCTCTTTATTGATTAAAGAAGAAATCCGGTCAATCGAAGTATTCAGATCTACAAATGGAAATCCAGTCGACATGATCTGCTGAACTGGAGCAGATTTTAAAGAAGGATTTTCCAATAATGCTTTCAAGATGTCACTTTCGGCCAATTTACCGATCACCATACCTTTTTGGGTAACAGGTATTTGTGAGATCTTCAATGTACTCATGCTATTAAAAGCATCATGAATCGTTTTCTCACAATCAATCGTAACGATCTCTGTACTATCCTTCTTCGCAATGATAGCGCGTGCTGTAAGCTTCTCGTCTTTAAGGAAACCACGCTCTCTTAACCAGTCCTCATTGTACATTTTACCCATATAGCGGCTTCCATGGTCATGAAAGATCACAACAACCACATCTTCAGGCTTTAACTTATCTTTTAACTGCAACAATCCAGCGATAGCAGAACCGGCAGAGTTACCTACAAAGATTCCCTCTTTACGCGCAATCTCGCGTGTCATCAAAGCCGCATCCTTATCTGTTACCTTTTCAAACAGGTCTATGATATCGAAATCAACGTTTTTCGGAAGAAAATCCTCACCAATACCCTCGGTGATGTACGGATAAATCTCATTTTTATCTAAAATACCGGTCTCTTTATACTTCTTAAATACCGATCCATAGGTATCAATACCCCAAATTTTTATGTTCGGATTCTGCTCTCTTAAATATTTTCCAGTGCCAGAAATGGTGCCACCAGTACCTACACCAACTACAAGGTGCGTGATTTTTCCTTCAGTTTGTTTCCAAATCTCCGGTCCAGTCTGCTCATAATGCGCTAAAGAATTATCTAAATTATCGTACTGATTAGGCTTCCATGAGTTTGGAACTTCACGCTCCAGGCGCGAAGATACCGAGTAATAAGAACGTGGATCTTCCGGCTCTACGTTAGTAGGACAGACAATTACCTCGGCACCAAAGGCACGCAATGCATCAACTTTCTCTTTGGATTGCTTATCCGTAGTTGTAAAAATACATTTGTAACCTTTAATAATGGCCACCATGGCGAGTCCCATACCAGTATTTCCAGAGGTGCCCTCTATAATTGTACCACCCGGTTTAAGTTTTCCGCTCTTTTCAGCCTCTTCTATCATCTTCAAAGCCATCCTGTCTTTTATAGAATTACCAGGGTTGGTTGTTTCGACTTTAGCTAGTACTGTAGCGGAAATCTCTTTAGTAATGTTATTCAATTTTACCAGCGGCGTATTGCCAATGGTTTCTAAAATATTGTTATACCACATGATGCAAAAATACGGATAGAAGATTAGAATTTTACACATAAACAAACATTCACTATATAATGTTGAATTATCAAGATAAACAAAATAACATTTTAATCTAGTATTCCAATAGACTTACAAACCAACGTTAATAATGCGGAACATAAAATATCTTAATTCAGCTTATAGACTTTACCCGGTAAGGAAATCAAAATCCCCTGCATTTCAAGTCCCAATAAGAGCATAGCCAACTTACTTTGGTTAATACTTAAACGGAGCGCCAGTTCGTCGATACGTAGGGATGAGCCCTGCAAAAGCGAGACTACCTTTTGCTCATCCTTAGAAAGTTTTATTGATAATTGTGTCTGTACCCCTTCTTTTTCAGGCAGTACATCATCCCAACCCAGGTAGTAAATTAGATCTTTTGCATGATGGATTAAGGCCGCCCTATTAGTTTTGATCAGGAAGTTGCAACCTTCAGAAAATGGATCAGTTGTCCGGCCGGGAAATGCATACACATCTCTATTGTAAGAATTTGCAATATCTGCAGTAATCAAAGCCCCACCCTTTCCTGTAGCTTCTACCACCACTGTAGCGTCAGAGAGCCCTGCAATAATGCGGTTTCTTTTAGGAAAATTCTCCTTATCAGGATTAGTATTTGGCAGAAACTCAGTCAGCAAACCACCATTTAAAGCCATTCTGCGGGCCAAGGGCTTATGCAAAGCGGGGTAAATCCGGTCTAAACCATGTGCCATTACTCCCACCGTAGGAATATTTTGCTCCAGGCTTTCCTTATGCGAGGCCACATCGATCCCATAAGCCAGTCCACTCACGATGATCACATTATAAGGCGCGAGTGTTTCAGCGAGCTGCTGACACAGTTGTCTACCATAAGCTGTGGCCTTTCTTGTACCAACTACACTAATAATCCGAGGATGGTTTAAATCTGCATTACCTTTATAATAGAGCAGAACAGGTGCATCATGGCAGTTTTTCAATCGCTGAGGATACTCATCATCTGTGTAAAAAAGGACTTTTACACGATGCTTTTTAATGAAAGCGAGTTCCTTTTCAGCCTGAAATAAAGCATCGCTTTGCAAAATTAGATTCGCAATGATCTCGCCTATACCATTAATTGCGATTAATTGCTGCTTATTGGCTTTAAAAACAGCTTCGGCAGAACCAAAATGATCAAGTAATTTTTTAGCATGGATATCCCCTACACTTTTAATAAGCGTAAGGGCAATTTTATGGATTAGACTCATGGGCTAACTTATACAATTAGCCCTAAAGCATCCACACTTTAGATCTGATATTTTAAAAAAATGGAATTAATTGATCAGTAAAACCAGAAATAAATACTTACTGAGGGATATAAACCACGTATTTAGTTTCAAAAAACTCTTCCTCAAAGTAGGCTGAAAGCGGATATAGCTCTGCTTTTAATTTTGATTCAGCAATTTCCTCAGCCAAATCCCCTCCTTTTAAGTAAAGAATCCCGTTTTGAATGGAATTTTTAGACTCCTTATTAAACTTACCTTGTATCCATGGATAGAAATCAATAAGTCTCGTTACCGCTCTTGAAACCACAAAATCGTATTTATCAATCACTTGCTCAGCCCTTAAATGGCTAGCTGTAACGTTCTTTAAGCCCAGAGCCCAGGCTACTTCAGCAACAACCTTAATCTTCTTACCTATTGAATCGACTAGATGAAACTCCGTTTCCGGAAATAAAATAGCCAATGGAATTCCTGGAAAACCACCACCTGTACCCACATCCAGAACCGTTGTTCCTGGCTTAAAAGTGCAAAACTTGGCAATTCCCAATGAATGCAAAATATGGCGTTCGTAAAGCTCATCAATATCTTTTCTGGAAATCACATTGATTTGTGCATTCCAAAAGCTGTATAAATCATACAACTGATCAAACTGAGCAATCTGCTGTTCAGTTAAGTCTTTAAAGTATTTCTGTATTAACGTTGATTTCATTTCCACTGAACTTTTTTAACAAATATAGATAGAATGCCATTAAACACTAAAAAAATGAATAATAGCATGTCTAAAATCGGGAACCACCACCTTAAATCACCATAATTTAGTCGCTTCAAGATACGTGGATAAACAAAACATCTGATGATAATACTCAGTGCCAGCACCCCTAAAGCTGGATAAAGCGTTGTCTTAAAACACATCGATAACACTAAGGTAACATAAAATAAGAATTGTATAATAATCTGTGCAGACAAAATGAACTTATGCTTCCGTTTATAAAATTTACCTGCACCAAAATGACGTTTCTTTTGTTTCAAATAAGCACCAAAGCTGGTATTTGGCTCAGACCAAACCTGTGCATCCTTATGAATAGATATAGCCGTATTGCCATTATGGGCATGAGCATTTACAAAAAGGTCATCATCTCCAGAAGGAATATGCATGTGTGCAGCAAAACCTTTATTGTTAAAAAACAGTGATTTTTTATAAGCCATATTCCGGCCAACCCCCATATAAGGCATACCTTTTATAGCATAAGATAGATAATTTACAGCCGTAAAAAAGGTTTCAAAACGAATTAAAGCATTTAAAATCCCTTTTTTCTTCAAATATGGAGAGTAACCGAGCACGATTTCTACACCATTATCATCTGGTTGCTGCATACCAAGTAACCATTTCGAAGAAGCTGGCATACAATCCGCGTCCGTAAAAACCAACCACTCATGAGCAGCAGCTTTTATTCCCATCGTTACGGCAAATTTCTTACCCGCAATAAATTTACTCCCCTCGTTAACTGTTACGATTTTAAGGTGCTGATACTGCTTTGCGAATGCCTCCAGTATGTCTCTTGTCCCATCCCAAGACCTATCATTTACAACAACAACCTCAAAATCAGGATAGTCCTGCTCAAGTACTATAGGTAAATACTTGGTCAGATTCTCAGCCTCATTACGAGCACAAATCACCACACTTAAAGGTTTTTTACCAGTTTCAGGTATGGGGGCGACTTTTACAAGCGCCAATTTAAGGTGCACAAATAAGCTAAAATACAACTGTATCAGAAAACAAAAAACTAAGATACCGAACAGGCAATATGCTAAGCGCTCAACTAATGCGCCCTCTATAAAGGTTAATTCCACGACGTAATTTTGATGCAGCCAAATTTCTGATTTTTAATCTGTAATGTTCCTTTATGTTGATAAAAAATTTAACCCATAAATAGCTTGTTTTTTGCTATTTTTGCGCAGATTTTTTGAATGCCTTAAAATCATCATTTTTTACTGATGAGGCTCAAAAAAGCAATAAACACATAAAGATGAAATTTAATTTAGAAGCGAAGGATATACATTCGAAGGCAAGAGCAGGAACAGTTACAACAGATCATGGCGACATACAAACCCCCATTTTCATGCCTGTGGGAACTGCTGGAACAGTTAAATCAATTAACCAACAGCAATTAAAGAATGACATCAACGCTCAAATCATCTTAGGCAATACCTACCATTTATATTTAAGACCCGGACTTGACATCCTTGAAAAAGGCGGTGGTCTACATAAATTTATTGGATGGGACAGACCAATTCTTACCGATAGCGGCGGCTATCAAGTGTATTCTTTAAGTAAAGTTCGCAAAATTAAAGAGGAAGGCGTGACTTTTCGATCGCATATTGACGGATCAAAACACCTTTTTACACCGGAATATGCAATGGATATTCAACGTACCATTGGGGCCGACATCATCATGGCCTTCGATGAATGTACACCATATCCATGTGATTACAAATACGCAGCAAACTCTATCAACATGACGCACCGCTGGTTAAAGCGCTGCTGCAATCGTTTTGATACTACCGAACCAAAATACGGTTTCAACCAGACCTTATTCCCTATTGTACAGGGCTCTGTATATAAAGATCTAAGGATGAAATCTGCAGAGTTTATCGCTTCAATGGACCGCGAGGGTAATGCCATTGGCGGACTATCTGTAGGCGAGCCTGCAGAAGAAATGTACGGAATGACTGAGGTAGTTTGTAATATACTACCTGAAGAAAAACCGCGTTACCTAATGGGTGTAGGTACACCAATAAATATATTAGAGAACATTGCGCTTGGTGTAGACATGTTTGACTGTGTAATGCCAACTAGGAATGCCAGAAATGGGATGCTATTTACAAAAAATGGTATCATCAATATCGGCAATAAAAAGTGGGCAGATGACTTCTCTCCAATTGAAGCTGACAGTGATTTGATTGCCGATCAAGTGTATTCTAAAGCCTATTTAAGACACTTAATGCACTCAAAAGAGATGCTTGGTGCACAAATAGCTACCTTACACAATCTGCATTTTTACCTGTGGTTGGTTAAAACAGCCCGCGAGAAGATCATTAGTGGTGAATTTTACGCATGGAAGAACAAAATGGTTACTATCTTAGGTAATAAATTATAAATGAACTTTATCAAAGACAGGATCAAAATTCTCGACTGGTACATCATCAGCAAATACCTGGGTACATTTCTATATACCCTAACTTTATTTGTTGTAATCATCGTTATTTTTGATTTATCTGAGAAACTGGACGACTTTTTAAGCTCCAACCTTAGCTTCTGGCAGGTTATATCGCTGTATTATGCGGGCTCTATCCCTTATTATGTGAACATGCTTTCGCCCCTGATCAACTTCATTGCCGTTATATTCTTTACCGCAAAGATGGCCGATCAGACGGAAATCGTACCTATTTTGAGTGGAGGAGTGAGCTTTAATCGCTTCCTAATGCCTTATTTTGTATCTGCATTTATCATATTTACATTCAATTTAGCATCCAATTTATACATCCTACCCTATACCAATCAGCTTAAAAACAACTTCGAAAACACATACGTAAAGAAGAACGATCCATCTAGTAAGAGTAATATCCACATGAAACTGGACAACAACACTTATATATATATGGACAACTTTGACAACAAGAGCAAAACAGGCACTCGCTTCTCTCTAGACAACTTTAAAGGCGATGTATTGACTAAGAAGCTGATTGCAGATGAAATCAAATGGGACTCTTTAAAACGCTCCTGGAAGCTAACCAACTACTCTATACGATATGTTAATGGACTAAAAGAAACGTTTGTAAGCGGTGCTTCCATGACTAAAGATACAGTACTGGATATGCGTCCTGATGACTTCTCTGCTTATGATAACATCTTCGAAAACCTTACAAATAAAGAGCTTTCAGAGAAGATTAGAAAAGAGAAAATCAGAGGATCGGGCATATGGAACGATTTATTGTTTGAGCAATACAAACGTTATTTACACCCCTTATCAGCCTTCGTTTTAACCCTTATTGGTGTTGCACTATCATCCAGAAAGGTACGCGGAGGCGTTGGACTACCCCTTGGAATAGGTATAATATTAAGCTTTGGATATATTGTATTTAACCAATTCGCAAAAATGTTTTCACTAAAAGGCGGCGTTCCGCCCCTCTTAGCGGTACTAATGCCCACCATATGCTTCGGTTTATTGGGCTACTATCTACTTCGAAAAGCACCAAAATAATGACAAAACTACCTGTAAGCCCAAACAAAAACCTGCTGATTTTACACTTCACAGTATTCATATGGGGCTTTACAGGTATCCTTGGGGCATTAATCTCTGTTAGCGCTGTACAAATGGTGTGGTATAGAGTTTTAATTGCCAGCATCTCCCTTTTCATTTACTTTAAACTGAGCAAAACAAGCCTTATAATCACCAAAAAGCAGTTTTTACAGTTCTTTTTCACCGGAAGCATTGTTGCACTACACTGGATTCTTTTCTTTCAATCCATCAAGGTTTCAACTGTTTCTGTTACCCTGGTATGCCTATCTTCCTTTACCCTTTTTACAGCTATTTTAGAGCCTCTGATCAAAAAACAAAGGATGCAGGTAGCCGATATTGTCATCGGTTTAATCATTATTCTGGGCATCTATCTCATCTTTAAATTCGAATCTAAGTATACTGAAGGTATCATTTTCGGTCTTTCAGCGGCCCTTGCATCGAGTCTTTTCGGAACAATAAACTCTACACTGGTACAAAAAAGCAACCCACTTGTCATCAGTTTTTATGAGATTGCAGGGGCGTTTTTCTGGATCAGTTTATATCGCGTATTCGATCAAAGTCTCTTCGCAGAGCGGTTCAATTTAAGTGCTAGCGACTGGCTTTACCTAAGCTTATTGGGCACGGTCTGCACCGCCCTTGCATACGTTGCCGGCGTCTCTGTGATGCGAACAATATCCGCTTTTAACGTTGCCCTCATCACCAATCTTGAGCCCGTATACGGCATCCTTTTAGCCTTCCTTTTCTTTGGTACAAAAGAGACCATGTCGATCGGATTTTACCTTGGCGCCATCATTATTTTAGGGGCAGTATTCTTGTACCCGGTTTACAGAAAATACAGAAATCAACACTAATTTTTTTTGTCTTTTAACCCATAGGGTAGGGGAGAAATATTGCGTCCAAAAGACAGCGATCCAGCTGCCAAAAAACGAATCAACAGGCCTTCTGAAAAGCACCTATTACAGCCCTTCAAACGATCGGTTTTATGACAGAAACACGTCTCATTTTTCCAACCTACACTAGCAACAAAAACATCTTTTCTGTATACAGAATCAAAAGCTGCAGCAGAAATTTAATTTTATTTACCAGGTAAATAGTGTACCTTAACCTCGGGTTTAAGGGCCACATCAACGCAATAGCAAAAACACAGAAAAACCTTTAAAATCCATAAAAATAACGACCAAAACAGACCAACAACACAAAAACAATAAACAAATTAAACAACTGAATATCAATAATAAAAATAACATCAGTTAAAATAAAACATAATATAAAATCAAGCTTAAAAATTTTAAAATACTAATTATTTTAGCAAACACAAAAAATGAAGCGAAATAAACTATATAAATCACTGATAATCAAAATTAAAACAACCGCAATATTAAGTTTAATTTCACATTCAGTTTTCTCACAGATTTTCAACGAAGAGCAAAACCCACTTAGTGTAAAATGGCGCCAAATAAATGCCGCCGGCTTTAAAGTGATCTATCCTGCGGAGATGGAAAAAGAAGCACAAAGAATGGCCAACACCCTTCCCTACATTTATCCTTATGTAGGCGGCAGCTTGGGCGTAAAAAAAACGAGCATTCCAGTGCTCCTTCAAAACCAGGGAGTGATCGCAAATGGCTTCGTTCAGCTCGGACCAAAAAAGTCAGAATTTTACACAACCCCGCCCCAGCAATTCGACAGTCAAGACTGGCTAAACAACCTCGCCGTTCACGAACTTAGACACGTTGCTCAGTTCGACAAATTGACCGGCGGCAAGGCCCACCCTTTTCCAGAATTAGTTTACTTTGGTTGGTTCGGAGCAAGCCTCCCAATTTGGTTTTTTGAAGGCGACGCAGTGACAACTGAAACTGCCCTAACAAAGGCCGGTCGCGGAAGGCAACCTTCATGGATCATGCCTTACAGAGCAAGCCTACTCGAAGGAAAAAAAATCTCCTACAGCAAAGCAAGTTTTGGTTCAAACAAAGACATCACTCCCGGCTACTACCAATTCGGCTACCTGATGTCATCCATCATCAGGACCGAGCAAGGAAAAGATATCTTCGATGAGGTGCTAACGGATATACGGAAACGCCCGGTTCGCCTCTACCCTTTTTCGAACTCACTAAAAAAATTCACAGGTAAGGGAAGTCACAAATGGTTTGAACAAACGACAGCAACACTTAAAAAAAAATGGACCGACCAAGCGGCCGCGACACCGAGCAAAAACTACGAGTCATTAACCAAACCAGCCAAGTACGCCACCAACTATTTTTTACCAGTCAAATTAAGCGACAACAGCATATTAACTTTAAAGCAAAGTAAGACCGAAGTTCCACACCTCGCTTTGATCGACAGCAACCACAAGGAAACTCACCTACTGGACATCGGCTACCAGGAACAGCCATGGTTCAGTTATGCCAACGGACTTATCGTTTGGGACGAGGTCAGATACGATCCACGCTATCGTCAGCGCAGTTATAGCGTCATCTGCAGTTACGACCTGAAAACTAAAAAAGTAAAAAAGCTGAGTTCAAAAACCAGATTCTTCTCACCATCACTTTCGGCCGATGGAAAAAAAATAGTAATAGTAAAGTTCGATTTGAACAATCAATGCAACCTGGTTGAGCTAAATGCCCAAAACGGGGATCTGCTATTTACCTACCCTAACCCACAAAACCTAATTCTGCAAACGCCATCTTTTGGCGCTAGTGGAAATACGGTAGCCTACATCGCCGTTAGTGAAAAAGGCAAAACCCTAAACACAATCAACAGAACCGGACAAACCGAGGAACTCATCGCTCCTACGCAACAGCAATTATCAAGGCCGATATTCATTAATCAGCAGATCGCATTTAACGCGCATTACAGCGGACTTGACAACATTTACAGCATAGATATCAAAACAAAAAAAATAAGCGCTCTGAGCGAAGCAAAATACGGCGCATTCAATCCATCTTTTCCAAAAGGGGCAGCCACTGTTCTCTTCAACAATTTCAAACAGACGGGTTACGACATTGCCGAAACTCGCATAAATCCGGAAGAGCCCGGTAAAAACAATTTTGTCTACTTTGGCGCGGCAGCAGAAAAACAGGAGCACACGGGAAATGTATTTTCCAAAATTCCAGATAGCACCTACGCTTCCAAACCTTACCGCACATTTGGTGACATGATCAACGTGCACAGCATTAGCCCAGTGATTGAAGATGAATACCGTGGTGGATTACAATTCGATTCAGACAATCTACTCAATACCCTTAACGCTTTCGCCGGCGCCGAATACTACAGAGACCTGAACCGATTTGAGTACAATGCAGGCATTGTGCTTAAAAGTTTTTACCCGGTGATTAGCGCCACCTACAGGAACAGACCCAGAAGAACTTTCTACAACAGCAACAAAGGCGTTATGCAAGGCGATTGGAGAGAGAACAACATCCAAGTCCAGGCAATGCTTCCAATTAGCTTAAACACGCTCGGAGACACCTACAGTTTTTCATTAAGGACGGCAACCAGCTACACCAAGCGCTACATGGGAGAAAATATGCCATTGAATTACATCACCAACCTTAAGTTCCCAATGGAATACGGCTTCTCTTTTGTACACTCTATGCGTCAAGCCGACCGTGACCTTGCACCAAAATGGGCACAAACGTTAAGCCTAACTTACCTTCACCAACCATTCGACAATGCACTAGACGGTCAACTATTTGCGATAGGAACATCTTTCTATTTTCCCGGGTTGTTAAAAAACCATTCTTTTATGGCCAGCTTCAACTACCAAAACACGAGCGGCGTAAGAAGGTACGACAACGAGATAAGTGCAGTTTACGGGTACAACAACATCAGAGCCCGAAACTTTTTAAAAAACACCCTACTTTTCAATTACAGATTCCCGTTTGCTTTTCCTGATGCCGAAGTAGGTCCGCTCGCTTACATCAGAAATGTGCGTGGTGGTCTATTTTGCCATTATGAAAATCTGGGCATCGACACAAATATTGGGGAACCTAAAACTTATGGCTTCGAACTTCGCAGCAGCATGAACCTGCTCCGCTACCAACCCATTATTGACGTAGGTACTAGATTTGTCTTCGTAAACAAAATTTACAACCAAAATCCTATCTTAGAATTAATTTTAAACTACAGCTTTTAATCATGCGCACAAAAACCATTTTAATTATCGTTCTCACAGCTCTCTTTACTATTTTTCTAATGATGAACACAGATGCTGTACAATTTGACTTCATCTTTCTGAAAAAAGACATATCGAAGCTTGTGGTGGTGGGCGTTTGTACTTTTGTAGGTTTTGTACTTGGCTTTTGGGCAGGTCGACCTAAAACAACCGTAACCTCATACGATAAGGAAATCGAACAACACAGTGACACGGTTAACAAAAGCACGCTAAGCGATGAAGATCGCGATTACATCAATTAGGCCTGATCAATATTTGGAAGCCGAAGTATACGAAATAAGATTACCTAAAAAACATTGCATAAAAAAAAGCGTGGCACTGTTTCTAAATTGAAACGACACCCACGCTTTTTTTTCTACGGAGAAAACTTAAGCTAAAGCTTGTTTGATATCTCCAAGAATATCGTTGATATGCTCTAAGCCAATTGACAAACGAATTGTTCCTTGCTCAATTCCCACCTGCAAACGTTCCTCTTCCGTTAGTTTTGAATGCGTACTGGTTGCCGGATGCGTAGCGATAGATCGTGTATCACCCAGGTTAGCAGAAATCGAGAACATTTTCAATTTGTTCATAAAACGACTTGCCGCTTCTACACCGCCATCAATCACAAGCGTTACGATGCCTCCACCCTGCTTCATTTGCTTTTTAGCAATTTCATACTGCGGATGTGAAGGTAAGAAAGGGTACATTACCCTTTTAATGCTGGCGTGACTTTCTAAAAACTCAGCAACTTTTAATGCATTTTCGCAATGTCTATCCATACGC
Source organism: Pedobacter sp. ok626 (assembly GCF_900100435.1). Classification (GTDB taxonomy): domain Bacteria; phylum Bacteroidota; class Bacteroidia; order Sphingobacteriales; family Sphingobacteriaceae; genus Pedobacter. Next base: position 92,043 of record NZ_FNEX01000005.1, on the reverse strand, counting down.
ACTGCAAGGGTCTCTAAACTTTTAGACAACAACCATGCGTTAAATGGCGACATCGAAGGACCACTGTGTCTGGCAAAACCTTCGATTTCTTTGATCAAAGCAACAGAGCCTAAAATGATCCCACCCAAAGTACGACCTTGTCCATCTATAAATTTAGTTGCCGAATGAATAGAAATATCAGCTCCTAATTTTATTGGCTGCTGCAAATATGGCGTAGCAAAACAATTATCAACTACTAACAACACACTATGTTTTCTCGCCAATTTAGCCAACCACTCCAAATCGATGATATCGATTCCAGGATTAGAAGGTGTCTCTACAAAAATAATTTTTGTATTCGGCTGTATACCATTTTCCCACTGCTCTGTTTTATCCAGATCTGCGTAAGTATAGGTAATACCCCATTTCGAAAAAACATTACTAAACAATTGATGCGTTGAACCAAATACTGAGCGACTCGATAATACGTGATCACCAGACTTTAGAAAAGCTGCAAGTGTGGTAAATATTGCCGCCATTCCTGAAGCAGTAGCCCAACCAGCTTCCGAACCTTCAAGGGCAACCATTTTATCAATCAACTCCGTTGTATTTGGGTTGGCATAACGACTGTAAACATTCCCTTCCTTTTCATTGGCAAAAAGCGCACGCATATCTTCCGCATCGTCAAACTTGTAACTTGACGTTAAATACAACGGCACTGAATGCTCTTTATACTGTGTTCTTTCTGCCTGTAAGCGTATGGCAATCGTTTCGAAATTCTCTTCTTGCATTTTATTTATTGATGAATGGTATAGGTAAAATTAATGGTAGCAGAGCGACCTAAAATATTTGACACAGAGCAGTACTTATCAAAAGTCATTGCTAAAGCGCGTTCCACTTTTTGCACACTTAATGTGCCATAAAGCTCAAAATGAATATCAATCACATCAAATATTGGTGGCATCTCTTCGTCTTTACGGGTCGCCTTAATGGCAATTTTTATATCCTCCAAAGGCTCCTTTTGCTTGGTCAGCACATTCACCACATCAATACCACTACATCCACCCAAACCAACTAAAAGCATTTCCATTGGTCTGAAGCCTTTACCTTCACCACCAATTGCAGGCTTAGCATCCAGCTCAACTTTAAACCCTGCAGTATTTTCTGCTTCAAAATTAAACTTACCGCTTTTACGTACTAAATTAATCTCCATTTTAAGTATCAAACATTATAAAAAACCTTGTTGTTTCTTTCAAGTTCCGGCAAACTGACCTGGCGATCAAAAATTGCATAAACACTAGAACCGCTGCCACTCATGAGTGAGAATAACGCACCAGATTGGTATAAACTTATTTTGACCTGTTCAATCTCCGGATATTTTGAAAACACAGAAGGCTCAAAATCATTTTTCAAATTAGACTTCCATTCTGTTATAGGCAAATGTATTAAATCTTTTACCGATCTACTAGGAATTATAGGCTTTATTCCAGCATAAGCATCTGCTGTAGCCACGTGAATGGGCGGTTTTACCAAAACGAGATTAAATTTTGACAAATCTATTGCTATTGAACTGAACTCATCGCCTTTACCGAAAGCATAAGCTGGCTGATTCTTGATAAAAAAAGCACAGTCAGCTCCCAAAGGTCGCGCATAGTCTCGCATCGCCTCGACAGATAGCCCCAACTTGAATTTATCATTCACGAGCTTAATCAGATTAGCCGCATCCGATGAGCCTCCACCCAATCCCGCACCAATCGGAATATTTTTAAGTAACGTAATTTGTTGCGCAGGTAAATCGAAATCCTTTTTCAGTACCTCGAATGCTTTCATACAAAGATTATCTTCCATATTACCCGGCACATCCATTCCCTTAACAATGCAAGTCGTTTCATCCGCATCAGTAAGTTCAATAACGTCGTATAACTTTACTGGATAAAAAACCGTTTCGATGTTATGGTAACCATCAGCCCTTTTTTGAGTGACGTCTAAGCCAAGGTTTATTTTAGCATTTGCAAAAGCAAGCATGTATGTTGCATTTAATATTAGAGCTGCAAACTTACAAAAAACTCGACTTACTTCATCAAACCAAACACCTCATCAATATTTAATCGAAAGCCCGGCAAAATATCAGAAACAAACTCACTTCCCCCTTCATACAATTCGCCAACTACAAACAGCCCTTCACTATTCAGCACATACTTTAAAAAAGTTCGTTTTTTAGGATGAACAATCCAGTATTCCCGCACACCATACTCTTGATAGATTTCAAACTTATTTTTCAACTCCTTCTTGTTGTTACTTGGCGACAGTACTTCCACTACTATATCTGGTGCACCAATACAACCTCGCTTATCTAACTTGGCCTCATCACAGATCACACAAATATCAGGCTGCAAAACGGTATATACATCTTTATCTGCCTTCGACTGATCCGGAAAACGCACATCAAACGGTGCGGCAAACACCTCACAGGAATGATCTTTTAAAAATAAATACATCTCAAATTGAATCCTCCCAAGTACTCGCTGATGGTTTGGAGATGGAGCAGACATTTCAAATATCTTCCCTTTAATCAACTCTAGTCGCTCCACAATCTCCCATTTCAAGTAATTCGCGTAAGAATAAGTACCTGAAATATCAATATCGCTGACTTTGCGTACTACAGGCTCCTTTTGGATGTAAGACTTTGGCTTTTTAGCGCGCCCAGCACTTTTCACTTTATCATCATTCATAATTTAAATCATTATAAGTTCATCAAAACAAATTATTAATCTTCAAACACCTCATTCATATTTAATCGAAAGCCAGGCAAAAGATCTGAGACAAAATCGACATCCCCATTATAAGGTTTGTCAGCTATAAAAACCCCGTCAGCATTGCGTACATACTTCAACAAATACCGCTCATCCGGAAACACGATCCAATATTCACGTACACCATACTCTTCATAAATCGCAAACTTATATTCCAGATCTTTTTTATTGTTGCTTGGGGATAAAATCTCCACAACGATATCTGGAGGCCCTACACAACCCCTCTTATCTATTTTGCTCATATCGCAAACAATAGAAATATCTGGTTGCAAAACCGTGTAGACATCCTTATTTCGTTTAGAAACATCAGGAAAGCGCACATCAAAAGGTGCAGGATATATCCTACAAGGCTGCTTTTTTAAAAAGTAATAAAGTTCACCCGATATCCTACCCGAAACCAGCTGATGAAAAGGAGCAGGCGCTGCCATCTCAAACACCTTCCCTTTAATAAGCTCCAAGCGCTCATCAAACTGCCAACGCAAATAGTTCGCGTAAGAATAAGTCCCAGAAAAATCAATATCACTAACCCGACTTACAATGGGCTCCCGTTTTGGATAAGCTTTATTCTTTCCAAGCTTACCTAAATCATCGATTTTGTCATTTTTCATAAAAATATAATCTATAACAAAAATAAATAACTCATTTAAATAATAAAAATATTCAATAAAGATTTTCAAAAATAACTAATAGTTAATTCTAAACTAAAAGCGGTAGCTCAACTGCAAAGAACAATATGTAAAATCTGCCAGGCTGATGAATATGGAATAACTACAAGATGTTGGATGCTTCAAACATTCCATATATTATGTACTTTTGTCTGGGGTTTACCTCCATTTTAAACAATTATGAAGCAATATTTAGATTTAATGCAGCATGTGCTGGACCATGGCACACAAAAACATGACCGTACCGGCACTGGAACAATTAGCGTATTTGGCTATCAGATGCGATTTAACCTTCAAGAAGGTTTCCCTATGGTGACCACAAAAAAACTGCATTTAAAATCCATCATACATGAGCTGATCTGGTTTTTGAGCGGTGACACCAACATCAAATATCTAAAGGACAATGGTGTAAAAATATGGGACGAGTGGGCAGATGAAAATGGCGACCTGGGTCCTGTTTATGGTTCGCAATGGAGATCATGGCCTAAACCTGATGGTGGCCATATCGATCAAATTGCACAGATTATAAATACCATTAAGAATAACCCTGATTCAAGAAGGATTATTGTTTCAGCATGGAATGTAGCAGAAGTTGAAAACATGGCGCTTCCACCTTGTCATGCTTTCTTCCAGTTTTATGTAGCTGATGGAAAATTGAGCTGTCAACTGTATCAACGTAGCGCCGATATATTTTTAGGCGTTCCGTTTAACATTGCATCCTACGCTTTGCTCACGATGATGGTAGCTCAGGTATGCGGTTTACAATATGGCGACTTTATTCATACGCTGGGTGATGCGCATTTATACAACAACCACATTGAACAGGCCAAGCTACAATTGAGTCGTGATCCTAAAAAATTACCAGTGATGCACATCAATCCTAAAGTGAAAGATATCTTCGATTTTAAATATGAAGATTTTACCCTAACGGATTATGATGCCCACCCACATATTAAAGGAGCAGTAGCCGTATGATCGTATCCGTAGTTGTAGCTATTGCCGAAAACAATGCCATCGGAAAAGACAATCAGTTGCTTTGGCGTTTGCCAGCCGATTTAAAACATTTTAAAGAAATTACTTCTGGCCATACCATTATAATGGGACGTAAAACCTTCGATTCTATTGGAAAGCCATTACCAAACAGACGCAATATTGTAGTAACCAGAAAAGCTGGGTTACAAATACCAGGTGCGGAGGTGACGAGCAATATTGAAGATGCAATTGCCCTTTGCACAACCGAGGAAGAAGTATTTATTGTTGGTGGTGCCGAAATCTATAAAGCAACCATGCCGATCACTAATCGCATCTATCTTACCAAAGTTCATCAAAGCTATGAGGCCGATACCTTTTTCCCTGAAATTGATTTCGACCTCTGGGAAGAAACAAGTGTAGAAAAACATCTTCCAGATGAAAAAAATCCTGTAGCTTACACTTTTTCGACACTTCTACGCAAATAGTTGAGCCTCTTTAATAAAAAATCAATAAGGTGGCCTATTAATTAAAAAAATAATTAGATTTGCCGACTTGTTAAAAAAATATATAGCATATATAGACTAATAATTACAAACAAATGCAGGGTAAAGGTTTTATTAAATTTATGGCAATACTATTAGGTATTGTCTGTGTGTATTCTCTCTCATTCAACTTTGTTACCTCTAAGGTTGAAAAAGACGCAAAGGCTTATGCTAAAGGAGACGTCGAAAAAGAAAAAGCTTATTTAGACTCAATGGCCACTGTGCCGGTTTATCCGCTTTTCGGTTTTAATTATCAGTTCTGTAAAGGAAAAGAAATCAACCTTGGGTTAGACCTTAAAGGTGGTATGAACGTAACGATGGAAATTTCGTTATCTGAACTAGTTAAGTCTTTAGCTGGAAATACCGATGATCCTAATTTTAACAAAGCATTAGCTACTGCACAACAACAGCTAAATGCAGGTGGTAAAGATTACATCAATTTGTTTGTTAACGAATTTGAAAAATTAGAACCAAACAAAAAACTTGTAGATTTTTTCTCTAATCAGGACAATGCAAAACTGCTAAAGCCAGATGCTAGCAATTCTGAAGTTAAAAGCTTTTTATCAAAAGAAGCAACTAGTGCTATCGATCGTTCATTCATTATCATCAGAAGCCGTATCGATGGTTTCGGTGTTGTGAGTCCGAACATGCAAAAACAAGAAGGTACTAACCGCATCCTAATTGAGATGCCAGGTGTTCAAGACAAAGAGCGTGTTCATAAATTATTACAAGGTTCTGCAGAATTACAATTCTGGCAAGTATACCAAAATGAGGAAGTATATCCTGTTTTGGAAAACATCAACAAAACTCTTGCATTAACTTTAAAAGATACTACATCAGTTGCCGGTGCTGCAAAAGATACTACTGCTAAAGGCGGAAGTAAATTAGCAGGATTAGCTAAAAAGACTGATGCTAAAGATTCAACAAGTTTAAAAAACAACGAGGCTGCAAAATCAAATCCATTATTCGCAGTTTTAAACATCCCTACTTATCAAGGTGAAAACGGTCAACCTGCATTACGTCCAGGACCTGTTGTTGGTTGGGTTGCTCAAAAAGATACTGCTAAAGTAAACGCATTCCTTAAAAGACCAGAAATCGCTTCTATCATTCCACAGACTTACAAGTTCATGTGGGGTCTTAAGCCTGCTGATCTAGGAGCTCAATCTCCAAGTAAGATTTTTGAATTGTATGCAATCAAAGTTACTTCTTTAGATGGCAAACCAGATTTAGGTGGTGAAGCAATCAGTGATGCTCGTCATGATTACGATCAACATGGCAAACCAGAGGTTACCATGTATATGACTGGTGATGGTGCTGCTAAATGGAAAAAAATTACTGCTGAAGCTTCTGCTGATGCAAGCAATAAAAAAGCAATTGCTATTGTTTTAGATAACACAGTTTACTCTGCTCCTACTGTTCAGAACGAAATCCCTAACGGTATTTCTTCTATCACTGGTAACTTCACAGTAAACGACACACAAGATTTAGCCAATATCTTAAAAGCTGGTAAATTACCTGCTCCTGCAAGAATCGTTGGTGAGTTCGTAGTTGGTCCATCTTTAGGTGAAGCTGCTATTCATAATGGTTTATTATCATTTGTACTTGCATTTGTTGTGATCTTGATCTTCATGGCGATGTATTACAACAAAGCTGGATGGGTGGCTAACCTTGCATTGGTGATCAACTTATTCTTCATCATGGGTATATTGGTATCACTGGGTGCTGTACTTACTCTACCTGGTATTGCTGGTATCGTATTGGTAATCGGTTTATCGGTTGATGCAAACATCCTGATCTTTGAACGTGTAAGGGAAGAGCTTACTTTAGGTAAATCTACTCCAGTAGCGATCAAAGAAGGTTTCAAACATGCAATGTCTTCTATCATCGATTCAAACGTTACCGTATTGGTATTGGGTGTTATCCTTTATGTATTCGGTAGCGGTCCTGTTCAAGGTTTTGCAACTACCTTATGTATCGGTATCTTATCATCATTGTTCTGTGCGGTATTGATCTCACGTTTGGTATTCGAAACTTTGTTAGATAAAAAAGTAGACATTACTTTTGGTAACAAATACACAATCCACGCATTTAAAAACATTGCTTTCAACTTCGTTGGACACAGAAAACTTTATTATTCTATTTCTGGAATCATCATCCTTTTAGGTTTCATCTTCTATTTCAAAAATGGTGGTTTAAACCTTGGTATTGACTTTAAAGGTGGTAGAACTTACATTGTACATTTCGATAAAGGAATGCATACTGAAGATGTAAAAGCTAAGCTAGCTGATGTTTTCCCTGAATCGGAAACCATTGTAAAAACAGCCGGTGCGGATAATGAATTAAAAATCACAACTACTTTCCACATTACTGACTCAGATATTAACGCTGATAAAACTGTTGAAACTGCATTAAAGGCAGGTTTAGCTAAAACAGATGTGAAATACAACATTGTAAGTAACGAGAAGGTAGGTCCAATCATTGCGAGTGACATCCTTTACAGTGCTTACGGTGCTATCTTATTCTCTTGCTTAGTGATGTTTATCTACATCGTGGTAAGGTTTAAGAAACTAAACTACGGTTTAGGTGCGGTTATCGCTTTGTTCCATGACGTATTATTGGTACTATCTTTCTATACCATTTTAGACGGTGTGCTTCCATTCTCTTTAGAGATTGGTCAGGATTTCATCGCTGCGATTTTAACGGTAATGGGTTACACCATGACTGAAACGGTTGTTGTATTTGACAGGATCCGTGAGAAATTAGCAGAACAAGGTAAAGAGGATTTACATGGAAAAGAAAGAGAGACATTAATCAACTTTGCGTTGAACAGCACATTGAGTCGTACTATCTTGACTTCATTAACTGTATTCTTTGTATTGTTAGTGATCTTTATCTTCGGTGGAGCAAGTATCCGCGGATTTATCTTCGCCTTGTTAATTGGTCGTATCATTGGTACCTACTCATCATTGTGTATCTCTACTCCAATTGTATTAGACTTAGGTGAAGCCAAAGTAAAAGGCAAAAAATAATATTAAGTTTAAAACTTATCATCAAAGGCATCCTGAAAAGGATGCCTTTTGTTGTTTTAGGTCTAATTGTTGCTATGTATATTTATTGAACCCGACATGATTCAAATAATTGTTAAGCACAGAGGGCAATAGTTATTTGAATCATCAAAGGCTCCATCTGACAACAAAAAACAATAAAATAAATAGATGAAACCCAATACTATGGAGCAACATTTCCCAAAAGGCAACAAACCAAGAATTGTTATTGTAGGCGGAGGATTTGGCGGCATCGAATTAGCGAAGAAACTGTGTAGTAAAGCAGTCGAAGTGATCATGCTCGACAAACACAATTACCATACTTTCCAGCCTTTACTTTACCAGGTAGCAACAGGAGGTCTAGAAGCTGATTCTATCGCCTTCCCCTTAAGAAAGATCTTTAAAGGACATAAAAACTTAACCTTTAGAGTAACCGAAGTCAAAAAAGTAGATGCAAGCAAAAATACAATTGAAACCTCTATTGGTCCAATTGAATATGATTATCTGGTATTGGCTACCGGATCTACAAGTAATTTTTTCGGGCAGAATGAAATAGAGCGAAATGCCATGCCCATGAAATCTATTCCGGAAGCTTTAAATCTGAGAAGCTTGATTTTGCAAAATCTGGAAGCGGCACAGATTCCAGGAAACCCGGAATTAAAAAAGCAGTTGATGAACTTCGTAGTCGTTGGCGGTGGACCAACTGGCGTGGAAACAGCTGGAGCATTGGCAGAATTGAAAAAACATGTACTAAAAAGTGATTATCCTGATTTAAACATTAACGATGTAAATATATATTTGATTGAGGGCTCGCCAGAACTATTAGGCAATATGTCTGTTCAGTCTCAGCAAAAATCTGCTGAATTTTTAACAGAACTGGGCGTAATCATCATGAACAATTCCAGAGTCCAGGCTTACGATGGGAAAGTTTTAAGCTTGCTGGACGGCCAACGTATCCCCTCTTCAACAGTTATCTGGTCGGCCGGGGTAAAAGGCGTATTACTTGACGGGCTGAATCCCGAAATAATAGTCAGAGGAAATCGATTGAAGGTAAATGAAGTAAACCTTGTCGATGGTTACGCTAACATTTATGCCATTGGCGACGTTGCGGCCATGATCACCACCGAATTTCCAAATGGACACCCAGGAGTAGCTCCCGCTGCCATACAACAAGGAAAGCTGTTGGCTAAAAACCTCTTAAACGTAATAGAGAAAAAACCACTGGAACCCTTTGAATATACAGACAAAGGTACAATGGCCACTGTTGGAAGAAACAGAGCGGTAGTAGACTTACATAAGATCAGGTTTCAGGGCGTATTTGCCTGGTTTACCTGGATGTTTGTACATTTGATGACGTTAGTAGGGTTTAGAAATAAACTGGTGGTATTTGTAAACTGGGTATGGAGCTATTTTAGTTACGACCGGGGCACAAGATTGATTATCCGCCCATTTATCCGCCCAAAAGATTTAGAAGAAATAGAAACTCCTCATGACTCAACAACAATCCATTAAACTAATTGAATGTCCACGCGATGCAATGCAGGGCATCCATAATTTTATAGATACAGATCTAAAAGCGGCTTATATTAATTTATTGCTACAGGTAGGGTTTGATACCATAGATTTTGGGAGTTTTGTTTCACCAAAGGCCATTCCACAGTTGCGCGATACTGCCGAAGTATTGTCGAAACTGGATTTGGGAAGTACTTCATCAAAGCTACTAGCTATTGTGGCTAATTTAAGAGGCGCTGAAGAGGCTTCCACGCATCCAGAGATCAACTACCTGGGTTTTCCTTTTTCGATCTCAGAAACATTCCAGCAGCGCAATACCAATTCCAGCATTGCCCAATCGTTGGACACGGTAAAGCAACTGTTAGAATTGTGCAGCAAACGTGATAAAACAGCTGTGATCTATTTGTCTATGGGCTTTGGAAATCCATACGGAGATGAGTGGAATGTAGAAATTATAGAAAGATGGGCGGATGAACTGGTACAAAATGGCGCAAAGATACTTGCCCTATCTGACACCACAGGTGTATCTACTCCGCAAAAGATAAAAGAGATTCTCCCTTCATTGGTCAAACGTTTTGAGCAGGTTGACCCGGCTAAAAACATTGAAATTGGTCTCCATTTACACAGCACCCCTTATACACGTTTTGAGAAAATACAAGCCGCCTATGAGAGTGGCTGCAGGCGTTTTGACAGCGCGTTGAAAGGATTTGGCGGTTGCCCGATGGCTACAGATGATTTAACTGGTAATATGGCTACTGAAGATCTGATCAGTTATCTAAACAGTAAAGGGGAAGTCTTAAACCTAAATATGGATAAATGGCAGGAAGCCTTACGCTTCTCCGGGAAAGTGTTTTTATAAAACTATGCTTTCTTTACCATTTTAAAGTGCTGGATTCCAGCTTCTTCAAACTGATCTCCTTCGGCTACAAAACCAAAGCGGGAGTACAAACGCATAGCATCCAGTTGAGCATTTAAGTAAATGTATCTGGCACTGTCTGGCAAATCAGCGAGTGCTGCTGCAACCAGGGCCTGCCCTATTCTTTTCCCTCTAAATTCTTTAAGCACAGCAAACCGTTCCAATTTATAACCTGCGTCGGTTTTGCGCCAACGACAAGCACCGCAGGGCACACCATTTAGTTCGGCGACAAAATGGGTTGATACGTCTTCATTTTCCCATTCCAATTCGGGTGGACAGTTTTGTTCTTCAACAAATACCTTCTTTCTTATGGCAAATGCGTTATCCAAATCTGCCTGATTCTTTATTTTAATTACCTGAAGTGCAGTTTCCATATTTAATTTAACAAAAAAGAGCCAATATTGTTAGTTCGAGTAGTAAAAAAAAGCGCCACAAGACTAATCTTGCAGCGCTTTTATATTTTATCGCGATATATTATAATTTATCACTAGCATTTCTGCAATTTAAATCTTCAAATGCTTGCGTTAAGCGTTTAACAAATTGTTCTTCGCCTTTACGTAACCAAACGCGTGGATCATAATACTTCTTATTTGGTTTATCTTCACCATCAGGATTACCGATTTGTGCTTGAAGATAAGCTTCATTCGCTTTATAATAATCCAAAATACCTTCCCACATTGCCCATTGCATATCCGTATCGATATTCATTTTAATGGCTCCATAAGAAATTGCTTCTCTGATTTCTTCTTGTGAAGAACCCGATCCACCATGGAATACAAAGTTAATTGGTTTTTCAGCAGTAAGATTAAATTTCTCTTTGATGAAATCCTGAGAATTTTTAAGAATTACGGGTTGTAATTTAACATTACCTGGTTTGTACACACCGTGAACATTACCAAATGCTGCTGCAACTGTAAATTTATCACTTATTTTGCTCAACTCTTCGTAAGCATAAGCTACTTCAGAAGGTTGTGTATATAATTTAGAGCTATCAACATCACTGTTGTCAACACCATCTTCCTCGCCACCAGTAACACCTAGTTCGATTTCAATGGTCATGCCCATTTTAGCCATACGTGCTAAATATTTAGCAGAGATCTCCATATTTTCTTCAATCGACTCTTCCGAAAGGTCAAGCATGTGAGAAGAAAACAATGGTTTACCATGTTCAGCGAAGAATTTCTCGCCGTGATCTAGCAATCCATCAATCCATGGTAACAATTTCTTAGCAGCATGATCTGTATGTAATACTACCGCTACCCCATAATGTTCAGCCAATAAATGAACATGTTTAGCTGCAGATACTGCACCTAGTACACATGCGTTCAAATTGTCATTGTTTAATGTTTTTCCTGCGTAAAACTGCGCTCCCCCATTAGACAACTGGATCATAACTGGTGAATTAACTGCTTTCGCTGTTTCCATTACCGCGTTGATGGTGTTGGTTCCTGTCACATTTACTGCCGGTAAAGCAAACTGATGTTTCTTAGCCTGCTCAAACAATTCCTGAACAGCATCTCCGTAAATTACGCCTTTATAGCCTTTTAAACTCATTATTTTTAATTTTAGATATGCCGAAGTTATGAAAAATATCAAAGAGGCCAAGTTTATACCTATTATTTTTTACCTAAACCATGCGGTACGTACAATCCCAATTTTTTCTAATGAAAACAACCTTAAACTGTTCTAATTTTTTTTTGTTTCTTTGTACTCGCATTTTTCAACAAATAACATGGCTTGGTTTAAGAGAGAAAAAAAAGGTATCAGTACATTAACGGAAGAAAAGAAAGAGGCACCAGATGGTTTATGGAACAAGTGCCCGAATTGCAAGAAAGCGTTACATAGTGCAGACCTTGTAGAAAATAAATATGTTTGCCAATACTGCAACTATCATTTGCGGGTTGGCTCTAAAGAATATTTTGAGGTATTATTTGATAATAATCAATTTACAGAACTATTTGCAGACCTGACATCAGGAGATCCGTTAGCGTTCACAGACAGCAAACCATATAAAGATCGTTTGATAGAAAGCATGGCTAAAACTGGCTTAAAAGACGCGATCAGGGCTGCTCACGGTAAAGTAGAGGGTGAAGACCTAATGGTTGCCTGTATGGACTTCAATTTCATTGGGGGATCTATGGGATCGGTCGTAGGTGAAAAGATCGCTCGTTCTATTGATTACAGTATTAAACACAAAATTCCCTTCCTGATGATTTCAAAATCAGGTGGCGCAAGAATGATGGAAGCTGCATTTTCATTAATGCAAATGGCTAAGACTTCAGCTAAATTAGCTTTGTTGAGTCAGGCTAAAATCCCATACATCTCTTTATTAACAGATCCTACTACGGGTGGTGTAACTGCATCGTACGCTATGCTGGGCGATATTAATATTGCTGAGCCAGGCTCATTGATCGGATTTGCCGGACCAAGGGTAATTAAAGAAACAATTAAAAAAGATTTACCTAAAGGTTTCCAAACTGCTGAGTTTGTTTTAGAACATGGCTTTTTAGATTTTATAGTTGACCGCAGGGCGATGAAAGCAAAATTGGCGTCATTCCTTAAAATGATGAAAAACTAAGGTTTAGCGTAAAATAAAAAAGAAAGGGTTTGTGTCTGCACAAACCCTTTCTTTTTTACTTCTAATTATATATCTCTTCCAGGTGTAGTTCCAGGTTCATGCCCCGGTCCAAGTGGTCTACTCTTTCTTTTTGGTCTGATAAGGAATTCTGTTCTTCCCATATCCCCAACAGAGGAAGTTTCTCCGCTGTTTAGATCCTTCTCACGAACCCGTTCTTCTGTTTCTTTATAAACAGTCCTCCTGTGTGCGTGTTTTCTGCGTGCTTCCTCTTCCGGTGTTTCTTCTTTAGGTACTACCTTTTTGTCCTCACCCTTTTTTGTCGTTTTCATAATCAAAAGTATTTATGGTAGAAATACAGTTTCCTAATCCATAAACAATTCTGATAGTTTTTCTGTTTTAATTAAACGACGATGTTTTTATCCACAATCTCCTTTACCTTTTCCACTACAAAATCAAGTTCTGCCTTGGTATTGTATTTACTGAATGAGAAACGCACTGAAGGTCTGTTTGGATCAGCATGAATGCCGGTAAGCACATGAGAGCCGATGTTTGACCCTGATGAACAAGCACTGCCGCCCGAAGCAGAAACGCCATTAATATCCAGGTTAAACAACAACATATCAGCCATATCCATTTCTGGGAAAGAAACATTCAATACGGTATATAAACTATTCTCCGGATCGGTCTCTCCATTAAAGGCAATCCCTGGTATTTCTGCAACCAACTTATCCTTCATGTAGCTTTTCAACTCCTGAATATGCTTTTGGTGTTGTTCCATCTCTGCATAAGCAATCTCCAATGCTTTAGCCAAGCCTACAATTCCATATACATTTTCAGTACCACCACGCATGTTACGTTCTTGCGCTCCACCAAAAATCATCGGACTGATTTTAACATTATGGTTTACGAACAAGAAACCTACACCTTTAGGTCCGTGCAATTTATGAGCTGCACAAACAATAAAATGGGCTTTCAGCTTCCTCACATCATGAACATAATGTCCCATTGTTTGCACCGTATCGCAATGATAGATGGCATTGTAAGTTTCACAAAGGTCTCCTACCCTTTCTATATCGGTTAAAGTACCCAATTCATTATTGGCCTGCATTAAGGATACAAAAGAACGTTCGTTGTTTTTAAGCAACTCTTCCAGGTGGTTATAGTCTACATTACCTTTTTCATCAATATCCACAAAACTCAACTTGTCAATCACCCCTTGCTTTAAAAGACTTTCTAAGGTATGCTCAACCGCATGATGTTCTATTTTAGTCGTAATTGCATGCTTAATGTTAAAAGCAGCTATACCACAACGAATTGCTGTATTATCGGCTTCCGTACCACCTGAAGTAAAAAATATCTCGGCAGGTGTTGCATTTAACAATCCAGATACGGTTTTCCTTGCTTTTTCAATCAAAGTACGAACTTCCCGGCCCTGAGCATGAATAGAGGAAGGGTTTCCGTAATAATTGCTCATTACATTCACCATTTCGGCCATCACATCTTTATCTAAGGGAGTGGTTGCTGCATTATCTAAATAAATCCTTTCCATTTTCCCCTAGTTCAGTTTCAATATTTCTTTGATATCGGATATGATCTTTGTGGCCAAACCTTCGGCTACAGTTTCGGTCCCAGCTTCGCTATAAATACGAATAATCGGCTCTGTGTTAGAGCGACGCAAGTGTACCCATTCCTTATCAAATTCAATCTTCAATCCATCAATAGTCGAATTTGGTTGATCTTTGTATTTCTCTTGTACTTTAACCAATAAGGCATCAATATCCATCTCTGGAGTTAATGTGATCTTATTTTTAGAAATATAGTACTCCGGATAGTTTTTACGCATTAAGGAAATAGACTTTCCAAATTTTGCAAGATGCGTTAAAAACAAGGCAATGCCCACTAAAGCATCGCGACCATAATGCAATTCTGGATAGATGATACCACCATTACCTTCACCACCGATCACGGCATTAGTAGCCTTCATTTGATTTACAACGTTTACCTCACCTACTGCTGAAGCATGGTATTCGCCACCCGCCTTTTCAGCAACATCACGTAATGCTCTTGTCGAAGACAAGTTAGATACGGCATTACCAGGTGTGTTTTGAAGGATATAATCAGCAACTGCTACCAATGTATACTCCTCACCAAACATTTCTCCATCTTCACAAACAAAGCACAAACGGTCTACATCCGGATCAACTACGATACCCAGATCAGCCTGTTTGCTCTGCACAACCTTAGCAATTTCAGTCAAATTCTCTGGCAATGGTTCAGGATTATGCGGGAAATGGCCATTAGGCTCACAATATAGTTCGTAAATCGTTTCTACACCTAAAGCTTTTAATAATGCTGGAACAAATATCCCGCCCGTAGAATTCACACAATCAATAGCTATCTTAAAATTAGCTTTTTTTATTGCGGCTACATCAACCAATGGCAACGCCAGGATAATGTCTATATGTTTTTGCAAATAAGTATCATTGGTAATTACCTTACCCAGGCTATCTACATCAGCGAATTCAAATTCAGATTTTTCAGCGATCTCCAACACTTCTTTTCCATCTGCATCGCTAATAAACTCGCCTTTCTCATTTAACAATTTAAGCGCATTCCATTGTTTAGGATTGTGACTTGCCGTTAAAATGATCCCACCACCTGCGTTTTCCATAGGAACTGCAATTTCTACAGTTGGTGTTGTTGATAAACCAAGGTCTATGACTTCAATACCCAATCCTTGCAAGGTTCCTATAACAAGGTTATTGACCATTTCGCCTGATATCCTGGCATCGCGACCAAGAACAATCTTTTTAATGTTGGTTTTGTTAATTACCCATGAGCCATAAGCTGCAGTAAATTTTACAATGTCAATGGGAGTCAAACCATTGCCGGCCACGCCGCCAATTGTGCCCCTTATTCCGGAGATAGATTTTATTAGTGTCAATTCTGTTCAGTTTTCTTCAAAAATAAGAAAAAATCAGGTAACCACTTATTTAACTTTGGTCATAATTAATCTAAATGCAGTTAAATTGCATTTACCACACAAATAATAGTATCTGTTGCAGACCAAAACACTATATTTGTCTTTTTCTAAACATCAAAAGTACTGGCTCTATGCAGCGTAAATGGTTTCAATATTGGTTCAACTCTCCCTATTATCACATTCTTTACAGTCAACGGAATGATGCTGAGGCTGAATTTCTGATTGATAATTTATCGGCTTATCTAAAACCCGCAGCTGAATCCAGAATTTTGGATATTGCCTGCGGCCGTGGCCGTCATGCCATTTACCTGAATAAAAAGGGCTATGATGTAACTGGAATAGATCTTTCGGAACAAAGTATTAAATATGCGCAGCAATTTGAAACAAAACGCCTGCATTTTTATGTCCATGACATGCGGAGATTGTGTTTTATCAATTACTTCGACATTGCGCTGAACCTTTTTACCAGTTTTGGGTACTTTGATAGCGAAAAGGACCATGTAAATGCTTTAAAATCTTTTAGAAAAGGATTAAAAGCTGACGGAACTTTGGTGATTGATTATTTTAACACCCTAAAGATTGTTAAGAACCTTACCTCTCAGGAAACCAAAACTGTTGAAGGGATAGAATTTCACTTAAGTAAGTTTGTGGCCGATGGTAAGATTATTAAGCACATCAATTTTGAGCATCGCGACAAACCTTTTGCTTTCGAAGAGCGCGTACAAGCTTTTCTGCTAACTGATTTTGAAAGAATGTTGGAGAAGAGCGGCTTACAGATCACCGCTAAGTTTGGCAGCTATGGTTTAGAAGAATTTGATGAAAACAAATCAGATCGTTTGATATTAATCTGCAAAAAAGTATGATTGAAAGCTTACAACAATTTGATGTTGAGCTATTTTTAAAGATCCATCGGGGAATGGCTAATCCATTTTTCGATTGGTTACTACCTTTGATGCGCAATAGGTATTTCTGGGCTCCCCTTTATTTATTTATCTTGATTTTTTGCTTTGTTGAATACAAAAAAAAGGGTGCTTATATTGTAGGGATGCTGTTGGTCACTTTTGCCATGGGTGATTTAATTGCCTCGCGACTGATTAAGCCCTTTGTTGCTCGGCTCAGACCATGTAACGAACCTACTCTTGCCAATGAGATCATCCACAGGGTGGGTTGTGGAAGTGGATATAGTTTTCCATCGGCCCATGCCACCAATCATTTTGCCATTGCCGTATTCCTCATTTTTGTGTTTTACAACAAATGGAAACCTATTTTGCCAATAGGTTTGTTTTGGGCCTTTATCATTTCTTTTTCCCAAATCTATGTAGGTGTACATTACCCTATCGACACTATTGTGGGCGCTGTTCTGGGCACTACAATTGGCATATTTACCGCAATAATTTATAGAAAAATACAACCAAAATCATAATGGAAATCTGGAAACTAGTCGTTTTATTTTTCAGTGCTTTTTTAGGAGGCACAGCCATCTTTTTAGTAAAAAGCGACAAATCTCAACTGCTAAAATTAATTCTTTCATTTAGTGGGGCATATTTATTTGCCATCACCGTTTTACATTTAATACCAGACGCATATAGCGGAGCGGATCATGCAGACATAGGCTTATTTATTTTAATAGGGTTTTTATTGCAGATTGTGTTGGAACAATTTTCTGAAGGTGTTGAGCACGGACATATCCACAAGCACAATGAGAATAAGGTATTTCCTTATGGCATTATGATCAGTTTATGCCTGCATGCTTTTCTTGAAGGAATGCCTGTGGCTAAGGATCAGCACAACGCATTGATTTATGGCATCGCTCTGCACCATATCCCTGCTGCTTTTGCATTGGCCAGTATTCTTTTACAGAGTCATTTCAACAGAAACAGTATAATCATCTACATTAGTATCTTTGCCATCATGGCCCCACTTGGTTTTTACGTAAGTTACGGACTGAGCACCGGTAGTATTGGAGGTATAGAGGCGTATTTCAATAAGATTATGGGTATCGTGATTGGTATATTTTTACACATCTCTACCACTATCCTATTCGAATCGAGCGTGGATCATAAGGTTAGCAAGCGTAAGATGATTGCGGTATTATGTGGCGTGGCAATAGCCCTGATCGGTTTTTATACCTCAGGAGGCGGGCACGCTCACGCGCACTAACCTCTCATTTTATCAAGCAGGGCATTCAAGGTTAGGGCTTCCTCTACAGTTAAATTTGAGGCAGTCGCAACCGCAAGGTCTACTTCTTTGTCCATTTTTTCGAGCAGAGCCAGTCCCTTTCCAGTGATCAGAATATCCACTGACCTTTTATCACTGGTACTTCCCTTCTTCAAGGCAAGCTCTTTCTGAATCAGACGGTCTACAATTCTGGAGACATCACACATTTTATCCAGCATCCTAGCTCTTAAAAGACTAGTGGTTGAAGGATTAGGGTGCTGTCCTCTCAGAATCCTTAAAATATTGAATTGCTGGATGGTGATATCATAAGGCAATACCGCCTCTTTTAGCTTATCATTGCACCATCCGTAGGTAAACAAAACATTTACTACTGTTTGCTGGTGCACATTTTCAAATCGAGATGTTTTGATTTCTTTCTGCAGCTGCATCTTCTACTCCTTTAGGTATCTTCTCCTGTTTTTTTAGTTTTTTTCTTACCAAAACCCCAGGGACAATGTTTACATTTATTTTTACAACAATAGCCTCTTTTAAGGTGATATGCTGCTGTAAACACCATTAAACCATCATCATTAAAATAATAGTCCTCACCCTCTTTCATCAGTTAAGCAATTTAACTACCAAATTTCCTTCGAAATGATTTTTTAATTGGATGCCACTACCATGATTGGTCCAAATTTGCGATGGCTTTACTTTATCTACCGTAAAAAGGATGTCGTTCCAATCGGCATGATCAGAAACATACAATTGAATTTCATTGTTATTTTGCAGGTGTTTCCAGCCCGTAGCAAATACCCTGATTACATTAATCGCTTTAAAATAGCTCCTAAACACCATTGGCGGCACCAAATACACCATATTGGTCAGGTTATTTTTCATCACCTTACGATCGTATGGTTCATATTTACCCAAGTTGATGCCCATTTCCTCGTAAATCTTCACGAAAGGCAGCATGCTATGGTGTACCAGTATCCTTTTTTCTGTACAATGGTCATTCATCAAACTAATCAGTCGCTGACATTTACCTAAGGCATAAGCGCCTAACATAATATTACTTTGAGTGCTATTTAATTTCAAGATTTCTTCTTCAGCTACCGGATGTTGAGTACCGGGGTCAGCAAAAGTAGTTTC
This sequence comes from Pedobacter sp. ok626, assembly GCF_900100435.1. Classification (GTDB taxonomy): domain Bacteria; phylum Bacteroidota; class Bacteroidia; order Sphingobacteriales; family Sphingobacteriaceae; genus Pedobacter. The sequence continues at coordinate 72,733 of NZ_FNEX01000005.1, read as the reverse complement.
AGTAATTAACACATCAGCAGTTACAAATTCAATAGGCTCACAAGTCTTATCAGGCTGCAACTTATAATCTCCCGTATAAAGGTATTTTACGCCATTGTACTCCATTAAAACTTGCGCAGAGCCCAAGATGTGTCCTGCTGGTACAAAACTGATCTTGACACCGTTAAGCTCAAATTCCTGGTAATAGTTTTTTAGATAGAATTCTCCACCGGCAAACTTTCTGTAGCGGTGCTTCATAAACAGCGCAGTAGCTTCGGTGCAATATACGTGTAGGTTACCTCCAATGGCATGATCTCCATGCGCATGAGAGATAACCGCATTTTTCACTATTTCTTTGGGGTCTAAATAGAAATCCCCGTAACTACAAAACAAGCCTGTTTTGGTCACTACTATAAAATCATCAAGTATCATTCAGGAATATTTAAAAACAGTTGATGTAAGTTGGTCACTTGAATGATCAATGATTCTGTTTCGTTGTTATTAATAATATAGTCAGACAGTTTTGCTTTTTCTTCGTCGGACATTTGTTTGTCCATACGTGCTTTAACCTGTGCTGCCGTTACCCCATCGCGTTGCATTACGCGTTGCAACCTGGTTTCTTCGGGGGCAATAACCAGGACATTTAAATCGCACATTTTATACGATTCGCTTTCAAATAGCAAAGCTGCTTCTTTGAGAATATAAGGTGTTGAGGCCGGGATTTGCTTAACCCAATTGTCGAATGCCCTAAACACTGCCGGATGCACCAGCTCATTTAATTTGGCCAATTCAGAGGCGTTATTAAAGACAATACCTGCAATGTGTTTGTTGTTCAATACGCCATCAACGCTATAGCTTTCTTCGCCAAACGCGGCTTTCACTCCCTTTACCAGGATTTCATCGCTTACCATAATCTGTTTGGCCACCGTATCGGCATAAAACACGGGTACGCCTAATGTTTCAAACACTTTACAGATTGTTGTTTTACCGCTGCCTATTCCACCTGTAATCCCTACTTTTAACATTACTTTTCAATAATAAAATCAACTTTCTCCGGTACAACATGGAGTACTTTACAAAAATCAGGAAAACGCACTATCCGTACCCTCAGTTTGTTGTGCTTATGATCTTTCCATTCGTTCATATCTACAACTGCCTCGATAAATTCTTCGTTCACCTGATTGTATTTTGATAGGGCTACTAAAAAAATAATTTTCACCTTCTTTGGGTAGAGTTTGATGTTATAATACTCCTTGTTGTTGAGGATCTTTAAAGGAACTTCCAACACCTTTTCTGTGAACTCATCCACAGGCACCTTAACTTCCACGCTTGAAGGGAAAATGCTCACATTCTTCATTTTACTTTGGTTCATCGCCACCATACTTTTAACGGTCGACTGAACATCTTCAACCTTTAGGGAATCTGTTTTCCACTCCTTAATCTTTTCCAACTCCTGCTCAGGTCCAGAAATGGTCACATAGTTGGGTGTAATCTCAATTGGGCTAGAGATCCCGTATTGCTTTGCGAAATTAAGACCAGATACCAGCGTAACTGGTACTCTTTTTACTGTTTTTTGAGAGAAATCAAAGTATAGCGTATCGGGTTTCACAGAAATGATTCTCTGAGAGGTTTCCAGCTGGTTGTTCACATTAATTAACTGTTCTGAAAAAAGGATAAAATTTCTATTGTTTAGTTTTTCCAGACTGATGGCAATGGCTTGAGGCTTGATCCGTAAGCGGGAAAAGAGCAACTGCCAGCCAGTTCCTTCAACCTCCAGATCAACGGTATCAGATTGCAAAGGATGGAAAGCTTTCTTTTGAGGAATGCTATTGTACTTTAAAACCGTTTTAACCGTATAGGGGTATTTATTATTTAAAGCCATAAATAGCCACGCTGCAATTGCGAGAAGCAAGCAGGTAAGTAAAACGAGAATTCGTTTTCGTTCTATTTTTGTCAGTTTTATAAACGGCATTGCTGTAAAAATACAAATAATCTACTACTCTGGTGAAATGCATAAAAGCAAAAGCCTGTACCAAACAAATGATACAGGCTTTTAAAAATAATTTTACAGAAAAACTATGCTTTTGTTTCTTCTGTTTTAGGAGCAACAGCGATAGTTGCATCTAAAGATACTGCAGTCTTATCAAAACGGATTTTGGTACCACCTTCTACTTCGATTAAGAAAGTTGTCTCGTTCATATCAGCTATACGGCCATGAATACCAGCGGTAGTAACTATTTTATCTCCCTTTTTTAAAGCTGCAACCATTTTTTTAAGGTCTTTTGCTTTTTTAACCTGAGGTCTGATCATGAAGAAGTAAAAAACAACCATGATTAAAACCATAGGTATTAATGTGCTTAACATACCGCCTTGGGCTTGCAAAATTACTGTTGATATCATATTATATTGTATAAAGTGTATTAATTAGATTGTTCTTTAACTTCGCCTGTCAAATGTAAACTGGCAATGTGAGGTTGCGCATTAGAAGTAACCGTAATTACTTTATCCTGCATACCTGATTTACCGGTACTATTGAATACGACTTTGATCTCGCCCTCTTCACCTGGTTTAATTGGCTCTTTAGGTACTTCTGGAACCGTACAACCACATGTAGCGGTAGCATTCAGAATAATTAAAGGACTTTTACCTGAGTTTTTAAATTTGTAGCTGTAAGAAACCTTTTCGCCTTGCGTGATTTTACCGAAATCGTAATTTCCTTTTTCAAAGTCCATTACTGCGGCGTCACCCACTGGAACGGCTGCATCGGTATTTGCTCCAGCTACCGCTGCTGATTCGGTAGCAGTACCAGCTGTTTCATTAGTTTTTGTTGCATTTTGGCATGATGCAAATGATATAGCCACCAATGCCAGTACAAAGATTTTTCTCATATTCCTTTATTCTTCTATTAGTCCACGACCAATTTTATGTATGCTATCTGTTCTTTTCAGATCGCCTAAAATTTTGTCCAATATACCGTTAATAAATGAATTACTTTTCGGCGTACTGTAATCTTTTGATAGATCAAGATACTCGTTTATCGTTACTTTAACTGGTATTGAAGGGAAGTTTAACAGCTCACAAATTGCCATTTTCATTAGGATGGTATCCATTAACGCGATACGCTCTGACTCCCAGTTTTTAGTTCTTTCTGCAATCAGCTCCTGATATTCCTTGTTGTTTTTAAGGGTATATACAAATAGATCCTGCACAAATTTACTATCCTCTTCCCAATCCTGACTAATTGGAGTTAGTTTGTTTTTAAACGGATCTTCTGAAGTAAAATTTTTAATAGTTTTAGCAACCATTCCCTGCATTACCTCTTTATCAACAGACCAGTTGATAAACTTATCTTCAAATGCCTGAATAATGTTGTGGCTTTTAAGGATAATTTTTCTGAAAATAAATTTGATGATTGTTTTTGACCCCTCTAAGCTATTGTCTTCGTCGGCCAGGTACTCAGCGTACTCAGGAGTAACTTTTAAAGTATTAAAAATAGCTTTTACAAATTCCGGATCAGACATCCAGTTGATCCTGTACTTGTGGATCGCAGCTAAATAATCTGGATTTTGTTTTAGCGTAACCGCAAATTTGTTGTTTAACAACTTTAAATTCGGGTTAAGGTCATCCGCTGTAGGCAGGTGTTTGTTGGAGCGCTCAATAGCGTCTACTCCTGTATACTCTGTAGTTTCTACTAACAACGAAAGCATGCCAACGTACATTTCGTATACGTCATCAATACTTTGCATTAATGCCTTCTTTGAGGATGCCAGATCTTTCTTGTCTGACATTTGCCATGCAAAAATATTTTGCAGAGCTTTAATTCTTAAGTGCCTTCTGTTTAACATGAATGTAAGAACGAGTGGTAAATTACCTGGTGATTAAAATGATGATTTTATTTTTTTGATATCGACTATCCTTTGTTCTGCAATACGGTTAGCTGCCCATATTGTTGGTATTTTATCTGCCTTCGACATTTTAATAACATCTCTGGTAGCATTGTAAATATTCTCTGTAAGCTGCATCGTACGTTTTTTACCAAAGCCGGTCAGTTCAGAGTAACAGCTGATCAAACCACCCGCGTTGATTAAATAATCCGGCGCAAATAGTATGCCTTTCTCCAGCAATAATTTTCCATGTACGTTTTCATCAGCAAGCTGGTTATTAGCAGATCCCGCAATAATGGCAAACTTCATTTTATTGATAGTTGTATCATTCACTGTAGCCCCTAATGCACATGGCGCATAAATATCAGCATCCAGTCCGAAGATTTTATCCGCACTGATTGGTTTTGCTTTATAAGTCCGTGCTACATGTTGTAAACGTTCTTCATTGATATCGCTAATATAAACATCAACATTTTCAGCTCTCAATAAAGCCACCAAATGTTCACCTACATTGCCTATTCCCTGTACTACTACAGAGCGCCCGGCCAGCATATCAGTTCCAAATACCTCTTTAACACAGGCTTTAATACCTAAATATACGCCTTTTGCTGTTGTTGGTGCAGGATTACCTGTTCCGCCCAATGATTCTGGCACACCTGTTACATGGCTGGTTTCCATGCGGATGTACTCCATATCTTTGGTGGTTGTCCCTAAATCTTCAGCGGTAATAAATTCGCCATTTAGGTTTTTAATAAACCTACCATAGCTACGCATCAAAGCTTCAGATTTTCCTTTATAGGAATCGCCAATGATTACGGCTTTACCACCCCCTAAATTTAAACCGGTAATAGAGGCTTTATAAGTCATTGCACTCGATAACCTTAAAACATCTTGCAATGCTTCGGCTTCGGTAGCGTAACTCCACATACGAGTTCCACCTAATGCAGGGCCTAAAGTTGTATCGTGAATGGCTATAATTGCTTTTAATCCGGTATCGGGATCGTTACAATATATTACCTTCTTGTGCCCCGATGCACTTAACTGATCTAAAACTGAATTCACAATAGAACTATTACCAGACATATAATTTCGTTTATCAGATATGTCGCAAAACTAGCATAAAAAAACATTATTTACATTGTTTTAACCAAAGAGTTTAAAAAAAATAGGTTCATTTGGATAACTTTACACCATAATGAAACACCTGCGTTTTTTAAACAAATACTTCTATAAATATAAATGGTGGATTATCCCAGGGGTTTTCTTTGTGATCATCTCCAATATTTTTGGTGTGATCCCCGCACAGGTTATCGGCCACGCCTTTAATCTCATTACCGAAAACATTCAGATCTACCGCTTGTTCGACGGATTTGATCGGGCAGCTGTAATATACGATATCTTTAGTACCAGCCTTTTCTATTTTGGAGTATTGGTATTGGTTTTGTATTTATTAAGAGGATTATTCTTGTTTTTTATGCGACAAACGATCATTTTAATGTCGAGGCATATTGAATTTGACATGAAGAATGAGATTTATGCGCATTACCAAAAACTGAGTCTTGGTTTTTACAGACGCAACAATACCGGCGATTTGATGAACCGGGCAACCGAGGATGTGAACCGGGTTAGAATGTACGTTGGTCCGGCCATTATGTATACGATCAATACTGCTGTATTATTTATGCTGGTTATTTCGGCTATGTTTTCGGTAAATGCAACACTAGCCATCTGGTGTCTACTCCCCTTGCCCGTGCTTGTGGTAATCATTTACTTTGTGAATACGCTAATCAATCAAAAGAGTGAACAGATACAAGAGCAGCTGTCTAAACTATCTAGCTTTGTCCAGGAAAGGTTCTCTGGCATCAGGGTGATTAAATCATATGTGAGAGAGGATTATACCCAAAAAATATTTGCTGCCGAAAGTCAAGGTTATAAAGACAACGCAATGGGTTTAGTTAAGGTACAGGCACTCTTTTATCCCACGATGCTTTTGTTGGTTGGCTTAAGTACCATCCTTACGATTTATATTGGTGGTATACAAGTGATCGATGGATCTATTACCCCCGGTAACATCGCAGAGTTTATCGTATATGTAAACCAGTTGACTTTCCCGGTTTCCATGTTGGGTTGGGTGACCACCCTAATTCAACGTGCTTCAGCCTCTCAAAAACGTATCAATGAGTTTTTGCAGTTAAGCCCGGATATTACATCAAAAAATACTGACACCCCAGTCCTTAATGGCAACATTAAATTTGAGCATGTCAACTTCACCTACCCTGATACGGGCATACAAGCTTTAAAAGATGTGAGTTTTGAAATTGAGCAGGGACAGTTTGTCGCGATTATTGGTCGGACAGGCTCTGGAAAATCTACGCTTGCCAATTTAATTATGCGCATGTATGATATAAATGATGGCCAAATCAGTGTAGATGGCACTAAATTAAACAATCTGAATTTAAACAATTACCGCAATCAGATTGGTTTTGTACCTCAGGAGGTCTTCCTATTCTCGGATACCATTAAAAACAATATCGCTTTCGGCTTAGACCAGGTGACGGATGAAGAAATTGATACCGCAGCCAAGAATGCTGCTGTATATCATAATATTATTGATTTTGAGCAGAAGTTTGAGACCATGCTTGGCGAGCGTGGCATTACGCTCTCTGGCGGACAGAAACAGCGGGTTTCTATTGCAAGAGCTTTAATCAAAGAGCCTCGTTTACTCATTTTCGACGATTGTCTTTCGGCGGTTGATACTCGAACAGAAGAAGAAATTTTGAGGAATCTAGGCAAAATTATGAAGGGTAAAACCAGTATTTTGATCGCCCACAGGATCTCTACAATAAAAAATGCAGATAAAATTATTGTGCTGGATCACGGCAAAATCATTGAACAGGGTAACCATTCGCAGTTATTACAACATGATGGTGCTTATGCGGAAATGTATCGAAACCAATTACTAGAGGAAGAGCAGCAAACTATTTAATTTCATTTTGAACTTTAATAATTATTAGTTTATATTTACCCGAACCAAAACCAAGATCAATACCAACCATGGGAGAATTTGACAACAAAGAGAGAGAAGAGGTTTTTTCGAAGAAAGTAAGGGCAGGTAAAAGAACTTATTTTTTCGACGTTAAAGCTACTAGATCAGGCGATTATTACCTAACCTTAACCGAAAGCAAGAAAAGACTAGAGGACGGTGTTTTTGTAAAGCATAAAATCTTTTTATATAAAGAAGACTTTGAGAAGTTTACAGAAGGATTAACCGAAACGGTTGAGTACATCAAGAACCATCAGGATGTAGTAGAAAAACGTTATGAATATTCTGAAAATCATGAAGGAGTGGGAAGCAAAAATCAGAACGACGATTTCTCATTCTAAGATATAAAGCTCTATAAAAAAGCCCTGCTGAGTAAATCAGCAGGGCTTTTTTAATGTCGTGATCATTTATCACCAAGCAATTCTTTAAGTTTATTTTCGAGATCTGCTCCTCTTAAATTTCGGGCAACAATTATACCTTCTGCGTTTACGAGATAATTTGACGGAATGCCGCGAATTCCATAATAAGTTGAAATTTCATTCTTCCAACCTTTTAAATCTGAAACCTGCGTCCAGGGCATTTTATCCTCTTCAACAGCCTTCTTCCATTTTTCAGCAGTGTCATCCAAAGAAACACCCAATACCGTAAAACCTTTACTTTCAAACTTTTGATAAGCTTTAAGCACATTGGGGTTTTCAGCCCTGCATGGTCCGCACCAGCTTGCCCAGAAATCAACAAGTACATACTTACCTTTAAATGAGGAAAAGCTAACCGGCTTACCATCCATATCATTCTGTGTAAAATCAATCATTTTCTGACCATTACCACCTCTTTTTAAAACCGACAGTGCAGTTTCAAATTCTTTACCTCGTTCCGAAGCCCTTAGTGCAGGATCAAGTGTCTGATAGAGCTTATAGATTTCGGAATAGTCAGCATTATACCCCATTCCTTTTATTTTATCTAAGCTTACATAACTATTTAAATGAGAGGCTATAAACTTCTTTGTCAGGCTTACTGAAGTTAGCTGTATCTTTTTCAGATCAGCCTCTATTCGCTTGATAGCAGCTTCATCTTTCGCAGCCTCAGCTACTCCGTACGCAGCGTAAAGCTTCGTTCTTGCTACTTCTCCCTCCTTAAGGCTTGCTTCCAATACATTCAATTCCTGTTGGGTCTTTCCCCCTTTAACAATGATGTTCTCCGGATCTGAGATTTTACCAATAATGGTAACAGGAACATTTTCAACATAAAGATCCAGGGCAAACTTTTGATCACTGTCCGAAAGATATAAACTAACAGGAGCTTTCACACTCCCTTTATAGGTAAATTTACCATCCTTAACAGCTGCAGAATCACGTTTCCCTGGTGCATAAATATACACATAAGGAGATGTCAGGTCTGTGATATTCCCATTAATGGTATATCCATTTTCCAAAGGCTTTTTTATTAATTTTCGCTGAGCAGAAGCAGATAAACTAAATCCGATCAGCCCCAGTACAATGAGATTATTTTTCATGTGTTTCTATTTAGACGATTTATTAATACCCAGGATTTTGTTCAACAACTTTGTTTGAAGCATCCACCGTAACCTGTGGAATAGGCAGGATCAACTTATTCACATCAGTTAATGTTGCTTTAATAGTTGCGCCCTCTACATCGCCATTTTTAATATAACGGACAATATCAAACCAATCCTCCCCGGATTCCGCTCCCAGTTCCAATTCCTTTTCCGTTCTGATCAAGCTGAGCAACTGCGCTTTATTTGTGGATGAAACTATACCAGCTCCCCGCTTTAAACGTAAACTATTTACCGCATCAAGCGCATCCGAAAGATTGCCACCTTCTCTACGGGCTTCAGCTTCTGCATAAATAAGGTATGCTTCAGCCAGCCTGAAGTAATACTCAGTATCGTTTCTACTACCATCCACGCCTTTCAGAAACTTGCCATCACCATGCCACTTAGTAGGATCGCCGACGGGATCTCTTGAAGTTTTACCGATAATCGTTTTTCGCACATCAGTTCTTAATAGCGTAATATATCGGTCAGATAGATTAAATCCTCCGGAAACGTAATAGTAACTCTTACCATTTTCATAATAGATGTTGTTGTTATTGGCAAAAGTAATCGCAGCCAGGATCACCTCATCTGAATTATACTTCTCGACCTGGAACATATTTAGGAAGTTAGAACTCAATTCTGCAGGTCCACCCATTACTTCTTTTGCCAGGGAAGCGGCTGCTCCATAGTCTTTTTTATAAAGAAGTACCCTTGACTTGAATGCTTTGGCAGCAAGTTTAGTAGCATAACCTTTAGCTACACCAGTTTCATAATCCGAACAATTTTTAATGGCTTCATCCAGATCAGAAAGTATCAGTTCATAGGAAACTTTAACATTAGCTCTGGCTGTAACAGGTAAATTTGACTTATCCTTAAGTTCTATACCATATTTAGAATTTATATCCCAAAACTGGCCAAATAAACGAAGAATATAGAAATGTCCCAGCGCCCTTAAAAACTTAGCCTCTGCAATGACCGAAGCTTTGCGAGGATTAGTAACTTGTAAAGCCTGTGTTTTTTCAATTACAAAATTAGCAGTCTGGATCAGCTGATACGGGCCGGCATATACATAATTGTTTAGGGTGCCATTACTCGGCTGTACATCATTATTAATAAACGAGGTATAAGTAGCGGATGTAGAAGTTAGGTTTAAGCCCATATAACCTGGTATGGCCGCACAATAGAGTGCTAATGGTTCATCTCTTAAACTGTAATATGCTCCGGCTAGCAGTTTTTCTGCAGATGGAATATCTACAACGACAGTATTTTCATCCAGCTTATGGTCTGGTTTCAGATCAGTAACATCTGTTAATTTACAAGCCTGTACAAACAAGGCTATGAAGCAATAAGCGGTATATATCAATATCTTATTCATGTTCTTAGCTTAAAATTTTAAATTCATACCAAAGGTTATAGTTCTCGCTTGAGGGTAAACACCGGTATCCCTTCCATTATCGGTGAAGGAGCCCTCACTGTTTACTTCCGGATCTAAGCCCCTGTACTTCGTCCAGGTAAATAAATTACCCATTCCGGCAAAAACCCTTAGCTGGGCAATGTGAAGCTTTGTAAGCATGCTGTTTTTAAACATATAGCTTAACTGTACATTTTTTAAACGCAGGAAGGACGCATTGTCTACAAACCTGTCACTATTTTCATCTACATTTTGTACCGGCCCATTAATTGCGTTTCTTGGCTGGTTGGTATTTGGATTTTCAGGAGTCCAACCAGTTAAAACCAATGGTGAGACATTTTGTCCATAGCCATAAAATTTATCAGGTGTTGTTTCTCTCTGCAGTTCACTCCCGACATCAAACTGGAACAAACTACTTAATTCCAGATTCTTATACCGTAACGTGTTACTCCATCCTCCATAGTATTTCGGATTTTGCGCATAACCAAGCATTTCCCTATCGGCGGTTGTGATTACCCCATCACCATTCAAATCTACATATTGCACATCTCCAGGTCCCGTTAATGCATTATGGTAAAATGCATTTGGATTCCCTGTTTTTATTCTTGCAGTTGCATTGAGTTGGTCAACCTCAGCCTGCGACTGGTAAAGACCTTTTGTCCTATATCCCCGGATTCCATTCAATGGCTCTCCTTCGGTCAACAAAAGACTACCATATAATGCTGTACCATAAGTTTTTTCAACATTGTTCTGATTGAAAGTAATGTTAAAGTCTGACGTCCAGGTAAAATCATTGGTACGAACCGGGACACCCGATACCGTGATTTCCCATCCCTGGTTACTGATATCACCTAAGTTTTTGGTCTGAAAAGTATAACCACCGGATACAGGAATCCTCGGCCCAGTAATTAATCCTTCGGTATATTTTTTATAATAAGTTACCGCGGTCGTCAGTCGTGATTTTAAGAAGCTAAGCTCCAGTGCCGCATCAGTTTGCTGTGTACTTTCCCAACGGATATCTGGATTTGGCTGCCCGTCGCCTGGGTTTGCCCTCAGGCCGTTAACTCCATTGTAAAAATACCCTGTGTTAAACAGCGTTAAAAAGCCGAAACCACCAAAAGCTGAAGTTCCCGTTTTACCTGTTGTTAATCTGATTTTAGCATCATCTACAAAAGGCAAGCTTTCCATAAATTTCTCTTTAGAGAAGCGCCATGCTACACCGATAGAAGGGAAATAGCCCCATTGATTTCCTGGCCCAAACTTGGTAGAATTATCGGCTCTTCCACTTAAGGTAAGATAATATTTCCCATCATAATTGTAATTCGCACGCATAAAGAAAGACTCCAATCCACTGCTTTCCCCGTCGCTGGCATACGAGCTGATTTGCCCTGCAGAACCAAGATTATTGAGCACGTCATCGTTAGGGAAATTTATACTAGAGACATTCATGTAATTACTTTTATTCAAAGTCCAGGAAGCACCGGCCACCGCATCTATATGGTGACGGTTGAAAGCCTTGATATAGCTTAACGTATTGTCAAAAACCCTGTTTGTGTATTGAAAGGATTTATCGTTACGGCTCCCTTTCTGATCATAAAAAAACTCTGAAAGCATCCAGCTCGGTGAATAGGTAAATCCAGTATTGTTATTGATATCATATGCAATTGACGATCTTAATTTTAAACCATCTACGATTTCCAGTTCAGCAAAAACAGAGGCTAGAAAACGATTACTTTGCGCGATATCGGTTCCTTTTCTAGAGGCAACCGGATTATCATTACCTCCATCATTTGCATAAGTGCCATCGGGATTAAACACTGGTAAATCCGGACGGTAAGTTGGTGCTAAATAATTAGCATACAAGGACGATGAAGTACCAGTCTGCTTAATAAAGCTATAGTTCAAATTGGTTCCAATTTTAAAAGCATTAAAGATTTTGGACTCTACATTTGCACGGATTGAATAACGTTTAAAGCCTGTATTAATCAGGATTCCTTTTTGATCTGTCAAACCAGATGAAAACCCATAATTAGTAGCTCCGTCTTTAGATGCGCCGAGCAAACTTAAATTTAAATTGTGCGTTACGCCAGTTTGGATTACCGCTCTTTGCCAATCAGTATCAGCCATTCCTGGAAAAGTATCGTCATCAATAGTTTGTCCTGCGGCAGCATAAGTTTCCTGCATAAATTTTACATATTCCGGCCCAGACAGCACATCATAAAACTTATTCTGTTTATCCAGGGCAACATCATAATTTAAACTGAATACTGGTTTTTCTCCTGCCCTCCCTTTTTTAGTTGTAATAATAATCACGCCATTTGCAGCCCTCGAACCATATATTGCTGTCGCTGTTGCGTCTTTAAGCACCTCAACATTTTCTATATCGTTCATATCTATACCGGCAAGCGGATCAAGGAGTCCATAAGCAGGTGCAGAGCGCAAAGCATCCGCTCCTCCGCCATTGTACAGTTGAACAGGGATTCCGTCGATTACAAACAAGGGATCATTTACACCTAAGACCGTAGACATCCCCCTGACACGTATAGAAGCTCCACCACCCGGGGCTCCATTCGGTCTGCTGACCTGAACACCTGCAGCCCTGCCCACCAATGCTTGGGTGAAGTTAGTCGCTGGTTGTTTACGCATGTCATCGGCACTTACAGTCGCTACGGATCCCACCAGATCTTTTCTTTTTGTAGTTCCATAACCAACAACCACTACGTCGTTCAGGTCTTCTGTTTCCTCAATAAGGCTTACATTAATTACACTTCGACCGTTAATGTTGACATCTTTGGATTTGTATCCCAAGTAAGAAACAACTAATATCGATTTACTATCTACGCCGACCAATTGGTATTGACCGCTAGCATTCGTAATCGTTGCCCTTCCACCATTTTTAACCATTACAGTTGCACCTGGCAGCGCTTTTCCGTACTCGTCTGTGATCCGGCCTTTGACATCTATTATATCAAAGTAGCTAATCAGCTTATCAACCATAGTCATTTCCCGTTCGCTAATGACTATCGTATGGTTCTCAATCGTATAGGTTAAGTCTTGACCATCCAAACACCTTTCCATTACTTTCGGTAAACTGGTATATTTAAACACCACATCTAACCTCTTATTTGTTAAACTATTGGAAGACCAGAATACGGTATAGCCTGTTTGCTTTTTTATCTCCTTAAAAATCTCTTCCAGAGATGCATTTTTTTGGGTATAGCTCAATTTTTGGGCAAAAGTTGAGGCACTTACCTGCATAAATGTGGTGAGTAATATAACGGTAGTCAGCTTCATCGTCAGCAATATTTTTGGGGCATGGCGATTTCGCCAACCTAAAATTTTAGTATATATTTTATACATTTGGTTGTCTGTTAAATTCCTTAAATCGTTGTTTGTCGCACGTTTTAGGTTATCAGATATTTCAGGGGCGTCTTCAGCGCTCCTGTTCTTTACCTGACAAACCAATTTTTGGGAATTACTATGCGCTGCTAATGGTCTGTTTCATGGTTTAATTGGTTTTAAGTTGATATGTAAATTGTTTATTTGCGATCTGCGATAATATTTTTGCCTTCTATTGTAAACTTTACTTTACCAGTAAGCTCAAGCATCTTTAACACTTCAGAAACATTAGTAAAACGAGTAATGGTACCGCTAAATGGTATCAATTTAATCTGTTCATTTTTGTAAACTATGTCTACATTATACCATCTAGACACTTTTCTCATCACCTCATCCAGGTATTCACGGTTAAAAGTAAAATAGCCGCTCTTCCAGGAAATCGCTTCTTCAGGATCTTTAAGCTCTTGTATCCTAACTCCAGATGAAGTAAAAATGAATTGCATACCTGGTTTTAAAATAGAAGGTGATGCTTGATGCAAGGTTTTTGCATTTATAACCGAAACCTTTACACTCCCCTCCAATAGGGTAGTTTTTGTACTGGCTTCATCGGGGTAACTATTGATATTAAAATGCGTTCCTAATACTTCCACTTCCTGCCCTCTAGTTACCACAATAAAGGGCATCTTTTTATCCTTTTCCACCTCAAAATAGGCCTCCCCAGTCAACTCAACTTTCCGATATTTTGATTTCGTAAAAGTTGAAGGAAACTTAATAGTTGAGGTTGCATTTAGCCATACTTTAGTCCCATCGGACAGGCGTATCTCATAGGTCCCCCCATTTGGTGTGGTTATCGTTAATAGCGAAGTGGGCTTGCTCTCTTTAATTTCTGTACCATCATTATAGCTTAATCTAGCAGCATCTATCACAACACCAGTTTTAGTATCGCTAAGATTGATATGCTTACCATTCGACAAAATTAAAGTAGCTTGATTGTGGCCAGGTGATATATTATTGTTATTCACCATTTGCGATTGAACATTGATCATTCGCTGATGTGCTACAAAGAACCAGATTCCTGTGCTAAGCGCAATAGCTACCGAAGCCGCTATGGCGATCTTTGGCCATAACTTAACTTTAGGTACTTTATTAAATCCTTTATTGCTAGTTAATTTATAATATAGGACATCCATCTCTTCAGGGCTATGCGCTCTGTCAATGCTTTCTGACATCCAAGCCTTATCCATTGCTAAAAAGACTTCATCAGCCTCTTTATCGCTTTTAAAATGGGCCATCAGCTCAACATAGTCATCTTTACTAATGGTACCATCAGTAAATTGTTTAATTAAAGCATTTAAATGTTCCTGGTTTACCATAGGATTCGTTATCAACTCAATTGGGTTGATATAGGGTATTACACGGTAAAATCAAATCAAGACTAGTTGGAATGAAATTTATTTTAGCAGCACAACCGAAAGGAGTAAAAAGTAGGCAGCATCCGACTCGTTAAAACGAGTACGTAAGGTTTTTAAAGCGGCTACAAGATGGTTTTTAACCGTATTTCTGGATAAATTTAATAGCTCTGCAATCTCATCATAGTTAAGTCCTTCATAACGACTCATCCTAAAAACCAGCTGTTGCTGTGCTGGTAAATGGATCACTGCACTTTCCGTAAATTGCATCAGATCGTTCAACAAAACCAATTCTTCTGTTTCATTACTCAATCTTTCTATATTAAACCAGAGCTCATCCATTGCTTTTTGCGAGGTAGCAATATCTCTCAATGCATTTAATGCCAATCGCCGTGTTATGGTGTATAAATAGGGTAAAATAGTCCGCTCTTCATCTATCCGATTTCTATTTGTCCAAACATTTAGCAGGGCATCATTCACAATTTCTTCTGCATGTTGCTTGTTTTTCAAAAAGCGAAAGCAAAACGCATAGAGCTTGTGAAAATGCAAATCAAACACTTTTCTGAACGCAAGCTCATCCCCTGCTTTTAAAGCAATGATGATCTTTCTCTCCTCAGTTTCTGTGTATCCCGGCATCTATTTTTGGACTCCTAAGGCGCTAAGTTAAAAATCCATTCTATAATTCTCACATGAATAACAAATCAGCCAAAATACCCTTCAACATTCTACACAATTAAACCTTGATTTAACTTAATTGAAAGTTAAATTTCAATTAATGCTGTTCATTTTTTGTTAATTGAAATATTCCTATGAAGTTTACAATTGAACATGATGCAGGAAAATCTAACCACAATTACAACCCAGCCACCAAAATCAACTCGTAAAAAAGTCCCCAGAAAGGACGATTTATACAATTCTGGAAAAATTCACTTCGTTATTTACAAAGCTTCTAGCTCGCCTACCAACTGTTTTGCTCGGTTCTGAACTTTAGAACCTAAAGTATCAGCAAGCTGATACGCTTTCTTTGCAGCTTTTAATCCTTCTTCTTTATTTTTCATATATAGACATATATAACCAAAAGAGGAAATGACACCATATTCTTCGGGTGCAATTTCGACAGCCCGTTTACCTAGTACATAAGCCTGCTCCAAAAAAGCTGGTGTAGGTCCACCATTAAATCCAGCTCTCCAAGCCATAGCGCTCAGCTTCTCTCCGTCATTTTTCAACTCATTATTTAAAGCTGCGTTAGTAACCTTCAAATAATCATCAAGTCTTTTATGCTCCAGATAATAATCTGCTTCCAACATAATACTTTGTTTTTTACGGTCAGCCTTATCTGATCTTTTAAAAAAGGCTAATTTATCCATAAAAGCTTGTTCGTTATTTTCTTTGATCATGCTATAAAGCGTATTGGTGATTAAGCGCCCCTTTAACTCTTCCCGCTCCTCTTGCTTACTCCAGCTGTTATATGCATTCTGGTTAGCCATGAAATGTGCACCTAATTTGTCACTTTCATTTCTGGCCAGGGCCTTGATTGCTTTCCAACCAAATTCTGTATTTAACTGCTGGACAGAGATCTCGCCAACAATGTCTTTACCAATTTTATCAGCATTTGTTCTATCAGACTTTCTCAAAACCAGATAGTAATCCAATAAAAAAGGAAGATCACGTGCACCAGCATTGTATTTCTCAGTCAGGGAAACAAGACCACTCTTTGGGTTAATCGCTCTTTTCCCCTCTTCCAAAAACTCTTCTGCAGACATCCTGGAACCTGTTCTATGCACAACCTCGCCTTTATTGTTTACAAACAGAAAGCTTGGATAAAAATGAATTTCATACTTTTTGCGCAACTCAACACCTTCACCTTTTTCCATATCAATTTTAGCATTGATAAAGTTATCATTGAAAAAAGTAGCTACAGCTGGTTCAACGAACACGTTTTTATCCATCCACTTACATGGCCCACACCAGGAGGTATAACAATCCACAAATATCAGTTTACCTGTTGCTGCTGCCTTTTCGGTGGTTTCCTTCCAGGTCGTGGTTTGATTGAATTTTATTTCATTTTGCGCATTTACTTTAAATGCTGCAAGCACAATGATTAAGGCAAAAATTTTCTTCATTTCTTTCTATCGTATATAAAACAGGCTGTACCAATAATCATGATACAGCCTGTTTCTCTTTAAACTTTGAATTATTTTACAGCTTAAAGCGCCTCAACTTTATCCAACAATTGTTGCGCAAGCTTCTGAATTTTAGAAGTCTCGGCATCTGCCAGCAGTCTTGCCTTTTTTGCGGCTGCTAATGCTTCCGGTTTGTTTTTCATAGCTAAACACACCAATGCAAAGGTCGACTGAACACTGTATTCCTCAGGATCGAGTGCTACAGCACGCTTAGCCATCAAGTAGGCCTGTTGTAAAATAGCCGGAGCTACAACTTCGTCACCTCTTTTGGAACCTGATCCTCTTCTGGCAAGAAAGCTCAGCTTTTCGGCATCATCCTTCAACTCATTTTTCAAGGCCGCAGTGGTCAGCTTTACGTAATCAGCCGTTCTCCCATTTTCCAGATAGTAATCAGCTTCCAACATCACACCTTGTTTTTTACGGTCAATTTTGTCTGATTTTTTAAAATAAGCCAGCTTTTCCATAAAAGCCTGTTCGTTACTACCTCTCATTAAACCATACATGGTACTCGTTACCAGACGGTCCCTTACCTTGTCTAATTCAGCCTGAGTACCCCATTTCTTAAACGCAGTTTCATGGGCAATAAAATAGGCGCCAAGTTTGTCCTTTTCAGTTCTTGCCAATGCCTTAATCATTTTCCAGCCCAATTCAGTGTTTAATTCTGCTTCGGTAACTTTACTAACAATCTCATCACTTATTTTTCCTGCAGTATTGCGGTCAGACCGCTCTACACCCAGATAGTAATCCAATAAAAAAGGCAGATCTCTGGCACCCTTATCGTATTTTTCTTTTAATGCGGCAAGGTTTCTGTTCGGATCATTTGCTCTTTTTGCTTCAGCAAGAAATGCTTCTGCCTCCATTTTCGAAGCAGTCCGGTGTATCAAATCACCTGCTGTATTGACAAACAAATAGGTAGGAAAAGATTGTACGTTATATTTTTTACGCATCTCAATGCCTTCACCTTTTTCCATGTCGACCTTTAAATTCACAAAGTTGTCATTGTAGTATTTATAGACAGCTGGCTGGATGAATACATTTTTCTCCATCCATTTACACGGGGCACACCATGAGGTGTAACAATCAATGAAAATAAGTTTCTTTGATTGAATTGCTTTTTCTTTTGCTTCAGTCCATGAGCTATTAAAATGGATTTCTTCCTGTGCATGTACACTTATAGCGACAAATAGGAAAAGGAAGGTGAATATGTTTTTCATCGGTATAAATTTCTTTTTAATAGTAATGAAGTTATCATGTGCTACCTAAATTCATTCATTTCAGTAGCACATGAGGGTTTCATAATAATCAGTTAATCTTAAAAATTAACGTTGATATTGAGGTATAGTAGGGTTAAAATCAAGCACTTTTTGTGGTACAGGCAAAATGTACCTATTATCATTTGCAGGTAACAGGTAAGACTGAGTTCCAACTTGATGCGTTACCGTTTTTGCAAAGCCACTCTCCATATTTAAGCGCTTTAAATCTATTAAACGAGTAATACCTAAATAGGGCATTTCTCTTCTACGTTCATCTAGTGTCAGTCTTAAAGCGATATCATTAGTACCTGCCGATAAATCTGTGTTATTGATAATCCTAGATTTACGTAAAGTGTTCAGGTAGCCCACAGCTCTGTTCTTATCTCCAATTCTGGCTTCACATTCTGCCGCGATTAAATAAAGTTCAGGGGTACTAAAACCAAGGTTGGGTTGTATGTAGGGTGCCCACAAGAATCTTCCTGGAAATAGCACAGGTGCTGAACCAAAATTGGATTGTCCATCACAAAAGAAGAGCGCCAGGCGTTGATCTGTTGCCCCTGCAGGAAGATTGGTCCTATAGGTATTGATTAAATCGTCGCTTGCATATAGTTTTGCATCTAAACTAGATAAGCTGGCTGAACCTGGAACACGTGCCCAAATACTCTCGGTACTCTTATATCCATCAGGGAAGGTTACTAATACATTCGCCTTAGTAACTACTCTACCAAAAGTAGTTCCGTTCTTTGTGGTGTAGAGGCTATAATCGATCAAGGCACTATTTATTTTAAGTGCTTCATTCGCATTTTTTAAAGCTTCAGCATAATTACCCATGTACAGGTACATCTTGCTCAAAAAGGCAAAACCTACGCTTTTACCAGGGTGAAAAATGTTAGGTACTGTAGCCGCTAAATTTGGCAAAGCTTCATCAAGATCCTTTTTAACCTGTGCATATACTTCTGCTACTGTATGTCTTGTATAAGGTGCATTGATATCTTCTGTTAAAATAATCGGAACCCCCAAATCACTCGCCGCTGTAGATGGATTATAATGTTTCGAATAACCATTAACTAGCATTAAATATTCAAAAGCACGACCTATCTGAGCTTCCGCCTTCATTTGTTTTCTACTGATATCCGATCCATCAGACACCTTCTCTATGTTATTCACTACCGTGTTGTAAACATAAATATGTGCATAAGCAGTTTCCCAAAAAGGATCGGCTGCTGCTGGATCAAAAATTGCCCCGCCTTTAAATTCATATAAGTTACGCAGTTCTAATCCCATCAGCGGATACTCTGTTGCCCTGTTCGGATCATTAGTTTCACCAGCACGGAGGTTATCCGTTAAAAAATTAGCATAAGGCGAGGAACTCCCAGCCAATGACTGATTGTTTAGTAATTTCTGATAATCATCAAAGGTTGATGGAATGGTATACCCTTTGGGTTTAACATCCAAGTATTTTTTACATCCTGAAGCAGCAATGCTTGTCAATGCGACGAATAATATAAATATTTTTTTCATGATGAGGTTCAATTAAAAATTAGCAGAAAGACCGACGGTATAAGAAGCAGGATATAACGTACCTCTGGTAGGAGATATAGATTTTGTACCGTTCCAAACCTCTGTATCCAGGTTATTTTTATTGGCAGCCCATCTCCATGCGTTTTGTACTTGCAAACTTAAGCGCATCCTTTGCAAATAGCTTTTCTTCATCCAGTTACCTTTAAAATTGTAACTCAGCGTGATGTCTCTGAGTTTAATGTAATCAGCCTTTTGAATGTTTTGATCACTAGCTTCCCATATATTGGTTACTGCACCACCTAAAGCAGTACTAAAAGCAGGAGCCATCCCCGGAATCAATTCATCCCCAGGTTTTTTCCAATAAGTTAAAGCAGACCTTTCCATGTTAGAGGTATAGTTTAACTCCGCAAGTTTAGTTAAGTACGGTGCAGTTACATCACGCATTACATTTCCACCATAGTAGATAAACATAAAAAACAAATCAAAACCTTTATAGCGTAAAGTATTTTGTAATGAAGCCGAATATGGAGGGATCGTCGTGCCATTATAAACCAGATCGTTTACAGTCAGTTTATCTGTTGAAAAAACTTCTGTTCCATTGGCGGTAAGCGCTTTAGGGGCTCCCTTACTGTCCAAACCACCATACCTTACACTATATAAAGCACCCATTGGTACACCCACCCTATTCTGAATATCACTCAAATAAAAGCCAACTGTATTGGAAGTGTTTTCAAGTTTAGTCAACCTGTTTCTATTATAATTGAAATTCAATCCTGTTGACCAGCTAAAATCAGTGTTTGTTATGATATTACCTGTTAAAGCAACATCTACTCCACGATTTGCCATGCTGCCATAATTCTGCACCAATGAATTCCATCCCAATGTAGGATCCGATTTCAAATCACCCAACAAATCGTTCGTTGCTTTATTATACACATCTACCGAACCATATAAACGTCTGTCAAGAACGCTAAAATCCAAACCGAAATTAGTTACATTGGTTCGTTCCCAGCGTAAACCGTTGTTAGGTGGGCTTGAAATGTTATCCTGTGATTCCCCTGTAAGACCATTATTACCGTTAGTCACAGAAATCATATACGGACCACCTCTTTTAGGTACATTTCCGCTCACACCATAAGTAGCACGCACCGCAACACGATCCAACCAGTTCATTTTGTTTTCGGCAATTACATAGAGTAATCCAGCCGACCAAAAGGGTTTGAACTGATATTTTGGATCCGTTCCAAAAAGGTTAGACTGATCCACTCTGATACTACCCGAAACTGTAATTTTATTATCATAGGTATAAGAGCCATTTCCGTAAAGAGATACATAACGATCATCTGTACTTACAAAACCTCTTTCAGCCCTGCTATCTCCTTTCGGGAAGTTAAACTGATCAAATAGAGCTTGTGTGTTTTGAACTGCAGAACTTAAAAGTTGTTCATCGATTGGCTTATAATTCAAACTGAAATCGTCGTATCCATATTTATAAATATTAGTAGAGGTGCCTAGAATTTTTCTTTTTTCAGCTCCTATAATTGCATCAACACGATGTTTCGATTTGAACTCTTTATTGTAATTCAGTTGTGCCCTAAGTGTATAGGAATTCTGGTCACCTCTTTGTTCATTCATCTGTCCACCAACAGGGATCATCTTGGTCTGCTTTGCGTCTTTTACCGTCGCGTCATTGATCATGGTTTTAACCCTATAAGCATCTTTACTGTAATATTCCTTATTGTAGAGCTCTGTTCTTTCACTTTGGTAGAGTAAATCTAAATTTAACCCATCCATCAGTTTTAAATTAGCAGAAACATTAAGGTTTAAGTATTTACTAGTATTGGTCAGGTGGCTTTTATCAAGATCAGTAATTGGATTATAATTTTCATCCTGAAGTCCCAATGATTTTAAGCGATCTATTTCAAACTGCGATTTCGAGTTCAGCCAGTTTGTCGCCAAGCTACCATCGGCATTCCTAAGCATATAATAAGAAGCCTTACCCGCATTAAAAATACCCATTCCAGGGGCATAAATAGTTGTACCTGTTAAAGGAGCAGCAGAAGTACCATTATCGTAATCATTTCTAGTGTTGCTACCTAATACCCCAATACTTACTGTTGCCCATTTTGTGAAATTAAAACTATTTTTTAAGTTAAAACCAATCCTATTGTTGGTTTGCGCGCGTTCAATAGGTGCATTAGCCAAATAGTTTCCAGAAAGATTATATTTATAAAAATCTGACCCACCTGAAAATGAAAGATTGTGCTGTTGGGTAACTGACGTTTTACGTAAAAATTCATCAACTACCTGATCGTACCTGTCCCTATTGCGAAGCACATCCAATTGTTTTTGCAACTCAGACTCAGTAATAACACCTTGCCTTGCGTCATAAAACAAACGATAAGTTTCTACCATTGATTTACGGGGATCTATAGATGCGTAGGAACCAGAACGATAGTTAAACATATCTCTTTGAAAATCAACCAGCTCAGCACTGCTCATTTTATTAGCATAAGCTCTATCCGGCAACCCTATAAATCTTGCTGTTGCATTATAAGCAATGTTTAGCTTACCCTTACTACCGCTTCTTGTGGTGATTACAATTACACCGTTGGCTGAACGAGTTCCATAAATAGAAGCTGCTGCCGCATCTTTCAATACAGTAACAGACTCTACATCACTAGGATTAATTGCCTGTATATCCCCTTCAAAAGGTGCTCCATCAACAACATACAAAGGCATCATCGAATTTTCGGTTAATGTTGATACTCCCCTGATCTGGATATTAGGTTTATCATTACGGCCACTTTTAAAGGATGTTAAACCGGCAACCATACCTTCCATCCTCTCAATAATATTAGTTTGAAGTTTTCCCGCCATAGCTTTATCAGTCACTACAGCATAAGAACCCGCAGCACGTGTAACAGGTATTTTTTGATAACCAGTCGAAACCACAGCTACTTCGCCTAGTTCTGCAGGATTAACATCTAAACTAATAATCAGTGGGTTTGCTTTGCTTGCCTGAATCTCCTTTGTGGTATAACCAAGAAATGAGATCACCAATATGGCCTTGTCGTCTATCCCTTTCAATTCAAATTCACCACGTTCATTGGTTAATACTGTCCTTGTGGTATTTTTTACACGAATGGTCGCACCTGGAAGTGGTCTACCATCTTCATCCAATATTTTACCTCTTAAATCTATCGCACTAAAGTAATTTGCTACTTTATCCAACAGACCAACTTCTTTCTTTTTAAGGAGTACAGTTTTCTCAATAATCTTGAAACTAAGATTCTGGTTCTCAAAACAAGCCCTTAATGCTTCTTCCAAAGTTGCTTTCTCTAAATTAACAGACACAGGCTTTGCATTCTTAAGGAGTCCGCTATTGTATAAAAAAGTATAATTGGTTTGATTGCGTATTGTTTTAAGCACTTCATTGAGACTTGCGTCTCTTTTATGCAATGTTACGAGCTGACCAAAGCTGCTGGCTGCGGCTTGCATCAGCGACATGGTCATTAGAATTGCAATTAAATTAATTCGCATAATAATCTGTCTTCTGGTTGCGGGTTTTATAAGCGAAATGCTCTTATAAACGTCCCGAATTGATCTAAAGTATGGCGTAAGCCGAGGCTTGCCCATACCACATGAAGTATTAATAAAATACATACATTTGTAAGGTTAGGTTGATAATAGTGAGATATGCTACATGTTTTTCATCCAGATTTTAATCAGGATAAATTGAAAAATGGTTAACCGAACGGTGACAAGGACTGCAATCCGAGTCAATGCCGGGTAGAGTGCTTCAACACTTTTCCCGGTTTTTTTTATTCAGTTACCCCATGGTGTTTTACTTTGGATGTAAATGTCTATTCATTTTTTTGGTTTAAGGTTATAATTGATTACAGTTATTTAGAAACAACGATTCTACTTCTGTTATTCCCAATTTTTTCTATGCGAAATTTTACATCAAGATATTTTAACATATCTAAAAAAGCTGATGCATTTACACTTCTAGAGACTTCTCCACTAAATTTTACATTGGGGATTCCACTTTCGTAAACCACATCTACATCATACCATCTTGAGGCCTGACGCATTATGCTGGTTAAGTCACAGTTATTAAACTCAAACATTCCATCCTTCCAACTCCTCACTTCTCCAATATCTGCACTAGCAACATTAAGCTGGCTTTCTGTCAAAGTAGCCTGCTCGCCTGGTTTCAACACCACATCCGCTAACATTTTTGCTTTTGACTGTTTACTCCGCACGACAATTTTTACAGAACCTTCTAGCAAGGTCGTTTTAACTTCCTTTTCATCACTGTATGCACTTACGTTGAAATGGGTTCCTAAGACTTCTACGTCTTGTTGCGCAGTTTTAACGTGAAATGGTTGGTGTTTATTTTTAGTCACTTCAAAATAAGCTTCTCCAATCAACTCTACCCTACGTTCTTTTGCTGAAAATACGACCGGAAATTTTAACATTGATGCGGCATTTAACCAAACTTTACTCCCGTCAGGCAAGTTTAACTGGTACTTACCACCCCTTGGGGTAGAAATAGTGTTATAAGACAATTCCCCTACTTTCGCTTTTTCAGCTGTCGTAGACTGATCGACATTGTAAATAATCGTTCCATCTTGAGATTTTGTGATTGAGATCCCCCCTTGTTTAGCGATCTCTCCTTTAGTCCTTTCGTTAAGTATTATTTTTTGCCCGTTAGCTAGGGTTAACACCGCATTGTTTTTTCCCGGAGGTACATCAGACGCCAACTTATCGTTTTGTTGAAATAGATTTAATTGTTGGAAGTAGAAAAACAAAGCGATACCAGCCACAAGAATTACGGCTGCTGCCATTGCAATTTTAGGCCACAAGGTCAACGCTCTAGTATCTGGTTTAGCCCGCTCCTGCTGCAATCTATTCCATACCAGATCTAAATCTTTCAACTGCTCATCGAAGCGAATACTTTCTACAGCATCAAGCGCGTAGCTTAAATGCCAACTTTCCAATAAAGCCTTCTCCCGCTCAGTACACTTACCCGTCTCGTATTTTGCTAACAGCTCTTTTGCCTCTATTCTCTCCATGGTCTAAAGCATCTTATCGTGCTTATATGATGGAAGACAAATAGCCTAGCCTTATGGGGTAAATAAAAATGAAAATAATTTTAAAAAAGTTGATTTTAGTTCACAATGTGAACAGAAACAAGCTCAAACCTAGTTTTACCCTTAAAATTTTAAGGGCATGCTGGATATGTTTTCTCACAGTTTGATCAGAAAGCCCCAATTGATCAGCAATTTCTTTATGACTTAAGTTCGATTTACGACTAAGCTCAAAAACTTCACGCATCTTGTGAGGAAGCGCAGCAATTTCCTTTTCAATCAGATGGGTAAGCTCTTTTTCCCGGACCAAATGATCCGTGATACAATCACCCCTGTCAATAAAACTTTGAAGGGAGCAGATATATTGTGATTCTATCTTTTTACGCGATACTCTATTGAAAATTTTATTCCTTAAGGAGACATAAAGATAACCGGAGAGGCTGGTGCTAAATTGAATGCTTTCTCTTTTATCCCACAAAAAAGTGAAAAGTTCGTGGATAATATCCATCACTTCATCCCTATCCCGCATCCATTTATAGGCATGCGTATGGAGGATAAACTTATATCGGTTATAAATTTCGGTATACGCCAATCTGTTCCCAGACTTGAGTAAACTGACAAGTTCAGTGTCCGACGTAGATTCGTATTTGGTCCCCATACCTTAATTCCCTAAACAAAGGTAGCAAATATGGGACAATTAAATAGTTTTGAGGTATTCCTTTAACGCCATACATTTGATAGGCCGCGTTAGCCCAGCCTTTTAAATTTAGGATTAATGGTATTAAAACTTTAAAAAAAAGACCTATTTGAACTATTAAATATCGTTTTACTATTAGTTAAAAGAAACACCAGTACTTCAGCCTAAGACAAGAGACTCCCTCTTAGGTGCATGATAGGTATCTAAGCCCTACATGGAAGGTGTCGACACCTATGAGGTACCTATCATGTACCTGTCATGTACCTAGGATGTACCTGTTTGTTATAAGGTCTGACCGAGCCACAAGCGGAGGGTTCCCGAAACTAAATCCCACTCATAAAAGACAACACAAACATCTAAACAACAGATATTTAAAAAATTAAAAACCACTAATAAGAGCAAAAAAACGGTGTATGCACCAAGATGTCGAAAAGTTCCAATTTTTCTCCTAATACTGCCCAAAAACATCGCTAAACCGGAAGATAACGTCCCATCTTTATTGGAAATATCTACAAGTAGTTGATAAAAAATCAAATAAAGATAAAAAAAAACAATAAAAAAGCTAATTAATTACCAAAATAAAAGTTGTAATTCAAAATAAAATAAAAGTATTTACCCCATTAAACAACTAGTTTAACTAAACAAGCCTACGTAAAAAAGACCCGAATAATGATTCATTCGTGGCATTCCCTATTCCCAGATACATTGCAAATTCTGACCAAGCCCGATTATATAACGCTAGACTTCTAGTGGGATGCACTTCCTTAGCCCATTCATGATCCTTCGTCCAAATTTTAATAAAATAAATGAATTAACATAAATAATTACAAAACAGCCCAAAACAGAAATGCCCCCTTTAGCATAAAGCAAAAAGGGGGCATATTTTATAGGTTTAAGACCGTTTACATGAAGCTTCCGTCACCTCTACGCATAATGCCTCTGCCACCACGTCCTTGTGCACCAGACCATTTCTGCAAGCGCATGCTCAATTTAAGCATAAAGTACCTGCTTACAGGATTCACAGTTGTATTTGTATATCCTCCGTCTGCTGCTTGATCATAGCTAAGAATATTATTCTGATTTAAAATATCAAACGCCTGAAACGTGATCTGACCTCTACGATTAAATAACTGACGCTCCAAACTTGCATTGATCACTAAGGGTCTGTTATTTGTATTTCCAGCTATACCATTTATATATTGTTTACTACCATTGTAAGCGAACATCCAATTTTCCCATAAATAAATTCTCCCATCTAAATTAAGAGAAAGTGTGTTGATCGTATTGCTAACAAAACCTATTGTTGTATTGTCAGATTTATCAATTTTATACCCGATATCGGCATTGATCTCAAACCAGTCTGTAGGGTTGATTTTTGGACCAAAACGTTGATTTAAAGAGGTTATATTAGTGGCATTCAAAACACCATCCCTCATACTCAGGTTATGGCTATAGTTCGCAGTACCGTTAAGTTGCAAGTTATATTTCCTGTTGCTAAGCTGCTTACTGATATTGTAATTACCCGTTAGCCTATATACTCCGCTAACGTTCAAAAAGCGTGTTTCATTAATATTGGTTCCAGGGAGGCCTGGGTTCGGAACATTTGAAACATTTCTAATTACAGCATTCTCTGTATAAGATCCATTTGCAGTAATTGAAAGATTAAGCTTCGAATTTGCAATATAATTATTATAATCACCTCTTATAGTATGTACAAAAGTAGCATTCAGATCAGGATTACCAATAACTGGATTATTTGGATTCGTAACATCCCTTACTGGCTGTATCTGATCAAACGTAGGCTCAACTGCATTTCCCGAATAGTTCAAAGACATCCTTTGTTGTCTAGTCCAACGATATTCAAACCTAGCGATAGGAATCAGATTAAAACTGCTACGATTTGTTGTGGTTCCGAGACTTTGCTTAGTGCCGGAGAGTAATGCCGGTACACCGGTTATACCAACAGAAAAACGAACTTTGGAGGTATTTGACATTCCATATCTAAAATTCAATGCAATCCGTCCCTGTGTAAAGGAATATTTATAAATGTTACTCAATGAATCTACGACACCAGACAAGCCATCCGCCAAAATATCTCTTGTAGTTGCTGTATTGTCATATCCATTATAATTCACCTGAGCATTCACCTCAAATTGTGTATTGACTCCAAGTGGTTCCACATAAGTCATACTTCCTCGATAATTGTCACGTCTATTCTTACGGGCAATGATCTGATTGGTTACTGAATCTAAGGGATCAAAGTTTTCACGATAATAGGTTGTAAAGTTATATCTTGCCTGCTCGTTGTCCTGATTATTTTTATTCAAATCTACCTGTGTCGAAAAATTCCTTCGGTATTTTTTAAACGTGTGTTGATAAAAAACAGAAACACCAAATTCAGGAGCCGTTCTGGAAGTTTCGTTCTTTATGGTACGGTCCTGATCCATTTTCAACCCAATATCACTCCCCCTTTGCACTACCGAAGATTCACTATTATTATCAGAAGAATTTAAATTGAAAGTTGGAATAACTTTTAAGTAATCATTTGAGTCCAGATTTACTTCGAATTCAAATTTAAACTGATGATTATTTGATTTTTGAAAGCTATTGCTAAAATTATTAGAGCGCAATTGTCCAGTTGTAACACTGCCATCGGGATTAGGACGACTTATATTACTTAATGAGTTAGACTCATTCTCACTGTCGCCATTAGATTTTCCAAATTGGTAATTCAAATTATAATCAATCTTTTTTCCGATTTTATCACGGATACTAAATCTCGCATCTCCATTCTTGTTAGAGCCATTCAGCGCGTTGAGATTAATCACATCTTTAAAATTTCCATTTAAACCTACCTGCTGATTTCCATTAATTCGCGTTGTGAATAATCCAGCCTCCTTTCTCTCATTACTACCTCCAGCGGCGTTCAAATTCATCATATTACCAACAGACTTATCCGTTCTGGTCGTGATGTTCAGTACTTTTTGAGGATCCCCATCTTTAACCCCTGTACGAGCTGCTTGATCACCATAGTCATCTACGATCTGAATTTTATCAACAATCTCCGCAGGAAGATTTTTAATTGCATTTGCGATGTCTCCCCCAAGATATTCCTTACCATTCAGTTTAGCCTTTGTTACTGTTTCTCCCTGATGGACCAGACTTCCATCGTTGCCGACTTCCATTCCTTCCATCTTCTTTAACAGCTCATCAACGGTAGCATTTTTCCTCACTACATAGTCGCTGGCTTTATACTCTACCGTATCCGTTTTATAGGTTATTGAAGGTGTACCATTAATCACCACTTCATTTAAAGTGTTTTTTTGCTCTTTAAGTAAAATTGGATCCATCACAATCCTCGGAATCATGTCGTTTTGTTTAAAACGCATCACAGGGGATTTTTCATAACCTATACTTTGTATTAAAAGGGTATAGGTTGCTGATTTTACATCTTTAAAAACAAAGATACCGTCACTATTGGTTGATGTTTTCAGGGTATCCTTATCAGAAGTTAAACTAACCGTTGCGCCTATTACACCCAAATCTGTGCTATCTTTTACAATACCGCTAATTTGCCTGGTAGGTAATGGTGGAGGAACTTCCTTTTTAGCTGGCTGCTGGGAAAATACCTCGGTAAAGCTAAGCGTCATTATTAAAATGACTGCCAGTTTCTTAAAATGCTGTAGGTACTTCGACTTAAAAAGAACGCAATAGTCCTTAGCCGTAACCCAATTAAAATAGTTCATTTGTGTGCTTGTATGGTTGGGGTGTATGTGTGTGTTTCTTTACAGTATTAAGGTTATTTCTTTGCAAGTGTGTACTTTCCCCAAAAATCGGTCGGACTCATCAAAGCCTGAAAGTCCATACCGCCACCGCCGCCCATGCTAAAGTGACCGCCTCCGCCGCCACCACCGCCAGGACCACGACCGCCGCCTCCGCCACCACCGCCGAAGTTACCTCCGCCGCCACCGCCACCAAAATTTGGTAACTGTAAGCCATTCAGCTTAATGTTATAAGCAAATTCTTTCGCGTCGGCTACTGAAATACCCAAAGCCTCTAATGGAATTCCTACTTCATAGAAATAAACATTATCCTTATCGATATTAGCAAATGCTTTAATGCCATACTCATTATATATAGAGACTAATGTGTCTGTTGTATTTTTAAAACCATGAATTTTAATCTCTTTAGCCGCTACCAATTGCGTTTTCTGTCTGGCAACCATAAAAGAATCTCTTTGTTTTGCGCTCTGCGGACCACCGCCGCCGCCCATGGACATCGTCATCCCCATTGCACGTCGGCTCTGCCCACCCCCGCCGCCACCTGGCCTGCCAAAGGCAGCCGGAAGAGGATAAGTCAAGGTTATACTCTCCTTTTCTTTCTTTTTACCATCCGGATTTACCGAAAAAGTAATACCTCCCGCAAGTATTTTAGAATTGTTCGCGATATCAGTAGATTTAATAATCAGATAAAGATTTTTATCATCGTTACTTATAATATAAGAAAGACTAGTACGCTTATTCCCAGAAAAATCACTGTCTTTCCATTCAAAATTTTTACCATCAATTTTAATAGCATGAGGAGCGAATATACTAACCTCCTGCAGGTTATTTACCTTTTGAGCCTGAGCAACAGCGCCCAGACCGGCGAGTAAAACCGCGCAAAATGTCATTTTAATAAATACTGTTTTCATATTTGGTGTTATTATGTTAATTGCGATATTAAATTTAAGACTTTATAAAGTGGCTTAGGTTTAATGTCCCATTACATAATAATGGAATAATTAATTCGTCAATTTATAAAAGACCACGAATTAAGCACAAAAACCACTCTATTAGAAATTGTTCTCGTAATTTGTTACACAACTTAACAAAGTTTAACATTTGGCTAATGATCAGCCACCACTGCTTTCGGCTTCTGAAAAATATAAATTAAATAGACCAGGGCGGGTAAAATAAATAGACTACCGATAAGCAAGGCATAGCCTAATGAGGCTATCGTTTTTACCTGCCCCTGATGAGCGACAAGGGAAAGATTCTCGCCATTTTTTAGTAACACAATATCGGGAAAGTGCGTATAAGTTGCAGCAAATAAAATCATCGCCACCTGAAAACCAGCAAGCAATCGCAGCAGGATCGGTTTATCTTTATTTAGCGCATAAAACATAATAATTAAAGAAATACTAGCCGCAATAATGGCAATTAAGCCCGGTGTATCCCCAAAAATCCATGTGGCCAAGGGGATATGCTCTGCATAAGCTGCTATAAAAACCAAAGCTCCACAAAACATAACCATAAAGATTGCGCGCTTCGCCTTACCCACAAAATGCTGTCTGTCGCCATCACTATCAGTTTGTCCGATGATAAAGATAATAGCCAGAAAACCACATATACTTACAGTAAAGATGCCCACAGCTACAGAGAACCAATTTAACCAGCTAAAAATATATGCCGATATAAAATCATTTGCCTGTGGATCAATTTGGCCAGATACAGAACTCGCAGCAATAATTCCTAAAAAAAAGGGAGTAATCAGACTCGAATACACAAAAATTGGGGTATATACTTTTTGCATATCATCTTTCACCGCATCATAATTTCTAAACACAAAGGCAGTACCCCTTGCAATGATTCCTAGCAGCATACATACCAAAGGAATGTGTAAGTAAACAGAAATAGTCGTGTATATTTTAGGGAAACCTACAAATAGAATTACAACAGCAATGATTAACCACATGTGATTGGCTTCCCAAATAGGCCCAATAGCCTTATACATCGTTTTACGTGTTTTGGCCTTATTGGTTTTAGAAGTAAACAATTCGATAATACCGGCACCAAAATCAGCTCCGCCTAACAGGATATACAATAAAATGGAAGTCCACAGGAAAATAATAACTACATATATCATAATTGTTCATCTTTTGATTGGTTTGCAGAATCATATAATTTGTCGACCATGCTGATCTGCCTAAATAACAATAAACTTACGATGACGGCCAAAGAGATATACACAGCCGTAAATAAGTAAAAAGAATAAGCAATACCAGGCATAGGCGTTACAGCATCTGCTGTCCGCATCACTCCTCTGATAATCCAGGGCTGCCTGCCTACCTCTGTAACCGTCCAACCAGCTTCGAGGGCTATAAAGCCTAAAGGAGTTGCAATGACAAACAATTTTAATAACCAGCGACTGCGTAACCAGTCTTTTTTCTTCCACAAAGCGATGAAATATAATACAGCGATCAACACCATAGCCATCCCCATCCCTACCATGATCTGAAAAGCATAATGGGTAACCGCTACCGGCGGCTGATCTGCCTTAGGCACACGATCAAGTCCCTGCACCTCTCCATTGAAGTCGCCTGTAGCCATAAAACTCAACAAGCCCGGAATTTTAATCGCATAATCCACTTTCTGATTGGTTGTATCCGGTATTCCTCCTATGATGAGAGGCGCAAATCTTTCTGTATGAAAATGAGCTTCCATAGCCGCCAATTTTTCTGGTTGTCGCTTGGCCACATCTTTAGCAGAAATATCACCACTTAAAGGTTGTAAACAAGCTGCTGCAGTACCAAATACTGCAGCAATTTTAAACGCTGTACTATGGAATTTTACACTTTTTCCTTTAAGGATCATTAAAGCATGAATACCTGCAACAGCAAAACCAGTTGAAACAAATGCAGCTATACACATGTGTAGCGATTGAGAAAACCAGGCTTCATTAAACATCGCTTTTATAGGATCTATGTTTAAATACTGTCCATCGATATAATCAAAACCAGCTGGACTGTTCATCCAGGCATTTGCAGCAACCACAAGAATCCCCGAAAGTAATCCGCTAATCCCGACTACCACACCTGTTGCCCAATGAAACCATGGATTGAGCCTATTCCAACCATATAGATAAAAGCCCAAGGCTATCGCTTCAATAAAAAATGCCGTTCCCTCCAAAGAAAACGGCATTCCAAATATCGGTCCTGCATGCTCCATAAATTTGGGCCAAAGCAAGCCGAGTTCAAAAGACAATACTGTGCCCGAAACTGCTCCCGTGGCAAAGAATATAGCCACTCCCTTACTCCAGGCCTTGGTCACATCCCGGTAGACTACTTTTTTTGTTCTAAGCCAATAAAAATGGGCAACAGACATAAAAAAGGGCATCACCATACCAATACAGGCAAAAACAATGTGAAAGCCTAAGGAGAAGGCCATCTGGAGGCGGGCAGCTAAAAAATCGTCCATAATATAATTTAATAAACGTACGTGCTAAAAAGAAATCGTGCCGTAAAAGTACGGCTTATCCATTCATTCAAGGGATATTTTTCAATGATTTTTTCATGAATTGAAGAAATTAAATGTGAATATTTTTTTATTGAATTAAACATCGAGAGGTTTACCAATACCTAATCCTGAATACGATCAACATAAATCAATTGAACCATGGGCAATTTAAAACATCATCACTTTGCAGCGCTCTTTGCATTACTGTTCGTACTAGCTTGTAAGAAGAGTCGAAACACTAAAATAGAGATACCAGAACCTGAGCCACCTGTCATCATTAAAACATTGGTCCCTATAAAACTTGAAGCAGCAGGTTTAATTATCAACTTAAAATACAAGGAAAACACCACCTTACTCACAGAAATTTCTGAAGGGGAAGGAAGTACCAAAACGGTGATCACTTACAACGCAGCGCAGTATCCAATCGCACTTGAGAAATATAAGAGCAGCAAATTATTTTATAAAGTGAATTACAGACTGGAGGATAAAAAGGTAATCAACAAAGTGCTGATATTTGACTATAAAGAACTACTGCATACTTACACCCCAAGAGGATACTACACGATAAGCTATAATGATCTGCAACAACTGAGCAGCCTTCATTATTACAACAACTCAGATAATCTGATCGAAGCACAATCCTATATCAAATCTGGAAATCTATCTACGGTAACCACAACCAATGATTCGGGATTTACAAATATACATACGTATACCTTTGATCAGAAAAAGGGCATTGCCAGTAGCATCAGCTATGCTCAACTATTTACCATTGAATCTGAACATTGGTTTCTAAGCTATTACCTTAACAATCTACTCAATTATCGCAATCAAAAGTCTCCATCGGAAAACACAGATTTCAGCTACGAATATAATACCGATGGTTACCCTTCAAAAATGATGATTAGCAAAGACAAAAACACCCAAAGTATTAAAATAACCTACAAATCCATCGAACTATAAACTATTGCAAAAGCTTTTGCGCCCTAAACAAATTATCCGCAGATTGCAATATCTTGGCCTTTAGCTTGGGGTTATAATTGGGATGATTCTTTAAAAAATCGTTCACAATTGCAGCAGCCTCCGCACTTTGATAATAACCAAGTGTAGCTTGCAACCAGCTTTGAGGGAAAAAGATATCACCTGTAGTTTGGATCTCTTCCAGAAGTTCCAAACTTTTTTGCAGATATTTTACTGAGGTCGACTGCCTTAAAGGATGATGCAGGTAGTATAGGGCCGCCGACACATTCGCTTCTTTCTGTCTGTTTACTTTCTGTTCAAGGCTTTTAAAAAACTGATCTCTTTCTAACTGATCGGAAGAAAGTGCCGGCATGATGAACTCAAACCTAATCTTTCTATCTGCATCTGTAATGCGCGACAATTGATCTTTCAAAATTGTAGAAGCATTGCTTTCTCTTAATGCCAACGAAAAAGCTAAGGCTGTATAATCGTCTTCAGAAAGTTTCAAGCCTTCCGGAGCTTTTTTTGTTTTCCAAATATCGTATAACGTTTTACTTGCGTCCTGGCTTAAAAACACATCCTGATATACTTTAAACAATAGCTTTTTAGAGTTTGAGGCAGCCTGTTCCGACATGGCGCTCCAAATTCTTTTTTCCAGTAATTCGCCTAAACTGATCCGCTCCTTTGGAGTCATAAATTCCCAATAAATAGAGCCAATATAATTGGTCATCAATTTGAGATTCAGCTCTTCCTTTTCTTTACTCAATCCATCAAGAAAAAGGGTTAACAATTCTGCCGGTTTCACAAACCTGCCATTCAGCATATTCTCATAAAGTGAGATATATGCCGTAGCACGATTTAGAGATTTATCAATGGTATACAATTGAGGAAACATTGCCCGATCTACCGGCCATAAACCATAGCCCTGCCCGGATGAATTGAATAGGACAAATAATGGCAGGTCCATCCCCTCCACTTCTTTCAATTCTACCTCTGCCGCATTTAAATTAACCGTTACTTCCTTAGTATGATCAGCGTAATATAAAGTGAGCTCAAAAAACTCTGGCCAAATCCTATCCCTGCCATACTCTGCAGATTGTTTGATGGTAAACCTTCCTATTTTATCACCTTTCTTTTCTATGATATAATCTACCACCGGCCTTCCTGGTTCATTTACCCACACTTTATTCCAGGTTTGTAAATCCGCATCCGCATATTTATCCAAAATGGTGATTAGATCAGGCCAGGATGCATTACTATTGGCAAACTTCTTAAGGTATTCTCTTACCCCTTGTTTAAATTTATCTTTCCCCATTAAGCGCTCCAACTGTTGCATCATGATGGGAGCTTTATGATAGATAATATTGCCATATAAGGTTCCTGCGTCTTTTAAGTTATCCAATTCCTGTCTTATCGGGTTTGATCCTGTTGTACGGTCTATGCCGTAAGCTGCAGGAAAATGATCCACTAAAAACTTCAAATCAAATTCATCTTTACCCACACTACCCTCTGCACTTTTATCTGCCATAAAATTGGCAAACACTTCTTTCATCCAAACATCAGTAAACCAGTTCATCGTTACCAAATCACCAAACCACATATGGGCCGTCTCATGAGCAATCAAATTACTCCTCGAATTCAACTGATCTTTTGTAGCCGTTCCGTCCAAAAACAAAGCTGAAGCTTTGTATTGTATAACACCTACATGCTCCATTCCGCCAAACTGAAAGTCGGGTATTGCAGCAAAACCAAACTTTTTAAATGGGTACGGAATACTTGTCCAATCTTCAAAATACTTAAGGGCATCGGTATGGATCTTAAAGATCTCATTCATGCTGTACCGTATTTTTGCAGTATCTGTTTCTCTGTACAAAAAATCTGTGTTCATCTGCCCTACACGACCATTTTTCAGTTCAAATTTTCCAGCAACAAATGAAAACAAGTAGGTACTTAAAATATCAGAAGTGGCAAAGCGATATGTTTTACGTCCATTTAACAGTGTCGAATCTTTTAATGGCGCATTTGCCATTGCTTTCCAGCTTGCAGGAACTTTTAAAGTTAAATCATAAGTAGCCTTTAAATCGGGTTGATCAAAGCATGGGAAAACAGTTCTTGCCCTATCCGGGACAAATAAAGTATATAAATAATCCGCATTGCGATTCAAAGCAGATTCGCCTGCCTGAAATTCTATTTTAACTTGATTGGCTCCTTTTTTTAAGTATTTAGCTGCTATTAGTAAATGTTCTTTGCTATGCTGTATAGGAGTTACCTTCCCATTCACAATCAATTTTTTCAGCTTTGCAGGATTCTCCTTGAAATCAAGCTGTAAAACCTGCTTATTTTCGATTAAATCAAAGCTTAGTACTTCCATAGCTTCAATTTTCTCTGTTTTCACAGTAGGAATATCAAGCTCAAGGGCATAATGGATACGACTTACAGTTGCTTTCCGATGTATAGCCAGTTCTTTGGAGACCCCAGTTTCTATCTCTTGTCCTTCAACCCGTTCTGCGACAACAAATAAAAACAAAAAAACGACAAACTTTGTTAAAGTACTACTTGTATTGACCTTCATAGGAGCTAATTTAAGTATGATTATCTAATTTCTTCGTCAAGTTTCTATATAGAGTTTATATTTAATAAAGAATATACAATGATAGATGTAAATTAGTGGCATCAAAATATAATTGGTTAATAACCATTTAAATATATATATTCATATGAAACAGACTATTAAAGCAATTTTATTGCTAGCGTTAACCGTGTCATTAACGGCTGACCTTCAAGCTCAAGGCTTAAAAATGCCTCAACCGAGCACAAGTCAAACTATTACTCAAAACTTTGGTCTAGGTAAAATCACACTTAATTATTCTCGCCCTAACGTAAAAGGTCGTAAAATTTTTGGTGATCTGGAGCCTTATGGATCTGTATGGCGTACTGGTGCAAACTCGGCGACTACAATCAGTTTCACTGAGCCTGTTAAAATTGACGGTAAAGAGTTACCTGCTGGTGAGTACGAATTGTTTACTATCCCAGGCAAAGATGAATGGACAGTAATATTCAATAAAGCATCTAAGCAATGGGGAGCTTATGAATATAAAGAATCTGATGATGCTTTAAGAGTTAAAGTTAAAGCCAGCAAACTGAAAGATAAAGTAGAAACTTTTACGATTCAATTTGCTGATGTATATCCTACCACCGCTAAATTACAATTGATGTGGGAAAATACAGGCATAACTGTAAATATGACTACTGAAGTTGATGCTACCGTAATGGCTAGTATTGATGCAGCGATGAAAGGCGAGAAAAAACCTTACTTCCAGGCAGCTCAATATTACTATTCAAATGATAAAGATTTAAATAAAGCTTTAGAATGGGCTACTGCGGCCGAAGCTGCAGACAGTAAAGCACCATGGATAAAATTATTAAAAGGCCGGATCCAATTAAAAATGGGTGACAAAACAGCTGCTGCAAAAACAGCGGCATCAGGTTTACAATTGGCTACAGAAATTAAAAACCCTGAGTATGTACGTTTACACACGCAACTACTAAACGAGGCTAAAAAATAGTTTCTTTTCTGATGTAAAAAGGCCGGATATAGACTTTACGTCAATATCCGGCCTTTTTTATGGCTATATACGGTTCATGATCATCCCCCTTAAAGTTACTCAAAATTAAGATTCTGTTTATTGAGGTATGGAGCATCAGCCAGGTAGTGTAAAATGGATTCAGGATCTTTATCCGAGACCTGGTTGGCGGTAAATTCCTGCAGGTGTCCCAATTTTAGTAATGATCCGCAGCCAGCATCTTTAAACAATTTGCTTAATTTTTCATTTTTGTCAATATGATAGGCATTAAATGTTGGAAGGGTGTCTATCTCCAGATACTTTTTATCTTCCTTAACAATGCTTAAAAGGCGTCCAAGTTTTTCACCTTCGAATGTATCATTATTGGTTAGAAATAGAAAAGTATGGATCATCAGTTTGCTGCCATGTAGTTTCACGACTAGATATCCAACTTTCTGACCAGAGACTAGAAAATCAACATGACTCTCGTTTCCGTTCCATCGGTGCGATATCTCAGGTTGTAAAAAGGTGAGCAACAATATTTGATGCATGATGCCAGGTGTGATGTTGATTCTCTCCTGCAGCCTGCCAAAAGCATGGGTACTGATATATAATTCCAGAGGAATATCGAGACCTGGGGTCTTGAAGCCTAATAGTGATGGTTTGACATTATAGTATTCCCATTCAAAGTCTTCAGAAGGCCAGCCCAGACGTATCGCAGTCCGCGCCCCTTTATTTGTCTCTATTGTTTCTTTCTTTGGTTTAAAGGTGTGGATAATGATGTCATTTTGCGGATTGAATGGCGCAAAATAAGGCGTCATAGAAATATCTGCTCTGTAGATATGATCATTGTAATCACTCAAGAATATACAAGCCTCACTTACCAGCATTTCCAATATGTCCTGTAGATCATGATGAAACTTACTTTCATGTAAACCGAAAGCAAATTCTTTTTTGATTCCTTCCAGCTTAGGATCTCTACTGATATCAAACTCAGATACGCTATCACTCAAAGTCGTACCTTCTGAAAGATACCATGCCATTGGTATTTTATTACCGTTGGGCAAGGTCAACTCAGCCCCCTCCATAAATTGCAGCAACAATTTATTGAACTGAATTACTCTTGCCTTACTAATATCTGTGCCTGGGGCTCCTTTAGCTTTTAGCACTGGATAACGACATTCGTAAAGTTTTTCCAAATAAATGGCCGGGAACTTTTCTAACAAGACTTCATCACCAACAAGTATAATTAATTTCTTAATACGGTCTATAAATCTTTCTTTTAGTGCCTTTCGCTGTTGATCAACATTGGCTGCCGACTTAATTGCCGCTTGCTTTTTTTTCTTCCTATCCATTTTAGCGTTATTTGGTATAAACAAACTTACTAAATCCACAATATAATCATAGGTTAATGGCCAATTAAACCATTTGATTTTATTCCACTCTATAGAGTTATATGACTTTAAAATTCCACCTACTCTACGTCAGCATTCTGGCGATTTTACTAATTCCATCGATTGCTTTATTTGGTCAAAATGTAAAAGCTAACAATCCCAATCCAGTAGTCATGGAATGGAAAATCGGTGATACGGTGAGGAAAGCATTGGTCTATATTCCTGATGGCGCTAAAACTAACAAAACGCCTATTATTTTCACTTTTCACGGTCATGGTGGTAATATGGAAAACGTGTATAAAACGCGAAGATTCGACCAATTATGGCCAGAAGCTATCTTTATATGTCCACAGGGCCTAAACACAGTTGGACAACTTACTGACCCAGAAGGGAAACTTCCAGGCTGGCAAAAAAGCGTTGGAACCGATGGCGACCGCGACCTGAAATTCTTTGACGTCATGCTCGCTTCTTTACAAGAAAACTATCGCATCGACGCAAATAGAATTTATGTTACCGGGCACTCTAATGGTGGCGGGTTCACCTATCTGCTTTGGGCTGCAAGAGGGTCGGTTTTTGCAGCGGTAGCGCCTACGGCGGCCGTCGCAGCAAGGATAATGAACCAACTTAAACCAAAGCCTGTATTACACCTTTATGGTGAAAAAGATGGGCTTGTGAAAACCGAATGGCAGAAAAAAACATGCGGGTTCCTGTTAAAATTAAATAAATGTGATGATACAGGTGTCCCTTTTGCAGCTAATGCCATGTTATATAAATCCAGTATCGGTATGCCTGTAGTGATCTATAGTCATCCCGGAGGTCATTCCTATCCCCCGGCTGCAAATAAGGTGATCATCGATTTCTTCAAACAGCAATCGAAATGATCCTGCAAGATCCACCTAACTCCTTAAAATCTTATCCATTGCTTTTCCTTTTGCCAACTCATCAATCAATTTATCCAAATAACGAATCTTTTGCATAAGTTCATCTTCGATTTCTTCTACACGGTAACCGCAGATTACGCCAGTAATTTTTGAAGCCTTTGGATTGATTAATGGTGCCTGAGCAAAAAAGATTTCAAAATCGGTTTTATTATTAAGAAGTTGTTGAAATTCTTGTTTATCATATCCGGTCAACCAAAATATGATTTCATCAACTTCCTCTTTTGCGCGGCCTTTTTTCTCCGCCTTTTGAATGTAATGCGGATAAACGCTTGCAAAAGACATTTTATATACCCTAGTATTATCTTTCATTTTATCCGTTATTAATTAGCACTGCAGAACCAAAAGGATTGTCAACTATCCACAACCAGTTTCCCTCCTCATTTTTTTTCATTACACAAGAAGTATGCCCTGTCATTTTAATTGGATGTCCGTCTGGTGTATTTCCAGTCATTTCCCATTGATCAAGCCACATAGCCAGATCATCAACTACAGCTATGTGCGGGGTTCCGCCTTTGATATCCAATTTTAATGCGCATATGTTATTCATCGCCGACTGAATTTCATCCAATCCCCTTAGCTCCTTCCCATCTCTATCTATATAGACTGCCTGGGCATGAAAGCAACCTAAGGCTCCTGCCACATCCCCATTTTTTATACAATGACGAAAATATGCTACCGCCCCAGCTTCTGTTTTTCTATTAAATTCCTGCATTTTTCCTTTTTTCATCAAATATAGATAGTACCTTAATTACTTTATCACCAGCAAGGGCATAAAATTGATCGCTTTTTTGTGGTTTTAGTATTTTTAAACCTGTAAAAACGCTGAAAGCAGGTAAAATTGCACAATGTTCCCCAAAATAGAAGCAGGGAAACTTTAACTTTTGTTTTGCCTTTCCCTGCAATACAACACCGGGATGGATATGACCACAAATGTTGTAATATTCATCCTTTTCCATGGGTTGATCGTGTATAAACCGAAATGGCGTGCAAAGGAGTTCCTTAGGATGGACCTCTATATTTAAGGCCTCATAATCTTCGTTTTTCAAAGCATCATGGTTTCCTTTAATCAGCACTACGTTTAAATGAGTATAACGCCTTCTCCACTCTACAAAAGCATTTGCATCACTATTGATGTTGTTATGAAACATATCACCCGTTACGAGTAAGGTATCAGGCTCAAACTCTTTCATCAAAGAAGTCAAACGATGGAGATCTGTTAAACCCACTGTGTCGGGTACTTGAATACCAGATCTTCTAAAATGTGCCGATTTCCCAATATGCAAATCGCTAATGACAAGCATTTTTTTTGCCAGCCAAAAGATTGCGCGTTCTTTGCTAAGTATAAATTGTTCTCCTTTACAATCAATGGTCATCATTTCGTCTGTTGTTTTTCTTTTTCAGTAATGCTTTCTCCGATTCGGCAGTCATCCTTTCTATACGCTGACTTAGCTCTTCGGAACTCATATTATCCCTCAAACTGTCTACCTTAATCGGGAAACATAAAGGAGTATAACGATCCGTTTTAACAATAATTATTTTGCTCTGCTGAATGCGTTTCAAGGCCGCTGCAAGCCTTGGCTCTTCGATCTGTTGATAAAACGCTTCATCATAAGCTTGCCGCAACAACAGATTGTATTTATCATAATCAGTAAAAACATTAAAAAATAAAGCTGCAGAAGATTGAAGGTGTTTATTGGCAACGTATTTACCGGGAAAGCCCTGGAATACTAGTCCTGATATGCAAGCTATATCTCTAAATTTTCGCCTTGCCATTTCGGTTGCATTGATACTGGCGACAATATCTTCACTAAGGTTTTCGGGGCTAAAAAGCGTTTTAACATGAGCCTCATCCAGGGGAATGGCCTGTTCACTTAATAATTCGAAGCCATAGTCGTTCATGGCGATAGAGAAGGTGATTGGCTTAATCCGCCCTAACCTGTATGCAATTAATGCCGCCATAATTTCATGCACCTGTCGACCTTCAAAGGGATAAGCAAAAAAATGATATCCATCCCGGGTATCAATTAATTCAATCAGAAATTCATTACTTTTCGGTACCTGGGATACCTTTGCCTGACGTTCGAATAAGGGTAAAATAAAATCCAATTCCTCTTCAGCATGAGTTTTATTTAGTATTTCGTTGTATTTTTTCCTGAGTATACTACCCAGGTTTGCAGTTAGTGATATGCGCCCGCCCATCCAGCTTGGACTGATGGCTTGTTTCTGTTTACTTTTCCGAACCAGTACCATCATTTCTTTTACCATTATAAATTCCAACACCCTGCCGGCAAGCGTAAAACTATTTCCCGGTTTCATTCTTGAGATAAAGGATTCTTCAATCATCCCTATATACCCGCCGCTCAAATATTTAACTTTTAGCATCGCATCACTCACTATAGTACCAATATGGAGTCTATGACGCATCGCAATCTGCCTGCTCTTCACCTTCCAAAGACCATCTTCATCTTTACTTACTTTTTTGAATTCATTGTAAGCGGTTAAACTGTCGCCACCAGTAGAGATAAATTGCATAATCCATTTCCACTCCTGCGGCAATAATTCTCTAAATGCATGTGTTTGTTTAATTTCAAAAAATATCTTCTCCTCCTCAAAACCATCACCAACAGCCAGTGTCACGAGATATTGGATTAACGTATCGAAAGACATGACTATAGGTTCCCGGCTTTCAATATCTTGTGTTCTTGCTGCTTCTTTAATCGCGGCAGCTTCTACCAGTTCGAGCGCGTGGGTAGGCAGAAAGTATATTTTAGAAGTCTCATAAGGAGAATGACCACTTCTTCCTGCCCTTTGTAAGAACCGAGCTACGCCTTTTGGCGAACCGATCTGTATCACAGTGTCTACGGGTTTAAAATCGACACCCAGATCCAGGGATGAGGTGCAAACCACAGCTTTCAATGCCCCCGTATGGATGGCCTCTTCAATCCAGTTTCTTAATTCATAATCAATTGAGCCATGATGGATAGCGATCAGACCAGCCAGATTTTCATCCTGAGCCAACAAGGTTTGATACCATAATTCGGCTTGCCCCCTCGTATTGGTAAAAATAAGCGTTGTTTTACTCTTATGAATAATAGGTAAAAGCTTATGTGCCAACTTGTGTCCCAGGTGTCCGGCCCAAGGCAACATATCGATATGGTCGGGCAAAATGGAACGTATCTCTATTTTCTTTTCAATATCGGATTTGATAATAATTTTTAGGATATCATCATAAGGCACCAAGACCTCCATTGCCTGTTCCATATTCCCTATGGTTGCGGATATCCCCCATATTCTAAGTAAGCGTTCTGGGTGCTGCTCGCTAAGCAATCCTCTGATTCTTGATATAGCGAGTTCCGTCAGTACCCCTCGCTTACTCCCAAGCAGCTCATGCCATTCATCCGCAACAATACATTGGAGTTGATCAAAATAGTTAAAAGTACTCTTTTGGGCGAGCAAGAGGTGGATGCTTTCGGGAGTAATGATCAGTACCTCCGGCATTTGTTTTTTCTGCTTCAGCTTTTCGTTTTGAGGAGTATCCCCATTCCTAACGCCTATCTGCCAGTCCAGTTCAAGCTGCTCGCAGACTTCGCGCATTGCTCGTGCAAGATCTTTGGCAAGAGAACGCAGTGGGGTAATCCAGATTAGTTTTAAGCCAGATTTCCGCTTTTGCTTGATTTGCTTCCCTTTTTTTTGAATAGCCGCTGTGCTTACACCAAGAGATGGATCACCATTTAATTCGTCAATGATCACAGCCAGAAAAATAGAAAAAGTTTTACCAAAACCTGTCGGGGCATTTATAAGTCCAGAATATCCCTCGGCATAATTTACCCAGGCATCTGTCTGAAATTTAAATGGCTTCTTCTTATGCTGTTTCAACCATTTAATAACCTTCTTGTATCCTTTGCTTTTTTCCAGCTGCATATTTATAAAATATCAGAAATTTTAGGTTTAAATCATTATGCCGGAGGTAATAAAGTAGCTTGTAATAACTGACGTAAATCATCTAATGTATTTATCTCATCTGCTTTTTTATCTTTTCTCCATCTTGCAATTCTTGGGAATCTTAAAGCCAAACCTGCTTTATGCCGCTTACTTTCTGCAATTCCCTCAAAAGCGATTTCAAATACCAATTCTGGCTTAACGGTTCTTACTGGGCCAAATTTTTCAATTGCATTTTTTACTACAAAGGCATTTACTTCCTTAATTTCTTTATCTGTTAATCCCGAATAAGCTTTCGCTATGGTGACGAGCTGATCCCCATCCCTTACCGCAAAAGTATAATCTGTATAAAAATTTGCTCTTCTGCCACTCCCCTTTTGAGCATAGATCATCACCGTATCAACCGTGTAAGGGTTTATTTTCCATTTCCACCAGTCTCCCCGTTTCCTTCCAGAATGATAGGCTGAATT
This sequence comes from Pedobacter sp. ok626, assembly GCF_900100435.1. Taxonomy (GTDB): domain Bacteria; phylum Bacteroidota; class Bacteroidia; order Sphingobacteriales; family Sphingobacteriaceae; genus Pedobacter. The sequence continues at coordinate 28,819 of NZ_FNEX01000005.1, read as the reverse complement.
CAGCTTTTTTAACATGATGCCCTCGCTGTTGAGATCCCGGGCAGTTTCTCTAAGCTTAGCCAGTTCGTCCCATTGGTTAAATGAGACTATTGGCGACAATACGACTATGCTATTGGTTTTCAAATTTGAAATCATGCGCTCCAATATTTGTCTACGTTTATTCAATGCTTCTTCACGAATATCACGTCCTTTATATTCCAATAGGTCGTAGGTATAGAAACCTATTGGTGCATCCTTTAACTGATTTTTATGGATAGTTTTTCTATTTAGCCGTTGTTGCAATATGCTAAATGCTTGCACTTTTCCATCTTTTACAGATAGTATTTCACCATCCAGCACAGTACCATCTTCTAATTCGTCTAATAAAAAATGGAGTTCAGGAAATTGTTCGGTAACCAGTTCTTCACCTCTGGACCATATAAATAACTCTCCGTTACGTTTCACAATCTGCCCCCTGATGCCGTCCCACTTCCATTCGGCTTGCCATTCCTGGGGTTCTCCAAGTGATGATAGCACTCCTTCCAAGGCGTAAGCGAGGCAAAATGGATATGGCCATGAGTTATCAGTATTTACATGTACACCATTAACTAAGTCGGTATAGTTGATTTCTGAAGGAAGCCACTTGCCCATAATACTGTGCATAATCTTACTGCTTTCGGTATCGCTTTGTTTAGCAAGCGCATTGACCAGTATTTTATTGGATACTCCGATTCTGAAATTGCCTGATATCAGTTTATTGAAAATAAAACGTTCTGAAGTTTCCAGGGTGTCCCAGGCCTTTGTAATGAATTGTTTTTTAAAGGCTTCATCCTTATCATTTAGTAAGGCAAGATCATTGATCCATTCATTCAACTTACGGTCTCGGATTGATGTGGGAGGCGGCAATATCAGCGCTATCGTTTCACTAAGGTCGCCCACATTGTGATAACATTCGGCAAAAAGCCATTCGGGCAAGTTACTCAATTCTATAGCCCATTGTTTAATTAGGGCTGTGCTTACCGGACGTTTCGGTCGCTTTCCGGTAAACATCGCAATTACATAGGGCTTATCCATATCATCGGCTTCATTAAAATAATCAACAAGCGCCAACATTTTGTCGTTGGTTTTGTTGCTCATTTCCAGCTCCTGTATCAATTGGCTAAACCGTTTCATTTAATCTTTATTGACCTCTATATTATCCTCTTCTTCCCCGTCCCCATATTGCGTTTTCACCTCTTCTGCCTCAATACCGATTTCATTTAAGTATTTACTGAAAACTGCAGTATGGCCATGTGTCACATAAACCTTTTCTGCTTCTGTGGCTTTAATCGCCGACAATAATCCTGGCCAATCGGCATGATCACTTAATGCAAATCCCGCATCTGCACTGCGCCATCTTCTACCTGCTCTAACTTGCATCCATCCAGAACAAATACCTGTCGCTGCATGGGTTAGACTCTTTATCCATTTTCCATCAGCCACCGCTGGTGGAACAATTACAATTCCTTTCAGCAGCGATTCCTTGCTTGTTTCGGCCGTAATAGGAATGGTATGTGGCAAGATTATCCCTGCTTTGAAAAAAGCATCGTTTAAATTGGCTATTGAACTGTGTACATATATATCCACGTAACCTGCCAGGCCTGCCATCAACCTTTGCGCTTTGCCCAAACTGTAAGCAACAAGCACAGTGGTTTGATTTTTATCGTGGTTATGAGAAATCCAGTTTTTTATTTGATTAAAAATATCCTGTTGCGGTTGCCACTTATAAATAGGAAGGCCAAATGTGCTTTCAGATACAAAGGTATGGCATTTTACAGGCTCAAAAGCAGTGCTGATACCATCGTACTCCACTTTGTAATCGCCAGATACAGCCCAAACCTCTCCTTTGTACTCCAATCGGATCTGGGCTGATCCTATAACGTGTCCAGCAGGATAAAGACTCAACTTAACCCCATTGATATTGATCTCTTTATGATAAGGCAGGGTTTGAATATTCAGATCACCCAATCTATGTTGCAGGATGGGTTTAGTATGCTCATGACAAAGGTAGGCCTTGTTGCCCCATTTAACATGATCGGCATGGCCATGTGTGGTAACGGCAAGGTTAACCGGTTGCCATGGATCGATATAGAAATCTCCTTGCTTACAGTAAATACCTTTGTTTGTAAATGTGATTAGTGCCATACGTACGGTAACGTATAAACCAATTTAATAAATTAAAGTTTTTCCTTAGTTCAATAAAAGCAATTTTTAAAAATTAAGAGATCTGTATGTTCACTGTAACCTAGCATGTATAAATCAGCTTTCGGTCTGCCTCCGGTTAAACGAAATTTATTTCACTACTATTTAACCAATATTAATCGGACACTGAACGGCTTGGTCCGTTCAGTATCCGTTCAATATCCGTTCATTGTCCGTTCATATGCCGTCCATTAGACGTTGCCTATTAAGTAACTTTCCGAAATAAAATCGGACTTTTCACCATGAATTTAATTTTATAGAGAATTCTTTATCTTATTTGTTTAAACAAGCCAAATTCCGACTGTTTAGGCTAGCAACCCCGTAGAGAATATACTATCTAATTGGGTTCAAAATGGAAATTAATTTGACCTTTTTAATAAGATTAAAGTTTGATGTCAATTACTTTAATTGCCGATGCAGCTCCTACATTGATTGGAAGGGCCTGGCCCATAATTGATAGCACATTGTCTGCAGTCCATCTTTTTGTATCAACTTGAACCTCATTAAAATAATGTTCTTTTGATTCGTAAATACTTGTCCAGTCTGTCCAGTTATTTTTTGATCTTGCTTTAACAATTACCAAAGGTGCTCCCTGGTTAATAAAATCAAAATTGCCTTTACGAATGAAAATTAAGTATAGATTATTGTTTTTATCAGCTAATAATTTTGGCCTGTTCCCCATAAAAGGTATTTTTTGGGCTATCCAGTTTTCTCCCATTTTATAATAATGAAAATATAGTGCATCATCCATTCTGGACCATCCGGGTAGCCCCTCCTCCTTTCTATGTGACATCACGATATGAGGAGTTAAATTATGATCTATTGTTTGAGATTGCTGGTTAATCATACCCCAGCCGCGGCTTAAACTCTTTACTAAAACATTAGGTGTTTGTGTATCTATACTTTCTTTAGTAGCACCTGATGTTGTAATTGTTGCATTTTTTTGATCAAGCCAGGAATTACCATTATCCGTACTATAGGCATAACAGATATCTCTGTTTCCTTTAGATGCTACAATTTCTCGCCATGTCCATGAAATGTGTAAGCGCCCAAGCCGATCAAAACTAACATTGTTTAAGTATGCATTGCGAGCTGTACTTTTACCAGCATTTGGATCTATATATTCCCCTTTCCCAGATATAAAAGTGTGTGTGTTATACCACTTGCTTTTACTACCATCGTAACTTACAAGTATACAATCACCATTTCCACTAGTTCCATTCCTAAATATAAACAGCAAATTTCCTTGTGGGGTACTTATAAATGCAGGATATGAAATTGCCAAAACTGGTTTGTCCTTTTCCAAATAATTGATCACAGGGTTAAAAAGTGTGGATTCCCATTGCACTTTTTCTGGATGCTCCAGTATGCCTGTTTTGGAAACACGGTAATTCAATCCTCCACCATGCTGGTCAAATGATAAATGGATTGTACCGTCCTTTTGACAAAGACCTATACTAATTGTATTGTGGCCATCATTCTCCTGACTTTTATTTTTTGAAAATCGGTAGTCTGTTAATCTAACTATTTCCCACTTGGACGATGGTAATTTTCTTCTACCCACACAAACATGTCTTTCTGCATCGTAATAAGTAATATATTGCCATCCACCGTAACTTGTTAATGCATCTTGCTGGAAACTTTGTCCATTGATGATATTTCCGTAGAGGCCATTTTTTAAAGTTAAACCACTAGAATCAATAACAGATGCAGATGACTTAAGTTTATTTTTAAACTCGTCCTGACTGTATGAGTATTTTATCAAACATGTGCCGAGGATAAAAAATGCGCACAAAAATTTAAGGAAAAATGACTTTTTCATATTAAAATATTAAGAATTAAAATTATTGAAGGTTTAAATATCTTCTCATTGCTTCTACATAATAGTAGTCAGCATAAGTTAATGGTACATCTACTTCAGAATTATGGGGCAAACTGCCCACACTATGCTTTAAAAGGAATCCTCCATTTTGTCCGTTTATATTTTTGTATTGAGAAGTTGACAACTGAAGGATGATTTTTTCGGCAACGGTTAGATACTTTGTGGCCAAACTGGGCTTGTTAAAATTAGCTAACTCGATTAATGCAGAGGCAATAATTGCTGCTGCTGAAGCATCGCGATAAGTCTGTGGACTTTTAGGAGCATCAAAATCCCAATACGGAATCTGATCAGCCGGTAAATTAGGATTAGTAATAATGAAGCTAGCAATCCGATTCGCAAAATCGAGGTATTTTTTATTTTTAGTCTCTGCATACATCATGGTAAAGCCGTATAAGCCCCATGCCTGACCTCTTGCCCATGCAGATTCATTGCCGAATCCTTGATCCGTTCTTTTTAACATTGGCTTTCCTGTTTCAGTATTGTATTCGAGCACATGATAGGAACTATAATCCAACCTAAAATGATTATTCATGGTTGTATTTGCATGCTTAACCGCAATTTTATAATAAGTCGAATCTCCTGAAAGTTTAGTTGCATTAAATAGAAGTTCTAGATTCATCATATTGTCTATGATCACTAAAAAGTCTCCAGGTTTTTTATTATTCCAGGACCGTATACAACCTACTTTAGCGTCGAATCGACTTGCCAGTGATTGAGCACTGGTAATTAATATATTTTGATATGATTTATTTGGGAATAGTTGATTCGCGATTCCAAAACTATTGTTAATCATAAATCCCAGGTCATGCGTTCCCTTGTTGTATTGTTCTTTCTCCAACAGGATTAGATTTCTTAATCCTTCTATTTTCAAAACAGTGTCCTTTGTCAGTTCAAAGAGGTAAAATAACGTCCCCGGGTAAAACCCGCTACACCACCAATCAGAATTGCTCGTAATAAGCTTCCCATTCTCAAAAGTTCGTGGCAATTTATTTTTAGGAATGGTGTTCTTCAAAATTTTATATTGAATAGTAGCATCTTCAATGTTTCTATTTATTGCATTCAGCACCTTTTTTTTAGGAACATAATTTAGTTTTTGGGGGAAACCTATCTGCGGTAAGGATATTAGTATTGTTAATGCGAGTAAAGTTTTAAAGAATGAGTTGATCGGTTGATATTTCATTTTTTCGGAATTAGTGTTGTTAACATTAAGACCGAAAGAGAAAGCATTTGGGTGAATGGTTGAGGAAATTAAAAAAATGACTACGGCTTAACCCTTTGTTGTTAAAAATGAGTCCTTTAGATATATAAACATAGTTAACATCTTTTAATTCTAACCAAATCAAATACAATGAGAAAACTTTTAATTACAATAACGTTAATGTTATTTGTGGTAATGGCAAAGGCACAAACAGATTCACTTGCCGCTTTTACCGGAACAATAAACCAAATCAGAAACATTAGCGGAAAGCCCTATAAACATGCATCATCAACAGATTATGGAACTGGTAATTGGTACAAAGATCTATCAGATCATACATCAGCCGATAATACAGGAACCGTTTTAGTAGACGCTGATGGGAACAGATGGAAGCGAATTTTTACCGGAGCAATTAGTGTGAATTGGTTTGGGGCCAAGGGTGATGGGGTTACTGATGATGGTGCAGCAATCCAAAATTGCTTTAACCGAGCTCAAAAATTTCAAACCGTAATGTTTGAAAAAGGGACTTATAAGTTTGCAGCGGTTACCCTTTCAAAAACTGATGTAAGTATTATGGGGTATAAAGCTAATTTATTAGGTACAATTAACATTGGGGATGACACTTTACGCACTTACACATCTACTATAAGTGGTTTAACATTTACGCTTGCCGGAAACGCCATTCAGATTAAGAATTGTAGGAAACTATTGATAACTGGGAATGTTTTTAATGGATGTGATAAATCCATTTATGTTAAACCGGAAATTACAGCAACTCACGCTAATGCTATGATTGAGATTAGTAACGGAAACATTTTTAATGATGTTAACTATTGTTTTTATGTAGACAGGCTTTCTACTGCCACATGGATGGCCACAAGTGATTGCACTTTTTCAGGAAATGTATCCAACAATACATTGATAACAGCGGTATATTGTAACGGGATAGATGGGTTAAAATACATTAACAATGTCTTATTCTTTCCTTCGGATGCAGCGAGAAGAGTAAACAAAAAATATCATCTCAGAATAGATAAACAATCAGATTGGATAATCGTATCCAATAATAATTTCTTTGAATCCGGAGAAGAATCAATTTATGTTGAAAATTGTAAGGCGCTAAATGTATCAGGTAATAACTTTGCCTGGACGGGCCAAAAAGGTGTTTATAGCGTAATTAGAGCTGCTGGGACCCTTACCGATCAAATTATCAATATTACTGGAAATATAATTGACAACTTTTCTGGAAATGTTGTGGAAATTGATAGTACTACGTACGGTACAATTAACGTTTCGGGAAACAATATCAATTATACCAATACATTTACAAATTATTTTGGAACCCAGAATCTTGCTTTGATAGATCACTATATTATCAAAGCAGGTAATTCATTTAATAAGCTTTCAGAAAAAAACAAGTATAACAATATTGTCAATTTAAAAAGCATTTATAAAAATGGCGTAGTTTCAAAGTATGACGAATGGGGGACCTTTGCAGCTGATGCCTATGTAAATAAAACGATCGTAACCAGCGGTGCTAGTGCTGTGGATTTATTAGGAATATTGGATGCAGGCTTTTCACCGCTAACTTTTAGTGGTACAATTTTAATTACAGTAAAGAATGCCGCATTTTCTAATGCAAATACATCTACTTATTACCTCTTGGTAAATAAAGCCAGTTCAGGCTCAAGTCCATTGGTTACTGTAATTTCCAGCTTAGGCCTTTTAACAGGTGCAGGTGCTAGCTATCCTTCTTTTTCATTTTCAATATCGGGCAATAAATTACTTGCAACTCCAATCAACAGTACGAGCGGAACATTCTATTTCTATGCCAAATCACAAGGTGATTTAATCCTCAAAGAATAATTAATTAAAATTATTTTTTTTTCCATTCACCCATGTACAAAGAAAACCAGTCTTTCTTATAATAGATAGACTGGTTTCCTTGATAAAACAGAAACTAATATTGTATTTTTATATAACCAAATAGTAAGCTTGCAATTTTTTGAAACGATTAACTCAAATTATTAGTCAGAACAAATTAATATATGATCATGTGAGCGATGATGATGTATTACTAAGCGAGCTTAATCGTGGCAGTATGGCTGCATATCAGCAGATATTTTTAAAATATCATAAATTTCTATGTACTGAGGCTTTCAATTTATTGGGAGATGAAATGGAATCTGACGACATTGTTCAGGTCTTGTTTATAGAGATTTGGGACAAAAAGCTTTATTTGAACATTAACTTATCCATTAAATCTTATTTGAGAATTGCAGTAAGAAACAAATGCTTAAGTAAAATTTCAAAAAATAGCACAAAAAGGAAGCTTCAGGATATCTATCATTTAAATTTTGAAGAACAAATTGCAGAGGATTATATGGAACGTAACGAATTAAACAGGGGAATGACGACATGTATTAACGAGCTTCCCAGCCAGCGTTTGCACGCATTTGATTTAGTTTATATGCAAGGCAAGCCATACAAAGAGGCCGCAACAGAAATGGGTATTACGGTAAATTCGTTAAAAACACATCTAAAACTCGCTGTTAAAGTGCTAAGGATTAAGTTACAAAGTTTTAGATAAATGGAAAGTAGTAAGGAGCATATTTTAGATTTATTGATTGACAAGATTACAGGGATGATTAGTCCTGAGGATGATCTGCGGTTAAATCGGATGCTCGATAATGATCCTGAAGTTCAAAAGGAATGGGAATCTTTAAAGCAAAAATTTGGAACGACAAGAGCAAAAACTTATATAGATAATGTAGATAGTGAAAAAGAATGGCTCATCGTAAGTGAAAAATTGAACGCAAAGAAATCAATTTTTAAAATTAGTATTGCAAAAATAATTTCAGCAGCCGCAATTTTAGTTATTATTGGATTTGTTGTCTTGCATAATTTTAAATCGGCTGAGCATATTGCTAAAGCACATCTCGCTTCGTCAATTAATCAGGATAAGGTAAGACTAAGTATTTCAACAGGGGAAACCATAAGCTTGACTGGTAATAAACAAGTCATAAATATTGGAGATATAGAGATTTTAAATAATAACAAGGCCTTATCCTATAGCAGAACTCAAAATCAGGCAATGGACTGGATGACCTTATCTGTCCCCGCTAAATTCGATTATAAAATTACATTGGCCGATGGAACAGAAGTATGGCTAAATTCAGTTTCCACACTTAAATTTCCAACAATTTTCGCAAAAGAATTTAGAGAGGTTTATTTGGAGGGGGAAGGTTTCTTTAAAGTAGCTAAGAATAAAAATTGCCCCTTTATTGTCCATACTCCCAATTCCAAAATACGGGTTCTGGGAACAACATTCAATGTAAATACCTATCATCCAAAGTCCATGGTTGTTTCCTTATTAGAAGGCAAAGTATCTTTGCAAGCTAAAGAGAAAAACCATATTCTTAACCCAGGTCATCAGGTTATTTTAACAGATGAGGGTTTTAATGATCAATTATTTAACCAGCAACAGGTACTGGGTTGGATGGATGGCGAAGCATATTTTAACAATTTATCATTAACAGATATAAGCGAAATTTTAAAGCGATGGTACGGTGTTAAAGTATTTTTTGAGCAACGGGAAATTTCAAATTTTAAATTATCTGGTGTTATTTTTAAAAATAAACCTATTGAATTGTTTTTAAATAGCCTCGAAACTTCTTCCGAAATAAAAGCAAAAATCAAGAACAATACCGTTCATATTTCTTACTAATTACAGTTTAAGTTCAATTCTCTTAGAAATTGATTCACCCATCATACTAATTAATCAGTCTTATAGATAACCAAATACTATAAACTGAATTGAATTATGAAGAAATTTCTATTTATTGTTACGCTGTTTACTTGTCTGCTTAGCTTATCCATTTCAAAGGTACAAGCACAGGAACTGGGAAAGCTAACAATGTCTGGTGCAAGTGTTAGCCTTCTGGATATTTTTAATGCCATTAAAAAGCAGACAGGTTATACGGTATTTTATAATAACCGTTTAATAAATGACCAGGACAAAATAAAGGTCAACTTTTCTAAAACAGACCTTAAGGTTGCATTATCAACGATATTACAAGGTAAAGATATCAGCTGGACGCTAAATGATCGATTGATCATTTTAAAAAAAAACCAAGAAACAAACAGTAAGACAATTACCGGTACCCAAAGTTCCAAGATCAAAATTATTGGAACCGTGATGGACAAAGATGATCATTCGGGTATACCTGGGGTTACTGTTAAAGTGAAGAATAGTAGTAGCACCACCACTACAGGTGCTAATGGTTTTTATAACATTGTTACCGACGAGGCCGGAGTAATTACGTTTAGTTCAATGGGCTATCAAACGGTTGAGATAAGTGTTAATACCTCAAAAAACATTAATGTTGAATTGGTCAAAACGAACAATGCATTGAATGAAGTGGTCGTTGTGGGATATGGAACACAACGAAAATCAGATGTGAGTAACTCGGTCTCATCTATGTCATCCAATCAAATTGAAAAACAAGTTACAGGGAATGTCCTAAACACAATGGCAGGTCAGATGTCTGGTGTTGAAGTAAGACAAGGATCAGGTAGACCAGGCGATAATCCTACAATTAGGATCAGAGGTTCTGGCTCCATTAATGCAAGCAACGCGCCTCTTTACGTAATAGATGGGTTACCATTAGAAGATGCAAGCGATATTAATTCTTTAAATCCCAATGATATTGCGACAATTGACGTGCTGAAAGATGCCGCTGCGGCAGCAATTTATGGTTCAAGAGGAGGTAATGGTGTTGTTATTATCACAACAAAAAAAGGAAAGGCTGGGCAGGCAAAATTTGATTTTTCAACCTATACTGGTATTAATTCTGCATCAAAAAGAATAAAAGTGCTTGACAAAGATGAATACATTAAATATCAAATTGAAGGGTACCAAAGTAGCTGGATACAAAGTGGTGGTGACCCCAATATTCCTAATGCCTCCAGACCCACTGCATATCGATATTTAGTAGAATATGACCACCCCGAGAATTTTCCTAACACCGATTGGCAAAGTGAAATAATGAGATCAGCTCCCATCTCTAATTTTCAGCTTGGCGCACAGGGTGGTAGTGATAAGTTTAACTATTATATCTCTGGAAATTATTTTACACAACAAGGTATAATAAAGTCAACTGATATTAGTAAATACAATATGAGGGCAAACTTCAACTCAAAATTAAATAACTATTTAGAAATAGGGCTAAATATCACACCAAGTTATAGCCTTGAAAACCTGAGGGGAACTGATGGGCATTTTAATGGTTCTTTAGGAGATGGCGCCACAATTTTAGCTGCATTAATGATGCCACCAACTGTGCCAGCAAGGTATCCTGACGGCACTTATGGAATGACGCTACAAAGCAATATTTTTGCTCCGGGTAATTCGGCAATTGTTTCACCTTTACAGCCATTGGATGACCCCAATTACGTAAATAATAGAAGCATATTTCGTGTGCAGGGCATTAGTTTCTTAAATTTTAAGCCCTTTAAAAATCTAACTTATAGACTTAGTTTTGGTGGTGATTATCGTATCAATGGAGCAACATTTTATAGACCTTCTACTGTAAGTACAAGCTCGACGGCAGTTTTAACACCTGATAGAAAAGACCCCAACATTGTTAACATTGCTAGTACAGGTTCAAGCAGTTACGGCTATAATTTTAGTTGGGAAAATCAAGTAAACTATACCAAGGCATTTAAAGGAGGACATAATATTAATCTCACCGGTGTGTACTCCGTTCAGAAAAGTAGTAGCAACTCGCTAAATCTTACCGGACAAAGTGGACGTTTTGATAACGATTTAATTCAAAATGTTCAGGGTGCTGCAGTAATCAATGGCACTTATGGAGTTCAACAATGGACACTGTTAAGTTATCTGGCTCGTATTAATTATGATTATAAAAAGAAATACCTGTTAGCAACATCTATCAGAACAGATGGTGCAAGTCGGTTTGCATCTAACAAGAAGTGGGGAACATTTCCCTCTGTATCATTTGGATGGCGTGTTTCTGAAGAAAAGTTCATGAAAAAGATTCCGGTTATTTCAGAGTTAAAAATAAGGTCAAGCTATGGCTCAACTGGTAACTTTAGTATTGGAAACTATGGTTGGCAAAGTCTTCTAACAAGGGCAAATTATAACTTTGGAGCTGGCGACGGAGCCATTGCTCCCGGATACGCAATAAATAATTTTCAAAATGATAACTTAACCTGGGAAACAAACAGGCAATTGGGCATGGGTCTGGAAATTGGCTTGTTTAAAAACAGGTTGTATTTTGTGGCCGATCTTTATAGGAGACTAACCAAAGACTTACTATACAATCGCCCAATACCAGGTCTTTCAGGTTTCAATCAATATCTAGGAAACATTGGTAATATCGAAAATAAAGGAATAGAGTTTGAAGTACGGACCCAAAATTTGGTTAATAAATTTAAGTGGAACACAAATTTAAACCTATCTATTAACAGAAATAAAGTATTAAAACTAGGAGATAAAAATGAACCCATTTTAACTACAAGGGAAAATACGGTTACTCAGCTTATCCAGGTTGGCCAACCATTTGCCGTTTTTTATGGCTATAAAACAGATGGCATTTTCAAAGATCAAAATGATGTTGCTGCGCATCCTGATCAGAAATTCACATCAGCATCAGGTCCTGGGGATACTAAGTTTGTTGATACTAATCGCGATGGTGTAATAACAGACGCTGATAGGGTGATTTTAGGTAATCCAACACCTGACTTTTCTTATGGCATCACCAATGATTTTTCTTACAAGGCTTTTGATTTAAGTATTCAAATCCAGGGCGTTCAAGGGGGTGACATTTATTTTTTAGGGTCACGCTTTATCGGGACACAAAGCCTTGCGCAAAATCAACTTGAAGGAGCAATTCTAAATCGATGGAAATCTCCTTCGGATCCCGGCAATGGAAATTATCCAAGAGCGGGAACGACACCGTCAATTGGTCTGGTTCCTTCCAATATTCAACGTTACTTATATGACGGCAGTTATCTTCGGATAAGAAATGTATCACTTGGGTATACTGTAAAGCCCGAATTACTTAAAAAGTTCGGTTTTAGAAGCGTTAGAATTTATGCAACCGGACAAAATCTGGTTACATTCACTAAGTACATTGGATACAATCCTGAAGTTAATCAATTTGGCGAAAGTGTTACCAGTATAGGGATCGATTATGGATCATACCCACTCAATCGCTCATTTATCTTTGGGGCTAATTTATCATTTTAACATTTCGATAATTACATTATGAAAAAGACTTTATCTTTAATCACAATATGCTGTTTGTTTTCCTTAGGCTGTGGGAAAAATTTTATTGAATTAAACCCAATTACCTCAGGTTCGACAAATGATTTTTATAAAACAGTTCAAGACATAACCAATGCCGTTAATGCTACTTATTCGAGTTTGCAAACAGCTAGCTCTTCTGATTACATTGTGGGAGATATCCCGACAGACGATTCCTTTGCAGATGCGGCCAGCTGCCTTGTAGGCCATTGCGACTTTGACTTATTTAATGTTATACCGGTCGGAACTACATCTGCTGGAGTCTTAAATACACGTTGGACAGCCTTATATAAGGGCATTAGTCGGGCCAACATTGTCCTTAGCCGAATTGATCCTGTAGCTTTTGGAGATCAAGCTGTAAAAAACAGATTGAAGGGTGAGGTTAAATTTTTACGTGCCTATTTCTATTATTCCTTAGTAACTACATTTGGTGATGTTCCATTAATTACTAAAGAGTTGCAAACTCCAGAAGAAACCTATGAATATGGGCGAGCACCTAAAATAAAAATATATGAGCAAATTGAAACTGACTTAAAAGAGGCCTTTGATTTGCTCCCTCCTACTTACGCCGCTGCTGATATAGGTAGAGCAACGAAATGGGCTGCTGAAGGTTTACTGGCACGGGTTCTTATGTTTCAGCGGAAGTTTAGTGATGCAAAACCTTATCTTAAAGATATAATTGACAAAACCACTTCTCTTTACGGATTTCTACCCAACTATTCAGATGTATTTAGATATAATAATGGAAATAATAAGGAAATCATTTTTGCAATTCAATATACCAGGGGCTTATCTCCAAGTCAAGGCAATGCCGCTCATGCCTATTTTGCACCTACTGGAAATTTCGTACAACCAATTGGTGGTGCAGGGTATAATGTCCCAACGACTGATTTATATAACGAATTTGAACCCGGTGATGCCCGGAAGAACAGCACAATGGCCTTAACTATAACAGTAGGAACCACAATAACCAGCAGACCTCATGTAAGAAAGTTTTTAGACCAGGGTATAATTCAAGGATTCGACACCAGTGTAGATTTTCCGGTTCTTAGGTATTCCGATATTCTTTTAATGTATGCGGAATGTCAAAACGAAACTGGAGCAACTGGCGATGGGGTTATATACTTAAATAAAGTACGAACTACTGTCAGAACAAACTTACCTCCTAAACTATTAACAATTAACCAACAAGACTTGCGCACTGCAATAGAAAAGGAAAGGAGAATTGAATTTGCCTTCGAAGGATTACATTTTTTTGATTTGGTAAGGACTAATCGTCTTATCCCGGTAATGAATGCTTACTTTTTGAAGAATGAAATAAAAAATCAAGGAGTGCTTGTTCAGATAGATGATCATAATACTGTATTCCCAATTCCTCAACAGCAAATTGATACTAATCCTGATAAGATTACTCAGAATACCGGATACTAAATATGATAGATAATTGTGAGCATAGCACGATGTATACCCCGAAAATGAAAATTACCTGCTTAGTTTTTGCTTTGATATTCTTCAAAATAACGCTTTCAGCACAAGCTCAAAATAACTTCCCCGTCAAAGACGTTTTACGCTTAACGGAAAAAGTAAATATGAGTGGTTATCTGGCTCATAAATTAGATGAATCTATAAATAACCGCATTCTGGCACAAGATGTAGATCGACTAATTGAGCCATTTAAGCTTGAAAACAGAAAGGAAAGCAGGTTATGGCAAAGCGAGTTTTGGGGTAAATGGTTTACGTCGGCAGTTCTGGCCTATAAATATAAAGCCGACAACAGGCTAAAAAAGACACTTGAATACGCTGCAGAAAGCTTATTAGCCACGCAAAGTCCAGATGGCTATATTGGAAATTACGCGAAGGACAAGCGACTGCAACAATGGGATATTTGGGGCCAGAAATATTGTATGCTAGGCTTGCTCGCTTATTATGACCTTACTAAAAATAAAAAGGTGCTTATTGGGGCTGTGCGTCTAGCAGACTATCTGATTGCTGAGCTGAATCGACAAGGAGGAGTAATCGTTACACAGGGCAATTACAGGGGAATGGCTGCCTCTTCGGTACTCGAACCCATTTGTATGTTGTATAAGTACACCAATGATAAAAAGTATCTGGATTTTGCAAAAGAGATTGTCAGACAATGGGAGACAGCGCAAGGTCCTCAGTTATTAAGTAAATCTCAGATAGATGTAAGTGAACGGTTTTCAAAACCAAAGAGTTGGTATAGTTTTGAGCAGGGACAAAAGGCCTATGAGATGATGTCGTGCTATGAAGGGCTTCTGGAACTTTACCGGTTGACAGGAGATGTTACTTATAAATATGCGGTGGAAAATACCTGGGAGAATATCCGTAAAACTGAAATTAATATTGCCGGTTCAGGCGCCTCAACAGAAATGTGGTTTGGAGGTAAGGCAGCACAAAGTTTCCCAATTAATCATTACCAGGAAACTTGTGTTACGGTAACCTGGCTCAAATTAACTCATCAATTACTCCGGCTAACTGGAGAATCCAAATATGCCGATGAAGCAGAGAAAACCTATTATAATGCCTTATTAGGTGCCATGAGTGCCGATGCTGCAGTTTGGGCAAAGTACACACCATTGAATGGGCAACGGCTACCAGGGAGTGAACAATGTGGAATGGGATTGAACTGCTGTGAAGCCAGCGGACCCAGAGGATTATTTAACTTACCAGCCTATATTGTAACGGAGCGGAATGAGGGGCTACAGATCAATTACTTTGCTGAAGGCATATACAATGCAAAAAGTCCAACCAACCAAAAGGTAACGATCTTACAGCGTACGGATTACCCTCAATCCGGACAGACTCACATAAGTCTTGAGATGATTAAACCTGAGGCATTTGAAATCACTATTCGCATACCAAAATGGAGTAAAAGAACTACTTTAGCTATAAATGGCGAAAATATTGATAGTTCGCAATTTGGCCAATTGGCTAAAATTAAGCGCATTTGGAAATCAGGAGACCAGATTTCTTTAAAATTGGATATGCGCGGTCGTGTTATAGAAAGCGATAGCTTCCCGAAAAGTTTTGCTATTATGACTGGCCCTATTGTTTTGACCAGAGATGCCAGACTTGAAGAAGAGGGTGTCGAATCCGTTTTAAAACCCGTTATTGGTAAGGACGGCTACATAGCGCTTACAAGATCAGCTAGCCGTCCTGGAGGGTATTTTATGACGTTTGAGGCCAACTTTATTCCTGAATCCTATACAGAGTATCCCAAGGCGCCTATATCCGTATCTCTTTGTGATTATGCGTCGGCAGGAAACGGGCAGAAGCGTTCTTTTTACAAGGTATGGATGCCTCAGTTGGTTAACCCAAAAGAAGACTCTTTTAAAAAGAAACTATCCATCCTGCCTAATGTCACCTTTTAAATTTTCAAATAGAATCTATAATTTTATGGATTGAGTCTTTTTGTCTCTTTGTTACAAACTCCTTTGCCTTCGCCAACTTCTTTAATGCTTTGGGATAATCTCCATGAATTTCCATCAGTGCATCACCAATCTGGTTCCCACTGGTAAAATCAATTTCAAAAAGCCATTCTGCCAAACCAATGTCTGCCCACATCTGCCCCTTTCGGGTATCCGTTGGCTGTCTAAGGTGAATTGCAGGAACATTTGATGAAAAGGCAATGATTGGCGAATGCATTTCGAAACTGATCAGTGCTCTGGCCTGGCCATAAACCGATTGTGCTTCGTCGGGAATCCAGTAAGTATCTCGCCACACTACCTGTTTCTTCACATCTTCAGGAAGTGGATCTACCAATATTTCTTTGGCTAGCCCTACCTGGTAAATGACTTCAGGACAAGCTAAAATCTTTAATCCGGTTTCCCGCACCCATCTGATCATGACCTCACGAAGTTTTACATGATCCATCTCATTATAATACTGTGAAATCATATATTTCTTTTCATCCTCTTCCGTTGGCTTCGTCCCCTTCATTTTCCAGTATGGGGTATACCGAAGTCGGGGAATCACACAGATAAATTCTCCTTTTTTCAGACCTACCCTATTCAGATAATCAGTTGCAAGCTGATCATTTCTAAGATTAATCGCAAAAGTTGCATCCGGGGCAAACTCTGTTACCGGGCATTTTGATTTTAAAGACTTTAGATAGTCCAACGAAGCGGTATCTCTGCAATATATAAAGGAAGCCTTGTTGATTAAATCTATAGATGCCGCATCACCATCCACCAGCGAAATTCCGTACATGCCAAAAGGCTTAGCAGTTTGTTTATGCCATGCAGCCAGGTCTTGAGGGACTACAATCCAAGGGCCCGAGCCATGCACCATAATGTCGCATGTTTCAAACGCCTGCCTCAGTTCCGGGGTAGTAGGTTTACCAGCGGCATCAATTTTTCCAGGAGCAAGTTTTAATTGACTAAAACTCTTCTTGAGCAACTCATCCACTCCATTCTCCAGATTATTTGGCCAAAGCGTGACCTCTGCCCCGGGCAGATAGGTGTTAAACAGCTCCATATTCCCAAAAGTGTGGCCTATATCGCCGATATTTACCGTTTGCCATGATGAGCGTAATAAGATTTTGGCATTAGGTTTAATGGTACCACTACTGATAGCCCCCATAAGCGGTGCAGCAATAGGAAGCGCAGCAAAGGCCGCCAAATCTTTTATAAATTTCCTTCTTTCCATCTTCAATCGTATTGGTCTAGGGCTTTTTCTCAATTTTAAAAACGTGGGGCTTTGGCTGGTTTACTTCGTAAATAGCCGCAGCGAGCACAGGTAATTTTTTCAAGACTTCCCCTTCCTCATTCTTTTTTAAAATGTAGTTTTTAAACTGCTTTTGATAATATTCATAATGTCCCCCATCCTTCAAAGATTCTAGTCTTTTATTCAGATATTGCTCCACTAGAGTCAGATCTGATTGGTCTTTGAGGCCGGAAAGCTGATTAAATTCAACAAAGCGAAGATTACGAATCGCTGATTCTGTATCCCTATATTTTACACAAGCATCCATCACTTTTATGGACTGCTGATATTGGGGTGTATTTTGATATAGCGAAAGATTAATTCCGGTAGAAAATGCTTCATCAGTAAAGGAGGCAATTAAAACATCGTCAATAAAAAGATTGTAGTCTCCCCGTTCTAAACTTTTTACCTGCAGCAATGAAATATTGAATTCGTCATTAAAGGGCAGCCATTTAAGAGCCTTTTTTGCAGATTCTTTGACCGGACATGGCAGACTCTTTTCAAGACATTCGAAAGTCAGCACCTTATTTTTATTGGATTGCTTTTTTATTTCTGCATTAAAGCTAGCCTTTTGCGAGGCAGCCAAGTCGTTCCCAATTACCAGTTTCGAGACATATTGAGGGGCTTTTGTATCCTTTAAAAACTGGTAAGCCATTACAAAATGACCTACGGACAATGGATGTACCCTATCTTTACCGATAATGGTAAACGCAGGATCTTTTGCCTGTTCTTCTTTATTGATACGGAGCAAAACAGTCTGGAAGTCTACCAAACCAGTTTGATATTTTTCCGAAAGGGAATGCATTTGTTCAGCACAACGTTGTAAAGCATCATTAACGCCATACAGATTAGGTGTCTCTAGAACTGCTGTCTGATCATAAACTGAAGGTTTAAGCAGAATCACATTTCCTACACGTTTTTTTAAAATGCTTACTGCCGCATCTGTATTATTGTTATAATCCGTCAATGCCTTTTGCTTCAATTCCTCGTTAACATCTTTCTTTCCATAAAGATCCCGCTTCACATCGTTCATGCCGATCATCATCACAGCATGAGTAGGCTCGTGGATGAGGATATCCTTATCCATCCTCTTTAAGATTCCGCCAGCTACATCGCCGGAAATGCCACAATTGAAAAAATGGATTTTTTCATTCGGGAACCGTGTGGCATAGTACATCCACAGATCATTGTAATATTCGCCGTTATTGGTGATGCTGTTACCGACAAAGCAAACCTTACTCCCATTAGGGAAAAGTGGTTTATTGGCCTCTTGAGTAAATCCGTTTAGGGTCTGGATAATCAGTCCAAGAGTCAGAATTATTTTATATCTCATATACATTGACAATAGGCTAATTAAAATTCTCTACTTTAAAAACCCATGCGTATTCGCATGGCATTGTGTCTGGATTTAAAGTGGGTACTTGTATGCTTAATTGATCTCCAGTAATAACCGCTTTCAGGGAAGCTTTGGAGCCCAATAAAGTCACTTTACCTGCTTTTTTAACCGCGCCGATGATCAGATCAGTCTGTGGCCATTTTTTACAGATCACATAAAGATCTTTTCCTTTTTGAGTGTAAAAAACAGTTTGTTCCTTACTATGCTGAGGTCTCCTGGCCCATGAAGAAGTCCCATATATGGCTTCTCCATTCACCTTCAACCAGCTGCCCATGTCCAACAACCGCTCCTGCATAATTACCGGAATAAGTCCATTGGCATCAGGTCCAATATTGAGCAAAAGATTGCCTCCGTTACTCACTTTATCGATCAGCAAATCGATCAACTGTTTACTTGTATAATAATGATCTAAGGTTTCAAATCGGTTAAAGCCATAGGAAGTTCCGATTCCACGGCTCTCCTCCCATGGATGCTCAGCTTTTTCTCCTATTCCTTTCGCATCATGCACCAGGTCATATTCAGTTGTATAATAGCCTCCATGCTTACTACGTGTTTCTTTTCCCCAGCGGTCATTAACCACAACTGTCTTTTTTACTGCAGATTCATTATATAACCAGGACAAAAACTTAGTGCTTTTAAGTTTTCCGGATTCATAATCCCATTCCCCATCGGCAAAGATCACCTCTGGCTTATAGCGGTTAACCAGATCTTTCATCTGAGGCAACATATGGTTATCCACATAGTTATCAACAGTCTGAGGTTTATAAAGTGGATTAGTCCATTCTAGCAGGGAATAATAGAATCCCATCTTTAATCCCTTAGCTTTAACGGCCTCAGTAAGCTCACCTGCAATATCACGACGCGGCCCAACATCAACACTGTTCCATTTATTGCTTTCGGCACTAGGCCATAAACAAAATCCATCGTGGTGTTTGGAAGTCAGTACCACATATTTTGCCCCTGATTTAACGAAAAGCTCAGCCCATTCATTAGGATTAAAATATTCCGCCTTAAACATTGCTGCGAAATCACTGTATTTAAACCCTTCACCATAAAACTTCCGGTGATGTGCAGTAAATAATTTATTGCCCTGTATCAACCTGTTCTCATAATGTTCGGCATATTTTTCATAAACTCCTTTAACTTCATTAACCGGTGCATAGGCAGGTACAGAGTAAAGGCCCCAGTGAATAAATATGCCAAATTTAGCATCAGTCCACCAGCCCGGAGTTTCTCTTTTATCCAGCGATTGCCATTCAGGCTGATAGGTTTGAGCGAAGATCTTGCTGCATATGGTCATCAGAAATAATGACATGGCCAATGCGATATAAAATGTGTGATTTCGGTTATTTTCTGATCTTTCCATTTATTTTCCTGTAATTAATCTGTAATTACTATTTTAATATGTTTTGTATTTTGTGAGGTAATAAGTCGTACAAAATAGACTCCTGCTGGAAGGAGTTTTCTGTCAAACTCAAAAATGTGGGACTGCTGCCCTTTTACTTTGCCTTCAAATAGTCCTTGCACCCTGTTTCCCATTATGTTGTAAACATTTAAAGTCACTTTTTCCTGGTCTAAAGGCAGGTTGAAAGCTACTGTTGTTTGATTTTTAAAAGGATTGGGATAGGCTGTCAGGTTTACCTTCGGTACAGGAGCAGGCTTGCTTTTTAAATCGCTAGCCTGAATTTGTTTCACTGATGCCGCGGTAGTCGCAGTAGTGTCTTCCAACAAAACCCAATCGCTTTCTGTTCCGTAACAGCTGCGCCTTACCTGATACTCGTAAGTTTTTTCCGGATCCAGATTGATCAGCAAAGCCGAGGTGCCAAAAATGTTATGGTAGTATTTCCAATCGGCCTCCCCCGTGCCTTTATAGCGCACATCATAATTGATAGCAGTTGCAGCAGCATTCCAACTAAGCGTTGCTGTGGTATCGGAAGTAGCGGTAACCACTACATTCGTCGGTACGCCGCAGGAGTCAGGGCTAACACAGTTAACAGAACTGGCTTTTAGAAGTATGACCGAACTATAGGGTGTTAAAGTTAAAGTTCCGCAGTAAGCCTGGTTTTTAACATCAATAAACGAACCTGTCGGTAAGCTGAAACTTTGATTTGTAGAAGTCGGGTTGCAGTAAAACTTAATGACGTCTGAGGGTATAGTCCCGGATGGATATTTTAAAGGCGAAGCGACTGTACCACTGATTTGCGAAGCGGCGGCTTCCCATTCATATACTGAATTGTAGCGGATATTTGGACTGCTGCTACCTTCTTTATAATTAAAGCGAATGGTTTTGTCATTAAATGGATTGACCACGTAATTATCTTTGAACGTACCAATTTCAGCATAGGTATGGTCAGGACAGTTGCCCAATAGTACATTGTGTGTAACTGCAGGATCATTGGTCACCAATATATTTCCCCGGACTTCAGTCTCTGGCACCACGGTAGGAACATGGAGTCGCATTTCCGAAAGGGCACTCTGGAAAGAGGTATTTTCGTAAAATTTATTACCCCCTTGCAATAAATGTCCGTAAAGGCCATAGCCGTTCACATAAGCGACAGTATTGTTCCTCACAGTAACCCCTTCAGATAAGTTATCCAGATATATACCGCTGGACAGGCTCGCTACAGGAGCGCCCAGATACTCACCAATACTGTTTGTAATGATGTTTTCTTCAATTATAGTTCCGTTGGTCTTATTGATATTGTCATTGGTATAAATCCCACCGTTATCGTTTAGCAACAGTACAACACTGTCGATTACATTTCTCTGGATGAGGTTGTTGACCCCAGCAGAGATGATCCCTGAATAGCCTGTTTTCGCTACTTTATTATAGGAAACGGTAGAGTTGGCGGAATTACAGTCTATGCCTGCGAAAGTTTTCCCCTTCCCGTAGGCCGCGTTTCCGATGTTGGTGATCTCGTTATGGCTGATGGTAATCTGGTCGCTATTTGCCTGGCTATAGATTCCGCTCCAGTTCACATGGGATATGCTGGAATTTTGTATGCTTGCCCGGCTGCTGTTGCCTAGTATAATTCCGTCGCCACCGGAATAGGAAATGTCTACAGCGTCTATCATTGCGCCAGTCGTTTTGTTTAGCAGTAAGGCCAGTTTGCCAGCATATTGAATGTCCAGGTTTTTGAGCCTAAGCTGATTGACCGTGTCGGCCTGTATGACTATATCTTCCCTGGCATACGAATAACTGTTCAGGTTTGGGTCGGAAGTGGCATATACATAAATTGTACCAGTTGATGGTTTATATGCCCATTCCCCTTCCTGGTCTATGGCTTTCAGGTCGTTTACAAAAAAGTAGCCAAAACCGTTTTTAATGCCGATGTCAACCGGATCAGGAAAGGTTATCGTAGTTCCACTATGCGCGGTTACCATACTGCGGATCAGCCGGAAAGGGTACGACCTTAAAACGAATTCAGCGCCGGTCCAGTTTGGTGTGCCTGAAAGTTCATTATCTGTGATCTGTGTATTTCCGGAAAAGGATTCGAAGTTTAAATATCCGTGATTTACGTCAGGATTAGGGTAACGGCTAATGGGGAGCAAGTCGTTTCCTTTTATCAGCGACCTTATTTCAGCCGGGGCTGCAGGGCTAAATGTAGTTTGCCAAATATTCCCTCCGTAAAGTGTCCAGGCGGTACTTATAGGCGCCGAACCACTGATGACAGGTTTTGCTCCTGTTCCATAAGCATCAATATAAAGATTAGCGGTATACTTGATCAGTAATTTACCGTTAAAGGTATCTCCTCTTCTGAACAGAATGGAGTCTCCTGTATTGAAAACCTGGGCATTTACTTTGTTCAGGGTTTTCCAGGCAGTTGCCGTTGTTTTCCCGTCGGCAATGTCACTGCCGTCTGCGGCAACATAATAGGTACTGCTGACTGGCAACAGTGCGCCCAGGGCAAACCAGCCCAGGGTGGTATAGCTGCTTACTGGGGAGTTTATACTTGTGAATGTGTTTGAACCTGCTCCGAGACTGTTATAGGTTCCATTTAATGATGCTGATTTGGCTATTCTCGCGTCAACTGCCGATCCAGGGATGGAATCATCTGGTTGAGTGTCAATCGTTATTTTTGTGAAGTTGTTGATTGTGCCACTGAACACACTCCCTTCCCATACCCTTTGGTTTGAAAGTGCAGTAAGACCAGATCCGGTTAGAGGGCTGCCCGGCGCACCTACGGCAAACCTGACGATTAATGTGCCCGATAAAGCGGAGAGACCTGTTAGAGTCACTTTCCTGTTTTGACCGTTAGCCCCCACAGGGAATACCCTTGTGGTTGCTGTTGTTCCGACGGCCATCGCCAGTCCCCCATTTATGTAGCTGGTTGCGTTACCAGCAGTATTCGTATTGTTCACATGGTTACAAATGATGGTTTTACCCGCTGGCAAATTGATGACACCTGAAGTCAGTACCAATGCAGAACTGGAGGAACGTAAAGTTACATTGTCATTGAGCAGGAGTCCGGCGGGATTGTTGATGGTTATCCGGAATAAGGACCTGGATACAGGCATTTCATTTCCCTCTGAAATGCTTGCCGGGCTTATTAAGGGGTTGTGTACATAGGCGAGATAAAGCGATGCTGTTGCACCAAGGGTGTAAGTGCTGGCAAGTGCTGCAGTCTGGGACCGCTGGATGATACATTGGGCAGATGCTGTGCCATTTCCTACGACTGTATTGTTCAGTGTTAAATTGGTACCATTGGTAAAGGTGCCGTCATTGAGCAGAAGCGTATTCGATATACTGACCGCGGCGTTTAGAACAACACCACTTGTATTGTCTATGGTTAACTGACGGATAATGTTAAAATTTCCTGAACCGCTGATGCTGGTTTGAGCAGCCGCACTCCCGAGTTTCAGGATGCTTCCGGTCCTTGAAAATTCAATAGATCCGTTATTGGTCAAATGCCCGTTTACAGTTACACTTTTGCCGGTTGTGCCGTTAAAAGCATCCAGTTTTCCACCGCTGTTAATGAGCAGGTAGCCGTTGATCAGCAGTACTCCCGATCCGGAAGCAAAATTTAATGTTCCTGTAATCTCAAGGCTTTTTACTGTGACGCTCCCGCTCAGGTTTATGGTTATGGTACTTCCGGCAACGATTTTTACGCTATCGGTACTTAAGGGTACAATTCCTCCGGCCCAACTCGATGGGGCATTCCAGTTTCCCCCGTTTGAAGTTGAATTCACAACAGCTGGTTTTGCGGAGTTACTCCATAGCAGAAAGACGATAACGAATAACAGATATGGATTTTTCATAACCAGGTTGTAAGAATCAGCATAGTCACAATTTATCTGATTGGTTTAAAGGTCATCGAAATTGTCCCCTCCTTAACTGAGTTGATTAGCCGGATCGCTAGTCGGGTATAAGGCTTAGCCCCTTCAGATAACTCTTCGCTTTTAATTTCAAAATTATTTTTACTCTCTATGGTAACTAATAACTTATCTTTCTTACCGGTAATTTCGATTTGACGAGGATTGATCTGCTTCCAGTTGCCCCTTGTTATTAAGGCCGTCTCATAGGCTTGATTGCTATCAAAGATGAAATTATCTTTAACAGTCAAAAATTCCCCCGGCTTGCGGTTGTAGGTAAACTCCCTTTCCAGTTTTTTCAATTCCTTTACCGGGTAAGCAGAAGCAATGTCCATCACCAGTTTATCCTGGTCGTCGCTAAAGCTAGTACTGATGACATTGGCTTTTGCCGCAGCGCCGGGTATTTGCTCCTTACCCGCAACGAGCGGTACCGGATGCCCATAAGAAGCAATGGTCTTATAGGTATACCTTTCTGGCCCAAATGTTTTAGAGGTATAAGGAATAATCCCAGGATCCCCCATCAATACTTCATCTCCAATCACAATAGAGAACGAGCCAATATCATTGTGGTTATGGTGTTCGTTATTGTTGCCGCCTTTAATGGCAGCGCCCATATCTAGATCTGAGTTTTGCCCGGGGCGCACCGTAAGTACCCCCGCCTGGTCAAAGTAAGACCTCAGTTCAGTGCCCTTGGTATTTACGGTCACTTTTGCAGAAGATATTGTTTCGGGAAAAACGGCAAGGATACTTTCAGCCAGATCTGTGGTACGTCCTTCAAAAGCACTTTTCTTAAAGCTTGAAATATCTATTCCAAGATTCCGATTTACATAATAAAGAATAAAAGCGGAAGGTTGAGTATATGGTCGGCAATCACCAATTGAAGGAAAAACATCATGGATAATTACCGTTTTAGGAAGAAATTCTGCAATCAATTTTACCTTAGGATCTGCAAACAAGTCAATCTTGCCATTGGTGCTTTTGTATACCGATTCACGTAAAAGCACAAAGTGCCCAAAACCATAATTGTAATAACCCAAACCTTCAGTACAATAGCCATCGGGCAGAAAACCATGAATGCCATTCTTATGATAGCGCTCTGCAATGGCGATAAATTTAGCCCTTTCAGTCTTATCATCAATCACGGTTTCGGCAGCGCCAACCGTTCCGGAAAGACAAACCGCATTAAAGTTATTGGTATTCGTTAAAAAGAAATTATCCTTGTTGCCGGTTTCAACTGAGTTTAAGACAGGATCGAAGACCCGCAGCTGCAAGGCTTTGATCGCTTCCGCTTTAACTTTTGGATCGATCTTGTCAGCCAGTAAATATAAGGCCTGCGCGATATGCCGGGCATAACTTACGGCAGATAGCTCAACCAGATATTTTTTCCCCTCAAAGTTTACTTTATCATAATCATGGGTTGGATTTACCCACGATTTCTGACGGCACAATTCGAGTATTGCATTTTCAGCTGCCTTGGTGTATTTTCCCTGGTCGGTAAGGCATTCTGCAAAGACATACTGTGTTAGCCATAACAATCGCTTTTGAAGCATGTTCTTTCCCGGAACAGATGTCCCTTTTGTCCAATAAGCGAGATAGTCTGAATCGCTCCAGGCCGGAAACGGTTCCTTTAATGAACTATCGGCAGTTTTGAGCAGTTTAGCGTATTTCCCAGTTTTAAATAGTCTGTCCCACTCTTTACGATTTTTATACGTTTCCCCAAACCCAGAAGGTTTTTCCGGTAACATCGCTGCAATTTGCTTAACCCTTTGCATATCCAAGGGCTGCAGTAGCACTACTGGCTTAGAATTGTCATAGACATCATTTTTAGGGGCTTGCCCTTTTACCAGACCTCCTCCTATCAGGAGCAAAAAGAGCGTAGCTTTCTTGAATAATTCCATCCTCAATTTTTTTATTGGGTTATTGTAATTTCAAATTCCCTGACAACTTGTTTATTACCATCAATATTATTGTTAAAGCCAACTAAAGTTACTTTATAAACACCAGGGTTTTTATACACATAACTATAATTGGTTAATCTGCGTCCTGCGATATTCTGTATTGATAATCCGAAATCAGCAACTTCTTTTGTTGCCTTTAAATTTAAAGGCCCTGTAACCAGCCAATCTTCATTATCTGGCGAGTTTGCAGCACCACCATTCATTCTTAATTCTGTTGCCGAAACAGCCCAGGCCGCTGCAGGATTTTTAAAGTTATAGGATGTCCATGGTCCAGAAGCTAATGAGACAAGCGGCACTGATGTCTTGTCGGGAAACAAATTACTGATAGAAAAAGCACGGACAACCCAGGTAGGTTGCGCGACTGTGGGTTTCATTACCGCCTCATATTTAAATGCCAAGGCAAAGGGAGTACCTTCTGTAGCATATGTACTCAGATCAACGATTCCTGATACAGTACTGGTGGAATTGACGGCCAGGGTTACCTGATCACTGATATCCGTCCAACTGCTAGCCACTAAATTTTCAGGAGTGCTTCCCAGCAGATTTTTGGTAACCAAAACTTTAAGGGAATTGGCTTGTGCTACTCCCGCAAGCGCAGTTGTAAACTGCAGCTGTGGAATTCCACGCTCAATCGTCACCGCATCTTTATTTGCATATCTGAAGCCACGCTCCCCGGAATAGAAAACAATATTTTCTACTTCGCCAGAGAAGTTAAACCTCACCGTATCATCCACTTTATATTGAAGCTTGCTCAACTGGACTTCGAACTCAGGTTGGGAAACATCCATTTTTTTGCAGGAAACAAATAGCAACACAGCA
Organism: Pedobacter sp. ok626; assembly: GCF_900100435.1. GTDB lineage: Bacteria > Bacteroidota > Bacteroidia > Sphingobacteriales > Sphingobacteriaceae > Pedobacter. The sequence continues at coordinate 1,978 of NZ_FNEX01000005.1, read as the reverse complement.
AAAAATAGCATATATATACATTTCATAATTTGAAGATTGTTAAGTAAACCCAGGCATTTCAGCCTGAGATTCTCATAGATCCGTACGTGATGGTCTCCCATCATACGGCTCTTATTATCCAACCATTGACTTCGTGTCAAGCATCCCGCGTGCGAAGGTTGGACTTGGATTTCTCTGTTAGTTGCCATCATCTCGGTGTTACTCCGATCTCCCAGTGTAGGAATAAGGATGGTTGTCTAACTGATAGTCCTTTAAGCCACATTATGGCTTTCAGCAAGCTCGTTCGGAGCTTCTTGTACTTGCGACGTGCCCAGCGGGCAATCATTAAGTTTACTCTTGTCATAAAGTCCTTTAATTCTGTTCGGTAAAACTTACCGTAGTAATTGATCCAGCCTCTCAAAACAGGATTGATAGCTTTCGCTATGTCTTCGATCTGTACATCTGATGCCCGAAGTATCGTCCAGCTTTTCATCTTCTCAGTCATAGATTGTTTCGATTTCCTGCTTACTGCGGGCAGCCAGTTACTGAAAGTTTCCTTGCGTCCGCTGTGTTGAGCTTGCCTCGGCCTGAATGTATAGCCGAGAAAGTCGAACTCGGCGTAGGGTGAGTTTTGCCTTCTGTTACTGTCCTTGCAGTACACGATCTTGGTCTTCTCAGGATGCATTTCCAGTCCACATTCCTGCATTCTTTCTGCTAATAATTGCAATAGCCTTTCGGCCTTTGGCCTACTTGCGCAATGGATCACACTATCATCTGCGTAACGTTCAAACGGGCAGTCAGGATGGTTCCTGCTTAGCCATAAGTCCATCACGTAATGCAGGTAGAGGTTAGCCAGTAGTGGCCCGATTACCGATCCTTGCGGAACGCCTTTCGTTCTTGCCACTATGGTTCCATCCTCCAGTTGTAATGGAGCAACCAGCCATCTTTCGATGTATAGCAGCACCCATTTGATGTCGGTGTGTTTCCTCACTGCTTTCATTAGCAACTCATGCGGAATGTTGTCAAAGTAACCGCGGATGTCCATGTCTATCACCCAATCAAACTTCCAGCAGCGCTTACGGGCTTGCTCTAGTGCCTGATGGGCTGATTTGTTTGGACGGTAGCCGTAACTGTCTTCATGGAAGATCTTGTCCATGGCCTTTTCCAGCAGGTCTTTTACTACGGTCTGACCCACTCGGTCTACTATCGTAGGAATGCCCAGCGGTCTTTTACCGCCACCTTTCTTTGGGATTTCTACCAACTTCACCGCACAGGGCATGTAACTGCCGGAACTCATCTGGTTCCACAGTTTATACAGATGGTTTGCTTTGTCTAGCTCAAAGTCTTGTAAACTCATCTGATCCACACCTCCGCTGCCTTTATTGGCTTTTACCTTTAAATAAGCATTCATTACTTCTAGTTTTCCAATTGTAAATGGTTTTGTTTTCTTCATTTCTGTACCTCCTGCCCTTAAGCAGTTTCCTTCTATGTTTTCTAAAACTTGAATAATACGCTCCCTTCCCTCCACATCCATTACAGAGGCCTCATCAGTACTACGAAGAGTTCCGCCCCCGTGAAGCGCATCGGTACTTTCCCTCTTGCTGGCACTCCGGCTTGAGGTTTTCCCTTAACATCGCTACGACAGGTTCGCACGTTCCACATTAAAGCCTGTGTTAAGATCACGCCGTCTATATGCCGGATGCCATAAGGCCAGTAAACAGGTGACTTCCTTATTGATCCCAGGTAGATATTGATCCCCGGTTCTGACATCGTCCAATCCTTTCGACACCTCTTCGATCGGTTCGCTTTCGCTCGTCTTCTTAACACTTACCTGACACCTCTTACGATGCCTTTTCCACTAACGCTCGCCACCGTGACTCTTTACCACAGCAACTTAGTGGTGGTTTGGCTTCGGCACCTGCATGCCGAGCCGAGGGGCCCGCCCTCATCTTTAACGCAGCATTGCTTGTTTCACAACTAGCATTCGTGCCACTCAATA